>DATDPU010000089.1:0-164558 GCA_035292585.1 Anaerolineae bacterium | reverse complement strand
GGTTTACGCACCGTGACGCGGCGGCTCATGAATGACCGCCTCCGGCGAGGTGTGTCTGGAACCTGGCAGGTAAGCTTATCTCCGACGGCAGGGATAGCCTCTCAGGCAAGTCACGCCGTGCTATCTCCCCGAAATAGAATCATTGGAGACCCGCGCCGCCCAACGGCTGGCGCATCAGCCGCCGCCGTGTTGCGCCCAGTCACGCGGCAGCCGAGTGGCGACAACCTCACTGCTACACCGTTGGCCGGACGCGACTACCGGCCAGTGTACACCTCCAAGAGACCCGACGCAAGCGCCAAGATACTTGGAACGCGGCGCGGTAGGCGGTCGGCTGCATGCGCTGGTTGGGCGCGCAGGTGGTTGAGCCGCACTGCACGTCAACTATGAACCGTGCCATCTGGCATGATAGCACCGGTTAGTACCGTATCGGTCAGTATAGCATTCTCCAGGTTGGCCCCACTCATATCTGCCTCAGTCAGATCGGCAGTAGCCAGATTGGCTTCATGCAGGTCGGCTCCGCGCAATATTGCAGACTTGAGGTATGCCTTCTCCAAGCTGGCTCTTTCAAGGTTGGCCGCTGTGAGGTCGGCTTCCTTCATCCGTGCCTCGATCAGTTTTGCGCCCAGCAGGTTAACCCTCTGCATCTGCGCGCCGTACAGTTTGGCGTCTTTCAATGATGCCTTGCTCAAGTCTGCGCCTGTGAATATCGCGCCGTTGAGGTCCGCGCCATCCAGATTGGCACGATAGAACTTGACCTGTTGCAGATTCTTGTAGCGCAGATCAACGGAAGCGAGATTGGCCCGACTTAGGTCTGGCTCTTCGCCGCGCTCACGCGCGGATTCGATATAGGTCATTACCTCTGATGTCTGGATCAGATCGCCCACGAGCCGGTGTCGTATCTCTTTTTCTCGTTCCGCTTGAGTTTTGCGTTTCTCCCGGCGCGTCTGTAGCCAATCATTGAGGAGGGCGCTAATGATGCCGACACCCCATCCGATTAAGAGAAGAATGACCGCCCGAAGTGTCTCGTCCATATCTTTGTTGTATTCGACTTCTGCCTTGCGGCTACGGCGTGTGCGCCTAACGGCACGCGCATCAGCCGTCCGCCGTGACGCGCGAGATTATTTCACAGGCAAAGCGCGACCGAAAAGCCCGAACGACAGCGGGCTGGACGCAACTACCGGCAAGTGTACTCCGTCCAGAGACGCAACACAAGCGCCAGACCCTTCAGAACGCGGCGCGGTAGGTGGTCGGCTGCATGCGCTGGTTGGGCGGCCCACCGCTGGCTCCGTGCCTTCCTTTCAAAACGCGGTTTACGCACCGTGACGCGGCGGCTGTTAAATGCTCACCGCAGGCCGGGTCGCTGTTGACCGCTGCGGGCGATATGTACCACTGACTGTTCGTATGGACTCTCAGACGAGGCACGCGGTGATATCTCCCCAAAATAGAATCGCTGAAGACCCGCGCCGCCCAACGTTCGAGATAAGCCGCGTGCGTTTGGGCGAATTTCAACCTGCTTCAGTATACTCCAATCGCTGCGCGACTCCAAATTTGCCAGCGGTAGCACGTCGGCTTCATGGAGTTGTTGGGCGGCCCGCCTCAGCCCATGCCAGCTTATGCTTGTCCGGTGAGCTGCGCCGCTCAACCGCCAGACCGCCAGGCAGCGAGTGACGCCTGCGGAGCCTTCCCGAGACGGTTCACCCCGCGCTTCTGCGGATAAACCTACCGGTGACTCTTCCGCATGCTTTGACTCTTTCTCGCGGCGGGCCGCCCAACGGCTCGCGCATCAGCCGCCGGCGTGTTGCGCCCGACTACGCAGCGGGCGAGTAATGACAACCGCACCGCTACACCGTTGGCCGGACGAGACTGACGGCAAGTATACTCTCCCCGACGACACGCTGCAAGCGCCAGGGTACTTGAGAACGCGGCGCGGTAGGCGGTCGGCTGCATGCGCTGGTTGGGCGGCCCCCGGCGGGCTCCGTGCCTGCCTTTCAAAACGCGGTTTACGCATTCCGGCGCGGCGACTGAGGCATGGTCGCCGCAGGCGAGCTGTGTGTGTAACCCAGCCCGTAAGATTATCTCCGACGGCAGTGATAGACTCCCAGGCAAGTCGCGCCGTGCTATCTCCCCAAAGTAAAATCTCTGAAGACCCGCGCCGCCCAACTATAGATTAGGCGGAAAAGGTATCTGCTGCTATATAAAAGTCACTACAGGCATATAAGCTTGCGCAGTAGCCTCGGGGTATCTACATTTAGATAGCGGCATCTACATCTATATGCCCATTATTCCTGGATGCGCCTCGCCCGGCCAACCCGGAATGGCACTAAGGTCCGTAATGCTTACGTGGCGACTTGCCATAACTAGCCGGATGTCACGTTCTCCTGCTTGAAGTCCACAAATCGGTATCCGACCCCACGCTCGGTGAAAATGTAACGGGGATTCGCCGAATCGGGTTCGAGTTTCTGCCGCAGATAGGTGATGTACAACCGCAGGTAGTGCGTCTCGTCGCGGTATTCGTACCCCCACACTTTTGAGAGCAAAACATCGTGCGGGACGATGTGCCCGGCATTGCTCACCAGATGATACAGCAGCCGATACTCGGTCGGGCGCAGCTTCACCTCTTTGCCGCCGGCGAACACGCGCCGGTTGGCGAAATCGATTTGCAGGTAATCGTCTACCTTGATGATCGATTTCTCGGCCGGCGCCGGCGTCTCGGCTCGACGCAACGCCGCCTTGATCCGCGTGGTCAGCTCGCGCGGGCTGAACGGCTTGGTCACGTAGTCGTCCGCGCCCAGCTCCAACCCTCTTACCTTGTCGTCTTCGTCATCCTTGACCGTCAACATGATCACCGGCACGCTGGTGATCTCGCGCAGCAGACGCAGCGTCTCGAACCCGTCCAGCTCCGGCATCATCACGTCGAGGACGATCAAGTCGGGCAGGTCGTCGCGCACCTTGTTCAGCGCCTCGAGCCCGTTTGAGGCCTGCCGCACGCGCAAGCCTTCCAGCTCCAGGTTCATCCGAATGAACTGGATCATGCGCGGCTCGTCGTCGACAATCAAGATCGTATGTTTCGCTTCAGGCGGCATGAGAGAAGTGGAGAGACCGGGTTTCTCACCCCCTTCGCTATGCTTCGAGGGCCTACGGGAAACCCGGTCTCTGTTAATCTATTCACGCACGAAGCCGATGACTTCGCCCTCTTCTTCGCTCGGCATCACTTCGACAAACCCGATCTTGTGCCAGGGAAGGATCAGCGACACCGCGGTGGGATCGACGAAGTGCACGTCTTTGCCGTCCCGCTTGCGGACGTTCGTCACCAACAGGAAATTGTCGGTGGGGTTGGGCAGTTCATCGACCTCGCCCAGCACCGGGTCTTCGTTGTGGACATGAATCAATATCGTATAAGCCATCGGCCCCTCCTGGCGCTGCGCCGCATCTATTGCACCGCGATGCGCAGCCGCACGCGTCCGAGTTGCACTTCGTCGCCGTCGCGTAGGGGATGGGGCAGGTAGGGGGTCAGCCGCTGGCCGTTGAGGAACGTGCCGTTGGCGCTGCCGAGGTCCTCGATGAAAAATTGCGATTTTTGCTGGTGGACGCGCGCATGCCGCCGCGAAACCCCGCCTTCCAGTCCGCCATCCGGCGTGAGATCGACGTCGGGGAACACGCCGCGCGTGGCGTCGAGCCGGCCCAGCACCGCCTCGCCGCCGGGCGGCAGCGGCACGCGGCGGCCGGTCGCCGACATCACCACCGTCAGCACCGTCGTTCCCGCTTCAGCCGGGGGCGCGCCCGAACTGCCCGCCCACGGGTCGGCGCGCGCGGTCGGTAATTCGGATTCGGGCAACGGCTCGGTGCGCAACGGGCCGCCGGTCAACAGATACACGCCGCACTCGCTGCAGAACAGCGTGCCGGGTCGGTGTTGTCGTCCACAGGATGGGCATTCAATCATAGTCGCTCAGTCCTTCACAGAAGCCAGTGATAAACTTCGTGTCCCATACTTGATCGTCTTCTGGCCGCCCGGCGATAGATGGCCGCTGCGCGCCAGGCGGCCGGCTTCCAGCAGCGCCGCGCGCGCCAGTTGATGCTCGCCCAGGTCCAGCAGTCGCGTCGCCATCGTTTCCAGGCGTTGCGTCGCCGTGGCTACGTCGCCCTGTTCGAGCGATTGCCAGGCGCTCTCCTGCATCTGGAAGATCGTTATTTTCGCCAAGGCGTTGAGCAGGCTGGGCGGCACCGGTTGTGCGGGCGGCGGTTCGTTGCTGAAGGTCAGCGTCACGTTTCTGCGGACACGCTCGCCTGTGCGCTCCAGCGCCGGGACGTTGCCGGTCAGCTCGATCTGCACCACCCGCTGCCGGCCCGGATTCTGTTGGCCCACGATCACTTCCAGCAGACCCGTCACGGCCGTGTCCGCTTGCAGCGTCCCGATCACCAGGTCGTCGCCGTCTCGATCGATGCGTTGGATGTAGGGCGAGAGGCGAAACGCGCCGCGCAGGCTCACGTTCTCGTTGAAACGCAACGCCAGCCGGATTTCGTCGCCATAGAGCGCGGTCAGCCCTTGCAGGCGCTCCTTCATAATCGCCTGGACGTCCGTTACCGAGGCGATGTAGTGCGAGGCGCCGCCGGAGCGCGACGCGATGGCGTCCAGCAGCTGATCGTTCCAATCTTCGCCGATGCCCATCGCGCTGATGCCGACGTTGCGCCGCTTGGCGTCGAGCGCGAGCTCCAGGCACTTCTCTTCGTCGCCGTAAGTCTGCCCATCGGTAAGCAGGATCAAATGGTTGATCGACTGCGCCCGGCGGCGCTTCTCCAGCTCCTCCAGACCCAGTTTCAGGCCTTGTAGAATTTCGGTGCCGCCGGCCGCTTGAATGGCGCTCACGCGCGCCTTAGCCCGAATCGCGTCGCCGACCGACTGGCTGGGCCAGACGATTTCGGCGCGGTCGCTGAAGGCCACCACCGCCAGCGAATCGCTCTCGCTCAACGCATCGATCAGCTGGTGCGCCGCCGCTTTCACCTGATCGAGCCGGGGCCCTTGCATCGACGTGCTGCGGTCGATCACCAGGCACAGGTTCAGCGGCAACCGTTGCGCTTTCGAAATCGCCTTCGCCGCCTTGACGTCGAACAGGATGTACAGCACCTGCTCCTCCGGCAGGATGGGCGCCATCTCGCGACTGGCCTGGAGGTTGAGCGCGAACAAAGCGTCGAAGCCCAACCCCGCATCGCCGATCTGTCGATCGTAAGCGGCGCGGCGCTGGCTGTCGCTGAGGATCTCGTACGCTTCCTGCACTTGCCGGAACAACAGCGTAGTGCCCGGCGCGTTCTGTACGTCAGGATGGTGCTGGCGCACGAGCGTGCGATAGGCTCGTTTGATCTCTTCGCCGCTCGCATTCTGCGGCACGCCGAGGATGTCGTAGTAATCAGGTTCCTGTAGCATACTGTCCAAAAATACTGACCACGGATGTCACGGCTGACACCGATATATTCTTTTCCAAATCCGTGCGATCGGCGTCATCCGTGGTGATGCATCACCCATCCATCTCGACGACGATCGCCGTGATGTTATCGCGCCCGCCGGCGGCATTGGCCGCCGTGACCAGCTGCTCGCAGGCCGCCTGCGGCGTGGCCGCGCTGCCCAAAATCCGACTGATCTGCTTGTCGTCAATCATACTCCAGAGACCGTCGCAACACAACAACAGGCGGCTCCCGGCCGGGAGGACCTCCAGGTGCGTATCCACTTCGAGCGGGCCTTCCTGCCCCACCGCCCGGTACAGCACATTCTTCTGCGGATGCGCCGCGGCCTCCTCGGCGGTCAGCTGGCCCAGCTCCACCAGCTTGTCCACGTAAGAGTGATCTTTGGTGATCTGCCGCAGCGCGTTGCCGTGATACAGATAAGCGCGGCTATCGCCGACATGAGCGAACACCGCGCGATCGTTGACCAGCACCATGCAGGTCAGAGTGGTTCCCCCGCCTGGGACGTTGTTATACACCATCTTGCTGGCTTCGTCCACTGCCTGTACCAGCGCCTCGGCCAGCGGCGTTTGTGACGGATCGGGGCGGCCATGCACGAGATACGGCAGATACACCTGCTCGATCACCTCGCGGCCCACCGTGCGCGCGGCGAGTGAGCTGGCCACTTCGCCGGCCTGGTGCCCGCCCATGCCATCGGCCAGGATAAACACGCCGAACACGTCGAGCGCCCCGTCGGCGTGCTGCTCGGACGTGAACGTGAGCAGCACGTCTTCATTGTGATTGCGCACCAGGCCTACGTCGCTGGCCGTTCCCACCCGCACGTGACGCGCCCGCGCAGGCGGGCGCGCCTCTCCCGCTTCGACCAGTGGCGTGTCGTTCGAAGCCGCCGCTGCGTCGGCCTTCTCGTCTTTGTGCCCAAGTAGCTTGCGAACGAAGCCCATGCCCTGTCTCCGCGATGGTATCAGATCGGCAGCGCGTACACCAGGCGATCGGTTGACGTGACGTACAACACATCTTCCACGATGAGGGGGGCGGACGTGATCGGGCCGCCGGTGCGGAAGCGCCAGCGCAGGTTGCCGGTACGGATATCCAGGCAGTAGAGATGCTGATCGACTGAGCCGATATACAGCGCGCCGTTGTGGACGACCGGCGAAGCCGTCACCTGGCCCTCGGTCGCGTGGCGCCAGACTTCCCGGCCCGATTTTGGCTCGAGCGCGTACACGTTCCCGTCGGCCGAGCCGACGTACAACACCTGATCGCTGATCACGGGCGACGACCACACCGGTTTGCCGGTGCGATAACGCCAGATCACCCAGCCGGTCTGCGCGTCGAGCGCGTACACGTTCCAATCGTCAGAGCCGATATACACCATGCCGTTACGCACGCTCGGCGACGAGACGATGGGGCGCTTGGTGCGATAGCGCCACTTGAGCACGCCGCGAATATCGAGCGAATAGATGTACCCGTCGTTCGAGCCGAAAAAGATTTGCTCGTCGCCCACCGCCGGCGACGAGCGGATGGCCGACTCGGCCTGGGTCTTCCAGGCCACGCGGCCCGTCTGGAAGTTGGCCGCGTAGAGGAAGGCGTCGTCCGCGCCGAAGAAGACGTGGTTGTAATGCACGCACGGCGACGAGAAAATGCGCCCGCCCGTCGGGCAGGTCCACTGGATGCGCCCGGTCTGCGCATTGATGCAGTACAACACCCGATCCTGCGACCCGATCACGACCCGGTCCTCGTGGACAAAGGGCGTGGTGGCGACCCCGCCGTCGGTGGCGTACTTCCACATGAACTTGCCGCTCTTGGCCTCCAGTGCGTACAGGTTATTATCGTACGCGCCGACAAAGATCTGCTCGTTGGCGTAGGCCGGCGCGGAGCGGATTTCGTCTTCGCAGCTGAAAGTCCACAGCGGGGTCAGGTCGCTGTTGCCCGCGAGGCTGACCATCGGCCCGGCCAGCTTGCTGGCCGGGCGCAGCGAGAGCAGCGCGCGCTTCATCTCCTCGGCCGCGGCGTAGCGCCGGTCGGGTTCGTACTCCAGCGCGCGCATGACGATCTGCGCAAATTCCGGATCGACGCCGGGATTGGTCGCCGGGATGGGCCGCTCGTGGAACGAAAACGGCGGCTCGACCTGCGGGTTCTGCCGGCTGAGCAGGTGGTGCAGGGTGGCGCCGAGCGCGTACAGGTCGGTGCGCTGGTCGGCGATGCCCCGGTATTGTTCGGGCGGGCTGTAACCCTCGGTGCCGATCATCGTCCCTTTTTGGCCGGGCTGGAAGTTCTTGGCAATGCCGAAGTCGATCAGCCGGATTTGGCCGTGCTTGTCCAACATGATGTTGGACGGCTTCATGTCGCGGAAGATGATCGGCGGGCTGTGCCCATGCAGGAAAGACAGCACATCGCACAGCTGCAGCGCCCAGGCCAGGATTTGATCCTGCGGCAAAAAGCCGGCGCCTTCGCTGATCACCGCCTCCAGGTCGCGCCCGTCGATGAACTCCATCACCAGGTAGGCGCGGTTGTCTTCGGAGAAGTAATCGTAGACTTTGGGGACGGCCGGATGGTTCAGCGTGGCCAGGATGTTCGCTTCGCGCTCGAAGTTTTGCAAGGCGACCGCGCGCAGCTGCGGATCGGGCGCGTGGTTGACCATCTCTTTGATCGCGCACAGCTTGGCGACGTTGGGGAAGCGCAGGTCACGCGCCTGGTACACGGCGCTGAACCCGCCCATGCCCAGCACGCCGCGGATTTCATAGCGCTCTTGCAGGACGCGCCCCGGCGCCAGTGAGCCGCCCGCCGCTTTTTGATCGCTGCCAATGTGACGTGTATCGAGTGTGCTCATGATCGGGTTTCGTTTGTCGTGGCTGGACTGGTTGGGCTGGGAACCCGGCTCTGCCCCAGGTCGATCGGCCGGTGCGGGCCGGCGCTGGCCCGGACTTGGCGCTATTATAGCGCGGTTCATAACCCCATGCAATGAAGCTGGAGTCATCGGCGCGTGACAAATGGGTTACCGTCTGCGATCCGGCGCCGGAGACGGCCCGGACGACCTTGGCGAAACTGCTTGACGCTCCCCGGCGAGTATGGCATAATCGCGCCTAGCGGCGTTGAGGGAAACGAGTACGTATCGGAGCCTTCGCAGCGAGTTCGGGTAGGGTGCGAGCCGAATGAAGCGACGATGCGGAATATCCTTCCGGAGCTGCTGACCGAAAATCGGCTCTTAGTTGGAGTGCAGGCTTCAGCCTGCATGGCTGGTGAGTAGATTCAGCCGGAATCGCGCCCCGTTATCGTTCGCGCGGCCCTGCGCGCCCTGGCGCGTGCGGCCGGTCAAGCGGCGCTGCCGAGGCAGCGCAAGAAGGGTGGTACCACGGGAGACCGATCGTGCTCTCGTCCCTGTCGTGGACGAGAGTTTTTGTTTACCCGACCTCGCGGGTCTCAAGGAGCTACCATGACCGACGCGCTCTACCACACCGATGCCTACTGCAACGAGTTCGATGCGACCGTGACGGCCGTCGCCGGAAACGCCGTCGCGCTCGACCGCACCGCGTTTTATCCCGGCGGCGGCGGCCAGCCGCACGATGTCGGTACGCTCATGCTGGGCGATCGAACCTGGAACGTAACGCAGGTCCGCAAACAGGGCGATGACGTGTGGCACGAGTTGGTTGGAGACCTATCAGGCCTTGAAGGCCTGTCAGGTCTTGGGATACACGGCTCGCTCGACTGGGAGCGCCGTTACCAGCTAATGCGTACCCATACAGCATTGCACATCTTGTGCGGCGTCGTCTGGCGCGACTACAAGGCGAGCGTGACCGGCGGCAACATGGAACCGTTGCGCGCTCGCATGGACTTCGAGTTCGAGACGATGCGGCAGGAGCTGGTGAAGGAGCTCGAGGCGAAAGTCAATGTCGAGGTGGCCGCGGCCCGCCCGACGCGGGTGAAGATTCTGCCGCGCGACGCAGCGTTCCAGATACCCGATCTGATCCGCACCAAGATCAACCTGCTGCCCCAAGGCATCCTGCAAGTGCGCACGGTCGAGATCGAAGGGTTGGACTTGCAGGCCGACGGCGGCACGCACGTGGCGAACACCTCGGAGGTCGGCCGCATCCGCGTGGTCGATTACAAGAGCAAGGGCAAGATCAACAAGCGCATCGAGATCGCGGTGGAGTAACGAATGGGGAATGCAGAATGGGGAATGCAGAATGATGAATGTAGAATGATGAATGCAGAATGATGAATGCAGAATGGGGAATGCAGAATGATGAATGTAGAATCAGTAGTTCACGAAACGTCCCGTAGCCTAGGGCCTTGTGCCCGTTTTTGCCGCCCACAACCCCACCAGGGGGCGCAAGCAGGGGGCTAAACTACGGATTTCGTGATGTACTGAGAATGATGAATGTAGATTCGTGTGAATTCGTGGATCAATCCTTTTAGTTCTGGCAGGAGGTCGCGCGATGCCTTTCAAATCTGTACCGACCACGGTTGATTTCCCCACCCAGGAGCGCGAGATTCTGCACTGGTGGAAAGATAGCGACGCATTCAATCAGCTGCGCCGCCTGCGCGCGTCGTCCGACAAGCGCTTCTCGTTCCTCGACGGGCCGATCACGGCCAACAACCCGATGGGCGTGCATCACGCCTGGGGCCGCACCTACAAGGACCTGTGGCAGCGCTATTACGCGATGCAGGGCTATAACGAGCGCTGGCAGAATGGCTTCGATTGCCAGGGTTTGTGGATCGAGGTCAACGTCGAGCGCGACCTGGGCTTCAAGAGCAAGCGCGACATTGAAGATTACGGCATCGCGCCGTTCGTCGTGCTGTGCAAGCAGCGCGTGCTGAACTTCGCCGCCGTGCAAACCGAGCAGTCGATCCGCTTGGGGTATTGGGTGAATTGGGACAGCCCGGAGCAGCTGCGCTGGCTGCGCGATAAGTTGGGCGAAAACCCGAATCAGGTGATCGAGTATCAGGCGCCGGATGGCTGGCTGGAAGGCACGGTCGAGCAGGTGGTCGGCCAGCTGGGGTTGCCGAACGTCGGCGGCTCGTACTTCACCTTCAGCAACGAGAACAATTACCAGATCTGGCGCTTCCTCAAAACCTGTTTCGACCGGGGTTGGATCTACAAGGGCCACGACGTGATGCCGTGGTGCTGGCGTTGCGGCACGGGCATCAGCCAACACGAGATCGTCACCGAAGGCTACATCGAGAAAGTCGATCCGGGTCTCACCGTCCGCTTCCCGCTCGCCGGACATTGGGGCGATGGCGAGACGCGCGAGAGCCTGCTGGTGTGGACGACGACGCCGTGGACGCTCACTTCCAATGTCGCGGCGGCGGTCGGCCCCGATCTGGATTACGTGAAAGTCCGGCAGACCAGCCGCGCAGGTATCGAGGAATACCTGTATCTCTCGAAGGGCACGCTGCACGTGCTCAGGGGCGAGTACGAAGTCGTCGCCGAGTTGAAGGGTCGGGACATGGAAGGCTGGCGCTACGTCGGCCCGTTCGACGATCTACCGCTCAATCAAGAGTTCGGCGTGCCCGAAGCGCACCGCGTCATCCTGTGGGATGAGGTCGGCGTGGAGGAAGGAACCGGCATGGTCCACATCGCGCCGGGATGCGGCGCGGAAGACTTCGCGCTGGGCAAGCAGTACCACCTGCCCATCGTCGCGCCGCTCGACGAAGACGGCGTGTACCTGGGCGGCTTCGGTTGGTTGAGCGGCCTGCACGTGAACGAGGTGACCGATCCGATCGTCGAAGAACTCAAGATCAAGGGCCGTTTCTATCGGCTCGAAAAGTACACGCACCGCTACCCGCAGTGCTGGCGCTGCCAGACGCCGCTGGTGTTCCGGCTGGTCGACGAATGGTTCATCTCGATGGACGGCATGCGCCAGCTGCTGATCGACGTGAACGACCAGATCCGCTGGATTCCCGACTTCGGCCAGGATCGCGAACTCGATTGGCTGCGCAACATGCACGATTGGATGATCAGCAAGAAGCGCTACTACGGCCTGGCGCTGCCGATCTGGGAGTGCAAGGCGTGCGGCGCGTTCGAGGTGATCGGCTCGCAGCCGGAACTGAAGGAGCGCGCGGTCGAAGGCTGGGCGACGTTCGAGGGCCACACGCCGCACCGCCCGTTCATCGACGCGGTGAAGATCAAGTGCGCCCACTGCGGCGCGCGGGTCGAGCGCATCAAGGATGTGGGCAACCCGTGGCTGGACGCCGGCATCGTGTCGATGTCGACGCTGGGTTACAGCACCGATCGATCGTATTGGGAGAAGTGGTTCCCGGCCAACTTCATCACCGAATCGTTCCCCGGCCAGTTCCGCAACTGGTTCTACGCGCTGATCACGATGGGCGCAGTGCTCACCGAACAGCCGCCGACGCAGACGATCCTGGGCTTCGCCACGCTGCTGGGCGAGGACGGCCGCCCGATGCACAAATCGTGGGGCAACTCGATCGAGTTCAACGAGGCAGCCGACGAACTGGGCGCGGATGTGATGCGCTGGCTGTTCGTCCGGCAGCGCTACGACGCGGACATCTGGTTCGGGCGCAAGCCCGCCGCCGAGGTGCGCCGCCAGTTCTTCATTCCCCTGTGGAATGTGTATTCGTTCTTCACCACCTATGCCAACCTCGACGGGTGGACGCCGGATAAGAAGATATTGGGGAATGGAGATTTGCAGGCGTTGGATCGCTGGATCATCGCTCGGCTGCACGAGCTGATCGGTGAAGCGACCGCCGCGCTCGACGACTACGATGCGCCCCGCGTCGCCCGTGCGATCGAGCCGTTCGTCGACGACTTGAGCAACTGGTACGTGCGCCGCTCGCGCCGTCGTTTCTGGAAGAGCGAGTCGGACGCCGACAAGCACGCCGCGTACGCCACGCTGTATGAAGTGCTGGTAACGCTGGCAAAACTGCTCGCGCCGATGCTGCCGTTCTTGAGCGAGGCGCTGTACCAGAACCTCGTCCGCAGCTTCGAAGCGACTGCGCCGGAGTCGGTGCATCACTGCGATTGGCCGGCCGCCGACGCTTCTCTAATCGACGCTGACTTGTTGGCCGACGTGGCGCTCGCGCGGCAGGTGGTGACGCTGGGTCACGCCACGCGCGCCAGCAACAACCTGAAGGTGCGCCAGCCGCTCGCGAAAGCGGTCGTCGTCGTGCCCGATGCCGGCCGCGCCCGCGTTCAGCGCATGGCCGATGTCATCGCCGATGAGCTCAACGTCAAGTCGGTTGCGCTGGCCGCGAACGAAGCCGAACTGGTCACATACCGGCTGTTGCCGGACAATAAGAAGCTGGGGCCTAAGTTTGGCGCGCGCTTCCCGGCGTTGCGCCAGGCGCTGGCCCAGGCCGATGCCAATCAGGTCGTCACAAATCTTCGAGCTGGGGCGCCGACTTTAGTCGGCTCGGGGGACAACAGCTTTGAGCTCGCGCCCGACGAAGTGCTGGTCACGCCCCAACCGCGCGCAGGCTTTGCCGTCGCGTCGGAGGCCGGCGTCGTCGTCGCGCTCGACACCGCGCTGACACCTGAGCTAATGCAGGAAGGTCAGGCGCGGGATGTGGTGCGCCGGATTCAAGACCTGCGCAAGCAAGCCGACTTCGCGATCTCGGATCACATCCTCACCACCATCGAGACGGATGGCGATTTGAGATTGGCGATTGAACAGTGGCAAGACTACATCAAGGCCGAGACGCTGAGCGACGAGGTGCGGTTTGGCGCGCCAGCGGCTGGATCGGTGACCGATGAGAATAGTCTGGATGGGACGCGGTTGAGAATTGGAGTGGAGAGGAAAGGATGAAGGAGGAATGTGGAATGCAGAATGTAGAATGCAGAATGTGGAATGTGGAATGTAGAATGTGGAATGCAGAATGTGGAATGCAGAATGTAGAATGCAGAATGTGCAATGTTCTCAGCGATGAGCCACACGCAATACGCTATACGCAACACGCCATACGCCATCAGTGATACGCGCTACGCTGTCTTGCCGTAAAAGGCTGCGTCGGGTAGAATAGGCCCGGGGAGAGGGATTATGCCGGTTCCTTATGAACGACTGAAGAAGGCGCTCCTGGTCGAGCAGGCGCGGCTCGACGAAGTGCTCGCGGGGCTTACGGAAGTCGCGGTGCAGGATAACCTCGGCTATGGCAACCATCAGGCCGACGACGGAACGGCGGCGTTCGATCAAGCCAAAGACCTGGCGATGCGCATCAACGCCGAGGGCTTATTGAAGCAAGTGAACGATGCGCTGCGCCGCTTTGAGAACGGCACTTACGGGCTGTGCGTCGAGTGCAACCAACCGATCGATCCCGCGCGCTTGAAAGCAATTCCCTATGCCGAGCTGTGCATGGACTGCCAGCGCAAGCGCGAGCGTTAAGGCTGACCGTCTAGTTATGCTCCGCGCGATCACAAGTTGCGCTTTTGCCGCTCCAAGCCCGCGTCTACGCGGGTGTCTATCCTGATCGACCGCGCGGACGCAGTCGGTGAGCAAAAGCGTTAAGGCTGATCATCTAGTTTTTAGGATAGCGTGTTGAAACAAGTTCCGGTTGTCCCCGTCCTGGCGATCATCACCTATGCGCTGGACCAGCTCACCAAGTGGCTGGTGTCCGGCGCCTTGCCCGTCAACGAGTCGATCTACCCGATCCCGGCGTTGTCGGGGCTGTTTGCGATCACGCACGTCACCAATTCGGGTGTGGCGTTTGGCCTGTTTAAAGAAGCCGGCACGTTCTTCATTTTCGTCGCCGTTATCGTCATCAGCGTGATCGTGTTGTATCTGCGCAATCTGCCCAAAGACCAATGGCTGGTGCGGCTGGCGCTGGGATTGCAACTGGGCGGCGCGTTCGGCAACCTGACCGACCGGTTGCGCTTAGGCTACGTGGTCGACTTCATCGACTTCAAGTTTTGGCCGGTGTTCAACGTGGCCGATAGCGCGATCGTGATCGGCGTGGCCCTGCTGGCGGTCGCGATGTGGCATGAGGGCCGGGCGGCGCCTGTCCCTGAACCTCAAAAGCCCGATCCCTCGTCGGGCGGTGAGCAATTCCCCGGTTGACGTGAAGTGGCTGGATAAGGATAGCGTGCGTGAACGCGGATAGGCTTGTTTATCGGCGTAGATTTTCGGTTGTGCCTCTGCTGATCGGCGGGGTGGTCGTGCTCGATCAGCTCACCAAGTGGCTGGTCTTGACGAACCTCGCGCCGGGCCAGTACATTTACCCCATCCCGGCGCTAGCTGACCTCTTGGCGATCACGCACGTGACGAACACCGGCATAGCGTTCGGGTTATTCAAGGATGCCAACACGTTCCTTGCAATTATAGCGATCGTCGTCATCGTGGGGCTGGTGCGCTATGTGCGGGCGATGCCGCCTGAGCGTTGGTTGGCGCGCCTGGCATTGGCGTTGGTGTTGGGCGGCGCGATTGGCAACCTGATCGATCGGTTGCGCTTGGGCTACGTCGTCGATTTTGTCGCGGTCGGCGCTTTTGCGCGATTCAACGTGTCCGATAGCGCGATCTCGATCGGGATTGTCTTACTGGCGACCGCGTTCTTGTTCGACGGTAGACGGGCCTCGAAAGACTTGACTGCTCTCGATACGGCGCCTGTGGAGCATGTCGAAGAGCGTTAGAGCGGTTTCCAGGTTGATTTACGGAACTACAGTCCCCGTAGCGCAGCGGAGTGGGATACGTGCTGCAGAAACCGCTGGAATCGCGCGTGTTGCGTATTCCGTAAGCTGTAGCCTATGCCTGATCATGTCATCACCTTGCAGGCAGACGTGCGCGACCGACTGGATAAGTTCGTCGCCGCGCGCGTGCCCGAGTTGTCGCGCAGCGCCGTCCAGCGGCTGATCGACGGCGGCTGCGTCACCGTCAACGGTGTAGTGACCGCTGCGGCGCGCAAGGTGGGGCAGGGGGATCAGGTTGTGGTGCGCATCCCGCCGCCTGCGCCGGCCGCCCTCGAACCCGAACCCATCCCGCTCAACATCGTCTACGAAGACGCCGACTTGATCGTGATCGACAAGCCGGCGGGGCTGGTGGTGCACCCGGCGGCGGGCCACGATCGGGGCACGCTGGTCAATGCCGTGCTCGCCCACGCACCGGACTTGAAGGGTGTTGGCGGCGAGATACGTCCCGGCATCGTGCATCGGCTCGATAAAGATACGTCTGGACTGATCATCGTCGCCAAGCACGCTGCGGCGCTCCGCGAGCTGCAACGCCAGTTCAAAGCGCGCGCGGTGAAGAAGGTGTATTGGGCGCTGGTCGAGGGCCGCGTCGAGCCGGCCGAAGGCGTCATCGATGCGCCGATCGCACGCGATCGTTTACATCGCAAGCGGATGGCCGTGGCGCTGGCTGGCAGGGCGGCGCGCACGCGGTATAAAGTGATTCGATATTGGAGATTGGAGAGCGGGGCGTATACGCTGGTCGAGGCGTATCCTGAAACCGGCCGCACGCATCAGATTCGCGTCCACTTCGCGTGGCTCGGACATCCGCTCGTCGGCGATGCGGTGTACGGCCGCCGGAAGCCGTCGTTACCCATCGCGCGCCACTTTCTGCACGCAGCGCGCTTGACCTTGCGCCTGCCTTCGACCGGTGAAGAACGAACCTTTACCGCGCCGTTGCCGGAGGAGTTGGCGCGCGTGTTGAATGAGTTGGATGGCTTGATAGTTGGTTAGTTGGACGCTTGGTTATGCTTGACACGCTAACGGGAATCAGCCATAATCTTGCCGAACGAATGTTCGTACGGTCTGCCTGCTACCTGTCTACCTGCTACTTGTGTACAGGTAGCAAGTAAACAGGTAACCGGTCTAAGGAGATTCCATGCGCGAAGTGACCATCGCCTGCGTTCAGATGCAAGTCGAGCTCAACCGGATGGAAGACAATCTGGTGAAGATGTCGGAATGGATCGAGAAAATCGCGTTGGCGCAGAAAGTCGATCTGATCGTGTTCCCCGAGCTGGCGACGACGGGCTACGAGTGCGGCGTGCGTTTCACCGATTTTGCGCAGCGCGTGCCAGGGCCTTCGGTCAACCTGATCGCGCAACGGGCGAGCGAGTTTGGCGTGTACGTGGCGTTCGGCCTGCCCGCGAAGGAGAAAGTCGAATCGGTGTTGTACAACTCGGCGGTGCTGGTCGGGCCGGATGGCGATCTGGTCGGCGAGTATCGCAAGGTGCATCTGAAGGGCGAAGAGAAGCTGGCCTTCCGCAATGGATTCCGTTTCCCGTTGATCGAGGCGGATTTCGGGAACGTGGGTTTGCTCGTGGGCTGGGACCTCGCGTTCCCGGAGGCGGCGCGCGCGTACGCACTCGACGGCGTCGACCTGCTGTTGGTGTGCGCGAACTGGGAGAAGCCGAACGCCGAGGAATGGCGCTCGTACCTGCTGGCGCGCGCGCTGGAAAACTCGTTGTTTGTCGCGGCCGCCAATCGCATCGGGCAGGATGCCACGCTCTCGTTCTGCGGTGAGACGATGATCATCGGGCCGCGCGGGCAAATCTTCGCGCGCGTCGACGAAGAGATCGAAGGTTACGCGTTGGCGCGCATCGATCTGGACGAGGTGCGCCGCTACCGCGAGGAATTGCAAAACATGCAGAGCCGCCAGCCCGGCGCGTATCGCGCCGTGGTGCGGCAGTATTGACCCTCGATGCTCGTGTGAGGCCAGCTCCCGCGTAGTTTAGCCCCTCGTGGGCGTTCCAGCGGATAGGCGCTAGTACCCCGACCGCCTAATTCTGCGGGGTTGGGACGGCAGTTGCACTGCCGTCCGCCGCAGGCCCACGGGGCGGCTTCGCACTGCAACTGCGGCAGGAACTATGCAACTTCAAGTTGTCGAAGTACTAGGCTATGCCCGGAAAAACCGAACTCGCACGATTCGTTATTGGCAAGGTGACACGTGATCAACGGCTATATCGATTTGCGCTCCGACACGGTGACTCATCCTACAGCAGCCATGCGCGAGGCGATGGCGCGGGCCGAAGTAGGCGACGACGTCTTCGGCGACGACCGGACGGTGCAGCGGCTTGAGGCGCTGGCCGCCGAGCGGGTCGGGCACGAGGCAGCGGTGTTCGTCGCGAGCGGGACAATGGGCAACCTGGTCGCGCTGCTGACGCATTGCCGGCGCGGCGACGAAGTGATCGCCGGCGCGGCGACGCACATCATCAACAATGAACAAGGTGGAATGGCCGCGCTGGGCGGCATCGTCCCGCGCCCGATCCCGGATCAGCCCGACGGCCGGCTCAGGCTGGACGATATCGAGCAGGCGCTGCGCGAAGACGATCCGCATCTGGCGCGCACGCGGCTGGTGTGCCTGGAGAACACGCACAATGCGCGGGGCGGTGTGCCGCTCGACGTGGCTTACACGCAGTCGGTTGCGGCGCTCGCCAAACGGCTGGGGTTGTTGTTCCACATCGATGGAGCGCGCATCTTCAATGCGGCGGTGGCGTTGGGTGTGCCGGTTTCCGACTTGACCCGCGACGCCGACTCGGTGACGTTTTGCTTGAGCAAAGGCTTGAGCGCGCCGGTCGGTTCGGTGTTGTGCGGCCCCCAAGACTTTATTGCCGAGGCGCGGCGCGCGCGCAAAGTGCTCGGCGGCAGCATGCGCCAGGTGGGTGTCTTGGCGGCAGCCGGGATTGTCGCGCTCGAAACGATGGTCGATCGGCTGGCTGAAGATCACGCCAATGCCAAACACCTGGCGGAAGGTCTGGCCGATACGCCCGGTCTCGTCGTCGATCCCGATCGGGTGAAGACGAACATGGTGTACTTCGATCTGTCGCCCGAAGTGATGCTCGACGCCGCAGCGGTCGGGCGCGCGCTGGCGGAGCGCGCTGTCCTGATCGATCTGGCGGGCAGGCGTCGTTTTCGCGCGGTGACGCACGCCTGGGTTTCGGCGCAAGAGATCGATCGGGCGCTGCTCGCTTTTCGCGCGGTTCGTTTGACCTGAATCGATCTGGTTGAGAGGCTCTTCGCTAAACCGTGCTATAATCCTGCTCCGACGGGGGAGGCATGGACGAACGCGATAGACTCTTGATGGTCGTGGACAAACTCGGCAGCGATCAGCTGCGCATCCTGGCGCGCTTTGCGGAGATTATCGCCGAAGAGCAGCAGGCCGACCCGATGCATGACACTTCAGACGTTCGGACGCGCTACGAGCAGTTCAAGCAGTGGTGCAGCGCCAACAGCCTCGATTTGGATACCGTGGAAGCGTGGGTGCATGAGTCGCGCCGCGTGCGCGGGCGGGCGGCTTCGGACGATCAGCCCGCTGCTCAGGCAAAATGAGGCGTTGTGGAAAATGCAAGGCCCGGCACTGCGCCGGGCCTTTTGTCGCCACTCGACCTTAACCGCGTTTGACGATCGCTTCGTTGATGGCATCCACAATGCGTTGAATGTATTCCGGGCTTCTCGATTCCAGCATGTCCTTCACGTCCCCCGGCGTGGTGATCCTGACCAGGTAACTTGGCCGGGCTAGACTGTTCAACCACACGCCGGCGATGATGATGAGCAACCCGATCAAGGCGATAATCATCACGCTCAGGATCACGATGGGATTATCGGTCAGGATGCGCAGCCCCAATAGGATGGCGAACGCGCCCATCGCGATGACGATGCTGCCGAAGATGCGGCTGGCCGGCTGGACAGCCATTTCCACCGCCGTGATATTCGCCACGGCATACGTGGTCTCGCCGAACATGGCGCGCGTGCTGGTGATTTGAACGAGGTTGTCAAAATAGTAAACGGTCTCAGCGGGTGGAGGCGCAGGTGTGACGATCACCTCTTGAACCGGCGCAATCGACCGCTCCGCTACCAGAGGCGTCGTCTCGGACAACCAGGGCGGTATCCGGTCGATCGTCCCCAGCAACTCCAGACCTTTGAGCGCCTCGGGGTTGTCGGGATCGATTGCCAGCACGCGCTTCAGATACTCGCGGCGTTCGTCGTCGGAGTCGGCGACTTCGCTCAGCCACAGCCAGGCGGTCACGTTGTTCGGGTCGGCGGCCAGGACCTGGGCGAGCAGCGCGCGACCCTCGCCGCGTTGCCCGGCCTTGATCGCCCCGATCGCCTGCGCCAGCGTCGGCGGGGGGACCGCGGGCTGTTCCATGGAACCGATAACGTAGCCACCTTCCATAGCCGAATTATATACCCGCTTTGCGCACACCGCATAAGGCATAACCATGCACATCAAAACACTCACCGTCGGCCCCGTTCAGACGAATTGCTACCTGGTCGTGTGCGAGGAAACGCGCCGGGCAGCCGTGATCGATCCGGGCTGGGACGCCGCCCACATCCTGGCTGCCGTCGAAGCGTTGCGCGCCACGGTGACTGCGATCTTGTTGACTCACGCTCATTTCGATCACATCGGCGCGCTGGCGGATCTCGTCGACGCGACGCATGCGCCCGTTGCGTTGCACCCGCTCGATCTGCCGTTGTTGCGCCTGGACGGCGGCGCGCGCTGGTTCTCGATCCCGATGCGCCCTGCGCCCGACCCGGACATCGCGCTCGAACACGGGCAAAGCGTTGAGGTCGGCGCGCTGCGGTTCGAGGCGCGGTTTGCGCCCGGCCACACGCCGGGGCACGTCGTCTTCTATCTCGAACGCGAGCAGGCCGTCTTCGATGGCGATGTCCTGTTCCATGGGAGTATCGGCCGCACCGATTTCCCTGGCGGCGACTTCGATACGCTCATCGCCAGCATTCGCAACCAGCTGCTCACCTTGCCCGATGAGGTAACTGTGTATCCCGGCCACGGCCCGGCTACAACAATCGGTGATGAGCGACTGAACAACCCGTTTCTATGAGTGCGTGGAGAACAACTTTTATTTCGGAAAGACCCTGCTTGCGCCCCCTTGTGGGGTTGTGGGCGGCAAAAGCGGGCACAAGGCCCTAGGCTACGGGACGTTTCGTGAACTACTGATAATCAGGTTAACCCGATCTGCGTTGAGGAGGGACCTCCTATGAAAATCATCGCTGTCCTCAATACCAAAGGTGTCCACGTCATCACCGTTCGCCCGGAACAATCCGTTCGCGAGGCGATTGCCTTGCTGGTGGAGCACAACGTGGGCGCGCTGGTCGTCACGGACGAAGCTGAGAGACCGGTCGGCATCGTCTCCGAACGCGATATCATTCGCGCGTCCGCACGCACGCCGGATGTCTTCAACCAGCCGATCCGGCAGGTGATGACGAAAGATGTGATCGTCGCCTCGCCGCACGATGATCTGAAATCGGTCGCGCAGACGATGACCGAGCGACGCTTTCGCCATCTGCCGGTGATGGATCAGGGCCGGCTGGCCGGGATTGTCTCGATCGGGGATGTCGTCAAAGCGCAGCTCGAAGAGTACGAAGGCGAAATCCACACGCTCCAGACGCAGATCATGGAAGGCCGGGCTTGAGCCGCCCGCGATCCCTCTCAAACGCTCACGCGAGCCTTTCATGACACAACCCGGCATTGAGACCAATCCGCTACGAGTCGCGATCATCGGGTCGGGGCCGGCCGCCTTCTACGCAGCCGACCACCTGTTCAAGCAAAGCGACTTGGTTGTTCAAGTCGATATGTTCGATCGGTTGCCGACGCCGTTCGGGTTGGTGCGCGCCGGCGTGGCGCCCGATCACCAGAAGATCAAGACGGTCACCAAGGTCTTCGATCAAGTCGCCGCTCGACCCGGCTTTCGGTTTTACGGCTGCGTCGAGTTCGGCAAAACGATTACGCTGGAGGATTTGCAGCAACACTATCACCAAATCCTGTATGCCACCGGCGCGCAGACCGATCGGCGCATGGGTATCCCCGGCGAGGATTTGCACGGCAGCCACCCGGCCACCGAGTTTGTCGCCTGGTATAACGGCCACCCAGAGTTTCGCGATCGACAGTTCGATCTCTCACAGGAGCGCGTGGCGGTCGTCGGCGTGGGCAACGTTGCGGTGGATGTCGCGCGCATCCTGTGCTCGACGCCGGACGAGCTGGCGAAAACCGATATCGCCGATTATGCGCTGGACGCATTGCGCCACAGTCGCGTCAAAGAAGTGTACTTGCTGGGGCGGCGCGGCCCGGCTCAGGCCGCGTTCAGCAACCCGGAGATCAAAGAGCTGGGCGAGCTGGCCGAGGCGGAAGCGATCACGCTGCCTGAGGAAGTGCAGCTGGATGAGCTCAGCCGGGCGCAGCTCGAAACCGGCAAGGATCGCACGACGCAGAAAAAGGTCGAAATCCTGCAAAGCTATGCCAACCGCCCGCCCGCGCAGAAGCCGCGCCAGCTCTACATTCGCTTCCTGGTCTCGCCGGTCGAGCTGATCGGCGACGCGGCCGGGCGCGTCACCGCGATCAAGCTGGTGAAAAACGTGTTGTATGCCACCGAGGCAGGCACGATCAGCCCGAAGCCGACCGATCAATTTGAAGTGTTGCCGATCGGGCTGGTGTTTCGCTCGGTCGGGTATCGCGGCGTTGCGTTGCCGGGCGTGCCCTTCAACGAGCGTTGGGGCGTCATCTTGAACCAGAAAGGCCGCGTGCTCGATCCCCAAACGCAGCAGCCGCTCGTCGGCCAGTACACTTCGGGCTGGATCAAGCGCGGCCCGACCGGCGTCGTCGGCACGAACAAACCCGACTCGGTCGAGACGGTGAACGGCATGCTGGAAGACCTCAAACAGGGTTCGATCCTGAACCCGACGCAGCCCGACGCGGCGAGCATCGATCGGCTGGTGCGCGAACGCCAACCCAATTGTGTCTCCTATGAAGATTGGCGCCGGTTGGACGAGCTCGAAGTCGCGCGCGGGCAGCCGGAAGGACGGCCGCGACTCAAGTTCACGCGCATCGAGGAGATGCTGGCCGCGCTGGGGCGCCCGGCCAAAGCAGCGTGAGCCGAGAAGTAGACTTGGCCGCAATTCAACTGCGGCCGAAGTGTTAAGGTGAGAAACCAGGTTTCTGGAAGAAACCTGGTTTCTTTGCTTTAAGCGAACGGTGTAGGCACAAAGAGGATCAAGCCGATCGCGAACGTGGCGAAGGCGAGCAGCCGGCGCTTGGCGTCGAGCGGCGTCACGTCGTTGAGCGGCGGCGGATGGCGCAGCCCGAACAGGATCGAGACGAAGGCCCACAGTACCCAACCGCGCCAGGCGAACACGCTCAACAGCAACAGCCCGGTAAACGTCAGGATCGAGACGGTCGTGGCCGCGCGCCCGAACAAGGCATAGGTGACGTGCCCGCCGTCGAGTGAGCCGATCGGCAGCAGGTTGAGCACGGTGAGCAGCAGGCCGAACCACGCCGCGATCGCGATCGGGTGCAGTTCGAGCCGCAGGTTCAGCTCAAAGGTCTGCGGTTGCAGCCAACCGACGATCCAGGTCACCAGCGGCGACAACCCTAACCCGCTCGCGGACGCACCGGGGGCGGTGGGATGCAGCCTGGAGAGCGCGACGCCGACGACGAATAACGGCGCGGCGATAGCCAGGCCGGCCAGCGGCCCGGCCACGCCGATGTCGAACAGCGCGCGTCGGTCTTCGATCGGCGTGCGCAGGCGCACGAATGCGCCAAGTGTGCCGAGCGACAACCCGGCTAACGGCGGGAAGGGGATAAAGTACGGCAGGGTCACGTCGGCGCGGTGAATGCGTGCGGCCACGTAATGGCCCATCTCGTGAACGGCGAGGATCAGCAGCAGCGTCGCCGCGAACGGAATGCCCTCGATCAACCAGGCCGGCTGCTGCCCAATCAGGTCGAGCGCGGTTCGAAGTGTGTCTCCACGGTCGGGGTTGAAGCCCGATTCGGCCAGGCGGCGGAGAACCTGGTATACGGTCGCCGAAATCAACATGGTGGCGAGCGTGGCGAAGAATAGGACGAGGTTGATCCAGACGCGATTCCGGCCGAGCTGGAGCACGCCCTTTACCGCCTGCACGCCATCGAGCGAGCCGGAGCGGCGCAGGAAGGCGATGTAGCCGATGTCGCGGAAGCGATCGCGGATCAGCGTGTAGGCTTGCGCCGACGGCAACGCCAGCTGCCCCCGGAACTGGACGACTTCGTCCGGCGCGACCGGCACCACCACTTGCTGGACGTCCATCAAATTGGACAACGCCGAATGCAATGCAACGATAGTCGGCGTTTCGGCTGCGCTGTCTTCGATTGACGGGTTGGCGGTCAGAGCGAGATCCATAGATTGCTCTCCAACCGCGTCCTCGCTCTGCAGGCTAGGACGAAGCGCCCGCGAGGACGCGGGCTTTGAGCGATTTTCCTCAGAGTGAAAGACCCGATTTCGTCTTTCGTCGTCAACTGAACGGAATCGGCACGATCAATATCAGGAATAGAATCAGCGCGAAGATGCCCAGCGCGCGCCGCCTGGGGTCGAGCGGCGTGATGTCGTCGAGCGGCGGCGGGTGCATCACGCCGAACAGCTGCACCAGCAGCGCCCACAGCAGCCACACGTTCAGCCCCAGGTCGAAGCGGGTGAGTAACAGGAACAGACCGCCGCCGAGCATGATCAGCCAGGCGACCCGCGCGATCCGCCACTGTTGCCGCCCGAACAGTGCATAGGTGACGTGCCCGCCGTCGAGCGAGCCGATCGGCAGCAGGTTGAGCGAGGTGATGAACAGCCCGATCCAGGCCGGGAACGCGATGGCGTTCAGCATCACGTCGAAGCCGCCGCCCGGCAGGATGCGGCCGTGCACCAGCAGTTTCAAGAGCAGATACAGGATCGAGTTGCCTTCACGTGGCAGCGCCGCGCCTGGGCCGAGACCGAAGAGCAGACGTGCTTGTTCATCCGACATGACGGGCGAGGTTGCCAGCCCGATGATCATCAATGGAATGGCGATGACCAGCCCGGCCAGCGGCCCGGCCACGCCGATATCGAACAACTGGCGCTTGTTCTTGATCGGCGAGCGCAACAAGATCACCGCGCCCATGGTCCCCAAGCCAATCGGCATGGGGATGAAGTAGGGCGGGGTCACGTCGGCCTTGTGAATGCGCCCCAGCACGTAATGACCCATCTCGTGCACGCCGAGAATGCCCAGCAGCGCCAACATGTAAGGCAGGCCATTGAGCAACAGCGCCGGGTTGCTGAAGATGACGCTGAATGGGTCGCCTCCGCTACGCGCCAAGGCGCGCTCCACTTCGGGACTGGCGCCGTACAGCATACCGGCGAACAACGTGCTCAGGATCGTCAGGATGAACAGCACCAAATTGACGCGCGGATTGAGCGGACGCAGTTTGACCACCCCGCGCCGCGCCACGACCACCTCTTGACCGTTGCGGCGAAACAGCATCGGCGTGTAGCCCGCCGACGTGAAGCGATCGTAGATGTGATCGAACGCCTCACTCGACTCGACCACCAACCGTCCACGAAACTCGTACGTGCCATCGTCCAGGCTGGTGTGGCCGTCGAGCGCCATGACGCTGTTGAGCGCCGAGCGCAACTGCGCCAGCGATTCAAGCCCGCTGCCCGGTTCAGGTTGTCGTCCGTCGCCCAATGAATTCAAGTGTGCTCTCCTTCGTCGTCGACCTGCCAGGTCGTTCACTCACGTCCGGGTGAACTGCCCCACGCGCAGCGCCTCCAGGCCCGATCGTCGGGCGGGCTGCGCCGGCTCAACGTGCGTTTGCGGCTCGGGCGCCGGCGGCGACTCTGCCGGGCGGAACTGCATGCGATACAGCCGGGCGTACAAGCCATCGCACGTCATCAATTCGTCGTGTGTGCCGAGTTCGACCAGCCGGCCTTCGTCGAGTACGGCGATGCGGTGGGCCTTCTGCACCGTGCTGAGCCGGTGCGCGATCACGATGCTCGTCCGCCCCGCCATCAGCCGCTCCAACGCCTCCTGCACCAGTCCTTCGCTCTCGCTATCCAGCGACGAGGTCGCTTCGTCGAGCAGCAGAATGCGCGGGTCTTTGAGGAGCGCGCGCGCGATGGCGATGCGCTGGCGCTGGCCGCCGCTCAACTTCACGCCGCGCTCGCCGACAAGCGTATCGTAGCCCTGCGGCAGTTGTCGGATGAAATCGTGCGCGTTGGCGGCGGCCGCGGCGGCGATCAGCTCCGTTTCGTTCGCGTCCAGTTTGCCATACACGATGTTCTCGCGCACCGTCCCGCCGAACAACAGCGTCTCCTGCGGCACGATGCCGATCTGCGCGCGCAGGCTCTGCACCGTCACCGTGCGGACGTCGAACCCGTCCACCCGAATACCGCCTTCAGTTGGATCGTAGAAACGCGGGATCAGATTGACCAGCGTCGTCTTGCCCGCGCCGCTTGGCCCGACCAGCGCCAGGACCTCGCCCGGCTGCACGTCGAGCGCGACGCGGTGCAGGACGCCGGGCGCGGATCGGTCCGCGTAGTTCGTGAGCGGGCGATAGGCGAAGGAGACATCCTCGAACGTGATGCGCCCCTTAACTCGCGGCAGCGGCTGGGCGTTCGGCTGTTCGACGATGTCCGACTGCGTATCGAGGATTCCGAACAACCGGCGCGTCGCGCCGAGCGCTTCCTGCACGCTCGTCCACAGGTGGCTGAACTGGCCGATCGATCCGGCCAGCGTCAAGGTCAAGATCAGGAACGTCACCAACTGGCCCGCGCTCAAGCGCCCGGCCAGCACTTCTTGCCCGCCGAACCACAAGATGGCGACGATGGCGGCGAAGGCGAAGAACGTAATCAAGGGGCCGAACAACGCCGAGAGGCGCGTGCGTTTCATCGCCAGCGCGAACGTGTTCTCGATGCTCGATCGAAAGCGCCCGATCTCGTAGGCTTCGCGCGTGAACGATTGGACCACGCGCACCCCCGCGAGCGACTCCTCCAGCACCGTCGTCGCGATGGCGAGTTCGTCCTGCACGCGCGTCGATAATGTGCGCAGTCGCCGCCCGAACAAGATGGCGAACAGCATCACCGGCGGGATCAAGCCGAGCATGAACAACGTCAAGCGCCAGTTGGTGACGACGATCAGGATCAGCGCGCCGACAAACGTGAGTCCCTGCGAGAGCGCGGTCGCGACGTCGCCGGTGACGACGCCGCGCACGGTCGCGACATCGTTGGTCAGCCGCGAGACCAGCTCGCCGGTGCGCCGCTCGTTGAAAAAGCTGAGCGACAACCCTTGCAGATGCTCGAACAGCCTGAGGCGCAGGTCGGCCATCACCCGCTCGCCGACGAACGTCAGCAGGTAGCCCCGGATGAAGTAGAACACCGCCTGCGTGGCGAAGATACCGATCAAGCTGAGCGTGATGAGATTCAGTTGCGAGGGATCGCCGCCGGGCACGATTGCATCGACCAGGAAGCGGAGCATGTAGGGGCCGGCCAGGCTCAATAAGCTGGTGACCACGATCGCGCTCAGCGCCACGCTCAGCCGGACACGATACGGCCGCACGAAGGCCAAGAGACGGCGGAGTTGTTGCAGGGAGTCTGGCTGGGGAGTTCCGTTATCGTCTGTGGCTGAACCCTGGCGGGTGGGTTTCAAGCCATGCCTGATCACCGATCGAAGATACACGCGCTTTTATCCAATCTTGTGCGGCTGGAATTGCTGAGAGTATATCTGCGCCAACCCGCATCGTCAAGACGAGTGGTAGGGCAATCGCAGCTAATATGTCAATGCCTGATTCAGGGTAATCAGGCGCGGTTGCTCCAGGCCCGCGTCTCGTGGGCCGCGCGAAGCGGACGAGGACGATGAGCACTCCGGGTTGAATATCCCGTGTTAGATGAATTCAGGACTTACGCAGCTGCATGTTGCTGCCGCAGTTGTACTGCGGCAGATGAGGCGGCGGCAGTGCAACTGCCGCGCCAACTGCGTAGGTCCTGGAATTTAGATGTGATTGCCCCTGACAAGTGGCAGTGGTAGACCTGGAAGGTCTCCACTCGGTGTATAATGGCGGCATCTACAACTGGAGCAAGGCTATGCCGCTGCCCGATCCATTGCCCACCGACCCAAACGCGCTCGACCAGCTGTATCAAGCGCTGCTCGATCAAGACGACTACAGCCAGGAAGACTTTGACCGCTTGATGGAAGCGCGGCTGCGCGCCTGGGGGATCGATCCGCAGGCCATGACTGCCGAGGAGCTGATCGGCGCGATGCAGGAGTCGATGAACCGCATGCTGCTTAACCTGCGCCTGGCAATGGAGTCGGTGCCCGACGCCGACTCGGAAGCCCGCCTGACTGAGGTGATCGGCATGGCCGAGAAGCTGCGCTCCGACATCGACCAGGCGTTGAGCGACGCAAAAGATAAAGGGCAGGCATGAAAAAGAAACCGGGTTTCTTCGAGAAACCCGGTTTCTACTTTTAATGCGGCGTCGCCGGGCGGCGGGTGGCGGTGCGCGAGCGGACAGCGGCGCGCGCGGCGCGGGCCGGTTTACCATCGGCCTTTTTCTTCTTGGAGGCCTTGCCCTTGCTCAACGCCAACGCTAAGACCTCGTCCATCGACTCCACAAAATGGAACTTCAGATCGCGCTGAACCTTCTTGGGTATTTCGATCAGGTCTTTCTGATTCTTCTTCGGGACGATCACTGTTTTCAGACCGGCGCGATGCGCGGCCAGCATCTTCTCGCGCAGCCCGCCGATCGGTAGCACACGCCCGCGCAAAGTGATCTCACCCGTCATACCCACGTCGCGCCGGACCGGCCGGTGCGTGAAGGCCGAGATCAGCGCCGTGGCCATGGTGATGCCCGCCGAGGGGCCGTCTTTCGGAATCGCGCCTTCGGGGATGTGGATGTGGATGTCGGTCTTCTCGAAGATGGAGCGCTCGATCCCCAAGTCTTTCGCCCGCGAGCGCATGTAAGACACCGCCGCCTGCGCCGACTCCTGCATCACCTCACCCAGCTGCCCGGTGAGCATGAGCGTGCCTTTGCCCTGCATCAACGACACTTCGATCGGCATGATATCGCCGCCGGCATCCGTCCAGGCGACGCTGGTCGCCACGCCGATCTGGTCTTTCTCTTCCGCTAACCCGTAAATGAAACGCGGCGGCCCCAGGTAACGGTGGAGCGCTTCGGCGGCGACGTGCTGCCGATGCCGCTTTTCCTCGGCGACGCGCCGCGCCGTCTTGCGGCAGATATTGGCGAGCTCGCGTTCCAGGTTGCGCACGCCGGCTTCGTAGGTGTATTCGCGGATGATCGAACGGATGGCGTCGTCGGTGATGTGCAACTGCTCGGCCTGGAGACCGTGTTCGTTGAGCTGCTTGGGGATCACGAACTTCTTGGCGATCATCAATTTCTCGTCCTCGATGTAGCCCGGAAACTCGATCACCTCCATGCGATCGCGCAGGGCCGGGGGGATCGTGTCGAGGATGTTCGCCGTCGTGACAAACATCACCCTGGAGAGATCGTAAGGTAGATCGAGATAATGATCGCTGAAAGAATAATTCTGTTCCGGGTCGAGCGCCTCCAGCAGCGCGGCTGAGGGGTCGCCCCGGAAGTCCGCGCCGACCTTATCGATCTCGTCCAGCATAAACAGCGGGTTGACCGACTCCGCTCGGCGCATGGTCTGAATGATCCGGCCGGGCAGCGCGCCGATGTACGTGCGCCGGTGGCCGCGAATCTCGGCCTCATCGTGGATGCCGCCCAGGCTGACCCGCACGAACTTGCGGCCGAGCGCTTCTGCAATCGATTTGCCCAGCGACGTCTTGCCGGTGCCGGGCGGGCCGACGAAGCACAAGATCGGGCTGCGCATTTTGTCGGCGGCGAGCCGGCGCACCGCGATGTATTCCAGGATGCGCTCCTTGGCCTTCGGCAACCCGTGGTGCTGCTGGTCGAGCACTTGCGCGGCGTGCGTGACCGCCAGGTTGTCGGTCGTCGCCTCCGTCCACGGCAGGTCGACGATCCAATCCAGGTAGGTGCGGATGATGCCGACTTCGGGCGCCATCATCGGCATCTGCTGCAAGCGTTCGAGTTCTTTGTGCGCCTTGGCCCGCACTTCGTCGGGCAATTTCTTCGCGGCGATGCGCTCGCGCAGCTCGTTGAGCTCCTGCGCTTGCAGATCGCCTTCGCCCAGCTCGGTCTGGATCGCCTTCATCTGCTCGCGCAGGTACATCTCGCGCTGCGAGCGATCGACCTCGCGCTGCACGCGCGAGTGGATTTGATCTTCCAATTCGAGCACGTCGAGCTTCTTGGCCAGCCGGATCGACAACGCCTGCAAACGGGTGGCCGGGTCGAAGATCTCCAGGATGTGTTGGCGCTCAGGGATGTCGATATCGATGGTAGAGGCGACGAGGTCGGCCAGCCAGCCCGGCTCTTCGATATTCATGGCGTAGATGTAGGCGTCTTCGGGCAGGCTGCGGTTGAGGCTGATGACTTTTTCGAATAGCGCCAGCACGGCGCGCATCAGCGCTTCGGTGGCCGGCGGCTTATCGGCCGGCTCTTCGATCAGCCGCGCGCGCGCGCGGAAATACGGCTCGATCTGCACGTACTCGACGATCTCGGCGCGGTGCTGGCCTTGCGTCAGGATGCTGGTGGTGCCGTCAGGCATGCGCAGCGTGCGCACGATGGATACGTTGCAACCGACGCCGTACAGATCCTCCGGGCGCGGGTCTTCGGCTTCGGGATCGCGCTGTGCGACGACCAGCAGGTTCTTGCCCTCAACTTGCGCCGCCTCGATCGCCTTCATCGACCGATCGCGACCAACGAACAGCGGCGAGACCAGGCGCGGGTAGAGCACCGTGTCGCGCACCGGCAGCAGTGGCAATTCGATCATCCCCTCCAGCGCCTGGGAACGCGGCGAGGTCTGCAACAGCTCGCTGATCCCCGGCGGGTAGATGTCGCCGAACGCGGCTGAACCCTGGCCGACGTCACTTTGAAACCTGGACACGGATCCTCTCCAATACGCTGCGTGAGTCAAGCGAGGTCTCCGATCGACCCCTCACATTCCCCGTTCGCTTCGCAGGCTTGCACCCCCGCAGGGGTGTCAGCCGCCCGCCCTTTACCTTCCACATGCAGGGCGGCGGCCTGCCCACGAGCGCAGCGAAGAGGGTTGTGCTGTCCGAACTTCTGAGTAACTCACCTTACACAGCCGCCGTTCAACTTCGCTCGAAGCCCGCAGGTCTCCGACCGAGCCGCCACCGGAGACCGCCCCCGAACTGCGCCCGATTCTATCTCAAAGTCGGCAGGATGCCAACTCGCTTCAAGTTGCCAGACCTCCGAGGTCTTTGCGCAGCATCCCCGAAGCGAAGCAGAGGGGGCGAAGACCTCGGAGGTCTTGATCAGATATCTCGTTCTGGCGGCGGCTGGCCCGTGTGTTCGAGCCAGGCCACCCGCGCCTCGGCGACGATGTAGAGTGACCCGGTCACGACGGTGGCCGTGCCCAGGGCGAGCGCCTGTTCAAGCGCCGCTTTCACGTCGGAAGCGATTTCAATGGGGCGCTGCCGGTCGGCGGCCAGCTGGGCGATCGCTTCCAGATCGGCGGCCCGGCTGGTCTGCGCGCGGGTGACGATGACTCGCTCGGTGATCGGCCACACGCGCTCGAACATGCCGTGAATGTCTTTATCCGAGGATGCGCCAAAGATCAACGTCCAACGTCGATCGGGAAACACTTCTTCCAGCGTCGCAGTGAGCTTGGCGGCTGAGTCGGCGTTGTGCGCGCCGTCGAAGACCAGCGGCGGGTCGCGCCGCGCAATTTCGAACCGCCCCGGCCACCGCACATGCTCCAGTCCTCGCTCAATCGCCTGGTCGGAGACGGCTAACGCTTTGGCCCGTTTGATCGTCGTAATTGCCAGTGCGGCGTTGTCGATCTGATGCCGGCCGGTGAGAGCGACGCGGTAGAGAATGCCGTGAAGAGTAAACGATTCACCCTCACCCCTGCGCCCCTCTCCTTGATCAGGGAGAGGGGATGGGGGTGAGGGCGCATATTTCACATCGCTTCCCAACACTGTTAATGGCGCCCCACGTTCTTGTGCGATGCGCTCGATCACCGCTAGCGCCTCAGGCGGCTGCGGCGCGCTGACGACCGGCACGCCGGGCTTGATGATGCCTCCTTTTTCAAACGCGATCCGGTCCAACGTGCCGCCCAACCAGGCTGTGTGATCCAGGCTCAACGACGTGATCGCCGACACCCGCGGCCTGAGCACGTTCGTCGCGTCGAACCGGCCGCCCAGGCCCACTTCGATGACGCCGAGGTCGATCGCCGAACGCGCGAAGTGCAAAAAGGCGAGCGCGGTGACGATCTCGAACCAGGTGATGCCCGCGACGGCGGCAATCTGCGGCTCGATCTCGTCGACTAATGCGGCGAAGGCTTCACGCGAGATGAACGCGCCGCCCACGCGCATTCGCTCGCGAAAGGTGTGCAGGTGCGGCGAGGTGTACAGCCCGGTGCGATACCCCGCCGCGCGCAGGATCGCCTCGATCAGCGCCGCAGTCGAGCCTTTGCCCTTGGTGCCGGCGATGTGGATCGTCGGATAGGCTTGCTGCGGATTGCCCAGCCGAGCCAGCAGATCGCGCATGCGCTCCAAGTTGAGCGTTTCGGGGGAATACGGCGCGGAACGCTGCCGTTCGTAATTGATAAAGCGATTCAAGTATTCGAGCGCTTCGATATAAGCGTACATGCCACGTATCGAGGCAAAGATGAAGGTTGAGAGATTGTAAACGATTTACGGCACGCTGCAATCCCCCGCTTGACACTCTATCCGCTGTCGGTTAGACTGCGCGCGAGCAAAGGATGAAGGGTGAAGGATGAATAAAGCGAGACTGCGCCTGCGGTCTGTGTTGGTGCTGGTGGTTGCCGTGTTGCTGGGGGCAACAGCCTGCGGTTCGCGCGAATTGTTGTCGAACGTGTCGTTCGCGCCGGACACTATCTCGCCCAACGCGGACGGCGTGGCCGATGTGACCAATATCCACTATGAACTGAGCCGCAACGCGACGGTGTCGATCTATTTTGAGTCGGGCGAGGGGCAACGCTATTTCTTCCGGGAAGCGCAGCCGCGCTCGGCCGGCGCCTACGATGTGTTGTTCAGCGGCGTGATCGCGGGGCGATTATTGGCGGATGGCGCATATCGTTGGGTGATCGAGGCGATCGAAGAAGGTGGGCAACGCCGAGCGGCCGAGGGTCAACTGGCGCTCGCGGGCGGTGAATCGACCGCACCGGAGATCGCCAACTTTAGCATTTCCCCGCCTACCTTCACACCCAATCGCGATGGCATCTCCGATCGCGCGACGATCAACGTCTACCTGAACAAGCCCGCGACGCTGCATGTCACGCTGCAAAATGCGGCGTGCGACGGCTCCATCACCCCGCCGCTGGATCAGCCCAAGCTCGATTGCACGCCGTTCCCGATCGCCGAGAATCCCAGCACTGCGGAAGCTCGGCAGATCGGCGAGGCCGGTTTCCATGAGTTCGATTATGACGCCGGGGTCGACTTGGGCGCCGATCCTCCGCCCGATGGCGCCTACATCGTTACGGCGCGCGCCGAGGATGCCGTGGGCCAGGCGACCGCCCTCAGCAGCACGTTGACGATCGTCGACGGGGGTGTGCCGCGCGCCGAGATCGTCGATGCCGAAGTGCAGTTCTCAAGCCAGTCTGCCCTGTTGGGCCAGACGCTGTACTTCACCTTGACGGTTGAGAACTACGGCGCGGTCCCGATCCGCACCAGCGGCCCGCCGCCGGGTTACGTGTATGACGATATGGAGAAAAACTATAACTCGGCCGGCTTCGCCACCGAATCGGGCGTGTGGCGGGTCGGGCTTGGGTTCGAAACGATGCAGAGCGACTACCCCTTCCGCTGGGCGGTCGGCCAGCCCGACGATCTTATCGTGAATGAGATCGACGGCGTCGAGTATTATTATCTCCCACCCGACACGCGCGCCACGATCACCGGCGGCGTCAAGCTCACCCAAGTCCAGCCGCGCAACCCGGTGAACTTCTTTGCCGCGCTGATCCACGAAGACGTGGAGATCAGCCAGATCAACAACCGAGTGGACCCACAACCGGTCCGGATCGACGAGCCTTAGCGGCCACTTACCCACATCAAGCGTGTTTGAAGTTGGCTTGATAGCCGGTTGAGGCGCGTGTGTTAGTGTGCGAACGCTTGTCAGACTGGCGGACTTGTTGTACCATAGGGCCGCAACTCCATTTCTCAGCTTGCCGCAAATTTGATCAACACCCAAACCGTAGGGAGGTGATGCCACCGATCGTCTGATACCCTCACGCGACAGCTTGTCATGTTTCCGCCCGACTCTGAATTGGCACTGCTGTAAAGTGCATTTGACGCGACAAGGACAAGGAGAAGAAGATGCCCACCAAGCGTTCGTTATTCACCCTGCTCAGCCTGCTGGCTGTGCTGTCAATGGTCTTGTCGGCCTGCGGGTCGGCAGCGACCCCGACCGCCGCCCCAACCCAGCCATCCGCGCCGACTCAGCCGCCCGCGCCCACGACGCCGCCCGAACCCACCGCTGAACCCGAACCTGAAATCGGCAGCGAGGCGCACCCGATCAAGGTGCTGTTCGTCCCCTCGGTCGATGCGAACGTCATCGTCAGCGGCGGCGAGATCATGGCCGATGCGCTGAACGAGGCGACCGGCCTGTTCTTCGAAGTGAGTGTGCCCACCTCCTACGCCGCTACCATTGAAGAGATGTGCGCCTCACCCACCGACACGATCGGCTTCATCCCCGGCCTGGGCTACGCGCTCGCCAGCCAGCTATGCGGTGTGGATGTGTCGTTCAAGGCCGTGCGTTTCGGCTTCGATGTGTACTGGGCGCAGTTCCTGGTGCCGCGCGATAGCGACATCCAGAGCCTGGAAGACCTGGACGGCTTGCAGTGGGGTTATGGCGACCCCGGTTCCACGTCGGGTTACATGGTCCCGCTGGTCATGCTCCAGGAAGCGGGCCTCGAGCCGGGCGAGCAGGTACAAACCGGCGGCCATAACCAATCGGTGCAAGCGCTGTACAACGGCGAAGTGGAGTTTGCCACCACCTTCTACACCCCGCCGACTACGGTCGATACCGGCGAAACGTTGTGGCAGGAAGGCGACCCGCCGGATATCCCGGATGAGGAGGTGGAGTCGTGCGCAGTGACCGCCGATGGCGAGGCCCTCACCTGCGGCAACCTGCGTGTCCGCGATGCACGCGCCAACATCCGCACCGAGGCGCCGGATGTGATCCAGAAGATCCGCATCCTGACGATCTCGCCGCCGATCCCCAACGACACGCTGTCGTTCGGGCCGGAGTTCCCCGCCGAAGTGCGCGCGCAGATCGAAGAGGCGCTGGTCGCCTTTGCCGAAACCGAAGCCTGGAACGAGTCGATCGGCAGCCAGGACTTCTACAACTGGACCGGCATCACCCCGGCCACGGATGAGGAGTACGACTTCGTCCGCGCGATGGTCGAAGCAGTCGGCCTGACGCTGGAAGACCTGGGCCAATAATCTGGAAATCGTTTCTATCTGGGCAGGGATCATCCCTGCCCAGATGTTTCTTATTAGCGCTTTGCTAATGCATTTAAGGGTGGATCGCTCCCAGCCCGCGTCTCGCGGGCGTCACCGCGAGGACGCAGTGACGGAGCACCATAGGTTGTTCCCTCAACGCGACTGGAATTCGCCGGATAGAGACCGCAGGTCTCCAGCTGTGTGCTAGTCGGGAGACCAGCACACAACTGGCGTTTCTTCAATGAGGATTTGGCCTGCACCCGGATAGGCACATCCACTATGGAACCGATACTGCGCATCGAGAATTTGAGCAAAGCGTACGACAACGGCGTTCGGGCCTTGCAGAACGTCAGTGTTGAGGTTCCCAAAGGCCAGTTCCTGGCGGTGATCGGCTTGAGCGGCTCCGGCAAATCGACGCTGCTGCGCTGTATCAACCGGCTGGTAGAGCCAACGAGCGGCCGCGTGATCTTCGACAACGCCGATGTGACCGCGGCCAACGACGCCGAGCTGCGCCGGGTGCGGCGTCGCATCGGTATGGTGTTCCAGCATTTCAATCTGGTCTACCGTTCCAAAGTCTTGACGAATGTGCTGGCCGGTCGATTAGGTTACGTGCATCCGGCGTGGAGTCTGATCAATCGCTTCCCCAGGGCGGATATCGAAAAAGCCCATCGGCAGTTGGCCCGTGTGGGGTTGGCCGACAAGGCGAACAACCGCGCCGATGCATTGAGCGGCGGCCAGCAGCAGCGCGTGGGGATCGCGCGGGCGTTGATGCAAGACCCCGACATGATCCTGGCCGATGAGCCGGTCGCCAGCCTCGACCCCGTGCTGGCTCACAGCATCATGCAACACCTGGAACAGATCAACGAGCAGGACGGCGTCACCGTGCTGTGCAGTCTGCACTTCCTCGATCTGGTGCATCGGTATGCCGATCGCGTGATCGCGCTCAACGAAGGTCGGCTGATGTTCGACGGCTTGCCGCGCGAGATCGACGATCAAAAGTTCAAGGATATTTACGGCAAGGAAGCCGAGCGGGTGGGTTGAGGCGGAGGCGAAGCGGCCATGAAGCGCTCGATTATTCTCGCGATTGCCATCATCCTGGGCATCATCATCTACGCCTACGGCTTCGAGGTCACGCAAGTCAGCCTGGAGGAGCTTGGCTCGCCTCGACGCCAGGAATCGCTCACGCGCATTTTGCGCGCGCTCGCCCGTCCCGATGTCCTCGAATATGCGCAGGATGAATTCCAGGTCGAAGCGCCGATCTATGTGCCGTGTCCGCCGGCAGGCGCTCCCTCAGCGCCTGCCGTGGATCCCGGCCAGCCTTACATGGTTGTCACGCCCGCCTGCGCTGAACCGAGCGCCCAGGTCACGATCGAAGGATTCAATTTCGAGCCGAACACAGCTGGCCCGCTCAATTTCATACCGCCCAGCGGCGTGTCGCTGCAGCTGGGGCGCATCGAGACCGATGCCAGCGGCCACTTTGTAACCACGGCGCGGCTGCGCAATCGAACGAGCGACGCAGCGCAGGTGATTCGCGCCATCACGCGGCGCAACGTCGGCGCGCCGAGCTTAAGCGAGAATGGGCGCAATACAATCGACAAGATTATCGAAACCGTGTTCATGGCGCTGCTGGCCACCACTATCGGCACGGCCTTGTCTATCCCGATCAGCTTCTTCGCTGCGCAGAATTTGATGCGGACAGTCACCATGCCGTTGACCAGCGTCGCCTTGACGATCCTGTTTGTGCCAATGGGCATGCTGATCGGCGGCGCCGTAGCCGGGGCGATGGGCGATCTCAGCCGGGCGCTGACTTCGAATTTGGCAACGAACCTCGGCGGACTGATCGCCGGGCCGTTGGTTGCCTGGGGCGCGACGCGTTGGGCGTTTCCGCAGGAGGAGACCACAATACCCCCGGTCGGCCTGCGGCTGGCACGGCTGGCGGCGCTGCTCGTCGCGGTACTGGCGAGCGTGCTGGCCCTATTCTTGTTGAGCGATATCGCGGTCACCGTAGGTCGCGCGCTCGCGCCGCAGCTTGGCGCGTTTGGCTTTCTAGGCGCTTTCCTCGCCAATTTGGGCGAAATTGTGCGCATCGCGCTCGCGCCGTTCTGCGCGTTGATCGGTGCAGGCATGCTGATGGGCCTGGCCGGGCGCCTGGGACAGGCGCTCTTCGAGCGGCTGCCAACCGCGACGGTAAAGCTGATCAACTTGGCGTTGGCCGCCGGCGCCGGCGCGGTGCTCGCGGCGTTGATCGGCGCCGCTGTGCAGTGGCTGTATGAGGTCGACGACCCGACCGTGACCTTGTATGTACCGGCGCTCGTCGGCGCGGCGCTCGGCTTGCTGCTGGCGCTGCGCGCCCGGCATGATGCCTCGCTCCCGATCGGGTTCACCGTGTACAACATTACACGCACGATCCTGAATGCGCTGCGCTCGGTCGAAGCCTTGATCATGGTGATCGTGTTTGCGGTCTGGGTCGGTATCGGCCCGTTCGCGGGGGTGCTCGCGCTGGGATTGCACACCGTCGCCGCGCTGGCCAAGCTGTATTCGGAACAGGTCGAGAGCATTCTGTCCGGCCCGCTGGAAGCGGTGACGGCTACCGGCGCGAATCGCCTGCAGATGATCGTGTACGCCGTCATCCCGCAGATCGTCCCGCCGTATATTTCGTTCACTATGTACCGGTGGGATATCAACGTTCGCATGTCGACCATCATTGGCTTTGCCGGCGGCGGCGGCATCGGTTTTCTGCTGCAGCAGAACATCAACCTGCTCAATTACCGGCAAGCCAGCGCGCAAATCCTGGCGATCGCTATCGTCGTGTCGCTGATGGATTACCTGAGCTCGTCGCTGCGCCAGAGAACGATCTGAGTGTGACGGGTGACGAAAGCACCTGCCGCCGTCACCCGCCATTCGTCACTTCTCATGTCCCTCGGCATCGTCGTCGTCTCCTGGAACGTGCGCGATCTGCTCGCGCGCTGCCTCGAATCTCTCATCTCCGAACTTGCTTCGGCTCCCAGCGACTCGCGTCTCATCGTCGTCGACAACGCCTCGCACGATGGCAGCGCCGAGATGATCCACTCGCGCTTCCCTCAGGTCGAGCTGATCGCGCTGGAAGAGAATCTCGGTTTTGCCAAGGGGAATAATGTGGGGCTGAGGGCGTTGGGGTTTAACCCTCACCCACTCCCTCCCCAACCCTCCCCCTCCCTCTCCCAAAGGGAGAGGGAGGGGGAGGGAGCCGCGCAGCGGCGGGTGGGGGTAGGTGAGGTTCTCCTCCTCAACCCCGATACTGAAGTCCGGCCCGGCGCGATCGCGGCGCTGCTCGAGGCAATCCGCTCTCACCCTGCTGTCGCCGTTGTGACTTCGGGGTTATCTTACGGCGATGGCGCATTTCAACACAGTGCATTTCGTTTTCCTGGTCTCGCGCAGCTTTACATTGATCTGTTCCCGGTTCTGCCCCGCCTATACGAATCGCGTTTGAACGGCCGCTATCCGCGCCGACGGTACGAGGCCGGTTACCCATTCGAGATCGATCATCCGCTGGGCGCAGTGATGTTGCTGCGCGCTGAGGCCATTCGACAGGTGGGTGTGTTCGACGAAGGCTTCGAGTTGTACTGCGAAGAGATCGATTGGTGCGCGCGGTTCAAGGAGAGCGGCTGGCGGAATCTGTGCGCGCCAGCGGCGCACGTGGTTCACCATAGCGGTCAGAGCACCTCGCAGGTGCGCGCCGAATCGTTTGTCAAACTCTGGACGGCCCGCTATCGCCTGCACCATAAGCACCCACGCTTCGCGCCGCTGCCGCTGGCCCGGTTGATCGTGCGCGCCGGGATGCGCCGGAAGATGCGTGCGGCATCGGAAGAGATGCGCGCGGCGTGCGAGAAGATCATTGAAGTGTGGAGATGACGAAGGACGAAGGACGAACGACGGATAACGAACACAATACGCGATACGCGATACGCGATACGCTTGCCGCAGTTGTCCTCACCCGGAACGAAGAACGCCACATCGGCCCGTGTCTCGATTCGCTGGCGTGGGCCGGGCGGCGCGTCGTGTTCGATTCGTTCAGCACGGATGGGACGTGCGACCTCGCGCGTGAGCATGGCGCGGACGTGATCCAGCATCCCTTTACCGATTATGCGGCGCAGCGCAATGCCGCGTTGGAAGCGGTCGAGGCTGAGTGGATCTTCTTCGTCGATGCGGACGAGCGGGCGACGCCGGAGTTGGGGGAGGAGATTTCACGTATTACGTATTCCGTATCACGTGTTACCGGGTGGTACGTACCGCGCGAGAATTATCTTTTCGGCAAGCGGACTCGCGGCGCGGGTTACTGGCCCGATTACCAGATGCGCCTGCTGCGGCGCGGCATGGCTCATTACGAGCGGCCGGCTTCGGAGATCGTCGCATTGGCGGGTGAAGCGGGCTACTTGAAGCATCCGTTGATCCACTACAACTACGAGTCGGTCGCGCAGTTTCACGCCAAGCAGACGTTTCGCATCGACTTCGAGGCGAGTAACCTTTACCAGCAGGGGATCAAGCCGAAGTTCTACACGCCTTATTCGCAATACGCCCGGCATTTCTGGTGGCGCTTCGTCACACTCGGCGGCTGGTGCGAGGGGTGGCATGGTCTGCGGCTGTCGCTGTTGCTGGCCTACTATTTTGGGTATCGCTACTTCGTCCGCCTCGCCGAGATGTGGCGTGAAGCAGCGTAACCACCTTCTACTTGTTTACCTGCTACCAGTTTACCCGCATACCAAGAACAGGTACACAGGTAGACAGGTAGCCGGTATACAGATCATCATTCCCGATAGTGGCAACCCACGCTCGTCTTGTTCTCCCACGCCGCCGCGGCGACGATGACGGCTGTCCGCACCGCATTGCGCAGACCGATCAGGCTGTCGGTGAGGCTGGTCACGCGATAGAACTGCTCGATTTCGGTCTCCAGGTTGCGCAGCTCGCGCAGCGCCCGCTGTAAGCGGTGTGTCGTGCGCACCAGGCCCACGTAGTTCCACATCATCTGCTTGATCGCGCTCATATCCTGCTGAATCAGCGCCGGGTCGGGTGGATTCACGCCGGCATCTTGCCAGGGCGGGATGTTCGCTGAATGAGGGATAGGGCGCTCGTCACGCTGCATCTGAATGTGCAAGGCTGCTCGATAACCCCAGACCAGGCCTTCGAGCAGCGATGTGCTCGCCAGCCGATTCGCGCCGTGCACGCCGGTGCAGGCCACCTCGCCGGCGGCATACAACCGATCGATCGTCGTCTGTCCCCACTCGTCCACCCAAATGCCGCCGCAGGCATAGTGCGCGCCAGGCACCACCGGAACCAGATCGCGGGTGATGTCGACGCCATAGGCCAGGCACGCCTGGTAGATGTTCGGGAAATGCTCGCGGATGCGGTGTTCGGGGATATACGAGCGCAGGTCGAGGTAGACGTTGGGCGCATCGCGATTCAGCATCTCGTGGTGAATACTGCGGGCGACGACATCGCGCGGCGCCAGGTCTTTCCATTCCGAGTCGTACCGCTGCATAAACGGCTCGCCGTTCTCGTGCACCAGGCGCGCGCCTTCGCCGCGCACGGCCTCTGAAATCAAGAACCGAGGCGCTTGAGGATGGTAGAACGTGGTCGGGTGGAACTGGATGAACTCCATGTTGATGACGCGCGCGCCGGCGCGATACGCCATCGCCACGCCGTCGCCGCGCGCGCCGGCCGGGTTGGTGGTGTAGAGAAAGATTTGTCCCAGCCCGCCGGTTGCCAAAATCGTATGTCGCGCGATGCAGCGTCTGACGATTCCGCCGGCCTGATCCAACAGGTAAGCGCCGACGCACGCTTGCGGCTCGTACACCGCCAGCCGGTTGAGCGAGTGATGCGAAGGCGTCAACAGATCGATCGCGGTGTGGCGGGTAAGCAGGGTGACGTTGGGGTGCGATTGCAGCGCACGGAGCAATGCGATCTCAATGGCCTGGCCGGTGGCATCGGCGGCGTGCGCGATGCGCGGCGTCGAGTGCCCGCCCTCCAGCGTGAGCGACAACCCGCCATTGGCCAATCGGTCGAACGGCACGCCGATCTTATCGATCAAGATTCGTTCGACGAGCGCCGGGCCTTCTTCGGCCAAAAGGTTGACCGCTGTCGGGTTGCTGTGGCCTGCGCCGGCGCGGATGATATCCTCGATCAGCCGGGCAGGTGAATCGTCCTGCCCGCGATAGATGATGCCGCCCTGCGCATAATACGTGTTCGACTCGCCCGGCTCGGATACGCGCGTGACGACCGTGACGGGGATACCGGCTTCGGCCAGTTGCAGCGCCGCCACGCCCCCCGCAATACCGCAGCCGATGATCAACACCTCGGTCTCGATGAGTTCGTCCATCAGTCTTTTGCGCCGACTGCGCCGATCGCGATCATCCGCTCGACGGCGCGCGCGGCGCGTTCGCGAATCTCTGCGGGAACCTCGATCACGTATTGGTTCCGCTGAAGTGAGTTTAACGTGTCTTCGAGCGTGATCTGGTTCATGTGCGGGCAGCGGACACTGCACATCCGCAGCATTTCCTTGTCCGGGTTGGCGGCCATGATATTGTCGCCCATCGAGCACTCGGTCAACAGCAGGTAGCGCGGCGCCGGGGTCTGCTCGACGAATTTGATCATCGCCGTCGTGCTGCCTGAGAAATCGGAAGCCGCCACGACCTCCGGGCTGCATTCCGGGTGGGACAGGATCAGCACATCGGGGAACTGCTCCCGCACGTTGCGAATATCCTGCACCGTGAATTTCTCGTGGACTTCACAGCGGCCATGCCAGCCGATCATTTGGTAGTCGAGCACGGTATCGGCCGTGGGGCCTGGATTGAGCGTCGGGAAGATGATGTGCTTACCCGTCTCCTGCGCGACATTCCGAGCCAGGTACTCATCGGGCAAGAAAATCACCGTGTCGCCGCCGAGCGACTCGACGACCGCCCGCGCGTTGCTCGACGTGCAGCAGATGTCGGACTCGGCTTTGACGTCGGCATACGTGTTGACGTAGGTCACCACCGGCACGCCGGGGAACTTCCGGCGCAGCTGGCGCACGTCTTCAGCGGTGATGCTGGCGGCCAGCGAGCAGCCCGCCTTCAACGAGGGCAACAGCACCGTCTTAGTGGGATTGAGCAGCTTGGCGGTCTCGGCCATGAATTTCACGCCGCAGAACACGATAATGTCTTTGTCGGTCTGCGCGGCCTTGCGGCTCAGTTCGAGCGAATCGCCGACGTAATCCGGGATCGAGTGGTACAGCGCCGGCTCCATATAATTGTGTCCCAGGATGACGGCGTTCTTCTCCGCTTTGAGGCGGTTGATCTCGTCGGCGAGTTTGGCTTTATGCCGCAGCTCAAAATCGGGAACCACGTCATGCAACTTGGCCTTGAGTTGACGATACATTTCTTCAGCAGACATGCTATCCTCCGGTGGCTGGTTAGCTGGTTCGTTGGTTGGTGAGTTAGTTGGTTGGCTGGTTGAGAATTCAGGCGCTGAGCCACAAGCTGATATCCAGGGCGCGCACCGAATGCGTCAACGCTCCGGTCGAAATGTAATCCACGCCGGTTACGGCGATGTCGGCGACGTTGTCCAGGGTGACATTGCCCGATGCCTCCAACGGAACACGCCCGGCGGTCAAACGCACGGCTTCGCGCATTTCGGCCTGGCTCATGTTGTCGAGCAGAATTCGATCGGGCTTCAGCGGCAGCGCCTCGGCCAGTTCGGCCAGTGTCCTGACTTCGACCTCGAGCGCACGCTGAAGGTCATCGCCTGTGCGCACGCGCGCGACCGCTTCGGTGAGGCTACCCACCGCGGTGATGTGGTTATTTTTGATCAGCACCATGTCGAATAGACCGAACCGATGATTCTGGCCGCCGCCCAACCGAACCGCCCATTTGTCGAGCAGGCGTAAGCCGGGCGCGGTCTTGCGCGTGTCGAGGATCACCGCACGGGTTCCTCGCACGGCTTCGATGAAGCGGCGTGTGAGCGTGGCGATACCGGACATCCGCTGAAGAAAGTTCAGCGCCACTCGCTCGCCGCTCAACAAGGCGTGGCCCGGCCCGGTGATGGTCGCAAACGCAGCGCCTTTTTTGACCGGGTCGCCGTCGGCAATCTGCGCCGTGAATTGTACGCGCGCGTCGAGCAGTGCGAAGGTCAACTGCGCCACCGCCAGGCCCGCCATCACCCCCGGCTCCTTCGCGATAAAGCGACCGGCGAAGGTCGCGTCTGGAGACACCGTGCATCGAGTAGTGACATCCCCAGAGCCAATGTCTTCGTCCAGCGCGCGGCGCACGATCGGTTTGGCCTGCGCGAGCAAGTCTTGCAGCTGCGGTGGGATCGGTTCGTTCATACTCACTGCCTAAGCGGGTGGGTAAGCAACCGGCCTCGTCCGCTGGCCGGCGGGCGAATCGGCGGTTAGTGTACCCCAAACACTATCTGGTGTCAAGGCGGCAACGGATGGCTGTCGGCAAACGGATGAACGGAAGGCCAATCCGTTCTCGTCCGTTTGTCCGTTTAGGAGTCCGATGATCGGTCTGTTAATCCGGTTGACTTTCCAATTGAAATCACTATAATGTGGGCCATGTTGTCCAGGTTGGCCGTCAACCATCACGACGATCACAACGACAGTGCTCGCGGGCATTGATCGTTTCGTCGTAAACCGCTCGACCGAAACGAGAACCGCCCTTCCTACAAGGGCGGTTTTATTTGGAGCGTAAGCATGTATCGCACACACACTTGCGGTGAATTGCGCAGCACACACTCAGGCCAGACGACGGCATTGGCCGGCTGGCTGCACCGGCGGCGCGACCACGGCGGTTTGATCTTTATCGATCTGCGTGACCGCTATGGTATCACGCAAGTGGTCGTCGATCCTTCTCGATCCGAGGCCTACGCGGCGGCCGAGAAGGCGCGCGGCGAGTTCGTCTTGCGCGTGGCGGGCGCCGTGCGCGCGCGGCCGGCCGGGCTGGCGAACCCCAACCTGCCGACAGGTGAGATCGAAGTGGCGGCGGATTCGATCGAGATTCTGAGCGCATCCAAACCGTCGCCGTTGCCGATCGACGACGACGGGTACCGGACCGACGAGTCGCTGCGGTTGAAGTATCGGTATCTCGATCTGCGCCGGGCGCGGCTGCAAAAGAATCTCAGCCTGCGCCACCGCGTCGTGAAGTTCATCCGCGATTATCTCGATACGCAAGGCTTCATCGAGGTCGAAACGCCGATCCTGATTAAGAGTACCCCGGAAGGCGCGCGGGACTACGTGGTGCCGAGTCGGTTACAGCCAGGCAAGTTCTACGCGCTTCCCCAATCACCCCAGCAGCTTAAGCAGCTCTTGATGGTGGCCGGTTACGATCGCTATTTCCAGATTGCGCGCTGCTTTCGCGACGAAGACCTGCGCGGCGACCGACAGCCGGAGTTCACCCAGCTCGATCTGGAGATGTCTTTCGTCGAGCGCGAGGACGTGCTGGCGGTGGTAGAGGGTTTGATCACGGCGCTGGCGCCCGCCGTCGCGTCGCATAAACGTATCCTCTCGCCGTTCCCGCAGCTGGCGTACCTCGACGCCGTTGCGCGTTATGGCACAGACAAGCCTGACCTGCGCTTTGGGATGGGACTGGTCGATCTGACGGATGTGTTGTCGGAGAGCGCGTTCAACGTGTTCAGGACGACTCGCGCGGCGGGCGGTCTCATCAAGGCGATCAAGGCGAACCGGTGCGCCGGTTACTCGCGCAAGGAGATCGACGCGCTGACGGCAACGGCGCAGGCGAATGGCGCTAAAGGGCTTGCCACACTGGCCTGGACGACCGAGGGTGTGAAGGGCACCCTCGCCAAATTCTTGACGGCAGGTGAAGTCGCCGAGATCGCGCAGCGGTTGGAAGCAGGGCAGGGGGATCTGGCTTTGATCGTCGCCGATCAGGCTTCGGTGGTGAACAAAACGCTGGGCGCGCTACGGCTGGTATTCCGCGATCGATTGAACCTGGCCGACCCGAACCTGCTCGCGTTTGCCTGGGTGATTGATTTCCCAATGTTCGAGTGGAACGCCGAGGAGCAGCGTTGGGATGCAGCGCACCATCCCTTCACGATGCCTAAAGCCGAACACCTGGATCGGTTGGAGTCTGACCCGGCCTCGGCGCTTAGCGACGCGTATGACTTGGTGTGTAACGGTTATGAGATGAGCAGCGGCAGTATCCGGATCCATCGGCGCGACATTCAGAATCGGATCTTTAAATTACTGGGATATACAGAAGAGGATGCCCAGCGCCGGTTCGGTCACATGCTCGAAGCCTTCGAGTTCGGCGCGCCGCCGCATGGGGGCATGGCGCCGGGCATCGATCGCCTGGTGATGCTGCTGGCCGACGAGCCGAATATTCGCGAGGTGATCCCCTTCCCGAAAACCGCCAGCGGCAGCGATCTGATGACCGACGCGCCTGCGTCGATTGACGAACGCCAACTACGCGAACTTCATTTGAAGTTCGTTGAATGAACGGTCTGTCAACCCCCGCATGACTATCTGGCTATCGCGCCTTAAAATTAATCTAGAGTGGATATAAATCCCTTGCGAGAAAAAGCCATCTGTGGTATAGTCCCCAGCGAACCCTGCTGTGCGCGTGATGTTGCCTACGCGTTTTGAGCCAACACCCATGAATGAGGGAGCCGCTTCTCTAGTCAGGGATGCGGTAGCCGTCAGGCAAGGCTGAACTGACAGGTCAGGCTCCCACCTGCGAAAGCAGGTTCAAAACCTTGCGACACACGGCATGGCGGGGCGACTGAATAATGAAGGCCACTCATAACGAGCGGCCTTTTTTCGCGCAATCCCCGTCCGTTAGTTCCAATTAACACCGATGATTACGGCAGTTCGGACAGCAGTTGCACTGCTGTCCGCGCTCCGTAGTGCCCTTGCACCCCACCACGTCAGGGCAAGCGCATCTAAATTCTCGCACAGCGCAAATACAGACGGGATGGCTCACCGTCCGCGTCCCCGTCCGCTGCTCTCGGCCCGCGCGGACGCGGGCCGAGAGCAGTGGCCTATTTTCAGAGCCGATCGGGTATTGACATATTAGATGCGATTGCCCTGCCCACTGCGCGAACGCGCCTTGACAGTGCTATTTCAAATGTGCTAATCTTACGCCCGCTCACCCTGCTGTTTAGCAAAGTTCCTTACTTCCAACCAAGACGGGCGAAAGTTCAATGTATCGAGAACGCATTGCCGACGATGTGTATGTTTTCACCAGCGGCTTGTACGCGCAAGTCACGGCGGGCGCAGTCGTTACGCCTGAGGGTGTGGTGGTCATTGACACACTGCCCTTTCCCTCTGAAACGCGGCAAATTCTGGACTTTCTCAACCAGCGTTCACCCGCCGGAATCCGTTATCTGATTTTGACACATTATCACGTCGATCACACGTTGGGCGCCAGCCTATTCCGGGGGGTGCCGATCATCGCGCATGCCCAGTGTCGCGCCTTGCTGGCCGAGCGCGGCGCGGCGGCGCTGGCGGCGGCGCGCGAACAGAACCCCGAACTTTACGAGGTAGCGCTGCGCCTGCCCGACATCGTATTCGATGAAGGCGAACTATCCGTACGCCTGGGCGGGAAAGTGATTGCGTTGACGCATTTGCCCGGACACTCCGCCGACGGCGTATCCGCTTATCTGAAAGACGACAAAATCCTGTTCGCGTCCGATACGATGACGCCGGTCCCGATGATCGTCGACGGCGATCCGCGCCAGCTGATCGAGTCGTTGCGCCGCATCAAGTCGTTTGGTCTGGAGAATGTCGTACAGGGTCACGGCGAGTTGATCCTGCGCGGCGAGATCAACGAGTCGGTCAACAGCAACGTCAATTACCTCAACCGCATCCTGGCGTTGGTGGCGGGGTTGATGCGCGAGCGCGCTCCGCGCGACGCCGTGCGTGAGCACAGCATCGAAGCGTGCGGCAAGAGCCGTATCCCGCTGCATGGCCTGGTGCAGCAGTTTCACCTGGCAAATCTCTACTCGTTGTACGATCGCATGCGCATGGAAAATGATCTCTATCGGCTCGGCTTGCGTCTGCTGGCCGAGCGCGAGACGCCCAAGACCGAACCGCGCCGGATTAAGCCGGTTAAGAAAAGGCCGGCCGTTGCGCCGAAAAAGCCCACGACTTCGGCCGCGGCGAAGCCAAAGACAAAAGCCCCCACCCGCGCCAAGACGACCGTCCGAACCAAAACCACCCGTTCGGCCGCGCGCGCTAAGGTCGTGTAAATGTCTGGAGCGAAGATCGACGCAGTGTTGGCTGCCATCGCCGCGCTCTCAGAAGCGGAGCGGCGCGAGTTGTTTTCACGGCTGGGGGTCAGGCCCATACTGGCGCGCGCGACGCAGCCAACCTTGTTCAGCGAGTTTGCCGCCAATACACTAACCGGCCCGGCGGACTATGTGATCGTGTTTGACGGCGGAAGCCTGGGTAATCCCGGTCGGGGATATGGATCGTATGTCGTCATCACCGACGATCGGCGTGAAGTGAAGCGCCTGAACTTCGGGGAGGGCATGACGAATAACGAAGCCGAGTACGCCACGCTGTTGCAGGCGCTGGACGACGTGCAGGGCCGGATCGAGCGCGCCGCGCGCTTGCCCGAAGAGTTCACTATCGAAGTGCGCGGCGACAGCGCATTGGTATTGAATCAGGTAGCGGGGGATTGGAAGGCGAAGGACGAACGCATGCGCTTGATGCGGGACTCGGTCCGACGAGCGCTGCAGCGTTTCCGGGCCAACCGGCTTACGCCCCAGCCGCGCGAGGCGACGGTGAAGTTGCTAGGACATTGAATGCGCGTCGCAGCTTCTTCCTGGGCGTCTTCAACGGCGCGGCCTTTATCTTTGCCGAGTCGTTGATCGCCGCCGATCTGGTGTTGACCAATTTCATCGGCAAGCTGACCACGTCGAACTTTTTGATCGGCCTGGTCGTGCCGCTGCGTGATGCGGGTTGGTTCCTGCCCCAGCTCTTCGTCGCGTCCTACTTGCAGTATCGCGATCGGATGCTGCCCATCTATCGGGTGATGTCGGCGGTGCGCTCACTGGCGTGGCTGGGCATGGGGCTGGCCGTGTTCGCGCTGCCGCATAACCCGCTCGCACTGCTGTTGATCTTCTACGGGTTGTATAGCATCAACAGTTTTGCTTCTGGCGTGTCGGGCTTGTCGTTCATGGATATCGTGGCCAAGACCATCCCCAGCCGGCGGCGGGGCACGTTCTTCGCCAGCCGTTTGTTCTTCGGCAGCCTGCTGGGCCTGGTCGCCAGCGCGATCATCCACGCGGCGCTCGGTGGAGACCTGGGCTTGTCGTATTTCGCCGCCATCGGCCTGCTGCTCGTGCTGTCCTGGGTGGCGGCCTCGCTCGGCCTGCTCGCGTTCAGCCTCATTCGCGAACCGCCCGGCGAAATCCGCGAAGAGCTGAATACGCTGCGGCAACATGTGCGCCGTGCGGCGCGCTTGCCGCGCGACCACCGCGATTTCCGGTTTCTACTGGGTGGGCGGGTGCTGCTGATGCTGAGTTACATGGCCGCGCCGTTCTACGGGTTATACGCCACGCGCGAGCTGGGCGCGGACGACCGCTTTATCAGCGTGTTTCTCGCCGCGCGGACGATCTCGTTCCTGGCCGCCAACCCGGTCTGGGCGCGCCTCAGCGATCGGCGCGGCAACCGCTTGGTGATGCTGATCGCCCTCGTGTTCGGGGCCTTAATGCCGGGCGTCGCGCTGATCGTGAAACCAGCCTTGAGCCTGACGACCGTGCCGCAGGCGGAGTGGGCCTATTTCTACGTGTCGGTGTTTGTATTGTGGGGGCTGTTCGAATCCGGAATCGGCGTGGGCGCGATCAGCCTGCTGCTCGATTTGGCGCCGCCGCGTGATCGGGCGATTTACATCGGCATGTTAAACAGCGTGCTGGGCGTGGCTTTGTTGAGCACCTCGCTGGGCGGGGCGCTGGTCGATTTAATCGGACTGCCGAGCGTGTTCGTGTTCGGCCTGGCGTGCAGCGTGCTCAGTATCTGGCTGATCTACAAGATGCGCGAACCGCGCGAATTCGCGGCAGTGGAGACGAGTGCTGCGCATGAGTGAACGCTTGCTCGTGGCGGTGCGGGGTGGAGGCGATTTAGGTACGGGCGTGGCGCTGCGATTGCAGCGCGCGCATTTCCGCGTCGTCGTTCTCGAAGCGCCCCAGCCGACCGTCATCCGCCGGGCCGTGGCTTTTGCCGCGGCGGTGTATGACGGTTCGGTTGCGGTTGAAGATACCACGGCGCGCCTGGCGCGGTTCGATGACGACCTGGCCTCGATCGGGGCGCGCGGCGAAGTCCCGGTTCTCGTCGATCCGCAGGCTGCGAGCTTGTCCCGGCTTCGTCCCGCCGCGCTGGTCGATGCGATCATGGCGAAGCGCAATACCGGTACCCGCATCGACGCGGCCCCGATCGTTGTCGCCCTCGGTCCCGGCTTTGTCGCCGGCGGCGATTGCCATGCGGTCGTCGAAACAAACCGGGGTCACTCTCTGGGCCGAGTGTATTACTCCGGTTCGGCGCAAGCCGATACGGGAACGCCGGGCACGCTCGGCAGCGAGGATGCGAAGCGGGCGCTGCGCGCGCCGGGCGGCGGAGAGTTTCGAGCCTTGAAGAAAATCGGCGAGCGCGTAACAAAAGGCGAAGTCGTTGGCCGGGTAGGGGAGCTGCCGATCGCTGCACAGATCGCTGGGGTGCTGCGCGGTGTGCTGCACGACGGGCTGACGGTGTCCGCCGGCATGAAAGTGGCCGATGTTGATCCGCGTGGTATGGCGGAACACTGCTTCACGGTTTCGGATAAGTCGTGGGCGGTGGGCGGCGGGGTGTTGGAGGCGGTGTTGCATCTCAGGCGGATCTAAGGCTCAATCCCTCAGATTATCCCCAACCGTTTCAGCGCATCGGTGGCCGCGGCCTGGGCCGCCGATTGTTTACTCAGCCCCTCGCCGTGCCCGACGATCTCATCACCCAAGCGCACCTCGACGGTGAATACTTTGGCGTGATCCGGCCCCGACTCGAACACCGTGCGATAACGCGGGGTGATGCCGCGCTCGGCCTGGCTCCACTCTTGCAGCACGCTCTTCGCATCGCGATCGCGTTCCTCGGCGAGAATGCGATCGGTTTCCTCCGGCAACAGCTGTTCCAGATACTCCTGTACGGCGCTCAACCCCTGATCGAGGTACAGCGCCCCCAGCACCGCTTCGAACGCGTCCGCCAGCATCGACATGCGGCCGCGCCCGCCGGTCTCCGCCTCGCCCTTCCCCAAGCGTAAGTGCGCATTGACGCCGATCCGGCGCGCGAATTCGGCCAGCGTTTCGGTTTTGACCAGCGCGGCCCGCAGCGAGGTCAAGCGCCCTTCGCGCAACTCAGGAAAGCGATTGTAGAGCCAGGCGCCGGTGATGAAATCGAGCACGGCATCGCCCAGGAACTCGAGCCGCTCGTTATCCTCCAGCGCCAGCTCAGGATGCTCGTTCAGATAAGAGCGATGCGTGAGGGCGCGTTCGAGGAGCGAAGGATCGCGGAAGGTGGGTAGGTCTGCCATACCGAACGTGAGACGTAAAACGTGAAGCGTAAGCCAACATTACGTTTCACGCTTTACGTTTTAATTTACTCGTATCGCTTGAGAATCAACACGCTATTGTGCCCGCCGAAACCGAAGGCGTTCGTCATCGCCACGTTGACGGTATAGCGGCGCGCCTCGTTCGGCGTGTAGTCCAGGTCGCACTCCGGATCGGGGGTCTCGTAGTTGATCGTCGGGGGGATACGCCCCTCCTGGATCGCCTTGATGCACCACGACACTTCGATCGCGCCGGTCGCGCCCATGATATGGCCGGTCATCGATTTCGTCCCGCTGATGGGCAGGTTGTACGCCCGCTCGCCGAAGACCGACTTGACGGCCAGCGTCTCCATCCGATCGTTGAGCTGCGTGGCCGTACCGTGCGCGCTGATCCAGTCCACCTCGTCGATAGTCAACTTCGCATCCCGTAGGGCCTTCTTCATCGCTCGCGCCGCGCCCGACCCGTCTTCCAGCGGCGCGGTCATGTGGAACGCATCGGATGTTGCGCCATAGCCGACAATCTCGGCCAGTGGGGTGGCGCCGCGCGCCAGGGCAAAGTCCAGGTCTTCCAGCACGAAAATCGCCGCGCCTTCGCCGAACACCAAGCCTTGCCGGTTCTTTTCGAAAGGACGGCTGGCGCGCGTCGGATCATCGTTTTTGCGCGAGCAGGCGCCGGTGCGATCGAAAGCGGCCATGCCGACCATGACGATCGGCGCTTCGGCCCCGCCGGCGATCATCGCGCGCGCCTCGCCCTGGCGGATGGCGTGAAAGGCCATGCCGATGGCATCGGAACCGGCGGCGCACGCCGTGATCGGCGAGAAGTTCAGGCCGCGCACCTGGTATTCGATCGCGATCGCGCTGGATGAGCCATCGTTGAGGATCATCGGGATGACGAACGGGCTGATCCGGCGCGGGCCTTCCGTCAGCACGATCTGCACGGCGTCGTAGAAGCTCTGTAGCCCGCCGACGCCGGTGCCAACATAGACGCCCATCTCATCCGATAATTCGGCATCGATCTGCAAGCCCGACATTTTCAGGGCTTCTCTGGAGGCGGCGATGGCGAGCTGCGTGACCCGATCGCGCCGGCGCGCCTCCTTGGGGTCCATGTAGTTGGCCGGCTCGAAACCTTTGAGCTCGGCCGCGATGTGGACTTGTAGCGGGCTGGAATCAAAGAGCGTGATCGGCCCCACGCCCGAGACGCCGGCGAGAGCGTTCTTCCACGACGATTCCACGTCCAGCCCCAGTGGATTGAGTGTGCCCATGCCGGTTATCACAACGCGATGATCGCTCTCCATGCATCCCTCGAAGTGTTGATCGGGCGCAGCCTCCTGCCGCAATCTATAACCCCGATCTTTGCTCAAGGTTCGTAAATCGGCGCGCCGTGCGCATCGGCCGGGGTGGGCTGATACTGGCCTTCGACCCACTCCTCCCCGCGCGGCCCGATCTCTTTCTTCCAGACCGGTACGATTTCCTTGAGCCGGTCGATGCCATAGCGCGCGGCCTCGAATACGCCGTCGTAGCGATGCCCGGCCGAGACGGCGATCAGCACGGTGAATTCGCCCACCGTTAAGCGCCCCACGCGCTGCACGATCGAAATGCCTTCGATCTGGGGCCAGCGTTCGCGGATTTCCTGCGCCACTTGCCGCAGCTTCGCTTCCGCCATCGGCGTGTACGCCTCATAATCCAGGCGCGCGGTTTCGCGTTGCTCCGACTGACCGCGCACGGTCCCGGTGAAAGTGCACACCGCGCCGGTGGTCGGCCGCGTCACCTGCGCGACGATCTCATTCAAGTCGATCGAGCCGTCGGTGATCCTGAAGAGTTCCGGAAAACCGGCCCCGCCGCTGACGGGTGGGAACAACGCGATTTCGTCGCCGGTGTGGAGTAGGGTGGGGCGGAAAGCGAATTCCTGGTTCACCGCGACAATCGTGCTAGGCAACGCCAGTGCCAGCGCCGGGTAAGTCGCCGCCAGGCGATCGAGCAACTGGCCGACTGTGGCGCTCTCGTCAGGCAGATCGAGCGAGACGGTTTTTGCGCCCGCCCGATCGCGCAAGGTTGCGAACAACTGGACTTCGATCCTCATCCCAACCTCCAGACGCTAATCGCCCACCTCCAACACGATATCTCCACTCTTACCACCGTGCTTCTCAATCAAGCGAATGTTGCCGATACGGGCGTCGCGTTGGAGCGCCTTGATCATATCGTAGACGGTCAACGCCGCAACGCTGACGGCGGTGAGCGCTTCCATCTCGGCGCCGGTCTTGCCGACCGTCTCCACTCGCGCGGTGATCTCGACGAGCGTCCCGGTCTTCGCTTGCAGCTCGACAGCGACGTGCGTCAGGGCCAGTGGATGGCACAAGGGAATGAGCTCGCTGGTGCGCTTGGCGGCCAGGATGCCGGCAATGCGCGCGACGGCGAACACGTCGCCTTTCGGCGCGCCGCCGCTGAGAATCTGCGCGAGCGTCTCCGTGGATAGCTGAACTTCACCACGCGCGACGGCTGTGCGCCGGGTGTCCGGCTTGGCGCCCACGTCAACCATGTGGGCATGCCCGTGTTTATCCAGGTGCGTGAGCGGCTGATCGTTCATAGGTTGCGCATACTTGTTTACCTGCTACTTGTTTACAGGCAAACGGGTAGACCGGTAACAGGTAAACAGGTATTTCGTATTATCCGTGGTCAGGCTCTCTCACGCGCAGCGCGTTTCTCGTCATGCAACTCGCGCCATAGTCGCAGGCGGAACCGAAAGAGATCGCGGAAGGCGCGCACGATCACCTTGAGATTTGCGCCCGTCGGCGAGCCGGCCAGGCGCGGCAGGTGCGTCACCGGCGCCTCGGCGATTTTGTAGCCGCGCGCGCGTAGCTCGGCCAGCATCTCGGTGTCGATCATGGCGCCGTTCGACTCGATGTGAATCCGATCCAGAACCGAGCGGCGGAAGACCTTGAACCCGCAGTCGATGTCTTTGACCAAATAGCCGAACAACAACCGCACGACGGTGTTCCAGCCGAAACCGTTGAATTTGCGGATCAGGCTGTCTTTGCGGTCGACGCGCCGCCCGCTGACCATCACCACATCGGGCGTGAGTTTAGCCAGCAGCCGGCGAATCTCCTCGAAGTCAAACTGGTTATCGGCCGGTGTGAAGGCAATCAGGTCTTTGGCGGCCGCAGCGAAGCCGGCCTTGAGCGCGCCGCCGTAACCCCGGTTGGGCGCGTGCTCGACCAGCTTCAAATTGGGAATGCTGGGAATGAGTTCTCGAATGAGCTCGCCGGTGCGATCGCGACTGCCATCGTTGACGACGAGGATTTCGTAGTCCGCGTCCAGCTGCTGCGCGACGCTGGAGACACGGCGAACGGCATCCGCGACGTTGGCTTCTTCGTTGTAGGCGGGTATCACGATAGATAGGCTCTGCATGTGCACCTCGGCTGACTTTACAGCGCGATTATATCACAGGCGGGGAACTCGTCGGCGTCATGGTATAATCGCGCCGATGCGCGAACGGTTGATTTCGTTCAAAGAGACACTGGCTCGCACGCGGAAGGCCGCCTTCGGTCGGATTGCCACCCTGTTCGGTGCGACGGAGATCACGCCTGAGCTGTGGGATGAACTGGAAGCGGCGCTGATTCAGGCCGATGTGGGCGTTGCGACAACGCAAGCGCTACTTGAGCGGCTTCGGGAACGCGCTCGGCATGAAGGTGTCGTGCGCGCGGATGAGCTGCAGGGCCGGCTCAAAGAGGAACTGCGCGCCATGCTCAGCCTGCCCAGCCAGCCCGGGACGTTGGCGGCGGCCCGACCGGCGGTGGTGCTCGTCGTCGGGACGAATGGCTCGGGCAAGACCACGAGCATTGCCAAGCTGGCTGCTTACTACAAACGCGCCGGTCATAAAGTCTTGCTCGTCGCCGCCGATACCTTTCGGGCGGCAGCCGGCGACCAACTCGACGTGTGGGCCGGGCGAGTCGGCGTCGAGGTGATCGGGGGACAGCCCGGCGCCGATCCGGGGTCGATCGCGTTCGATGCGATGCAGGCGGCCCAGGCGCGTGGCTTCGATCTGGCGCTCGTCGATACGGCGGGTCGCTTGCACACCAAGTACAACCTGATGCAGGAACTGAAGAAGGTGCGCAACGTGATCGCCAAGGCGGCGCCGGGCGCGCCGCACGAAACGTACCTGGTCTTGGATGGCACGACCGGCCAGAACGCGCTGGCGCAGGCGCGCCAGTTTAAGGAAGCCGTCGAGGTGACGGGTGTGCTCGTCACCAAACTGGATGGGACGGCGAAGGGTGGAATGGTCTTCGCGGTCACGCACGAACTTGGCCTGCCGGTACGCTACCTCGGGACCGGCGAAAAGCTCGACGATATCGTGGCGTTTGACGCCGAAGCGTTTGTCGAAGGATTGTTTGAGTAGAGCGAAGGTCTACCGGCTACTTGTCTACTTGTATACAGGCAGCCGGTAAACAAGTAATTGGAGCTACAGTATGGATGAGCTGCGAGAATCGCTGGCCGAACTGAACACGAGAATCCAGTCCGTCCTGGAGCGTCTTTGACGTCGCCCATAAGCAGCAGCGCATCGCGACGTTGGAGAAACAGGCGAGTGCGCCGGATTTCTGGAACGAGGCGCAGGCGGCTCAACGGGTGATGCGTGAGATCAACGCGCTGCGGGCCGATATCGAGGAGTGGAGCCGCCTGGCGCGACGAGCGCACGATGCGCTTGAACTGGTCGAATTGGCCGAAACAGACCCAGCGCTGGCGGAAGGTTTAACGGAAGAAGTCGAGTCGATTCGACGCGAGTTCGAGACGGGGGAGTTTCAGCTGCTGTTGTCTCGCCCGCACGATCGCGGCGATACGATTCTGGCGATCCACGCCGGAGCGGGCGGGATCGATGCGGCCGACTGGGCCGCCATGCTGTTACGGATGTATCTGCGCTGGGCAGAGAATCGAGGGTTCAAGACCGAGGTCCTCGACCAACTGGAGGGTGAGGAGGCCGGTATTCGCAGCGTGACGCTTTCGATCGTGGGCGAATATGCCTTCGGCTACCTGCGGGCGGAGAGGGGGGTGCATCGGCTGGTGCGCCTATCGCCGTTTGATTCCGCCCATCGCCGGCACACCTCATTCGCGCTGGTGGAGGTTTGGCCCGATCTGCCCGATAATAGCGAGATCGCGATCAGCCCCAACGATCTCAAGATCGACACGTTCCGCGCTTCGAGCGCGGGCGGGCAGCACGTTCAGAAGAACGCCACGGCGGTCCGGCTGACCCATCTGCCTACCGGCATCGTCATCTCGTGCCAAAATGAGCGGAGCCAAAACCAGAACCGGGAGACGGCGCTGAAAATCCTGCGGGCCAAGTTGTATGAACTGGAGGAGGAGAAGCAGCGGCAAACGCTGGCCCAGCTCAAGGGCGAGCACGTCAAGGCCGAGTGGGGCAGCCAGATCCGCTCCTATGTGCTCCACCCGTACCAAATGGTCAAAGACCACCGTACCGACTATGAAATCGGCAATACCCAGGCCGTCTTGGATGGCCGTTTAGACGAGTTTATGGAAGCATACCTGCGCTCGACGGTCGGGAAAAAACCATCTTGACATTTTGTATAACATCGATATAATTTGAACCACTTACGACTCGACCAGGCAGGAGCGCTGAAAGAACATAATTCAGCGCTTCTTTTGGCTTGCCTGGTACTCTTATTATTACGTATTCCTGACTACGTCCGCCCCAATAGCCGGTTACCGATAAGCGTCACTAATTATTGAAAACCACAGTGTGGCGGCATAACCCTTGAGAGGAGGCCTTAGTGGAAGCAAAGGACTTTCGCGCCCTCAGAGTGAGTCTGGCTTCTCCGGATCGCATTCTTTCCTGGTCCTATGGTGAAGTTACCAAACCGGAAACGATTAATTATCGTCGTTTGCGGCCTGAGAAAGACGGTCTCTTCTGTGAGGCGATCTTTGGCCCGACCAAAGACTGGCAGTGTTATTGCGGCAAGTATAAAAACGTCCGCTATCGCGGCATCATTTGCGATAAGTGTGGTGTAGAAGTGACGCGCGCCGCGGTTCGCCGCGAGCGCATGGGACACATTGAACTGGCTGCGCCGGTCGCCCACGTCTGGTACACGCGCCGCGTCCCCTCCTACCTGGGTGTGCTGCTCGACGTGAGCCGGCGCAACCTGGATCGGGTGTTGTACTTTGCGCAGTACGTGGTGACCTACGTCGACGAAGAGGCCCGCCAGAAGGCGCTCAAGCGGCTCGACGAAGAGGCTGAACGCGAGCGCAAGCGCCTGGAATCGATGGCGCGCGAGAGCAACCGGGCTATCAAAGAGAAGGTCGAGACGGAGCTGGACCGGCGCAAGTCCCAGCTCGATCAGCGCGCCGGCCGGCTGGATGAGAAACTGAACGAAGCGACCGAAGCCGTGATGAAAGAGGCCCAGACGATCCAGTCGCGCATCGAGGAGCGGATGGGTAAGGACATCCGCACCCCGATCGCGTTCAGCCCAACCAAAACCTTGATCGCGGAGAAGGGTGAGACTATTGGCCGCGAGCACCTCACCAAGCTGAACAAGGCCGTCAAGTCCAAGCTGGCCGAGCTGGAAGCCAAGAACTCGACCGAGCGTGAGAAGGCGCTGGCCAAGATCGAAGACGAGATCGAGCACTGGCAGGCCGCTTCCAAGGAGGAGCAAGGCGAGATCGACGCCAAGCTCGCCGAGGATGCGCACGCGTTAGATGAGCGCATCAGCGCCGAGCGCGAAGAGATTCAAGCGCTGGGTCAAGGCCAGTTCCTGACCGAGGCGCGCTATCGCGATCTCAAGAGCAAGTGGGGCCAGGTCTTCAAGGCCGATATGGGCGCCGAGGCCTTCCTGGAAATCCTCAAGCGCATGGAACTCGATCAGATGTCGAAAGAGTTGTGGCGCGAGGTCAAAACCAGCAAGAGCAAGCAGAAGCGCAAGAAGGCGATCAAGCGGCTGCGCGTGGTCGAGAGCCTGCGCAAGAGCGGCAATCGACCGGAGTGGATGATTTTGACTTATCTGCCGGTCATCCCGCCCGATCTGCGCCCGATGGTGCAGCTCGACGGCGGCCGGTTTGCCACCTCCGACCTGAATGACCTGTATCGCCGCGTGATCAACCGCAACAACCGGCTCAAGCGGCTGCTGGAGCTCGGCGCGCCGGACGTGATCGTGCGCAATGAGAAGCGCATGCTGCAGGAGGCGGTCGACTCGTTGATCGACAACAGCCAGCGGGGCAAGGCGCTCTCGCGGCGCGGCCGGCGCGAGCTCAAGTCGCTGAGCGACATGCTCAAGGGCAAGAAAGGCCGCTTCCGCCGCAACCTGTTGGGCAAGCGTGTGGACTATTCCGGCCGCTCGGTGATCGTCATCGGGCCGAAGTTGAAGCTGCACCAGTGCGGCCTGCCCAAGACGATGGCGTTGGAACTGTACCGGCCCTTCGTCATCAGCAAACTGGTCGAATATAACTTCGCCAGCAACGTCAAGGGCGCTAAGCGCATCATCGAGCGCGAGCGGCCCGAAGTGTGGGAAGTGCTCGAAGAGGTGATCAAGCAACGACCGGTGCTGCTGAACCGCGCGCCGACGCTGCACCGCCTCGGTATCCAGGCGTTCGAGCCGGTGCTGGTGGAAGGCAAGGCCATTCAGATTCACCCGCTGGTCTGCCCGGCCTTCAACGCCGACTTCGACGGCGACCAGATGGCCGTGCACGTGCCGCTCTCGGACATGGCGGTGCAGGAAGCGCGCGATCTCATGCTGTCGACCAAGAACCTGCTGAAGCCGGCCTCGGGCGAGCCGATTGTCGGCCCGGCCAAGGACATGGTGCTGGGGGTGTACTACCTCACCATGGTCAAGGCCGGCCAGCGCGGCGAGGGCCATGTCTTCTCCGGTCTCGAAGAGGTCGAGCTGGCCTACAACCTGGGCTTGGTCGATCTGCACGCGCAGATCAAGGTGAATACCCAGACCGTCTATGCCGTAGGGCACGAGCGCTATCCCGATGCGCAACCGCGCCTGCAGTTGATCGAGACGACGGTGGGCCGGGCGCTGTTCAACATGCACCTGCCATCCGATCTGCACTTCGTCAACGAAGTGCTCGACAAAAGCAAGCTGAACGATCTGGTGGCGCGGTGCTACCTGTGGCTGGGCCTGGACGCGACGACGAACCTGGTCGACGCGATCAAGAATATCGGCTTCGAATATGCCACACATTCCGGCACGACGATCGCCGTATCGGATTTCGTCGTACCGGACGAGAAGCAGAATATCCTGAAGGAAATCGAAGCGCAGGTCAACGAAGTGGATCGCCAGTATCGGCGCGGGCTGCTCACCGAGAAGGAGCAATATACGCGCACGATCGAACTGTGGCAGCAGGCGACCAGCCGCGTGGCGGACGCCGTGAAGAAGAATCTCGATCCCAATGCGAATCTGAGCGTGATGGCGCTGTCCGGCGCAACCAAAGGCGGCTTCGGCCCCATCTCGCAGCTGGCGGGTATGCGCGGCCTGATGGCCGATCCGGCCGGCAACATCATCGCGCTGCCGATCAAGAGCAACTTCCGCGAGGGGTTGACCGCGCTCGAATACTTCATCTCGACGCACGGCGCGCGCAAGGGTTTGGCCGATACGGCGCTGCGCACGGCGGACGCCGGTTACCTGACCCGGCGCCTGGTGGACGTGGCGCAAGACCAGATCATCAACACGCCTGACTGCGGCACGAAGAGCGGCATCTGGATCCGCCGTGGCGATAACGTCGGCGGCCAGAACATGACGGCGCGCATCATCGGTCGAACGCTGGCCGGCCCGGTGCTCGATCCCAAGTCGGGCGAGATGCTGGGCGATGTGAGCCAGCTGATCGATGAGTTATTGGCGCAGAAGATCGATAAGGGCGGCGTGAAAGACGTGTACGTTCGCTCGCCGATGGTGTGCGAACTGCGCCACGGGCTGTGCCAGATGTGCTACGGGCGCGATCTGGGTCGCGGCCTGCGGGTCGATATCGGCACGGCGGTGGGTATCGTCGCCGCCCAATCGATCGGCGAGCCGGGCACGCAGCTGACGCTGCGCACGTTCCACACCGGCGGGGTGGCGGCCGAAGGCGACATCACGCACGGTTTGCCGCGCGTCGAGGAGCTGTTCGAGGCGCGCAAGAAGCCGCGCGGCGAGGCGGTCATGTCGGATATCGACGGGAGCGCGCACATCCTCCGGGGTGAGGATGGTCTGCGCCGGGTGCAAGTCGTCTTCACGCAGGAAGCGCGCGATGAATATGACGTGCCGGGCAACTGGTCGGTGAAGGTCGAAGATGGGCAGCTGCTGCCGGAAGGCGAGCTGATCGCCAGCCGGGGCGAGGATAAGATCGTCGCCAAGCACGGCGGCAAGGTGCAGCTGCGAAGGAACAAGCCGCTGTCGGTCGTGTATGAGATTCGCGACGACCGCGAGTACGAAGTGCCCTCGGCGGCGCGGCTGATGGTCGAAGACGGTCAAGCCGTAGCGGCGGGGCAGCAGCTCAGCGAAGGCGCGCTCAACCCGCACCGCATCCTGCGCATCTTGGGCCGCGAAGCGACGCAGCTGTATATCTTGAGCGATATCCAGCAGGTGTATCGTTCGCAGGGCCAGAACATCAACGACAAGCACTTCGAGGTGATCATCCGTAAGATGCTCAGCCGGGTGCAGATCGTGTCGAGTGGTGATTCGGAGCTGCTGCCCGGTGAGTTGGTCGATCGGCTGCAGTTGCAGGATATCAACGAGGTGCTGACGTCAAATGGTAAGCGGCCGGCAACGGCGGTGCCGGTGCTGTTGGGCGTGACGAAAGCGGCCCTGACGACCGATTCGTTCCTGAGCGCTTCGTCGTTCCAGCACACCATCAAGGTATTGGCGGGCGCGGCGATCGAAGGCAAGACCGATGATCTGTTCGGCTTGAAGGAGAATGTCATCATCGGTAAACTCATCCCCGCCGGGACGGGCTTCAAGCGACCCGACTTGATCGCCGAGACCGAAGAGCCGCTCAGCTCGGATGGGGCAGGCGAGTCGGGATTGGAAGCGCTCGAGACGACGCTGCCCACGCCTGAGGTGTAGGCCGGCAGTAATAGCGGATGAAACGGCAGCGATCACACCCCCCGATCGCTGCCGTTTTCGCTTAGAGCCTGTCTGAAAAGGCCCTTCATCTCACCACCACACCTGCCCCTGCGCTGCCGCGCAGCGGCGGTGCAGGGGAGACACGAAGGCGCCCAGTTTTCTTCGTGTCTCGCCGTTTCCTGCTCTCCACAGGAGAGCAGGCGGCGCGCTAGGCGTGGTGACTTGGGGGTTAGTTTTCAGACAGTCTCTTAGCGGCCCGCCGACGCTCCGCGTCGGACACGGGCAAGTCGTTACTACTCAATCTACGGTTCGCGCCGCATGACCGCTGCCCATCCTCTCCATTCCAATGTAGGGCAGCGGCCAGCACTGCGGTGCGGCGGCAGTGCAACTGCCGCTTGATCAGGAAACTGCTAAAGGAGTATATGATCGATCTGCAAGCCGAGTTGGACGCGCGGCGCGATCAGGTCGTTCGATTGGAGCAGGAACGCGCGGACCTGCAAATCGAGGTCGAGGCGTTTCGACAGACCTATCTGGCGCGCGTCGGCCCGGCGCAGGCTGAACTCGACGCGCTGGAATTGCACATCGAAGCGTACCGCCTGCGCCGCGAATTGCTGCGCATGCGCGGCAACGGCTTAGACGCCGCCAAACTTGAAGCCGAGGTCGAGTGGCAGTTGCGGGGACGGCGCGAGCAGTTTGCCGGTTACCAGGCGTCGATCCATCGAGCTGAGGCCACTGCGCGCACCCCATCACCTGTGCTCGACTCGACCGCGCAGCTCGAACTCAAGCTGCTCTATCGCGATCTGGCTAAGCGCGCGCATCCCGATCTGGCGCTGGATGAAGCGGACCGGGCAGCGCGGGGCGCGCTGATGGCCGAGATCAATGCCGCCTATGCTCGCGGCGATCAAGCGGCGCTCCAGGCGCTTGCCGCGCGGTTATCGGGCTCGGGGCGCGAAAACCAGGCGGGCGGCGCAGACTGGCTGCGGGCCGAGATCGAGCGGCTCGATGGCGTGATCATCGCGCTGCGCGCGGAAATCGGCGCGCTCAACGCCTCGGACTGGCTGGCGCTGAAGCTGGATGCGGCGCTGGCGCGTTCACGCGGAATTGACTGGTTCAACCAGGCGTGCAGTCAGATCGAGGCGCGTATGGTCGAGCGCCGCGCCGAGCTGGCGCGTTTGATTGCCGGGTTTATGGAGCTGGTCCGCGAGGTTGGGTTGGGGTGACCAAGGCATCATTTGCGGGATGGGGTGACTTCTGCTATGTTAGGCGTGTACGGGGGCGGTTCGGCGCACGCTTGTCTGCCCGACGCCCTTGACCGAGGTGGCGTTTGAGTTCTTCACTCTGGCAGCCGTTAAGCGATCTCGCGATTCAACTTAACTCCGCTGCGACCGAAGAGGATGTTTTTCTCGCCGCGGGCGACGGCCTGAAGGCGACTGGCTTGCGGTCGAGCATTGCGCTGTTGGACGGAATGCTGGATCGCTTTCGCGTGGTGTATGCGTCTGCGGCGCGACCGATCCTGGTGGCAGCGGAGCGGCTCTTCGGGGCGCGGGGTATCGGCTATGAGATCCCGGTCGCCGAGTCGTTCACACTCGGCGAGGCGGTGCGCCAAAAGGCCGCGGTGTACGTGCGCGATTCACTGCGCGAGCCGCGGCCCGGCCCGCGTGAGGCGCGTTCGCGCACCGTTAAGCGCGGCATCGAGCTGTTGGAGGCTTCTCCGCACATCGCCGCGCCGCTGCTGGCTCGCGAGCATGCGCTGGGGGCCATTGTACTGCAGTCGCCTAAACTGGTGGAAGACGATCGCGCTCCCATCATGGTCTTCGCCACCCATCTGGCGCTGGTGATCGACAAGTTGCGCCAGAGCGCCGAGGCGGCCAGCCGCGAACGCCAGTTGTCGATCATCGTGCGGATCAACCAGACCGTCAGCGCCGACCTGATGAATGTGGGGCGCTCGTATGAAGTGGTGCTGCACGAAATCAAACGGCTGGTCTCGTACGATCAAGCTGAGGTCGAGCTGATCGATCCCTCTAATGGGCAGGTGCGGCTTTCCTCGCCCGGCGCGACACTGCCGGGCGAGGACGATCCTAAGGCAAACTACGCGCTTGCCGGATCGGTCATCGAGTGGCTGGCCGAACAGGCGCGCCCCTACATTGCCAAAGACACGGACGCCGACCAGGCATTTGTCGAGATGCGGGTGGCCAGCGCGCAACACCTGCGCTCGCTCGTCGCGTTGCCGTTGTGGCATCGCGGCCAGATCTTGGGCGCGTTTATTCTCAAGTGCGCCACGCCGTACTACTACAGCGAGTCCGATTGCGCCTTGCTGGCCCCCATTGTCGATCAGATGGCGATCGCGTTGGTCAACTATCGCTTGTTCGATCAGGTGGAGCGCGGCCGCCGCCAGCTGCAGGCGGTGCTCGATTCCACCGGCGACGCGGTGCTGGCGATCGATATGGCCGGCCGGGTGACCCTGATGAACCCGGCCGCCGACCGCTTGTTTGAACCGCATTATTCGCCGGCGGCCGGCCTGACTGTTTGGGAGATGATCGAGTTGCCCGCGCTGACCGATGCGTTTCAACAAGCGCTGGATGGGAAGTTCGATGCGCCGGTCGGATTGGAAATTCCGTTTCACGGCGATCGCGCCCTGTTTGCCGATCTGGCCCCGATTCGCGATGTGCGGGCGAATACGCTCGGCTGGATGGCGGTGATCCGCGACATCACCCACTTCAAACGCCTGGAGGCGTTGCGCTCGGAGACGATCGCCATGGCCGCGCACGATCTCAAAAGCCCGCTGCACCTCACGTCCGGCGCGCTGGGCGTGCTGGCCGAAGACGCGCTGACGATGAACGAAGATCAGCTGGAAGCGTTGAGCATCGCGCAGTCGGGCTTGCGGCGGATGCGCATGCTGATCGACGATCTGCTCGACCTGAAGAAGATCGAGGATGGGTTCGGCATCGTCAAGCGCGAGTGTCAGCTGGCCGAGGTGCTGCAATCGGTGGTCGCCGAAGCGACCGCCTTAGCGGCTGCGCGCGATCAGGCGTTGGCGCTTGAGCTGCGCAGCTCGTTGCCGATGATTCAGGCCGACGCCGATCGCTTGCATCAGGTCTTTGCCAATCTGGTCAGCAATGCGATCAAGTACACGCAACCGGAGGGCAAAGTCATCGTCCGCGCGCTCAGGGCGGACGGGCAGGCGCAGGTGATGGTTATCGACAACGGGCCGGGGATCAGCGTCGAAGATCAGGCGCACATCTTCGAGAAGTTCTATCGGACGCGCACCTCGATCGCGACGGAAGGGACCGGGCTGGGTCTGGCGATCGTCAAATCGATCGTCGAGCAACACGGCGGCCAGGTGATCGTCCAAAGCGTGGTCGGACAAGGCACGCAGTTCACCGTATCGTTGCCGATCGCCAGCTCTTAAGTTGTGGCGACCGCAGTTGCGATTTGGACAAACCGGGTTTCTTGGAGAAACCCGGTTTGCGCATGTGGCGCTGGGGGATTGACAAGCGCGTTTCGCTCAGTTACTATTGCGCCGGCCCAACTGACCCTCAGCCCTGGAATAGAGACAAGGCTACATGGCTCCGAAAGAAATCGGGATCGTCAGACAGATCGATATCGATAGCGAAATGCAGCAGGCCTACTTGTCGTATGCCATGAGCGTGATCGTCTCACGCGCTCTACCCGACGCGCGCGACGGCCTGAAGCCGGTGCAGCGGCGCATCTTGTACGCGATGCACGACATGGGGCTGCGGCCCGATACAGCCTACAAGAAGTCGGCGCGCATCGTCGGCGAAGTCCTGGGGAAGTATCACCCGCACGGCGACTCCGCCGTCTACGATGCGATGGCGCGCATGGCGCAGGATTTCTCGATGCGCTACACGCTGGTGGATGGGCAGGGAAACTTCGGCTCGATCGACGGCGATGCGCCGGCCGCGATGCGCTACACCGAGGCCCGGCTGTCGGCGATGGCGGCCGAGATGTTGCGCGACATCGAGAAGCGCACCGTCGATTTCGGCGACAACTTCGACGGCACGCTCACCGAGCCGCTCGTGCTGCCGGCCGCGTTGCCCAATTTGCTGATCAATGGCTCGTCGGGTATCGCCGTCGGGATGGCGACGAACATCCCGCCGCACAATCTGGGCGAGGTGTGCGATGCGTTGTGCCACCTGATCGACAAGTGGGACAAACTGGATCGCGTGCAAATCGATGAATTGATGCGCTTCGTTCAAGGGCCGGATTTCCCGACCGGCGGCATGCTGTTTCGCTACAGCGACGCGGTCGAGGGCGGCGATGCGGTGCGGGCGGCCTACGCCACCGGACGCGGCCGGGTGACGGTACAGGCCAAGACGTTTATCGAGGAAGCCGAACGTGGTAAGAGCCGGATCATCGTCACCGAGCTGCCGTACCAGGTGAATAAGGCTGCGCTGATCGAGCGGATCGCCGATCTGGTGCGCGACGGTAAGATCGACGGGATCACCGACTTGCGCGATGAGTCCGATCGCAACGGGATGCGCATCATCATCGAGCTCAGCCGCACCGTCGAAGACCCGCGCAAGGTGTTGGGGCTGCTGCACCGCTACACGCCGATGCAGTCGACCTTCGGCATCATCCTGTTGGCGTTGGTCAATGGCGAGCCGCGATTGTTGCCGCTCAAGCGCGCGCTGCAAATCTTCATCGAGCACCGGCAAACGATCGTCACCCGTCGATCGGAGTACGAGCTGGCGCGCGCCCGGGAACGGGCGCACATCCTCGAAGGCTTGCTGAAAGCGCTCGCCAACCTCGACGAAGTGATCCGCATCATCCGCCGCAGCGCGGACGCCGATGCGGCTAAGGCGGCGTTGATGAAACGGTTCCGCTTGACGGAGGTTCAGGCGACGGCAATCCTGGATATGCCGTTGCGCCGGCTGGCCCGCCTGGAACGCGAAAAGCTGGAAGCCGAGTATAAAGAGAAGGTCAAGCTGATCAAACACCTGGAAGACCTGCTGCGCAGTCCCAAGAAGATCCTCGGCGTGATCCGGGACGAGCTGCAGCAGATGAAGCAAAAATACGGCGATAAGCGCCGCACGCACATCGTCGAGCATAAGGTGTCGGAGAAGGTCATCACGGCCACCGAGCTGCTGCCCGACGAATCGACCTGGGTGACCATCAATCGCGATAACACGCTGATCCGCATGCCGGTTGGGCCGACGATCGTCAAGGGCGTGGCCCCGGCTGCGATCACGCGCGCCAACACGCGCGATGTCTACGTGGCGATCAATGTGCGCGGTCAGGCGGGAACCATCCCGGTGCATCAAATCAGTAGTGAAAGCATGCCGGTTGCCGAAGTGGTCGGCCTGCCGAGCGACCGCCGGGTGCTGGCCGCCTTCTCGATTCCGCGCGGCCTGTTCGAGTCGTCAAATGGCGCCGAACCGGAGCGCAAGGGCTATCTCTTCCTCGCCACCCGCAACGGGTCGGTCAAGCGTGTGCTGCTGGCCGAGGTATTGCGGCAGATCGGTAGTTTCTCAGTCATGAACGTCGCCGAGGACGACGAGCTGGTATCGGTTTTTCTGACCGAAGGCGAAGGCGAGGTGATCCTGGTGACGGCGGCGGGCAAGGCGATTCGCTTCTCGGAAGAAGAGGTGCGCCCGATGGGCCTGCCCGCCGGGGGCGTCGCTGGGATACGGCTGCAGGAAGGCGATAGCGTGGCGGCAGCCGATCTCGTTCGGGCGCGCAGTGATTTGCTGATGCTGACCGACCAGGGGCGTGGCAAGCGATCCTCCTTAGCGGAATTTCCCCGACAGGGTCGGGCCGGGCAGGGGGTCGTGGCTGCCAACCTGGGCAATAAGGAACGGATCGTCGGAGCTGCGGCAGTCCAGGCACCCGATCCTCTTGCAATCGTCACTGTGCGTGGGAAAGCTAAACTCATCAAGGCTCGCGCGGTGAAGGCAGCGCCGCGAGCGAACGCGCCCGCGCAGGCGTATCACCTGACCAAGACCGACAGTGTTGCCGCGCTGGTCGTTCCAGTTGAGCGCGTTGCGCCGCCTCAACCGACCGCGCCGCCCAAACCCAAGCGGGGGGCGCGATCGGCCTCCCCGAAAGGGTCGGTTGCGAAGAAGCAAGCGTCCGTTAAGAAATCGGCTGTAAAACCAAAGGGTAAGAAGTCTGCGCCGAAAAAAACCTCGAAAAAGAAGTAGTCAGGTCATCTAAAGTGCTACGCCGATTTGTTCACCCCTTAGAACCGGTATGGCCGTTTGCGCGTATGATACTTTGCGTGAGCGTCCAGATAAATCTGTACCTATTTGTATCGGTTTTTCCATGATTTGCTATACCCGTGCATATTGACACACTCCTAATTAGTGTGATAGTATTCACAAAAATCGGTGAAATTTGAGTCGGGGAATGAGGTGTACTGACTGAAAAGTGCAAGGAGGGTGGAGATGGCGGCGAGTACAAGTACTCGACGGGGGACCTCGGATGTGCTGGAGCAGTACCTAAAGGATGTTCGGCCAATCCGTCTGCTCACGGCTGATGAGGAGAAGGTGCTTGGCGGTCGCGTTCAAGCGGGGCGGGAGGCGCGGCAGCGCATCAAGCGCAGCAATCTCTCGTCCGCCAGTGTCGGGCGGCTGCAAATGCAGATCCGCGATGCCGATCGGGCGCGCGATGAGCTGGTGATGCACAATATGCGCCTCGTCATCAGCGTGGCGCGCCAGTATCAGAATCGTGGCCTGCCTTTGAGCGACCTGATTCAGGAAGGCAATATCGGCCTGGTCAAGGCGGCCGACAAATTTGATATTGGCCGGGGGGTGCGCTTCGCGACGCACGCGGTGTGGTGGATTCGCCAATCGGTGACGCGCGCCTTGAGCAACAAGTCGCGTACGATCCGGTTGCCGATTCAGTTTGCGCAGCGCGCGAGCGAGCTGTTCCGCACGCGCGAGCGCCTGGAACAGGATTTGGGTCGTGAGCCGACGGTCGATGAGTTGTCGGTGGCGCTGAAATGGCCGGTGTCCAAAGTGCGGCACATGCTCACGGTCAGCCAGCCGCCGCTCGACCTGGACGCCAAGCACGGCGCGGAAAACTCGGACGACGAGCTGGTCGATTTCGTCGCCGACGAGTCTCTGCCGCAGCCGGAGCATCAGACGACGGATATCATGCTGAACACGCAGCTGGCCGAACTGCTGGATGAACTGCCGGCGAATGAGGCGCGCGTGCTGCGGATGCGTTTCGGTCTGGCCGATGGGCATGCGCATAGTTTGAGCGAAATCGGTCGGCGCATGGGGTTGAGCCGTGAGCGCGTGCGGCAGATCAACAATGCCGCGCTCAACGCATTGCGCGAGTCGGCGGTTCGACACAACCTGCGCGATTACCTGCTGGCGTAGCGGGGCCGGGCGGATTTTCACATCGGAGGTGAGTTGCGGCACACTGCATCAGGCCCGCGAGATATCCTCGCGGGCCTGATTTTGTTTCAGGACTCGCGCTACTCGAGCGGTTGAAAACCTTTTCCGAGCACTTCTTGAGCGGGCGAGACGATCACAAAGGCCGATTCATCGCTCTGCCGGATGACCGCCTTGAGGCGCGCGATTTCGGTCAGCGTCACGGCGACGAGCAGCACATCGCGCGCCTGACCGGTGAACATCCCCAGGCCGGGTAGTCGCGTCACCCCGCGTTTAAGCTCCTGCAGTAAAGCCTGGCTTACCGCTTCGCCCTGCCCGGTAATGATCAGCGTCAACAGTTGGGGACGCCGGCTTCGGGGTCGGTACCAGGCCCCGACGCGCTTGCGCGGTTGGCGCACCTCGGTTGGCTCCTCATGCTGGAACAGGCGCTCCAGAAACGGGCCGACGCGCGGGAATTCGCCAAAGCGCGGGAGTATTTCGCCGGACGCCCGGTGCAACCCGACGGTCACCAAGCCGATCAAGAATAGAATACCGTTGAAGCCGAGGCCGATGATAAGGACGAGCCAACCGGGGATCGGCCCGATGGCGGCGTGCTCGATGACTTCCTGAAACGATGTAGCGAGAGAGGGATGCAGAATGTTCTTGAACAGCCAGGCCAGGGCGAGGATCACATAGATCGCCATGTAATTGCGGCGAAAGCGGCGGCCGAACGCTTCCCAGATCGAGATGGTGAAGTGCGGGTGCAGCAGGTTTTCGGCCAAACTCTCCGCCCAGTCGGCGGCCGGGCCGAAGGGCGGCACCAGCATCGAGGCGAAAAAGTCGGTCTCCATCAGGCGGATGCGCGAGGTAAACAGCTCGTAGTAGCGATAGCGCCGCGCTTCGATGTACAGAAAGAGCGTGATCAGCAACGTGTTCAGCGGAATCACGCCATGGGGATTCTGCGGGCTGCTGAATGCGAAGCTGAGCGCCGCGCCGGCCGTGATAACCGCCCAGTTGGTCGTGTTGTCGAGGCGTTGCCGCCATACATTTGAGCGCGCCATCTCGCCGCGATAAAAATGCGCCATCGCGGTAGTGAATTCGCTCGCTTTGATCTGGTAGCCGCGATAGGACCAGACCGGCTCGGTGGTTGATCGGGGTATGTCGTTCATCGGTGGTTCTTGCCTCCTCAGCGGTGTACCGGGTGAATATAACACCGATAGCCGCTTCCGGTTTGCGTACCGGGGCGAAATCGCTATAATCGCGTGAAACGACTCTCAAAGGAGGGTATGAACGTTAACACGATTTTGGCGCACGGCACGGTGCTCGTCATGGACGATGCCTACACCGTGATCCCCAACGGCGCCGTGGCGATTGAAAACGAGAATATTGCGGCGGTGGGCGCGTCCGACGACGTGTTGCGCGCCTACCCCGACGCCGAGATTGTCGAGTGCGCGGGCTGCGCCATCCTGCCCGGCCTGATCAACGCGCATACGCACGTGCCGATGACGCTGCTGCGCGGCCTGGCCGATGACTTGCGGCTGGACGTATGGCTGATGGGCTACATGATGCCGGTGGAGCGCGAATTTGTGAATCCCGATTTCGTGCGGCTCGGCGCCCGGTTGGGTTGCGCCGAGATGATCCGCTCCGGCGTGACGACCTTCTGCGATATGTACTACTTCGAGGATGACGTCGCGCACGCCACGGTCGAAGCGGGCCTGCGCGCCATCTTGGGACAGACGGTGATGATTTTCCCCGCGCCCGATGCGCCATCGTACGAAGACTCGATCGAAGCCGGGCGCAAGTTTATCGAGAAGTGGAAGGGTCATCCGCTCATCACCCCGGCCATCGCGCCGCACGCGCACTACACCTGCCCGCCGGAAGTGCTGCGCGCCTGTGTGGATTTGGCGACCGAATACAATGTGCCGCTGCACACGCACGTCTCCGAGACGACCTTCGAGGTGGAGGAATCGCGCAAGCAACACGGGATGCCCGTAGTGCCCTGGATCAAGAAGCACGGTCTGCTCGACACGCAGCTGATTGCCGCCCACTGCGTGCACGTGGATGCCGGCGAGATTCGCACGCTTCAGCGCGCGGGCGCAGGGGTGGCGCACAACCCATCGAGCAACCTCAAGCTTGCCAGCGGCGTCGCGCCGGTGGCGCAGATGATCGAAAGCGGGCTGAAGCTGGGCCTCGGCACCGATGGGTGCGCCAGCAACAACGACCTCGATATGTTTGAAGAAATGCGCCTGGCCTCGTTCATCGCCAAAGGCGTCAGCGGCGACCCGCTCGTCGTGCCGGCGCGCGTCACGTTGCGGCTGGCGACGATCGGCGGGGCGCGGGCTTTGCACCTCGATCACCTGACCGGGTCGCTCATGCCGGGCAAGCGCGCCGATGTGGCCGTGGTCGATCTGCAAGCGTTGCACAACACTCCGCGCTTTCAGCGCGATCCCGATTTGGTCTATAGCCAACTGGTTTACGCCTGCAAGGCGAGCGACGTGCGCGATGTGTGGTGCAATGGGCGCGCGCTCATGCGCGATCGTGTCGTGTTGACGGTTGACGAAGCGACCGTCGCGCACGCGGCGCAGGCGCTGGCGGTCCGGATCGATGCGTTCCTGATCGCGCGCGAAGGCAGTATCCTGGACAAGTTGATCGCGATCGGCGGTTTGGCGCAGGAAAAGACCTACGAGGTGCAGGTGAAAATCCCGATCGCCGATCCGAATACCGTCACCACTGGGCTGCGCCGGCCGGGGATTGCCATCGAGCAGTCGTCGGTGCGCCGCCAATACGATACCTACTTCAGTTTTGTCGATCCGCTGCAGGGCCGCATTCGCTATCGGGAGGATGAAATTCTGAATGAGAACGGCGAGGTGAATGAAGTGCGTTACTCGCTCACGCTGACCGGCCCGGCCAAAGAGCGCGAGTTCGCGCATTCGGTGCTGCTCTCGCGCGCGCGCTTCACGGCGCGCGCCGAGCGCTCCAAGCGCTTCTACAGCGAGTATTTCCGCCCGCTGGAGGAGCGCGAGGTGCAGAAGGAGCGTCAGCGCTGGCACATTCACTACAAAGACATGGAGTTCGCCGTCAATCTCGATCGGCTCACGCTGCCCGAACGGCCCGGCTGGTTTCTGGAGATCAAGAGCCGGACCTGGTCGCCGCGCGACGCGGAAGTGAAAGCCAATTTGATCCGCGAGCTGCTGGAGGTGTTGGAACTACACACGCAGCGGGTCACGCGCAGCGAGTACGTTGATTTTTGAGGGGCAAATGGTTCGCGTAGCCAAGCGGCTATCGGCCACGCCCGATAGCCGCTTTCTTTCTTCAGCAACACACCACGATTGCTTCGCGCCCGTAGCGGCTCGGTCGGGAGACCTTCGCCGAACTTTGGCCGATTAGTGGGGTAGATTAGCCAGCAGCCTTTCGCCGATTGAAATCGCCTCGCGATCCGAGCCGGGTGCGCCTTGTTCCCGCTCAATCAGGATCGCTGTCGCGTACCTCGGATTATCGACGGGCGTGAACCCGATAAACCACAATAACGTCGTTGGGCCGCTCAATCCCATACCCGCATGCCAGACCGTGTCTGCACGATGTGGCATCGCGGCGACGACATCGCCGATCGCTTGGGGAGACGCAACGTAACCAGCAACTGGTTGATCGAATGCTCGCCACGCGCCGGTAGCCGACTGCGTTGACGAGACGAGGCGAGGCGCTGGCATAACGCCGTGCGCGGCCAATGTTGCCGCAACCGCCGCCATTTTCAGCGGCGTAACGGTTACGCTGCCCTGGCCGGCGGCGAACGCGCGTAGCGCCTCGGTCGTGTTGAGCGGTAGCGCCTGCGTCAGCGCCGCCGTACTCTGAATGCCGATCACGTTCGTATCGGTCAGTCCCCAGGTAGCGACCATCTGCCAGAGGACATCGCTGCCCAGGGTTAGCCCCAGATCGGCGAAGGGCGTGGGGCAACCCGCGCGAAAAGCATCGGCGAGCGTGACCACATCGCTTGTCGTGCGGCATTCCAGACTATGCGCGTCGACCGGGAACGGGTTGACCGGAAATTCGGACGCGGCATCGAGCGCGACCGCGCCCTGGCTGAGGGCTTCCGCGAGAAGGATGGGCTGAAGCGCGGTGCCAGGTTGATACGCGCCCTGCGTGGCCCGGTTGAGCAGCGGCGCAGCCGGATCGCCGCGCAGGGCATCCCAGTTCTCGTCCAGGAGGTTGGGGTCGAAGGTCGGGTGGCTGCTGAGCGCCAGGATTTCGCCGTCGGGCACGGAGAGGATCACGATCGCGCCGGTATGCTGATCGAGCAACTCGTCGGCTGCACGCTGCGCCTCAAGGTCGATCGTCAGCTGTACAGCGCGACCGACAGGGTTGATGTGCAGCAGATCGTCGACCTGCGCCCGCGCGGGATCGCTGCCGGCTGTGCCGCGCAGCACGGCATCCAACGCTTCCTCGACGCCGGAGCGGCCGTAATTGATCGAGTAATAGCCGGTGAAGGGCGCCGCGTAAGGGTAGCGGTTGCGCCGCTGGTACGCGCCGCTCTCGCCGGTCGTCTCCACGATCACCTCGCCGTTGCGATCGAGGATCGATCCGCGCCGGATGCGCTGTTCGGCCAGGATACGGCGCGGATTGTCTTCACGCGCGATCAGCGCCGGGCCGTTGGCGACCCAATAGCCGAGTGCGCCGGCCAATAGCAGGAAGGCGAGCAGCAGTAACGCGGCAACACGCTTGATCGATGCAGGCATGGCGGATCAGCGCTGGCCGATCGGCCGCTTGCGGATTTTGAAGAGCGGCGTGCCGGGTTGGGTGGGCGCCTCTTCGGTCACTTCGTAGTCATGGCCGTTCGTCCAGCGCAGCAGTCCCTCCAGTAAGCCGACGACGGCCGGGCAGTTCGGTTGCGGGAGATTCTGGCCATAGCAGTACAGGCAGTCGCCCACTTCGAGTAGAAAGTAATCGTCGCGTTCTTCAAGGACGGGCAGCTGATCCTCTTGTACCAGACCGACGTGGTGCAGTAGACGCGACAGCGTGAACTGTGTAGAGCGCTCGGACGATACGCTGTGCAATACCAGGCGCAGCAGACGCAGCGGGTAGCGGCGCGCCAGGCGGCGCGCGGCGAAAGCGCGTCCCCAGCGGCGCAGCACGCCCCGCGCGCCTTGATCGCCGAAGATGCTCACGATCCCGGAAAACAAGGTCGTCATGTCGCCGCGCGGGATGTCCATGTGCTCATTATCCGGCGGCAGCTGATCGATGTAGCGCTCCAGCCCCGATAGCCGCAGCACCGCCGTCTGGCCGTTGCGCTCCAGCAGCTCTTCGAGCACTTCCAACGCGCTGCGCATCTGCGAGTTTGAAAGCCAGCGTTGTATTTCGCTCATGCGCGGGTTGCCCTCAGCTAGTCGGCGTTCGCCGAGACGTGCAGCAGCAGGCCGACCATGATGCAGCTGACCAGCATCGAGCTGCCGCCGTAGGAGACGAAGGGCAGCGTGATGCCGGTCAGCGGGATCAGGTTAATGTTGCCGGCCATGATGATCCATGCTTGCATCCCAATCAGCGTCGACAGTCCCGCCGCCAATAACCCGGCGAACACCGTGCGCGCGCGGATCGCGGCCCGCAGGCCGCGCAACGTCAGTAGCGCATAACTCGCCACCAACGCGATTGCGCCGAACAGTCCGAACTCCTCGCCGACTACCGCCAGCGGCATATCGGTATGCGCGGCCGGCACGATCGGATCGCCCAGCCCCAGCCCACGCCCGATCAAGCCGCCCGACCCGATTCCGATCAACGACTGAACGACCTGATACGATTCCAGGTCGGCGCGCGGCCAGGGGTTCAGCCAGGTGTTGACCCGCTCCGCAACGCGATCGATCAGTCCGTAGCCGATCAGCACCGCCACAATGAGCAGGATGCCGCCGACGAGCAGGTACTGCCACTTGCCGCTGGCCAGATACAGCATGACCAGAAACGCCAGGAAGAGCAGGATGGCCGCGCCCAGGTCTTGCTGGATCACCAGCAGGGCCATCGCCACGCCCCACATCGCCAGCATCGGCGCCAGGTAGGCCAGATTCATCGCGCCGGGCGCGACGCGCATCACCAGCTGGAGATCGCGCTTCTCGGCCAGGTAGGACGCCAGGAAGACGACCATCAGCAGCTTCACCAACTCCGACGGCTGGAAGAACACGCTGCCGAAGCCCAGCCACAGCTCCTGCCCCAGCCCGGATGGATTGACGCCGAAGACGAAGGTCGCGGCCAGCAACGCCAGCCCGCCTACCAGCCAGGTGTAGCGATACCGGCGCAGCCAGCGCAGCTCGCGGGATGCGGTTGCCACGGCCAGCATCGCCGCCGCGCCGATCAGCATCCAGATCACCTGCCGGGGGAAATCGGTGCGCGAGAGCCGCGCCACCAGCAGCAAGCCCCAGCCCGTCAGCAGGCCGACGATCGGCGCGATCAACGGGTCGCGCTCGGGTAGATAGCGATTGAGCACGACGTGCGCCGTCGTGAACATGGCGGCCCACGCGAACGGCCCTATGACGTACAGGTGGGGTGCGAGCGCGAGCGGATCGGCCCAACTCAACTGGATGAAACCCGCCAGCGTGAACAGCCCGGCTACGATCAGCAGCACCCGTTCACGTATGCGCGGTTGGGTCAGACTGCGGCGGCCGGGGAAGGAGAGTGTGTCTTGCATGGATGGTAGATTGGTAGCAGGTAGACAGGTAGACACGTAGCCAAGTAACCGATTACCAATCTACCCATTTACCCGCTACTTGCTTCTGTGTTTGCGCTTCGGCCTCGCCTGCTTCGCCGCCGGCATGTACTTGCCGAGGATAGGCGCCAGATCGCGCTTGACCTTAACGGGCACTCGCTCGGCGGACGTGATGATGGCCGAGGCCAGCGCGGTGTGCGCCTCGCTCGGTGGAAGCTCGTGCGCGGCGATACGCTCGATCGCCTGCTTGGCCAGCGCGACATTCTCGTTCAACGTGCGGATCACCATTTCGACCGTCACCGCCTCCTCGGACGCATGCCACACGTCGAAGTCGGTGACGTGCGCCATCACCGCGTAGGCGATCTCGGCCTCGCGCGCCAGGTTCGCTTCGGGAATCGCCGTCATGCCGATGATGTCGAAGCCCAACTGGCGGAACACTTTGCTCTCGGCTTTCGTGCTGAAGCGCGGGCCTTCGACCGTCACGAACGTGCCGCCCCGATGGACCGTGCCGCCCGACGCTTCCACCGCGTCCGCAACCAATGCGCTGAGCTGCGGGCAGAACGGATCGGCCATGCCGACGTGGACGACCAGGCCGTTGCCGAAGAATGTCAGCGCGCGGTTGCGCGTCCGATCGAACAGCTGATCGGGGACGACGACGTGGCGCGGATGCAAATGCTCGCGCAGGCTGCCGCAGGCGCTGACCGACACGATGTGCGTGACGCCCAGCATCTTCAGCGCGAAGATGTTCGCGCGCGCGTTGACTTCGGTGGGGAGGATGCGGTGGTCTCGGCCATGCCGCGGCAGAAACGCCACGCGCCGCCCGGCGAGCGTGCCGACGACGATGGCGTCGCTGGGAGCGCCGAACGGCGTTTTGAGCGCGTGCTCTTCGACATCGGTCAGCGACTCGATTTGATATAAGCCGCTGCCGCCAATCACGGCGAGCTGGACGGGTTCGGGCCTGGGCATGTAGGTGTCCTTGGTGGAGAGACGGGTAAACAGGTATCAGGTAAACAAGTAGTAGGGAGTGCGGGCATATTGTACCACGGGGCGGGGACGAACCAGCGCGTCAGGCGCTCTCTATCTGTTTGAGCAGGTCTTGGATGAGCGGCTCGATCTCCGCCGGCAAACCTTCCATGACTTCTTTGCCACGCAGGCCTTCCAGGATGCGCTGGCAGGCGCGAGCGATGGCGCGCAGCCCGTCTGAACTGTCCGGAGCCGATTGATAGACCTGCGCTTGCTGGTAAGCGCGCGGCCCGGCTTCGGCATCGCCACGCGCGCCGGCGATCACATCTGACAAGAATTGCGCGAATACCCGTTGTGTCTCATCCGCAGAGTTTGGCGAAGAATCTCCGATCTGGTCAAGAATCTGTTCCGCTTCGGCGGTGCGACCGACCTGTTTAAGCATCTCGGCCAACCTTCGATATGCTCTAATAGCCCAGGTGGGGCTCCCAATTTTCGCAAACAGATCACCCGCCTCGGCTACAGATGCGATTCCTTTCTCTCGTTGACCGGTTTCAAAATATGCTTTCCCCAAATCGATCAAGGTGTTGGCTTGCCCCAGTTTGGCCTCAATTGCGCGGTAGACTGGTAGAGCCGCTTCGTAATTCTGTATAGCTTCAAGCCAGTTCTGTTGGCTCAGATAAAGATCGCCAGTGCTCATGCGCACGTTGGCTTCGCCCAGCCGGGCACCCACCGCGCGGAACAGTTTGAGCGCCTCGTTGTAACTGCTCAGCGCCGCGTCCATGTCCTTGCGGAAGTTCTGCACGTCGCCGATGGCCTTCAGCACGTTGGCTTCGCCCAGCCGGTCACCCACCGCGCGGAACAGTTTGAGCGCCTCGTTGTAACTGCTCAGCGCCGCGTCCATTTCCTTGCGGAAGTTCTGCACGTCGCCGATGGCCTTCAGCACGTTGGCTTCGCCGAATTGGTCTCCGATGCGCCGCGCGGCTTCGAGCGCTTTCTGATAGCGGGCCATCTGGGTTCGGCCCGGATCAGCCAGCACAAAGAAATTCTGAAACAGCCCAGTGATGCGCGCGCTGTGACTCACCGGCGGGTCGGCCTCTGAAGTTTCGTGCGCGTAACCCCAGTCTAAGAACGCTTCAAAGTTGGCGAACTCCACGCCGAACAGCGCCACGCCCAGTTCGATCTGGCCGCGCGTGATGCGGTTGTCGTAGTTGATGGCGACGTTCGCGTAATGCGCCAGCGCGCGATTGCCGATCGAGGCGATGGCATTATCCGGCAATCGGCGTCCGGCATAACTACGCACCGGCGCGGGCAGGTAGTAGTAATCGAGCGGCGGGGCAACTTCGGCCAGCGCAAAATCGAGCACCGGGCGAATCAGCCGCGCCTGCGCGCCGAAGATCGCGCGCAGACCCTCTTCGCCGATGCCCGCCGGGAAGAGCGACATATACGGGAAGAACGCGGCCGCGTCCGGGTCGCGCGCGGCCAGCCGCCGGAACGACGAGTTAAGCGTGCTCAGCACGCTGTCGCCGTCTTTGAGTTCTTCCTTTGGGATTGCGGGGTCGCTTAGGACTTCCTCGCGCGATTTGAGCAAATCTTCCAGCAGCCAGCGCAACTCGGGCGCGGCCTGCTGCACTTGCTTGGCGGCCAGCACAATCGCACGCGGGAAGCCGTCCAGGAACTTTAAGACTTCCTCCAGTTCCTGTTCACTGCCGCGTAACGCCTGGTCGGGCTGTATCGCCAACTCCAGGAACAGCGTGCGGGCGGCGTCGGGCGGTAGGCGCTTGAGCGGATATTGTCGCTCGCCCGTCACGCCGGTGGCATAGCGCGATGAGATCAGGATACGGGCCGGGCTGTGATCGTGCAGCGCCTGGGCCAGCTCGCGCGTGGCGGCGCGATCTTCTTGAACCAGCGTGTCGAGCTCGTCGAGAATGATCAGCGCGTCGCGCGGCAACAGCCGGGCGAATTGCTCCAACGTTTCGGCCTGCCGGGCGTCAAGTTTCAGCGCGGCGGCGATGGCCGTGCGCGCGTCGCGCGCCACGTTGAGCGCACCGAGTGGGATAAACGTGATGCCGCCGGGGAAGCGCCCGCGCGCGGCGAACCAGCGCCCCGCTTCGCGGCACAGCTCGCTCTTGCCCATGCCGCCCGTGCCGAGCACCAACGTCAGCCGGTGATCGAGCACGCTATCGATGACGGCGTGCAATTCTCGCTCGCGACCGGTAAAGTACTCCGGCCGGGCGGCAATCGTAGCCGGCGGCTCCGGCAAGTCGTGCGCCTCAAGCGTGCCGGCCATACCCTGCAACGGAGCGGCCTGGTGCGGATCGGGCTGGCCGTCCGGCGGCTCGGGCAGCAGGCGGAACTTCAAGACCTCCAGGCGGGCTAGAAGCTCGGCGGCATTGGGCGCATCAAACGCGGCGGCTAATTCGCCGAGTCCGGGCCGCTGCTCGGCGAGGTACCGGCAGGCGCGATTGACGTCGGTGTCGCTCCACACCGCCGCCAGGCCATACTCAAACGCTTGGCGCACGCTGCGCCCGGACAGCAACGCGGGATAGAACTGGCCGGCGAAAGCGCGCGCCGCCACGTCGAGCACAGTTTCATCGGAATCGATCGCTACGACGTGAGCGACGCCCGAGGCGAGCAGCGCCTCCGCCATCGAGCCGGAACGGCACGCGCTGAGCAGCGCGACAGCCGGCGGCCGTCCATCGGGCGCGAGCAGGCCGCGCAGGCGCTTCGCATCCATTGGAAAAGCGCCGCCTCTACCGTCTTCAAATGCCAGGCTGCCCTTGTTGCCGTGACCGTAAAAATGAACCAAATCGAACGGGCCATGCTCTCTCAACGCATCCAGCACATCATTGGCAATCGCGGGAACGAAACGCAACTCGGCAGCTCGCTGAATTGCGCCCAGCTGCTGCCGCACGCGCTCGGCGGCGGCGTGCAGGTCGAGGCGCGGGACGGGTTCGCCGCGTTCGTCGATCAGCGGCTCGGAGAGAAGCGCGAGGATACGTAATGGAGTCATAGAGGGCCGGGTCAATCGTCAGCGTCGTTTGCGCAGCAAGCGCGACGCCTGCGCCGGGCTGATCTCGATCAGCAGCAGCGCCAATGAATACCGGCGCTTGCGCTCGTCTTGAATCAGTTGGATCGTGCTCAGGCGCTCCCGATCGCGGGTCTTGCCGGCCTCGAGGCGGCGGGCCTCGACGTGATGCTCGATGCTGTCGATCAGCACGTTCGCCGAGATGCGATCGGCCAGCTGCTCGGCGTGCGCCGCGCGCCGGTCGGCCAGCGCGCCATCCACCGACTCCCAGCACAGGTTTTGCAGCGCGCTATAGGCCGCGTCGATCTTGAGCGAAAGCGTGTTGAGCGGGTCGCCATCCTTCGGCCCCACCGCGCGGAAAAACGTGAATCGGCTGCGCAGCACGACGGGAAAACTCACGCCGACCAGGATCGCCGTGCCCAGGCTGTCGCCGGCGCCCAACACCGTCCGAGCCAACACATAGACGCTGATGGCGATGCCCACGTTGACGCCGATCAGCAGCCACGACCAGCGGTTGCGCAGCGCCTCTAACACATCGCGCCCGAACGTCTTGAACAACTCCAAGACGACGAGCGCGATCGCTGCCAGCACCACGACGCCAATCAGCAGCGCGGTCATCGATGGCCTCCCGGTCAGGACGCCAGCAGAGATTGACCGGTTCGCGATAGGCGATAGATCTCGCGCTCGATACCCGCCGGGCGCTCCGTCACGCTGACCAACCCTTTGGCCTGAAGTTTTCTCAGCCGAGGCTCTAAATTTTCCGAAATGAGGCCCATCCGCACGGCCAGGTCGGTCGGGGTGGCCGACCCGGTCGCCAATAGCCCTTTGAGAATGATCAGATCATCTTCCGAGAGGTCGGTCAAGGACTTGATGTCAATTTGCATCAGTGTGCTCCTTCGATCAGCCCACACTATCGCAGGCATTCTAGCATAGTCAAGCGCCGGTTGCAACACAATCCGATTTCAAGACAGTTTGGAATTACAGCGTCCCCTTCACGATCCCGCCATCCACTTGCAGCATGACGCCGGTCACAAACGAGGCCGCCGGGCTGCACAAGAACACCGCCACATTGGCGAACTCTTCGGGCCGGCCCATGCGCCCCAGCGCCACGCTGGCGGTCGTCGCGGCTGCTTCTTCTGCGCGTGTCTTGCCGCTTTTCGCCGCGCGCGCGTCCAACAACTCCTCGACTCGTTCGGTATAAGTCCAACCCGGCAAGATGCTGTTCACGCGGATGTTCTCCGGGCCTAACTCCTGGCTCAAGGTCTTGGTCAGCCCGATCACGGCGAGCCGGATCGAGTTCGACAAGACGAGATGGGGGATGGGTTGTTTGACCGAGTACGAGGTGAGGGTCAGGATGGCGGGCGCACTGGACTGGCGCAAGTAGGGTAGGGCGGTTTTGATCAGGCGCACCGCGCTGAACAGGGTGACGTCGACGGCTGTCTGCCAGGCCTCCAGGCGCGTGTCGTCAAAACTGCCCGAGGGCGGGCCGCCCGCATTCGTCACCAGGATATCCAGCCCGCCGAACTTCTCGACCGTGGCGTTGATGGCGCGCTCGGCGTCCGCCGCCTGCGCCAGGTCGGCGCGCACGGCCAGCACCTCTGCGCCGGTCTCCCGGCGAATCTCGCCGGCTGTGGTGTCGACCAACGCGCTGCGCGCACAAATCGCTACGCGCGCACCCTCGCGGGCAAATTGCAGCGCGGTGGCCTTGCCCAGGCCCTTGGAAGCGGCAGTGACCAGCGCAACCTTGCCCCGCAATCCCAGGTCCATCAATTCCCTCCCCCGTTGTGCTCTTCCACTTCAAAGCGCAAGTGCACGCGTCCGAGGCGGATAATGTCGCTGGCGCCGACGACCACCGGCGTGTCGACCGAGATGTCGTTCAACTGCGTGCCGTTGCGGCTGCCGCGATCCTCCAGCCACCATTGGTTGTTGCGCCACAGCAGCAGCGCGTGCTCGGCCGAACAGTAGGTGTCGTTCAACTCAATCGTGTTGCTCGGCGCGCGCCCGAGCGACGTAAAAGGCTTCAGCTCATACGCCACCCCGTCGGTCGTTCCATCTTCGTTGAGCAAAACCAGGCGGGCCGGGCGGACGCGCGTCGTGGAGGCCGTCTCGCGTTGAGCCGCGTGCTGCATATCGCGCCATAACAGGACGACGATCACGCCCAAAAACACGTACAGCAGCAGGATGCTGAGAATGCGGAGGACGAGCAGGGCGACTTCCATAAGGTCAAATGCAGAATTGAGAATGTAGAATTGAGAATGTCGAATTGAGAATGCGGAGAACGCGGCGCTTCCCGCAAACACCTTTCTTCATTCTTCATTCCACATTCTACATTCCTCATTCCTCCATCAACGGCGTGTCTTCAAATTTGACTGGCGGTTCGGGCGGAATAGGGATATCTTCGCCGAAGACGATGGCGTAACCGGCTAAACTGATCACATCGCCGGCGGCCAGGATATGTTCGTTAACCGACTCCCCATTGATCAGCGTGCCGCCGCTCGATCCGGTATCGTAGATGACGTACCGGCCGCCCCGCAGGCGCAGCTGGGCATGATGCCGCGATACGCGCGCGTCGTCGATGACCAGATCGTTATCCAGCGCGCGCCCCAGCGCGATCACCGGGCGATGCAGCGGCACGTGGCGTTTACCGTCCAGGATCAGAAACGATTGGACGCGCCCGGCGTCCAGGATCGTCCGGCGGATATCCTCGGCGTCGATCTCCTGCGTCGGCCCGATCGGCGTGGTCGCCTGCGGGAGGTATTGCGCGGCGACCGATACCCGGCCACGCGGAATTTGCTCGGATGCGACAATCTCGACGACCGGATGCTCAGGCATCGGCAAGTCCGCCAGGCGCGCGAGATCGCTTACTGAACGCGCCAGGTCTTCCGGCAGCGCCGGTTGGGTCGAGCGGAGGGCGTCGTAGTCGGTCGGGTGCAGGTAGACCCAGAACACGTTGGGGGCGAAACGGTGGCCCTGGCTATCGGTGATCTGATAATCTTCGAGGGCGCGCGCCAATGCGTTGGCTACTTCGATCGGCTGCAAGGCGCCGGAAAACAGCCGGCCAAAGGTGCCTTCGACCAGTTGTTCGATCAATGCTTCAAAACGGGCGAGTTTGCTCAAGCGACGTTCCTCTATCAAAGGTCGAGTGCGATTATAATGCTGCGAGAAGCGATCGGCAAACGTCTTGGCGCGCGAGGGCAAACACGCTATACTTCCCACGCTGCCACTTCACAAGGAGTCTCATGCCCGACGAACGTGTTCGATTGACCACGCTCGCTACCTGCGCCGGTTGAGCCAGCAAGATCGGCCCGACCGATTTGGCGCACGTGCTGCGTCCCCTCCACAACTTGTTCAAGCCCGCCGATTATCCGCGCGTCCTGGTTGGACTCGACGGTCATAACGACGCGGCGGTGTACCGCCTGAACGACGAACAGGCGTTGGTGGCGACGACGGATTTCTTCCCGCCAGTCGTTGACGATCCGTACACCTACGGCGCGATCGCCGCTGCGAACTCGATGAGCGATGTGTATGCGGTCGGCGGCGAGGTGCTGTTCGCGCTCAACATCGTCGCGTTTCCCGATACGCAAGATTACGCGATCCTGTCCGACATCTTGCGCGGTGGCGGCGATAAAGTGACCGAGGCGGGCGGCGTGATCGTCGGCGGGCATACCGTCACCGATCGCGAACCGAAGTACGGCCTGGCGGTCACCGGCCTGGTGCACCCGGATCGCTACCTCACCAAAGGCGGCGCGCGGCCGGGCGATGCGCTGGTGCTGACCAAACCGCTCGGCGTCGGGTTGATCACGACCGCGCTGAAGCGCGGCCAGGCCGAGGCGGCGCACGTCGAGGCGGCGGTGCAGAGCATGCTGCAATTGAACCGCCACCCAGCGCACCTGGCGTTGTTCTTCGACGCGCATGGCTGCACCGATGTGACCGGCTATGGCATCCTGGGGCACGCGCTGGAAATGGCCGAGTCGTCCGGCGCGGCGCTGCGGCTGCGCATGTCCGATCTGCCGCTGCTGCCCGGCGCGCGCGATTACGTGGCGCGCGAAGCGTTCCCCGGCGGGTTGTGGCGCAATCGGGACTACGTGTTACCCCATACTCGTTTTGCCGCCGCCGTGAGCGAAGCCGATCAGCTGATCTTGTTCGATCCGGAAACGTCGGGTGGGCTGCTGATCGCACTGGAGCCGGAGCGGGCCGAGGCCTACGTGCGACAGGCGCACGCGGATGGTTTGGCGGCATGGATCGTGGGCGAGGTTGTGACCGGGGCCGGGCTTGAAGTGGTGTAACCGGGTGAGCCATGAGCGAGCCGGATGATCGCGTCGAGGAAATCGAGCACACCGCCGATTGGGCGATCCGGGTTCGAGCGCGGGATGTGCCCGAACTGTTCGTCGGCGCGGCGCAAGGGATGTTCGGCCTGTTGACCGATCTGTCGAAGGTCAGTGCGGCTCGCGCGTTCGAGATCGACCTCCAGGCGATCGACGCTGAAACGCTGCTGATCGATTGGTTGAATGAGTTATTGTACCTGGCCGAAGAGCACGCCGTGGTTTTCGCCGAGTTCGCGATTCACCGCTTGACAGTGAGCGATGATAAGGCAGAGGTGCGCGCGTCCGTGCGTGGCGGTCGCCCGGCGGAGTTATTCAAGGCGATCAAAGCGGCTACCTTCCACGGCGTATCGATCCGTCAGGATGTCGATGGGTTTCAGGTCGAACTAGTTTTTGATGTGTGAAGACCTGCCACGTCGAGGAGGTGAGCCATGACGCTCAATAAGCAGAATCTCACTCGAATCAGCCCATACCTTTGGGAAATTCCGAAGTCGCAGCGCGGCGATATGCGCGTGCCGGTGCGCGTGTATGCCGATGACGAGTTGCTGGAAGATGCGTTGGGCGATCAATCACTGGAGCAGGCCATGAATGTCGCGTCCCTGCCCGGTCTGGTCGAACCGGTGATCGTGATGCCCGATGTCCATCAAGGTTACGGCATGCCCATCGGCGGGGTGATGGCGGCGCGCGTGCCGGATGGCATCATCTCGCCCGGCGCGGTGGGCTACGATATTAATTGTGGGGTCCGTCTGCTGGCCTCGCACGTCTCGCGCGAAGAGGTCGAAGATCGGATCGGGGACTTAGCGACGGCGCTCTACCACAATTGTCCCAGCGGCGTCGGTTCGGAGGGTCACATCCGGCTCTCGCACGAGGAGTTTCGCGACGTGCTGACGCAGGGCGCGAAGTGGGCGTTGAAGAAAGGCTATGCGCGTCGGGATGATCTGGAACACACCGAAGAGTTCGGCGCGATGCCCGGCGCACAGCCTGACAAGGTGAGCAAGCGAGCGATCGAGCGCGGCCGGCCGCAGCTCGGCACGCTCGGCGCGGGCAACCACTTCATCGAGGTCGACGAAGTCACGGCGATTTTCGACGAAGAGGCGGCGCGCGTGCTGGGATTGTTCCCCGGCCAGATCGTGACGCAGGTTCACTGCGGGAGTCGCGGCTTCGGGCACCAGGTTTGCACCGATTACGTCAGCCAGTTTCAAACGGCCGTCCGTAAGTATGGCATCCAGCTGCCGGATCGCGAGCTGGTGTGCGCCCCATTTGATTCGCCGGAGGGTCAGGACTATTTCGGGGCGATGGCCTGCGCGGCGAACTATGCCTTTGCCAATCGACAGGTGCTGGCGCACTTCATCCGCGCCTCGTTCGAGGAAGTGCTGGCCGGGCACGTCAAGAATTTCGATCTGCATCAGGTATACGACATTGCCCACAACATGGGCAAGCTCGAAGTCCACTCGGTCGGTGGGCAGTCGATCAAGGTCTGCGTGCATCGCAAAGGCGCCACGCGCGCCTTCGGACCCGGTTCAGAGGGGTTGCCGCCCGATCTGAAACCGATGGGTCAGCCGGTGCTGATCCCCGGCTCGATGGGCACGGCGTCGTGGGTGTTGCTCGGCACGGCGGGAGCGATGGAACAGTCTTTCGGTTCGACCTGTCACGGGGCCGGCCGGGTGATGAGCCGTTCGCGCGCGAAGAAAGAAATTCGCGGCGAGCAGCTGCGCGACGAGCTGCAAAGCCGCGGCATCAAAGTGCGCGCCGGGTCGATGCCGGGTTTGGCCGAAGAAGCGCCGCAGGCGTACAAGGACGTCGATCGCGTGATCGAGGTCGTGTCGAAGGCGGGCATCGCTCGCAAGGTCGCCCGGTTGGAGCCGGTAGCGGTGATCAAAGGCTGATGACCTAAAGCAGTTTCCAGGTTGATTTACGCGCTCCGCGTACGCATTACGGAACCCGCCGGAATCGCGCGTAGTGCGTATTCCGTAACGAGATAAGCGCCTCCATCACTCCTCCGCGCATGTGGCCGTGCCCCGATAGATGGCCGAGATGCGGTCCTGACCGGGCAACTGGTAGTCGGTGATTTGAATGCGCGCGAAGCCCACCACGTGATAGCGCGTGGTGCTGCCCTGCCCGGTCGCCGTGTCCCATACCGGGATGGTGATCGTCAGCGCCTTGAGCGCATCCAGCGCATCCCGCACGCCGCGAGAGTTGGCGACGCCCGGTCTTCCCTGGACCCAATCACCAACCGACAGCGTATGGTCGTTCGAGTTGTTCGGGTTGACGTAGGTATCGCTGTCGCCGGGCGGCGTCAGGCTGTTGACCAACACTGGCTCACCATTCGCACCCGTCCAGGCCAACCAGCCGAAGTTGCCCTGGCCCGCGCCGTTGTACACGTCCGGCAGCGTCTGGCCGACGGTCGCCGAGAGCAGCGTGCTACTGTGGAGCGCGATGGGATATAACGCGCACGACTCAGCCCTTGCGGTAACAGTGACGACCAGCGTATCTCGGCCAGCGTCGCCGTCGTCATCGGTGACGGTCAGCGTGACGGTGTACACGCCGCTCTCCGTGTAGGTGTGCGCGGGCGACAGCGTGCCGTTGGTTGTTCCGCCGTCGCCGAAGCCCCACAGGAGGGTGTGGGTGTCCGACGTGCCGGGGTCGGCGAAGGCGCCGCTGAAGCTCAGCGCGACATCTTCCGCGACGGTCTGATTCGGCCCGGCCTCAACGCTTGGCGCGATGTTGCGAACGGTCACGACGAGTGTGTCTTGACCGACTGCGTCGCCATTATCAGCGACAGTGAGCGTCACCGTGTACACGCCGTTGTCGGCGTAAGTGTGCGCCGGTGTAAGCGTGTTGTTCGCCGTTGTCCCATCACCGAAGCCCCAGGTGATGGTGTGGGTATCGAGCACACCGGGGTCGCTGAAGGCGCCAGCGAAGCTGACTGCTTCCCCTTCATTCTTCGCTTGATCCAGCCCGGTGTCCACCATCGGCGCAACGTTGTCAACCGTGACGACGAGCGTATCACTGTCAATTCCGCCATCCTTGTCAACGACGGTGAGCGTGACGGTGTAGGCGCCATCATCGGCGTAGACGTGCGTGGGCGTCAATGTGTCGTTTGCCGCGCCGCCGTCGCCGAAGTCCCAGGCGAGCGTGTGGGTGTCCAGCGCGCCGGGGTCGGTGAAGGCGCCGTCGAAGCTCATAGCCTCGCCTTCAGCCGCTGCCTGATCCGATCCGGCCTCTGCGCTCGGCTCGACATTGTGGACGGTGACGACGAGCGTATCGCTGCCCATCTCCCCACCGTCATCGGTGATGGTGAGCGTGACGGCGTACACGCCATCATCCGCGTAGACGTGCGTCGGTGTTAATGTGCCGCTGGCGGTTGTCCCATCGCCGAAGTCCCAGGCGAGCGTGTGCGTGTCCAGCGTACCCGCGTCGGTGAAGGCGCCGTCGAAGTGGACGGCTTCGCCTTCAGCCGCGGTCTGATTCGAACCCGCATCGGCGATGGGGGTCGCATTGCCGACGGCGATGACGAGCGTGTCGCTGCCTGAGCCGCTGTCGTCATCTGTGACGGTGAGCGTGACGAGGTAGTTGCCATCATCCGCATAGACATGCGAGGGAGACAGCGTGCCGCTCGCCGTTTCGCCATCGCCGAAGTCCCACAGGATCGCGTGTGTGTCCGACACGCCTGGATCGGTGAATGCGCCGTCGAACTGAACGGCTGCGCCTTCGATGCCCGTTCCGTTCGACCCGGCCTCGACGCTGGGGGCGACATTGTTCACGCTAACCTGCAAGGTATCACTCCCGACCATGCCTTCGTCGTCTGCCACGGTGAGCGTGACGGTGTACACACCGTTATCTTCGTAGAGGTGCATCGGCGTCAGCGCGCCGCTCGCCCCCCGGCCATCGCCGAAGTTCCACTCTACCGTGTAGAGCTCCAGCACGCCCGGGCCGTTGAAGGCGCCTTCGAACTGAACGGCATCGCCTTCATCGGCGGTTTGGTCTGCCCCGGCGTCGACGCTCGGCGCGACGTTGACGACCGTCACCTGGAGCGTGTCGCTGCCGCTGTCGCCGTCATTGTCGGTGACGGTGAGTGTGACCGCGTAGGTCCCGCTGCTGGTGTACATGTGCGTGGGCGAAAGCGCGCCGCCGGCCGTCGCGCCATCGCCGAAGTTCCAGGCGATCGTGTGGGTATCCAGCGCGCCCGGATCGGAGAACGCGCTGCTGAAGTCAACCGGTTGGCCTCTCACAGCGTTCCGGTCGAACCCGGCGTCCACGCTCGGCGCGACGTTGCTGACGGTGACGGTGAGCATGTCGCTCCCGGTCGCGCCGTCGTTGTCGGTGACGGACAGCGTGACGCGGTACGCGCCATTATCCGCGTACGTGTGCGCAGGTGCGAGCGTACCATTCGCGTCTTCACCATCGCCAAAGTCCCACGCGAGAGTGTGCGTGTCCAGCCAGCCAGCGTCGGCGAAGGAACCGAGGAAATTCACGGCCTGGCCTTCGTCCGCTGTTTGATTCGACCCGGCATCGGCAGATGGAACGGCATTCTCGACGGTGACCAACGAGGTGTCACTGGCCGAACCGGTATCGTCGCTGACCGTGAGCGTGACGGTATACGCGCCGTCGTCGGCGTAGATGTGAGCGGGCGCCAGCGTGCCGTGCGCGGTTTCGCCATCGCCAAAGTCCCAGGCGAGCGTGTGGGTGTCGAGCGCGCCCGTGTCGGTGAACGCGCCGCTGAAGGTCACGACTTCACCCTCGACCGAGATTTGATTGAGGCCGGCCTCGACGAAGGGGAGCACATTGCCGATGGTGACGCTGAGCGCATCGCTGCCCGCGCCGCCGTCGTCGTCGCTGACGGTCAGCGTGACGGTGTAGACGCCGTCGTCGGCGTAGAGGTGTGTGGGTGTGAGCGCGCCGCTGGCAGTTGCGCCGTCGCCGAAGTCCCAGGCGATGGCATGCGTGTCCAGCGTGCCCGCGTCGGTGAAGGCGCCTGCAAAGGTGACGGCGTCGCCTTCGCCGGCGGCCTGGTCTGGCCCGGCATTCACCGCCGGTTCAACGTTGTGAACGGCGGCGAGCAAGGTATCGCTGCCTGAGCCGCCGTCATTGTCGGTGACGGTGAGCGTGACAGTGTACACGCCGTTATCCGCATAGGTGTGCGCCGGTGTGAGCGTTCCGCTCGCTGTTTCACCGTCGCCGAAATCCCAGGCGAGCGTGTGCGTGTCGAGCGCACCCGGGTCGGTGAAGGCGCCTGCGAAGCTCAGCGCTGCGCCTTCATCCCCCGATTGGTCTGGCCCGGCCTGGACGGCCGGAGCGACACCCTCGACGGCGACGACGAGCGCGTCGCTGCCGCTGCCGCCATCTTTGTCCGTCACCGTGAGCGTGGCCGTGTAGGCGCCATCGTCGGCGTAGAAGTGAGTCGGCGCCAATGTATCGGTTGCCGTTGCGCCGTCGCCAAAGTCCCAGGCGAGGGTGTGCGTGTCGCGCGCGCCCAGGTCGGTGAAGGTGGCGTTGAAGTTGACCGGCTCGCCTTCGAGCGCCGATTGATCCGGCCCGGCGTTCACGCTCGGAGACGCGTTGTCGACAGTAACGACGAGCGTATCGCTGCCCGTCTCCCCGCCGTCATCTGCCACGGTGAGCGTGACGGTGTAGGCGCCGTTATCCGCGTAGAGGTGCGCCGGCGTCAGAGTGCCGCCGGCCGTGCTGCCATCGCCGAAGTCCCAGGCAATCGTGTGGGTGCCCGTCGCACCTTCATCGGTGAAGTTGCCATTGAAGTTCACCCACACGCCCTCGCTCGCTGCCTGGTCAGGGCCGGCGTCCACGTCGGGCGGTTGGTTGCTCATCACGATCGTCAGGCTGGCCGTCGCGCTGTCTTGCGCGGCGCTGGTCGCCGAGTCGGCTGATGCACCGACGGTGTACGTTCCGCTCCCGGCTGCGCGCACGGTCAGCAGGACGCCCGCCGTCATGTGCGCCGGGATGTAGACCTCGTCCACCTCGAACTGGGCCGCGGGCGAAGAACCGGGCGCGGAGAGTCGATAGACGGTGTCCACGTTGCCGGTGTTGGTAATGACCATCAGGAACGACGCCTGCAAAGTGTCGGTGAGAGTCTGATCGCCCGGCAGTAGCGCCGCTGCAACGGCCTCGTAGCCGCTGAAGGTGATGTCTGCCGTGTCGTAGTTTTGGATGGTTGGATTCGAGGCCGAATGCGCGGTGACGGCGAAGGGATACGTCTGCGGCAGCGCGAAGTCCATCGCGCCCGAGGTCAACTGCACCGTGCCCGACGCGCCCGGCGCGAGCGAGAGCACGCCCGGCGCGAACTGCGCCGAGCCGGAGACGATGCCGCCCGCCATCAGCGTGTAGCTATCGGCGACCGAGCCGGTGTTGGTGACGCGCACTTGCCACGTTCCCGCGTCGGTCGGGTTCATGGTGGTGTGTTCGGGCAGGATGCTGACCTGCATGCCGTAGGCCGACACATCGAGCGCGCCAGTCACCGCAGCCTGCGCATTTGGATCATTCTGCGATTGCACCAAGACATCGAAGTCATAAGCGCCTACCGCCTCATCGGCCGGCGGCGTGACGATCAGCCAAACCTCAGCCGAGTTGAAGACGAAGGGTGTGAGGCTGATGGCCTCGACCGGTGCGCCATTGGCTTCCAGACGATACGCCCAGCCTTCGGGCGCTGCTACATTGAAGGTGTAGGTATCGGACAGGCTGCCGGTGTTGGTAATCGTCAGGTGGTACAACGTCGGCACGCCCGGCCCGCCGGTGGATTGCGAAGGTGCTAGACCCACGGCCACGCTGCGGTCACCCAGCACGGCGAGTATCGCGTCATCGGATTGCTGAATGCTGAATGCGGATTGCGGATTGGCTGTGACGGAGAACGGGTGCAGGCCACGGTCAGCATAGACGGTCACTTCTAGCGGGACGGTCACCGCTTGCCCGGCGGCGACATCGACGCTGCCGGGGAGAACCACAACGTTCGGTGAGAGACCGTCGGTGGAGAGCGTGTACGTGCGCGCGTCCGATTCGAGATTGGAGATGGTGAGCGTGTAGGTGACGACCTGGTCGTTGCTCGCCGCCGCCAGTTTCGGTGTGATGCTCAGGTCTAACGGGTCGGCCACTGTGAGGGACGCGGAGGCGGCGTCGCGTCCACCCGCGTTCGTTTCGGCGATGACGATGAACGCTTGCTCGCCCAGCGCGGCATCTGGCTCCGGACGAACGGTGAGTGTGACGGTTTGGGTGTGACCTGCGTCGAGCAGGACGGTTGCTGGCAGATCGACCCACGCCGCGGGCAGGCCGCCGACTGACAGCGTGAATTCATCGGCCGCATCGCCCGGATTGAACAGCACGACATCGTACACCACGGCTTCGCCCGGCGCAGCGATGCGCGCGCCCGGTTCGACGCCGATGATATGCATAGCCTGCACATACAGCGGCGGCAGGGCGAGGGTGTTGCTTCCACCCTCAATCGCATACGAGACGAGCGTGCCATTGGATACCTGGCGCACTTCGCCAGGCAACAAGCCCGTCAGCCGGCTGGCGAACGAGGACGACCGGATGCGCTCGGCCTCGGTTTGGTTGTAGCGCCAGCCGTAAACGACTTCGTCTACGCCGACGCTGGTTGTGGCCGGCGGGCTGAAGGTGTCCGTCAGAGCCGTTACGCCGCTCAGCGGCACGGAGTGCGCCAGGTCGATCGAGTAGCTGCTCAGGACTTCGTAAATCCACGGTAAGCTGATATCCACCCAGGTGGTGGTCATGATCGGCCGGGTATTGTCATCCTGATACAGCGACGGCCATTGCCCATCGCCGCGCTGCGCCCGCAAGAGATACTCGGTTGCCTGCAGCAGCGATGGGTCGGTGCTGGCCGGCTGAAGCAGCGACAGCGCGTACAGCACACCGGCGGTCGGCAGTGGGTCGGAGGTCGTGGTGTACACGTTGCGGCTCCAGCCGCCGTCGGGATTCTGATTAGCGCGCAGGTAATCCGCGATCTCTATCGTGCGCGCTTCGACCTGCGTGGCGAGCGCCGAATCTTGCACGTAGGGCAGCGCGGTGTGCAGCCCGATGATCTCGTGCAGCGCCGTCGAGTGCGAGTTGGTATACGACCAGGTCACCATCGTCTGCGCGGCGCGGGTCATGGCCTCGCGGTAGGTGATGTTCCCGGTCAGGTCGTACAACTTGCCCAGCCCGACGATGTTGTAGGCGGTCAGCGCCGGGCTGCGACCGGCGACGGGCGTATCGCTCCACCACCAGGTGACCGGCTCGCCGCCGCGCGTGGCCGGCGGCGGCCACACACCGTCCGCCGTGCGCTGGTTGAGCAGATAGGTCGTCATGCTGATCAGCGCGGTCGTGTCCGTGATCGGGCTGTCGAGCGCGGGCAGGGCGAGGGATGATGCGTGAAGGGTTGCGCCCGAATCGAGCGATGCCGGTTGCGGGTGTTTCGGTTCGAATCGTTCTGGCCGGGCGAAGACGGTAGCCTGGAGCGCCAGGGTTGCTCCGGCGCTGGGAAGGGATGCAGCGCGGAAGATCATAGAGGATGGGTCGCCGATGGCCAGGAGCCGGGGACTGCTGCCACCCGGCTGACCGCCCCCTTGTCCACCGTCGGTGGTCGCTGTTGGGGTCGGGGTCTCGGTCGACGCCGGTTCGGGTGTAAATGTAGGCGTCGGTGTGTCGGTGGATGTAGGTACCGATGTCTGCGAAGGCGCAGCGGTAGCGGCCGGCGTCAGCGTATCGGTCGGTGTGGGCGCCGATGTCTGCGAAGGTGTAGCGGTCTCGGTCGGTGTCGGCGTAGAGGTAGATGTAGGTGTATCGGTTGGCGTCGGGGTGGACGTCGGCGTCGCCGTTGGCGGCGCGACGGCGCTGTTGGCGCTAAAGGCATCAATGCGCGCCTCGCCGGTCAATGCGCGCACCTGGAGCACGTGCGGCCCGGCCGTTAGGCCATCGAAAGTGAAGGCGCGGGTGATGGTCGTCGCGTTGTACAGGCTGAATGGCCCCCGGCTGACGCCGTCGAGCAGCACTTCGACGTTGGCCGTGGGCGAGTTGTTCGTGACCGCTTCGTACGTGACCGAGTCGCCGGTGAAGGGGAACCAGGCGTTGTTGCCGCCGCGCCAGAACTTGCCGCCGCTCGCGCCGCTGAAGGAGGTATCGAGTATCCAACCGACGCCGTCTAGCAGGCGTGGGCTGCCTTCCTCGAACCGGCCGCCGGATAGCGCGCTGCCGTCCCAAATGTCGAAGTAGTCGAAGTGGAAGCGGTTGCCGCTGGATGACGAATTGCGCTGGCCGAGCGTGCGGACCGCGATCGTGTGCGCGCCAGGCGTCAGGTCGGCATACACGACGCTGCGGTTGGTTGGGCTGGCGTTGTAGGTATCTATGACTCCTTGGCTGACGCCGTCGATGAAGACCTCGACCTGGCCTGCGTTGGAATAGGCAGTATAGCCGAGCGCGACCCACGTGCCGGTGAACGCCAGACCGACCGTGTTGTTGGTCGCATCCGTGTAAGCGATATAGCCGCTGCTCGCATAGTTATCCGTCGCAACAGACCAGTTGGTGGGCGCTCGATCGAGGTCTGCGCCGTTGAAGGTCACGCCGGGGTCGTCTTCCTCGTAGCGCACGATGCCGGTCGGCGCGGGCGGCGTGACGAATGGCGGGATGCCGGGTGTGATGAAGGCATCCACACGCGCCTCGCCGCGATAACTGCGCACCTGCAACACGTGCGGCCCGGCGCCCAAGCCCTCGAAACTGAATGTGCGCGTTTGCACCGCCGTGCTCCACACATTGAAGGCGCCGCGCGACTCGCCGTCGATCAACACTTCGACTTGGTACGCTTGAACCGAGCCGGAGGCGATGGTCACCGCCTGATACGTCACCGAGTCGCCGGTGAACGGGAACCAAGCGTTGGCGCCGCCGCGCCAGAACTTGCCGCCGCTGGCGCCGCTGAAGGAAGTATCCTGCTGCCAATTGATGGTTGACCGAACGCGCGCGTCGCTTTCCTCGAAGCGGCCCTCCGGCATGGCCGCGCCGTCCCAGGCGTCAAAGTAATCGAAGTGGAAGCGGTTGCCATTGGAGAAGGGATTCTTCTGGCTAGAAGGGAGCACGCGCACCTCGAGCGTGTGCGTTGTGTCCGCCAGCCCACTGTAGACGACGCTGCGGCTGGTCGGTGTCCGGCTGTAGGTATCCACCACCCCCTGGCTGACGCCGTCGATGAAGGCCTCGACCTGGCCTGCGTTGGAATAGGCCACGTAACCCAGCGAGACCCAGCTGCCGGTGAACGCCAGACCGACCATGTTGTTGGTCGCATCCGTGTAAGCGATATAGCCGCCGCTGGCGGTGTTATCCGTCGAGATGTTCCAGTTGGTGGGCGCTTGATCGAGGCTTGCACCGTTGAAGCGCAGTGCTGCGTCATCTTCCTCGTAGCGCACGATGCCGGTGGGCGTCGTGGGTGTGATGAAGGGTGGGATGCCCGGCGTGATGAAGGCATCCACGCGCGCCTCGCCGCGATAGCTGCGCACCTGCAGCATGTGCAGTCCAGGTCCCAGCCCGTCGAAACTGAACGTGCGCGTGACGGGCGTTTGGCTCCACAGGTCGAAGAGGCCGCGCGACTGCCCATCGATCAGCACTTCGACTTCGTGCACTTGAATCGCGCTTGAGTTGAAGGTCACCGCCTGATACGTCACCGAGTCGCCGGTGAACGGGAACCAGATATTGCGATCGGCCCTCCAGAACTGGCCGCCGCTCGCGCCGCTGAAGGAAGTGTCGAGCATCCAGCCGATGCCGCCGCCCAACACCCGGCTGTCGCTTTCCTCGAAGCGGCCACCCGGCAGCGGTGCGCCATCCCAGGTATCGAAGTAGTCGAAGTGGAAGCGGTTGCCGCTGGAGAACGGATTCTTTTGGCTGATGGGCAGCGCGCGCACCTCGATGGTGTGCGGCCCGCCAGCCAGACTCTCGAAGAGGGCGGTGCGATTCACCGGGGCGCGAGCATACGTATCGATCACGCCCTGGCTGAGGCCGTCGATGAAGACTTCGACCTTGCCGGCGCTGCTGTTGGCGATATAGCCGAACGCCGCCCACGTGCCGCTGAAGGCCAGGCTGACGGTGTTGCCGGCCACGTCGGTTTGAGCCGCGTAGCCCTGGCTGGCGTAAGCCTCGCCGTATAACAACCAGCTGCCCGGCGCGACATCGCTGGCAGCGCCGTTGAGGCGCACGGCGGGATCGTCCTCCTCGTAGCGCACGATGCCGGTGGGCGTCGTGGGTGTGACGAAGGGCGGGATGCCGGGTGTGATGAAGGCATCCACACGCGCCTCGCTACGATAGCCGCGCACCTGCAGCACGTGCGGCCCGGCGCCCAACCCATCGAAACTGAACGTGCGGGTGACCGTCGTCGGGCTCCACAGGCTGAAGCGGCCACGCGATTCGCCGTCGATCAGAATCTCGACCTGCAGCGATTGAATGAGGGGTGTGCCGAGCGTCACCGCCTGGTACGTTACCGAGTCGCCGGTGAACGGGAACCAGGCGCTGTGGCCGCTGCCGGCTTTCCAGAACTTGCCGCCGCTGGCGCCGGCGAAGCCCGAATCCTGTAGCCAGCCGGAACCGGTGCGGACACGCGCGTCGCTTTCTTCGAAGCGGCCATCCGGCATGAGTGTCCCATCCCAGGTGTCGATATAATCGAAGTTCACCCAGTTGTCGGATGCGAAGGGATTGCGCTGGCCCAGCACCTTCAACTCGAGCGTGTGGGCGCCGGCGTCGGCCAGGTTGAAGTAGCGGCTGAAGGGTCGCTCGTTCCGCGCATAAGTGTCGATGACGCCGTAGCTGACGCCGTCGACGAACACCTCGACTTTGCCGCCGGAGAGACTGGACACGAAGCCGGCGCCGAGCCAGCCGCCGCTGAAGTCGAGCGAGACGGTATCGCCGGCGGTCTTCGAGCGCGCGGCGTAACCGGCGCTGGCGATCGGCGACGTCATGCGTACCCAATTGATAGAGCCGATGAACGGCCGGCCGTTGTAACGCAAGCCGGCGTGGTTGTCTTCGTAGCGTTGGATGCCGGCCGGACGCAGGTCGGGCGCGGGCATGGCGGCCAAGCGGACGGTATCCTGGGCGAGACTCCAGAAGGCCAGGGTCGCCTGCACGAGCGGATCATCATTCGGTTGGCCGACCCGACCATCGGCTTGCGTCCAACCGACCAGGTAGGCGTGCAGCGCATCCATCGTCTCCGGATCGCCGAGGTTGACCGGCAACTTGCGCGCCACGTCGCCCAGACCGATCAACGCTTGCGATTGGACGTGGCAGGCGTTGCACTCGTTGTTCATCGGCCAGTTGCTGGAGAAACTGCCTTCGATCGGTCGTTGATCGTAGGCGAGCGTCTCCGCTTGCTGGCGCGGAATGGCCAGGCCAAGCGCGCCCTCGACGCGGCGATTGAGCGAGGCGCTGGCCTCGAACCTCTGGCGAACAGTCAATGCGATCGCGCCGCTCGAATCGGATGGCGAGGGGTCGTGGATCCAAAAGCGCAGCGTGGCCGGCTGGGGCAAATAGACGCGCACGAATTTGTCGCGATTGAGGGCGAGGGCTTCGAGCGCGGTCGGCGAGCCGCCGGTGAAGGCATCTACGCCGTAGCCCAGCCAGTAGGTCATGACCGGCGTGGAGGTGAAGTATACGCTGGCCTGAATGGTGTCGTACCACGGGCCGCTGACCGAGCGGCGGATTGCGCCGTCGGCTATGATCACGTCGTAGGTGCCGGCAGCTAAGCTGAGCGGTGCGCCGACAGCCGAGTTGTTGTTGGAGGCGTTCGCGGGCGCGGTGACGGTGACGGTGGTGGTGTACCCCCCTCCGGCTCCCCCCGCTGGCGCAGGGGGAGTGCCGACATCGAAGGCCGTGCGCTCGGTCGTGATCGTCGTGGTGACGATCGCATCGCCGGGGGCGACGATTGCCGGCGCGACGCCGGCGGTGGCGCTGATGCCCTGGCCGACGCTGAACAGCCCGAAGTTGGAAGTTGGAGGTTGGAGGTTGGAAGTTGGAGGTTGGAAGTTGGAGGTTGGAGGTTGGAGATTAAGGGCGACGTTGACGGTGTAGACGCCGGTGACGAAGCCGGTGGTGTTCAATGTGCCCAGGTCGAAGGTGTTGTTGGCGTCGATCAGCGAGAGGGTGATTGGCGTCGTGCCGCTGAAGACCGATGCGCCGTCCGGCGCGAGCACGTCCGTCTCCACCTGGCCGGTCATGCGCCAGTTGGCGACGTTCGCAATATGCACCGAGAGCTCGGTCGAGCTCGAGCCGGTTTCGACGAAGGCCGGGTCGGCGCGCACTTCGGTTATCCTGGCAAAGGCATCCACGGCGCGCAGGCCGAGCGGCCGCTCAATGCGGACGAGCGACCCCCCTCCGGCTCCCCCCGCAGGCAGGGGGAGAGCGGTGACCGTGACGGTGAAGGGATAGACGCCGAGCGCGGTCGGGGTGATGACGAGAGAGGCCGAGGCGGATTGGCCGGGAGAGAGGGAGTATTGCGTGTTGCGTAGGGCGTAGGGCATGTCGGCGGGCAGGCCGGTTACCGAGAGGTCGTATGTCGTGACCGTGTTGCCGCGCGCGGCCAGGTCGATGGTGTAGGTCACCGGCAGCGACGGGAGCGTGACTTGCGCGCCGGGTTGCACGTCGAGCGTGACGGCGTGCGCTGCCAGGCGCAGCAGCTCATCGCGCAGCGCGGTGAGCGTGTCGCGCAACTCGACGAGGTCGGCGGCGACATCCGCAAATGTATCATGCGCGCGCAGGTCGGCGGCGATTGCCGCGAACTCGGCGGCGCGCTCGCTCAATAGCGGATAGGGCGCGAGCTGATCCGCGACGGTCTGCGCGGCGTTGGCCGCGTTCTCGCGCAGGCCAGCCGGGCAGGTTGCGTCGCAACCCTGCTCCAACGCATCGACGGTGATGCCCACTTGCGTGAGCGCCGCCGAGAGCGGGTCGTCGCCCAGGCCGGATACGACCGCGGCGACATCGTGCGCGGTGTAGGCGTTCGGGCCGACCATGCGCACAGCGACGTGCACAGTCTGCGTGTACGCGCCCGAAGGCGCTCCGATGCTCAACGTGTAGTCGCGGCCCAGGTCGCCATCGGGTGTTTCGAGCGTCACGCTCTGCGTGAACGCTTCACCGGCGTCGAGCGCGGGCGGTTGGGCGAGCGAAGCCGTCCACGTGCTGATAGGGAGAGTGTGAAATAGAGTTAGAGCGCCGGCGGCGTTGCCGACATTGCGCAGGCCGACATCGAATGTCGTTGTGAGACCGGGCGAGCTGTAGACGAGCGCAGGTTGAGCCGTGACCTGGCTGAAGGCCATCGCCGGGACGACGAACGTCCGCGAGGCGCTTTGCGTCAATGAGGGGTTATCGATTGCCGTCGCGTTGACGGTGAAGCCGTAACTCGCGCCGGCGGGCGGCAGCGCGTCGGGCTGGGGCTGGATGTACAGCCCGATCTGGCCGACGCCGCCTGCGGGCAAGCTGAGCGTGATGGAGGTAGGAGCGCATGGGGATGCGCCCCTACATTCCGCGCCGCTGAGGATCAGCCAGCCATCGGGCAGGCCGGTCACATCGATCGCAAACGTGTGCGACACGGTCGAGGTATTCGTGATGTCGATCGTGAACGCCGCGCCAGGGATTTGGGGTTGGCCGTTGTTCGTATCGCCGGGGAGTGGCCCCAACCCCCCTCCGGCTCCCCCCGCTGGCGCAGGGGGAGTGGGACCCCAGGGGACGGTGATGAGCGGGTCGGGGTTGACCGCCAGCGCCATGCCCTGGAAGGCCGTCGTCGTGACGGTGTGGACGGCGGACGCGAACAGGTCGGGGTACAGGCCCGACTGCGCGGTAACGAGGATCGTGTAGTCGCCCGGTTCCGCGCCGAGCGGCGGCGTGGCGGTGATCAGCCCGGTCGCGTCGAGTTCGACGTTCCAGCCGGGCGGCGCTTCGACCGTCGTCGTGTACGTGTCGGCGAAGTTGGCCGAGACGACGGCGTTGAAATTGACGGAGGACCCCCCTCCGGCTCCCCCCGCTGGGGCAGGGGGAGGGGCGATGGTGGAAGTGGGCGAGGTGGCGAGCGTGAAGAACGAGGCGTCGCCGGAGAGCTCGATGCGGTCGAGCGTCTCGCTCTCCTCGGTGATGGTGAGCGGGCCGGTGTACCCGGCGATGGCGACGCCGTTGCTGGCATCGACCGGCTCGCCGCCGACGAGGAATGCCCCGCTCGCCGGGCCGATGATCAGGTGCGCGTCGTCGGCCTGCATGTAGGCTGCGTCGGCGAAGTTCGGCACAGCCGTGTGGCCGAAGCCTTCGATGGTGGTGGTGTCCGTCGTGACGAGCGTGAACGAACCGGTGTAGACCCCCCCTGTGGTCCCCCCCGCTGGCAGGGGGGACGTGACGGTGACGATGACATCGCGCAGTTCGAGCGTGTACGGCTGCGTGGAGGTGAGTTGCGCGGTGTACGTGAGCCAGTTGCTGCCTGCGCCCAGGCCGGTCACGGCGGGGGCGTAGAAGGAGGAGGAGCCGGTGGAGGAGAGGGCATAAAAGGGCGCGCTGCGTCGCGTCAGGGCCTGAGATGGAGACAAAATGGGTGTTGCCTGGACAATACCGGAGGCAAGCAATGCGCCGTCAGCAGAATAGAGTTGCGATGAGGAACCGTCGAACGCCGTAAAGCTCAGAGTGTTGAAACCTGGAGAGACCCATGTAGCATGCAGAGCATTCACGATGGTGTTATGACTTGTTTGCAGAGTGGCCACTAATGGAGCAGAGGAAGTACCTATTGTACCCACCATTGATATGGCTGCGCTGGCGTAGCCGTCGTCATGAACAGCTAAGGCCTGAGCATGACGATTGAGCAGTTGCGGGGATAGGGGAGGGTCAATTATCGGCATTCCCGACCATCCTCCACTAGAGGAGTCATACTTAAACTGCTCCAAGATCTGGTCAGCCACGATACTCCCCGCTATGAATCCCGCCAGCTGAGATATAAACATTACTACCGCTACGCCCAGACTGCTGCCTGTGTAAGTAGTGAGATGTTGTATAAGCTTCTCCTTTATCGTGTCCACGGCTTTTGCATAGCCTGCGCCGACCAATGCAGCGCCATAGCCAAAAGCCGAGTTAACATATGATTTGAACCGCTGATATCCGGGTATATACTCCTTCTGGGTGTTACCGAATACTCCTAAAGCAATGAGTCCCCAGCCAAGAAAAGTTGCCGCCGCTTTAAAGATTATCCGATAGGCAACAGCCACAACAAAGGCACTGCCAAAACTAATGAGTGCTATCTTAGCATATTGGCCGAGGGATTGGTGGAGACCATCTTCCATTACACTGTTAGTCTCGCCAGATACAAGATCGATTTGCCACCATCCAACAGTTTGAATACTGCCTAAGGTAACCATTCTTTCTGGCACAAGGACAAGTATCCGATCGGACCCGGCTACGGCTGCCTTGATGCGTGCTTTGGCCTCAGCCGAGATCGTTAGGTCAGCCAAGTCATCTAAATTAAATCCACTGATCGCTCTGAGTGGAATCTCCGATGCCTGTGCAACTGTCATCACATCAGCGACTGATAAAACCGGCCTGGATTCATCACCCAGCACATTTTTTATCATTTGAGACTCTAAAGCAGCATCTGCGATTCCATATACATATCGGGTAACAAATTCTGCTCTTTTTGCTTGACCTGGGGCGGCTATCACCCGTCGTTTATGACGTAACAGATCGAGTGCAACCAGTGCTTTGCCTTCTGGTCCGCCCGATTCGCCTAGTTGTATGGTGTATGAGCCGATGACAATATTTGGAGAGTCGTGATAGGCTTTCGTCAGCATGGCAAGTCCTAAGCCACGTGTGGCAAGTGTAGAAGACGACGCAAAGGCAAGGAGCATAGCGCTGGTGAATTGGAGCGTCATTTTCCGAACAGCGTTTCGGGCCTCTTGCAAAAGTTTTCCATCGTCGGAGGTTGCCGGCGTTTCCGGCAGGTCAAGGTATTTCTCACCCTGGGCAAAAGTAGAGAGCAAGGCAGGTCCAGTTCGCCGAAGCAGGTCAGGCAATGGCAATGTGTCACTGCCCATGAGCAGCATCGTGAACATGTCAAACTCGGTCACTATAGGATTGGTGCCTACGTCCTTGCCAATATCCAATGTTCCCTCAGTTTGGCGTTTGTCGAATCCTATTCGGTCAACAATTTCCCGTTCGTAGTGCTCTACGTTTCCATCTACATCTTGTATGTCGAACTGCATCCACTCGCCAGTGGTGACAAAGTTGCCGAAGGGAAAGTTGGAAACCAACTCTTGGAAGGATTGACCCTCAATGAGCGCCTCAAAATCGCCCACGGCAAAGTACGGGGTATAAGTACGCTGTATACGCCAAAAGACCATCCCGCCCATCGCGTCGGTGTTCACCAAGTGACCTAATATGACTGGGTTGCCGACCAATTCTACAGCATTGAACGTGCGGGCCAGCGGATATGCGTAAGATACTCCACCAGAGAGACTTGAAAGCATGTCCCATTTCTCGATTTTTATAGTAATAGTCACCTTGTGTCGTAGATTATCCGGCACCTCAGCAATGCGATCTGTGCCATCAGTTGCTATGCTGCCATCTGAGACAAAGCGTTGTCCAATACTCGCATTCTGGAATGACGGATCAAGGTCAATCCAACCCAGGCCAAGCAGATAGGCCTCCACCCACCAGTGATCTTGTATTTCTGCCAGAAGATTGGAATCGCTTGCCGGGTTGCTAATCTCGATACCCTGTGGAATGTTACCAACGACTTGACTGGCCTTCGGGAACATTGAAAGTACAAGTTCTTGCGCCCGTGTGGCATTTAGCGTGCCGTGTCGGTAGCGACTGGGTATGCCGCTGGCACGCAACATGGCGATCAATAGACTGGCTTGGTCAAGTGAGTTGCCCGCCTCACTCCATAGAGTGCCTCGCGTGCCACGTAAGGAGCCTTGGTAGGACTCGTACCCTAGCGAGCGGACGTACTCGAACATGCGTACAGGATCCTGTCCAAGTTCCGCTGCTTTGGCCAACATGTATTCTTCGTACTTGTCAGCATCTATCGTCCATTTCAGCCAATTGCCGAGTGGCTCGCCGTTGATAGCGTTAGGAACTAGGCCAACGGGCTGTGCCCGAGTGCTTACTGGATGGCCTTGGAGCATTCCCCGCACGGTCGCACCTATATCAAGGTCAGTGAAGACCGTAATTGGCATCGATGCACTCAAGACTAGCGTAGCAGTGACACTAGCCAAGGGTGGAATGTCGCCCAAGTTCCATGCATACTGTGTTCCGTCTTGGTCTGGTATAGGGAAAGAGGAAATAAATATATCATCACCGATCAATGTGTCATGTAGCAACACGTTATGGATAGTATTCGGATCGTTGGACAAGTCAATCGCTGAGAATGCTGCAAGCGTATCCGTAATGGTTGCCGAGATAGGTATCTGGAGCGAAGAGACTGGTAATCGGTTGTTGGTCACGACAAAGGTAATCACTAGTGTTTGGGAAATAGCATCAGTTGCTCTGTAAGCCGATTGCACTCGAGCGATAGAGAGTGGGCTGCTGACTAAAGACGGCGCACTTGGTGTGTTTACTTGCATTGCGCCAAGATCTAACAGCATCCCGTTAGGCTGTCGATCAGGGGCAAAGAGATCCATATTGTTCGGGTCGCTGAACTCATCTGGCAGAGATGTTTTCGGAAACGCTCGCATCCCTGGTGAGTTAACGCCGGTGGGAAATCCAGATAATGAACCAGCATCAGCGGGCGCTGCCTGCACAGTCCCTACGCCAAATAACAACCCCCACCCTTCAGGCGGAATCAATGAGCAGGTTAGGGCAAGGCTTAGGGCAATAGCCAGAACCTTTATAGAATAGGTGTGTGTCGAATGGATTGCCATCATATCTCCCTGTTAGGACTTGATAAATGAGTTTCTGGATTGGCTAAACGCCTGCGAACGTCAATATCCGCGATCTGTCGGATAGCCCAAAGATTACCTAGATAAAGCCCCAGACCCGAAGCCGAGATTGCAATAACTGTTATGGCTATATTCCACACGCCGCCTACGATACTTGCAATTATTGCCAAAAGAAGAACATCGGATAGCCTAGGATTGCGACCTTCAAGCACACCTGAATTCACGCCTCCCGCCATACCTGCGATCATCATGGATAGAACAATCAACATGCCCCCTCCGAGATCTAATGCAGGAGATGGAGCTGGCTTCCCTCTCAAAGCGAAGACAAAAATATCGGGAGCAATGCTTGTAAGCATGCTTGTGATTAAGCCAACAGCGATAGTAACCGTCACACTGCTGACCATACCACTGGCAACACCTGCAATTACGGCCGCAAAACTACTCATTATGAACATCAAGCCGAGAGTGGCGACAACAATTAGTACCGTATCTCTTTGTGTCCTTCCCCCTGTTGCCTCTACCACTACCTGCAAAACTACTAAGAAAATCAGAACGACTAACACTGCTCCGAGCATACCCTGAATCACGAATCCCCATCCTTGCCTTCGGCCATGTAGCTGCGGTCTTACATTCTTCCAATACCACAGTTGGTCCACCCACACCCCATATACAATGTGCAGCCATTGTCCCGGCCACCACCAGCGGGAAAGTGGGTCTCTCGATTCAGTGTTCATGGTCATCTCCTCTCTTCAATGCGAATTGGGTTAGATACTTGGGAGTACCTATACCAGATAATCGCCGGAAACGAAAACCGGCCAGCGGTGAAGGACACAGGACAAGTCCTGACCACCGGCCGGTATCGGTCAGCCACATGCAGGGTGGGTTGGTGAGAGGAAGATGCACGCATGATGGCGAAAGAAGCCCGTCAGCTGATCTGACAGCGGTGCGTAGACAGTCTATTTAACGTGCTTCCCAACTGTGCCTACAGATTACTGCCAACTGATTACTGTCTACTGGCCACTGCACACACCCCGAACCGCCAACTCTTTCCCCGCTGTCGCTCCGGGCATTCCTCCGCCCTTATTCGGTTGTGGGAACTTCACGTGCTATTGGCGCTCACTTTAGTCCAAATGCGCCTGGCGGCTCAAGTATCAAATGTCATCTTATCCCGCATGACACGGATCAGTGTTAGCGCTTAGCGCCTGCCCGATGCGTGATTTTAACCGTGCGCCAACCGCCATCGTCGCCAGCACTTGCTTGATCCGTAAATCAAACCGGAAATCGCTATAACCATGCGCCAACCCGGGAAGGCCGTTCCCACTCGCCTGGGTGATGCGGTTTGGACTCAGGAGCCGGCACCCCACTGGCTCGTAGCATAGCGATCAGGAGGCTGGCTCGATCAAGGGAGTTACCCGCCTCGCTCCACAATGTTCCCCGCGTGCCGCGCAGACTGCCCTTGTAGGATTCATAGCCGAGTGAGCGCACGTACTCAAACAAGTGCAGCGGGTCCTGGCCGAGTTCGGCTGCCTTCGCCAACATGTACTTGTCGTATTTATCGGCATCCACCGTCCATTGCAGCCAATCGCCAATCGACTCGCCATTGATAGTATTCGGGGCTAAGCTAGCCGGTCGCGCTTGGGCACTAACCAAGCGACCTTGAAGGGTACCTAAAGCTATCGCACCCATATCCAGGTCGACGAAATCGGCCACAATTGTCGGTCCGTGTACTGTCAGTGTGGCAGTCACACTGCTCAAGGGCGGAATGTCGCCAAGGCTCCACGCATACTGTGCAGTACTTCGATCTGGCTCAGGGGAAGAGGAGACAAAGCTTGTATAACTCGTCAGGGAGTTGGTCAGAAGAACGTTACGAATGGTGTCGGGGTCTTTGGAGAAATCAAATGTCGAAATAGCCGCAATAGTGTCCGTAATGGTTGCCGAGAAAGGTAACTGGGGAGCCAGTGTCGGCGGCTGGTTGTTAGTCACTGTAAAAGTGATCATCAGGGTACCAGAAACAGCATCGGCGGCCCGATAAGCGGACTGCACACGTGAAATGGAGAGAGGGTTCGTAAGCAAATTCGGTTCACGTTGCACACTGTTAGCGACGGCTTGCGTCGCACCGATGTCCGTTACCATTCCACTGATTTGTTCACCCGAGACTATGACATCTGGTTTAGTTAAGTTAGCAAGTTCACTCGGCAGGGATGCATTCTGCAGCGTTTGCATCACTGGCGAATTTACAGTCTGTGTCAATCCAGTGTGTCTATCCAACAGGATAGATGCGGAAGCAATCTCATTAGGAGCAGCATATGCAATGCGCATACCAAATAAGAGACTCCAACCTTGTAGAGGGATTGTCGAGAGGATAAGTGCAATACTCAGAGCAATGACTAGTACCTTGTAGAATTGGCTGTGTGCTAGTGGGCGGCTGGTCATAATAACCCCCTGCTCGAGATTAGGTTGATCTGGCGTCTGCATTGTGGCGACATGTCACATTGCCAGAAAAGTGCTCGCGGCCATGAAAATCTCAGGAAAAACGCGCTTTCTGAAGTCTGAGCAATGAATAAAGTCTAGCTAAGAATCAAGCATCCGCAGAAGCCTCATTTTTTTGCGAGTCATTTATTGTGCTCTTGTCATTTGCTTGATAGTAGCGATAAGCTGCTTAAAGTCTAACGGCGCTCGCGTCAAAATATCCTTAGAGTTCGCTGCCCAAAGAGGTGGATTTAATACACGCCCGCTTTCGAGAAAGACAATGGGAATTTGTTGTAAAGTGACATCGCCCTTCATCGTGGTATACACCTTAAACCCATCTATACCTGGTGTTAGTTCATCCAGGATCACTACGTCTGGCTGTTCAACGCGTGCTATTTCTAGACCTTTGTGTCCATCCACTGCAGTAATGACTTGAAGGCCTTCTCGTTTCAAGAAAAACTGAATGATGTCAAGAATGTCTTCTCTTACGATACAGAGAGCCCGTATTGGATTTCTTGATTCCGTGTTCATGGTCATCTCCTCTCTTCAATGCGAATTGGGTTAGATACTTCAGCATACCTATACCAGATAATCGCCCGAAACCAAAACCGGCCAGCGGTGAAGGACATAGGACAAATCCTTACCGCCGGCCGGTATCGGTCAGCCACATGCAGGGTGGGTTGATGAGAGGTCGATGTACGCATGATGGCGAAGAAGCCCGTTGAGTGCAGACGAAAGACGGATGACCAACGACCAAACATTCGTCTTTCGTCTTCCGTCGTCTTCCATTCCGCTCGCCCCGAACCGCCAACTCTTTCCCCGCTGTCGCTCCGGGCATTCCTCCGCCCTTATTCGGTTGTGGGAACTTCACGTGCTATTGGCGCTCACTTTAGTCCAAATGCGCCTGGCGGCTCAAGTACCAACTGTCATCTTATTGCGTATGACACGGATCAGTGTTAGCGCTTAGCGCCTGCCCGATGCGTGATTTTAACCGTGCGCCAACCGCCACAGGTAAGCCTCCACCCACCAGTGGTCGATGGTCTCAGCCAATAATTTGGAGTCATTGATGGGATCGGCGACTTCTGCCGTCGATGTGACAATGAGACTTGGCCGATCAAGCCGGTTGGACTGGGGAACATAGACAGAATGAGCTCCTGTGCACGCTCTTTGTTCAATGCACCATGCCGATAACGAGCTGGTATCCCGTTGGCACGCAACATGGCGATTAGCAGGCTTGCCCGGTCCATCGAGTTGCCGGCTTCGCTCCACAACGTGCCCCGTGTGCCACGCAAGCTGCCTTTATACGACTCGTAGCCTAGCGAGCGCACATATTCAAACATGCGAATCGGGTCTTGACTAAGCTCAGCCGCCCTCTCCAGCATATACTTGTCGTACTTGTCGGCATCAACTGTCCACTTGAGCCAGTCGCCAATCGGTTCACCGTTAATAGCATCTGGCATTAGCTTAGCAGGTCGAGCTCGGGCGCTGACCATCCGCCCTTGCACGGTTCCCCAAGCGGTAGCACCGGTGTCCAGATCCACGAAACCAGCTACGGTAGTAGGAATACTGATTTGCAAGGTGGCTGTGACGCTGCCTAGGGGAGGAATGTCGCCTAAATTGAAGGCAAGTTGCCCCCCAGCACCAAGTGAGGAGAGATTTCTATCCGGCACTGGAGAAGCAGTAACGAAGGTAGCGTTCTCAGTCAGAACTTCAACGACCAGCACATTACGGATAGTGTTAGGGTCGTTGGAGAAGTCGACCGCTGACATGACATCGATAGTTTCAGTGACGGTGGCAGAGGTGGGTATCTGAGGGATAATGGCTGGGGATTGGTTATTGGTCACCGTAAAGGTAATCATCAAGCTGCCGGCAATAGCGTCCCCGGCACGATAGGCTGATTGTACCCGCGAGATGGAAAGTTGGTCAGTTGGCGAGGCTACTCCAAATGGCGTAGATACTTGCAATGCATCGGCATCTGCTGGCATTCCACTGCTCTGTCCGGTCAGGCTAGCCACTTTCATACTGCCCAACTGTTCGATTAGCTCCACAGGCAGGATGCCCTGTGATGCTTGTATCATTGATGAGCTCACACTGTCTACCAGGTGAGATGTTGGGCCGACCTCGGACGCTGCGTGTGCAACGCCTATACCAAGCAGCCATCCCCATCCTTGAGGTGGAATCACTGAAAGGATAAGCGTCACACTTAAAGCAATCGCGACTGCCTTGTAGAACGGATGGCGAGTTAGCGAACGAGTGACTATGCTTGTCTCCGTTTCGGGCCTGCTATAACTCTCTAGGTATCAAAAACCGTTCAGGCAAAAAGCATCTGATCCATGAGCCTCACCAGTTCTTCTGGATGAGCAGGTTGTCGAATATAAGCATCAGCGCCTACGAAAACGCCCAACCAAGGCAAATAGTAGGCGCTCAGGACGACAATTGGGGTTTCTCTTGTTGTTGTCCCAATCCTCAGTTCACGAATCAGGTCTATTCCCAGCATATGGGGATTGAGAATATCCGTGGTGATCAGATCGGGACGCTCGCGTCGAGCTAGTTCTAGGGTCTGTTCGCCACCCAGTGTACACACTGCTTTATAGCCAGCCTTTTCCCACATCAATTTACAGAGATCTAGAGACTCCTGATCGTCATCACTGATAAGAATCTTCTTGCCAGCTCGCTCGGATTCACCGGCCGGAAATCGTGTTGTGAAATCGATTCCCCTTTCGTTTTTCTGAATCAGAGCCAGCGCTCGGTGAGCTTGAAATCGCACGCGTTGGCTGGGATCTCCTGTCAAGGTGGTCAAATCCTTAACTGCGTCAACAGCAGTGAATTGTCCTAGTGCCCGGGCTGCCCAAGCTCGCACTTGGTCATTAGCATCACTTAGCATACCAAGGAGATATTTCTCTGTTTCAGAAACATGTGCTATGCCCAGGATCAAAGCCGCTTGCCACCTCGTATCTGGGTCAGAATCCCGCAGGGCCTCTTTCCAGAAGGGAACTCCGCCCAGAGGCCAAGCTATCTCTCCGAGAAACTTTCGCTCAGGCCACGGCATGTCAAAGAAGCCCTCTGCTAGGCGTTCGTGGTACCATGTTGCCAAAGAGGGCACTGCCGTGGTCAGTGATGCGGTTATTTCGCGAACTTGCTTCTCTGTCTCTACATGATAACCCATCATAGTTATTGGCTCATGCCATTGTAGCTGTTTGGCTTTCTCCTGTAGCAAAGCAACTGCTTTTTGTTCATCGCGGAGATTCCTTTCCGTATACTGCATGAACAGCTTAAGCGCGGCAAGATAGGATTGAGTTTGTGCAGACTGCCATTGCAGCTTACCATCCTTTGTCAAAGCCGGTAATGGGCTAGCAACGGGCAAGCAGATGGAAACGGACGCTATCCGCTTCCGTTCGTTCGTCCGCTTCGCTGAAGGCTGTCCATTAGCAGTTCTCCGCCAGGGATTCAGTACGCCGCGTGGGTGGGGATTAGTCGTACACACATTCACTTCTACGCAATACGGAATACGCACCACCATATTCTGTAGTGCGTATTCCGTAACCTGGCCTGCCACTTCACCCGGAACCGCGCCCGCTAATCAGGCGTCCTGCTCGCCGTAGAGGGCGCCGGCCCGGCGATGTTGTTATACGGCGTGCCGACGATCTCGTGATTCTCCAACACCCCGCCATAGGTGGTCTGCGCGTGCGCCGAATCGACCTGCACGTAGATAGGTGTGCCGGGGGCCAACCCGCCGAGGAAGTTGCTGAGCGACGGCCAGGTGTAGCGATCGCCGAGCGTCAGCGTGAGCACGCCGCCGGGTTGCAACTGCGGCAACGCATCCACTGTCACGCCCCACACGATGCCCTGCGTCGAGCGGCCATCGCTCCAGATGTGATTGACGGCGGTCGGGACAGGGTTGGGGTTCACATACAGGTCCACCCAGAACTCGTGCGCCGTATCGACCGGCACTGCCTCCGGCCCCTGGTTCTTGATGACCACGCGCACGGTGTTGGTGGTGACAGCGACGCTGCTCACGACCAGGTCGGGCGTGGTCGCGTAGTTGCGCATCACCACCGGTAGATAGAGGTAGCGATACGGCGTGACGGTGATGACGACAAGATCGGGCGCGCTCGCCAGGCCGAACGCATCGGTGACGGTGAGCGAGAAGGTCAACACACTCGCCGCGCCGGGCGCGGTGAACGCGGGCCGGCTGATGATCGCGCTGCTCAAGACGACCGGCGCGCCGCCGACCTGCCTCCAGCCATAAGCCAGCGGCAGGTGGCCGTCGGGATCGGTGCTGGCGCTGCCGTCGAGCGCGACTGCTGCGTTCACGCTCACGCTTTGATCCGGCCCGGCGTTGGCGATGGGCCGAAGGTTGGTGATGAGCACCGTCGTCGTCGCGGTCACGCTGCCCAGGCTATTCGTCGCCGTGACGACGGCGGTGTACGTGCCGCTCAGCGCATACGTGTGACTGACCGGATTCCCGGCTCGCACGGATGTCCCATCGCCGAAGTTCCAGGTGTACGTCACGTTGCTGCCGCCCGCGATGGTGGCGGTGAAGGCCGTCGAGCGGCCTAACGTCGTCGGGCTGCTGTTGAACGCCAGGAGACCGGTGATGGGAACTTCGCCCACCGTCACCGTCACGAAGGCGCTGTTATTCAGCAGGCTCGGATCGTTCACCGTCGATGTGATCCAGGCGGTGTTGGTGATGACGCCGAGCGTGATCGGCGCAGTCGCGGCGATCACGATGTTCGGCGCAGGGCCGACCGCCAGGCTGTTGAGCGTGCAGGTGATCGTCGGCAGCGCCGAGGTGTTGCAGCTCCACCCGCTCCCCGATGCGCTAGCGCTGCCCAAACCGGGCGGCAGAACGTCGGTGACGACGACCGTCGTCCCGATTGCGCTAGGGCCGGCGTTGCTGATCGTCAGGGTGTAGGTGAGTGGATTGCCGGCGCCGACTTGCGCGGCGTTCGTCGTCTTCACGATGCCCAGGTCGGCCAGCGCCATGACCGTCGTTGTGATCGTCGCGGTGTTGAACGCCGGGTTGAGATCGGCGGTAGTCGAGGTGATGTGGGCGGTGTTGGTGATGACGCCGCCGGTGATCGGCGCGGTGGCGGTGAGCGTGAAGACGGTTGGGAGACCGATCTCGATCCGATCGGCGGTGCAGGTCAGTGGATTCGCGCCTGCGCTACATAGCCAGCCCGACGGCATATCGACGGCGACGCCGGTCAGCCCGTTGGGCAGTGTATCGCTCAGCGTCACGCTATCGGTCGTGAGCGCCGTGATGTGCAGGCCCCAGCCGGCGATGCTCCCTTCATCCGAGTCGAAGTGGTCGTACACGTACAGCGACCAGTCGCCGTTCGGGCTGATGCCGTCGAATGCGGATAGGCTGCCGCCATACGGGCCGCCGGGAGCGGGGGTCGCAAAGTCACCGCTCAGGCCGTAGCTGGTGGGCCGATAGGCGAGGGTGCTGGTGAGCGTGTCGGTGAGGGGCAGCGGCGCACCCGCATCGTTGAAGGTCAGCGTGAGATTAGCGGCGTCCGTCCCGCCGCCCGCGTTCGCCATCAGCACGGCCGTCTGCCCGCCGGGGCCGACGAGCAACACGTCGACATCCGCCGGATAGGTGTGGCTGAAGTCGTTGAGCGTGACGCTGAGGTCGCGAATGGCGCCGGGTACGCTGGAGAGGCGCAGCGTCGAGGGATACGGCCCGGCGCGTCCGCTCCAGGGGATGTCGATGTTGCGCGTCTGCGTCACGGATAGTGTCGTCGTCAACGCGCCGGCGGCGACCGGCCCGGCGTTGGTGACCGTCAGCGTGTAGGTCAGGGGTGCGCCGGCGTCCACCGGGTCGGGTGTGTCGCGCTTGTCGATCGAGAGATCGGCGACGGGCCGCACGGCGGCGTAGGCCGTGACCGAGTTGTCGTTGTCGTCCGGGTCGAAGACGTTCGAAGTGACCCGCGCGGTGTTGGCGATCAGGCCGCTCAACGGCGCGGTCACGGTGATGTCGAAGCGAGCCGAGAACGTGGGCGTCAGCGGCGTGAGCAGTGTGCAGATGATGGTGTTGCCCGGTGCGCCGCACGCCCAGCGCGGGTTCGGAAGCGGGAACCCGATCAGCCCGGCTTGCAGCGTGTCCGTGACGATGACATTCGTCGCGGTGTACGGGCCGCTGTTGGTGATAACGACGGTGAAGGTGAGCACGCCGCCCGGATCGACCGGGTCGGGGTAGGCGAACTTGTCGATGACGAGATCGGCCAGCGAGGTAATCGTGGTGGTGATGGTGTCGCTGAGCTGCGAGGTCGAGGTGTAAACCGTACTCCCGGTCGAAGTGACCCAGGTCGTGTTGGTGATGACGCCCTGGCTCGCAGGCACGGTTCCCGTGATGAGGATGTACTGCGTGCTGTACACCGCCAGGCTGGGCGTGGTGCAGGTGATGGCCTGGCCGAGATACTGGCAGTTCCAGCTGGCGGGCGCGGCTGCGCCTGCGATGGGGATGGGCAGGCTGTCGGTCACGGTGACTGCCCAGGCGGTGCTCGGCCCGCCGTTGTAGACGGCCAGCGTGTACGTCAACGGCGAGCCTGGATTGACCGGGTCAGCGCTGCCGGGGCTGATGGGCGTGCCTCTCGGCAGATCGCGATCGTCGTCGTATTTGTCGATCGATAGGCGAACTTCCGAGACGACCGTCGTGGTCACGTCGTCGGCGTTGGTGAGCGGATCGGTGTCGAGCGATGCGGTCGTGATCGTTGCCGTGTTGGTGATGACGCCCAGCGCCGAGGGGTCGATGAAGGCTTCGGTCGTGAGGGTGACGAGGCCGCCGCTGCCGAGGTCGCCCAGGTCGCAGCCGAAGGCGTCGGGTACGGGCGCGGCGCAGTTGCCCTGGCTGGCATGGATGGCGCGATGCGCCGGGCCGACTGTTACGCGCCGCAGTCCGGGCGAGTAAACAGGATCGTCGGTTTCAAAGGTGACACGATACTGGAAGTAGCGATTATCGGGTGTGTTGGTCAGCGCGACGGCCGGCAGGCCGAGGCCGGTGTTGGCCTGCTCGGTGTAGGTTGGGCCGAACGTTTCGGTGTCGCACGCGGCGTCATCGCACGAGCGCGCTTGCAGACTCAGGCGCAGCGCGCCGCGCAGGTAGTGGTCGAGCACTTCGCCGGCGGACAGCGTGCGCGTGTAGATCGCGACTTCGTCAAGCAGGCCGCTGAAGTATTGCGTCGTGCCGGTCGGCCCGTAGGCCGAGCCAAGCCGATACTGATCGCCGCCTGTCCAGAGCGGCCCGATATTGTTAAGCGTCGCCTCTAACGCGCCGTTGACGTACAGCTTGATGTCGCCGTTGCTCTCCGCCGTGCCGGCGACGTGATACCACTGTCCTGCGTTGACGACCGTCGTGCCGGTGATGGCCTGGCTGCTGCCGTCGTTGACGAGATGCAGGAAGCGATCGCCGGACAGGCCGAGCAGGTGCGAGAAGTTGGTCGAAGTGCCGCTGAGCGCGTCGGTGCGCAGGATGAAGCTGGTATCGGTGATGACGGTTGGGTAGACCCACGCTTCGATTGCATAGCGCACTGGATCGACCCCATCGGAGATGACGACGGTCTGGCTCAGCGCCCCGTCGAAGCTCAACGCCTGGTTGAAGCGGCCAACAGACCCGGCCATGGGGCAGGCTTCGCCCGCTGCCGCCGGGCACGTGCCTGGGTTGCCCACGCCCGATGCATTCGTGAACGTGATCGCCCCCGCGTTCTCGTCCAAATGCAGCAAGGCGCGGTTGCCGGTCATGTTGGCGTCGCCGAGCGGGTAAGCCGTCTCAGCGCCGCGATTGTTGGGCAGCGGCTTCCAGGTTGGGCGCACGGGCGACCACGCCAGCGATGTCCACGAGACGACGTTGCCGGCGTCGATGACGCGCGAGGTGAACACGCCGGTTGGAGTGAGCAGGTTGGCGAGGCCGAGCCACTCGTCGCCCCCAACAGCGGGCCGTGGATCGTACCACTGCGTGTCCTGCCCGGCTCCGCCGCCGAAACCGAACGGGTCGTTGTCGTCGTCGGTCTGATCGACAGTCGTGAGCGTCGTGCTGGGCGGGAGCGTGTCGGACAGAACGACGCTCGTCGCGGTGATCGTGCCTTGATTGGCGATGGTGATGGTATAGAACAGTGACGTGCCGGCGACCGCCGGTTCGGGCGAGGCCGTCTTGGTGATGACGAGATCGGCAAACCGATCTTGATTCAGCCAGACCGTCTCGGCCTCAATACCCTCATTGGCAATGAGCGCATCCAGGTCGCCGTCGCCATCCACATCCCCCATTTCAACATCAAGACTGTCACCTAAGCCAAAAGAGGGAATGGCGGGGTGCGCAGCGAAGTTGCCTGCGCCATCGTTCAGCCAGGCCGTCTCAGGCTGATCAAAGTGGTTGGCAACAACTGCATCCAGGTCGCCATCGCCATCGATGTCACCCAACGTGACAGCGGTGCTGCTATCCCCTCCAAAAGTGGGCGTGGTAGGGTGGGGGGTGAAGTTGCCCGCGCCGTCGTTCAGCCAGGTTGTCTCGGCCTGGCCTGAGTAATTCGCGACGAGTGCATCGAGATCGCCATCGCCATCCACGTCGCCTAACGCAACACCCTGGCTGTCGCCCGCACCGAAGGAGGGTGTGGTGGGGTGGGGCGTAAAGTTGCCCGCCCCGTCGTTCAGCCAGGCCGTCTCGGCCTGACCATTGTAATTGGCGACAAGAGCATCGAGGTCGCCGTCGCCGTCGATGTCGCCCAGCCCAATCCCAGTGCTGTTACCCGCGCCGAAGGACGATGTGGTAGGGTGGGGCGTGAAGTTGCCCGCCCCGTCGTTCAGCCAGACCGTCTCGGCCTCACCGGGAAAGTAATTGGCGACGAGCGCATCCAGGTCGCCGTCGCCGTCGATGTCGCCCAGCGCTACGTCGGTGCTGTCGCCTGCGCCGAAGGAGGGTGTGGTGGAGTGAGCTATGAAGCGGCCCGTGCCGCCGATCGCCGCCGCCCAGAACTGCCACACCGTCGGCGTGATCAGCTGCTCGCCGGTGATGTTGAGCGTGCCTGTGGTCACGACCGCCTCGATCACTTCGCCGGGGAAAAACGTGCGCGCCGGGTCGAGCGTCAGCGTGCGCGAGAAGTTGCTCAGGCTGTACGCGCCGGTGAAGATGGGGCTTTGACGACCATACAGCGCAAAAGTGCGGCTGGTGACGGCGGTCAGGCTGATGGGTTCGTCGAATGTGATGGAGATGTCACTGCCGAGAGAGACGCTCAGCGCGTTGCGGGCAGGCGCCACACCCGATGGCTGAGGCGCTAACAAGGGGCGGAGCGGCGGCGCGGCCAGAGAGTGCGCCAGGAGCGTCTGGCTCACGCTGGCCAGCAATAGCGCTAATCCAATACTGTTGAGCACCAGGACGATCAAGAGGCGTAACGGGCGAGGATCAATTCTGCGGGAAGGCGAGTTTCTCTGAGTGGCCGATCGAACCGCGTGGCGCGTGGTCATGGCGAACTCTGCTCCGTCGAATCGTGTTGGCCCGAAGAGGGATTGCCCGGGGAATACGTAACCCATCTTGTAGCATGGCTGCGCTCAACGCTTCAGGGCATGGCGTGGACACCACTCCGACACAGGTATAGCATGCTGCAAGCGAGCGCTACGATGAGTGCGTCTACTTAGAGTTAGGTTGCCAGTAATCAGCAGAGCTGTCTGTAGCCCGTTCGGGGGATATTCCTCATCACCGGCATGGCGCGCCGGAGCGCTGAAAGAATGAGCCACAAAATCTCGGTGTCAAACGATTTGAAATTACTTGAACTTCGGCATCACTTCGCCGGCGAACAGCTCCAGACTCTCCCGATCGTTCTTGAAGAAACTGGTGATGAAGAGCTGAACGCCAACGTCCTGGTAGCGGCCGACGAGATCGACTGCCTGCGAGGCGGTGACAGCGAACCCCCGAAACGAATCGGGCAGGCCCAGCCGTTCCCGTTTGGCCGTCAGCGCCGCCTCAGCGCGCGCGATCAACAGGCTCGTAAGATTCGTCCGTTCGATCTCCTCGTAGTTCCGCCCCTCTGTCTCGCAATGCTGCCGGAGCACCTCCAACTTGTGCTTCACCATGTCTGGATTCCCGAAGAGGTTGCAGGCGTCGCCGACGCGCGCCAGCGCGCGCAGCGTGAGCTGCTCGCCGCTCCCGCCGATCATGATCGGCGGGTGAGGCTTCTGGACCGGCTTCGGTTCGAGGATCGCCTCCTCGACGTGAAAATACTTGCCGTGGAACGTAGCGCGTTCCGCGGTCCACATCGTTGTGATCAGGCGCACGGCTTCTTCCATCTGCCGGATGCGCACCGCCGGCCGTTCCGGGAAGACGTAGCCGTATTGACCGTACTCTTGGTAGTACCACCCCGCGCCGATGCCGAGCGTCAACCGCCCGCGACTGAGGATGTCGATGCCGGCGGCCATCTTGGCGAGCAACGCTGGATTGCGATACGCCACCGAGCTGACGAGCGCCGCCAGGCGAATCTTGTTGGTGGCGGCGGCGAGCGCGGCGAGGGTGGTCCAGCTTTCCATGAACGGCTCATCGGGCGCGCCGACGCCTGGAATCTGGATCAGGTGATCCATTATCGAGAACCAGGCAAAGCCGTGTTCTTCCGCCCACTGCGCCTTGCGCTTCACTTCCTCGAAAATCTCGTAGGGGCCGCTGTCGTACAGCCAGGAAGGGCTATGGATGCCAAACTTCATGTGAGTCTCCCGTGTGTACAGAGTTGGTCGCGCGAAAATTATAGCACGCGCCGCGCCCCCTACATCTTTCGGATATAATTATGTGTGCCGCTTTTCCTGTTTGGCGCCCAGCGGAGCGGTTGCTTGCCGTGCGGGCCGGCCCGGTCCGGCTGGCGCGTCCTCGCACTGCCGTCCTGAAAGCTAGCTGATATGCAAGACAGGCTCAATACGACCGACCTGTATACGCGCATGTTCCTGCGCGGCCCGTTCGGCGCCGGCAAAACCACGCTCGCCATCGCCCGGTTGCGCGCCTTGCTGGAAGCCGGCGTGCCCGGCGAATCGATCCTCGTCCTTGCGCCTCGGCCCGCGCTGCTCAAGCCGTATCAGGCTGAATTGCGCAAGCCCGATTTGCCGCAAGGCGATCAGGTGGAGACGTTGACGATCGGCGAGGTGGCGCGTCGCTCGATTGAGCTGGGTTGGCCTGCCATTGCCGAAGCGGCCGGTTTTGCCCAACCCGATCAGCCGCCGATCTTCCTCTCGCTCGAAGCCGCCCAGTATCACATCGCGCGCGTGGTCGAGCCGCTCATCGTCGAGCGGTTGTACTTTGAAGACGTCTATCTGCCGCGCAATCGGATCTATACGCAGCTACTGGATAACCTGAACAAGGCCGCCAGCGTCGGTTTTCCGTATAGCGAGATCGGCCAGCGGTTGACGACGGCCTGGGCCGGCAAGCAGTCGCGCGCGCGCACGTTTACGCAAGTGCAGGACTGCGCCAATCGCTTCCGGCAGTATTGCCTGGACAACAACTTGCTCGATTTCTCGCTGCAACTGCAACTGCTGGCCGTCCACTTGCTGCCCCAGCCGTGGTTCCGCAATGATCTGTTCAACCAATGGCCGCACCTGATCGTCGATAACGTCGAAGAAGATATCCCCGTTACGCACGATCTGCTGCGCGTGTGGCTGCCGGAGTCAAAGTCGGCCGTGGTGTGCTACGACACGGATGCGGGCTACCGAACGTTGTTCGGCGCCGACCCGGATTCCGCCTGGGATTTACACAACGTCTGCGATCAGACTGTCAAGCTGGTTACTTCGCACGTGATTTCGATCCACGTGCGCGCGCTCGAGTATGCGATGGAACACGCCTTGTCTGCGTCTCATGTGCCTCGACGCCGGACCCAAGGCGCTGCCCGGCTGGCCCTGGAACTCGGCGGCGGCCGCTTTCACCCGCACATGCTCGATTGGGTGACCCGCCGGGTGGCGCACGCCGTTCAGTCTGAGGACATCCCGCTTAACGAGATGGTCATCCTTGCGCCCCGGCTGCCCGATGCGCTGCGCTTCGCGCTGGTCGATCGCTTGGCGCGGCTGGGCATCCCGACGCGCTCGCTGCGTCCCTCACGTCCACCCATCGCCGAACCGGCGGCACGCGGGCTGCTCACGCTCGCGGCGCTGGCGCATCCCGCCTGGAATCTCACTCCAGCCCGGCCGGACATCGCTCACGCGCTGTCGATCGCGATCGACGATCTGGACCCGACGCGCGCTCACCTGCTGGCGGAGCGTGTGTATCACACCGTGGACGGCGCGCCGGCGCTGCGTTCGTTCGAGCAGCTCAAGCCGGACTTGCAGGAGCGCATTGGCCGTGAGAGCGGCGCGCGTTTCGAACGGCTGCACGAATGGCTGGACGCGTACCGCGCCGCGCCGCCGGCGCCGCTCGACGAGTTCTTGAATCGGTTGTTCGAGGAGGTCTTGTCGCAGCCGGGTTACGGCTTCTACATCGATGCCGCGCTCGCCGAAACGGCCGCGCACCTGGATCGGGGCCGGGTCGCCGCGCAACTGATCGAATCGGCGCGGGTATTCCGGCAGGCCGTTGCTCCCGATGCGGTGGATGCTGCCGCTGCTTTAGCGATCGGCAAGCCCTACATTGAATTGATCGACGCGGGCGCGTTGACCTCGGCCTATGTGGAGACGCCGGGCGAACCGCAGGCCGTGTTGGTCGCGCCCGCGTACACGTTCCTGCTCGGCAATACTCCGGCAACGATCCAGTTCTGGCTCAACGTGGGCAGCCCGACCTGGTGGGAGCGCCTGTATCAGCCGCTGACGCATGCCTATGTACTCAGCCGGCGCTGGTCGCCAGAGCGCAAGTGGACGGATGCGGAGGAGCAGCGCGTTCGGCACGAAACCTTGCTGCGGCTAGTGCGCGGCTTGCTGCGTCGCTGCCGGAGTAAAGTGGTGCTGGCGTACAGCAATTTGAATGAACAGGGTTTTGAAGAGCGCGGGCCGTTGTTGACCGCCGTTCAGCACGTTTTGCAAGAAGCCTAGCATGTTCCAGCCCCGACCGGCTCAACAGAAAATTCTGGAATACCTCGGCCTCGGCGGAAAGATGGGCGTGTCCGCCGTGCCCGGATCGGGCAAGACCGTCACGTTATCGTACCTGGCGGCGCAGCTCGTCAAAGAAAAGATTCGCGGCGACGAAGAGGTGTTGATCGTCACCTTTGCCAATTCCGCCGTCGATCATTTCACGCGCCGCATTCGCGAGTTTTTGCAGCCAGACGCAAGCGCGCGGCCCGATGCCGGTTATCGCGTGCGCACGCTACACGGTCTGGCGCACGATATCCTGCGCGAGCGGCCGACGCTGTTGGGCCTGCCGGAGGATTTCGACATCGTCGACGAGCGCGTCTCGACGCAACTGCTCGAAGACCTCGTCGCCAATTGGTTGCGGGTGAGCGGTGTAGGCGGCGACGCCAGTCGCCGACGGTTGACACTGGAAGAGCTGGCATCAGGCGGGTCGGCATCAGGCGGGTCGGCATCAGGAGATGCCTCCTACAGCAGATTGATCTGGACACTCGATCGGGTACTCGAAAACTTTCCGCAGCTGGCGCAGCGTTTGAAACATCTGGGCGCGGAACTGAGCGGCGGCGAGCAACAGATGCTGGCGATCGCGCGCGCGCTGATGACGAATCCGACGCTGTTGCTGATGGATGAGCCGTCCGAAGGCTTAGCGCCGCTGATCGTCAAGGAGATTGGGCGTATGCTCAACGAACTCCGCATGCAGGGCCTGTCGATTCTACTCGTGGAGCAGAACCTGGCGTTGGCGCTGAGCGTCGCGGATCGGGTCTACGTGATGAGCAAAGGCCGGATCGTGTTCGAGGGCACGCCGTCGGCGCTGCGCGCGGATCAGGAGACGTTGCATCGGTACTTGGGGGTGTGAGTGGGGAGTCAGAGTTAGAGTTGGAGTTGGAGTTGGGAGTTGGAGTTGGGGGTTAGAGTCGAAGTTTGACCTGCGGCGCATTCGACTTTAGAATGGCTCAACTCTGCCGATCGACGATGAGGCCAACATGAGCAAATCCAATGACGAACTAGAACGACTCCGGCGCATCCGCGAACAGCAGCTGCGGGCGCGCGACCCAACGGTGAAAGACAAGGCGTTCTACGGCACAGTCAGCGCGCGCCGCAAGCACGATAAGCTCACGCTGGGCGGCATCCTCAAGGACTTCGAACACAAGTGGACGTGGATGTTTGCCGGCGGCATCCTCGGGCTGATCATCGCGCTCGTGCTGGCCGCGACCGTCAAAGCGACGTGGGTCCCGCTCGTCGCAGGCGCCATCATCTTCGCCGGGCTGGTCGTCGGGCGCGTGCTCGGAGCGGTGATGGACTGGCGCAATGACGATTGGCAGAGAAAGTAAGGGCGATTCATGAATCGCCCCTCACTGGCCGTCCGCCTGATCGATCCGCGCGACTCCGCCGACCGGCGCCGCTTCTTGCGTTTTCCATTCACGCTGTATCGCCATCATCCCCTGTGGGTGCCGCCGATCCGCCCCGACGCCGAATTGCAGCTCAACCGCGCCAAGCATCCCTTCTACGAACATTCCGACGCCGATTTTTTTCTCGCCGAATGTGACGGCCAGGTCGTGGGCCGTATCGCCGCAATTGAAAACCGGCCCTACAACGCATATCACCGGGCGCGCACCGCTCAATTTTATCTGTTCGACTGCATCGACGACGGCGCAGTGGCGGCGGCGCTGTTCGAGCGCGTCTTCGAGTGGGCGCGGGCGCGCGGGCTGAACCAGCTCGTCGGGCCTAAAGGGTTCGGCCCGCTCGACGGCTACGGCCTGCTGGTCGAAGGCTTCGAGCATCGACCGGCGATGACGATGATGAACTACAACTATCCCTACTACCCGGCGCTGCTGGCCGGGCTGGGCTTCGCCAAAGAAGTCGATTTTGTCTCGTGTTATCTGGGGCCGGAATTCCACATGCCGGAGCGCATCCATCGGATCGCCGAGCGCGTGCAACGACGCGGCGAGCTGCGCGTATACACTTTCCCCAACAAGCGCGAACTGCTGCGGCACGCCACCGCGATCGGCCGGGCGTACAACAACGCCTTCGTCAACAATTGGGAGTATTACCCGCTCACCGATCGCGAAGTCGACTTCGTCGCGCAGAACGTGCTGATCGTGGCCGATCCGAAACTGATCAAGCTGATCCTGCACGGCGACGACATCGTCGGCTTCCTGTTCGGCTTCCCCGATGTCTCGGCGGCGTTGCAGCGCTGCGGCGGCAACGTGTACTCGTGGCGCGTCGTCGATCTGTTGCTGGAGTTCAAGCGCACCACGTGGATCGCGCTCAACGGCGCGGGTCTGCTGCCCCAGTTTCACGGGCGCGGCGGCAATGCGCTGCTCTACTCGGAAATGGAGAAGACCGTTCGCGGCTCGCGCTTCAAGGACGCCGATCTCACGCAGGTCGCCGAGACCGCCGCGCAGATGCGGCAAGACTTGATCAACCTGGGCGGCAAGCCGTACAAGAACCATCGGGTATACCAGCGCAGCTTATAGGGCGAATTCCACTTTAAACCGCCGTAAGTCTCCTCGGTAGCTCCTCATTCAGAAGCGCGGCAATTGCCCCTCACTCTAGCCACCCCCTACGCTTCGCTTCGGGGCCATGGTCTCCCCATTGGGAGAGGGAATGCGCTCCCCCTCGCAACTCATTCCACCCTACGCCAGGTTTCAAGTTGGTGAAATGTCGCTTTCCAAACTCAAACGAATTCACACGGAATTCTCGTGGACTTTCCATTTTTAATGCATAAGATGAGTGCAATAGTAGGATTCAATTCCTAATTCACAGCTGCTGCTCGAACGAATCTACCTGGGGGAGCAGGTCAGACGAGTTCGTGACGGCGTCCGGTATTCGCCAGCCTGCATGGAACGATGGGGGGATCGGAGAGCGAAGACCTGACCACTTAATCTTGGGAACCCATGCGATGGTGCTGGCCCGCACTGCGTGCGTGACTGAATTGTGGGCAACTCACACCAACGGCTCGTCATCGTGGACGGGTCTGCTTCGGCGTTTCAAGGCGTTGAAGCAGGCCCGTTTTTCTTTTCCATCACACGCACTCCGCTCACTTTATGCAGGAGAGAGAAGAGCATGAACCAGAAAACGCTCCCCATCCACAAAGCGCTGCTCGCATTGATTGTGTTCGCGTTGTTATTCTCGGCGGCGCCGGCCTTTGCCGCCAACACCGGCTTTCTCAGCCCATCGGCAAACGCGCTCGATACCGGTGGCGATAACAACGGGTTCGAGAGTAACCCGAATAACGCCCACGCCGATGGCGGTGGTTCAGCCGTGAATAACAATGGCGAAGACGACCGCCACCGCTATTATAACTACGGCATCAGCATACCGGCGGGCGAGACCATCAGCGGCGTTGAGGTGCGTGTCGACGGTCGTGTCGTCGATAGCACCTCTGGCACCAGCAACTACATCGTGGAACTTTCCTGGGATGGCGGGGCGAGCTGGACAGGTTCTCAAACCACCGGGGAGCTGTCACAGTCCGAGCAGACCTTCACCTTGGGTGGCCCTAGCGATGATTGGGGGAATCCGGGCGGCTGGACGGCGACCGAGCTGAACAATACGAACTTCCGCGTGCGCATCACGTCAAACTGTTCAGGCGGTGGTGGCGGCTCTAGTGCATGCAGTAACAGAGATTTCGAGCTCGACTGGATCGCGGTGCGCGTGACATACAACACGGCTCCCAACGCACCCACCAACACCACGCCAGCTAATGGCGCAAATCTCACTACGGCCAACCCGACGTTTGGCTGGTCGGCGTTCAGTGATCCGAATGCGAGCGACACGCAAAGCCAATTCAATATCCAACTGCGGCAGAATCCCGGCAGCTACACACCCACGCCTTTCCGTGAAGCGACTGTGACGAGCACCGCCAACACCTACACCCCTAGCAGCTGGACCCTTCCCGATGGGAACTACTGTTGGCGCGTACGCGTACGCGATAACTCGAATGCCAGCAACGACTGGAGCGCTTACAGCGCCGAAACCTGTTTCTTCACGGACAGCAATCCGCCGGCATCAAATGCCGCTTCGCCTACACTTGCCAGTACAGCCTTCCAAGTCACAGCAAGCGCAACGGATGGTGGAACTGGCGTCGCCAACGTGAGGCTCTGGTTCCGTGGCCCGACCGGCAACTGGACTCCGACCGGCGCGCAGATCAATGCGCCCGGCCCATATCAATGGACGTTCACACCGGCTCTGGGCGATGGCGATTATCGCTTCCAGTCCGTCGCCTGCGATAACGCGGGAAATTGCGAGACGATACCGAGCGGCGCCACCGGCAACGGCGACGACACAACGACCTACGACGCCACCGCGCCGGCCTCATCGGCCACGCCGCCCGCTGGCACGGTCAATGCCGCGCCGATCAACATCCCCTGGACGGCTACGGATGCGACCAGCGGCATCGCCACGAACGGCGTCACGCTGTATGCCAACTTCAATGGCGGAGCGTACACCGCCAGCGGCACGGCGTCCGGCGGAAGCGGCGCGTTCAATTTCACGCCGGCCAACGGCGATGGCACGTACTGCTTCTATACACGTGCTACTGACAACGCCGGCAATGTCGAAGCCGCGCCGGCCACCAACGACGGCTGCAGCCTCTATCGCACCCGCGCCACGATCGGCGACCGCGTCTGGCTCGATTCAAACGGCAACGGACTGCAAGACGGCGGCGAGCCGGGCCTCAACGGCGTGACGCTCACGCTGCTGCGCGGCGTCACCGTCGTCGACACGGCAACCACTGCGGGCAACGGCAACTACCTCTTCAGCGACCTGCAAGGCCCCGAAACGGTGACCGTACGCGACGAGTTCGGCAGCGCCGCGTATAGCAACAACAACGGCACGCGCAACTGGGCAGGCAACTGGATCGAAACCGATGCCAACGGTGCCGGCCCAACTAGCGGCTCTATCGAAATCGTCAGCAGCCAACTGCGCCTGGCAGACGAGCCGGACACGGGCACTCAATCAAACCTGGCCCGCGAGGTCAATCTATCCGGCTCCAACACGGCCACCCTCAGCTTTGACTTCAGCACGTCCGGCAGCCTGGAAAGCGACGATCAGATCGTCGTCGAAGTGTCGAGCAACGGCGGCGGGTCGTATACCGTGCTGGAAACATTCGCCAATGACGGTTCCGGCTCGCGCAACTACGACATCAGCGCCTATATGTCGTCCAATACTCGCGTCCGCTTCAGAGTCTCGGCGAATATCGGCGCGAACGGCGAATACTTTACCATCGACAACGTCCAGATCCAATTCCAGGATGTCTCACAGTCGACCTACACTGTCGTCGTCGACGCGAGCAACTCCAATCCTGGCGGCCCGCTCTTCGGTTACCAGCCCACCGACGGTCTGGCGGCCGTGTCGCCGCTCGTCGTAACGGTGGACATTGGCCAGGACGTGACCTCCGCCGACTTCGGTTACGGCCCCTTCGCTTTGATCGGCGATTTGATCTATCAAGACACCGATCGCGACGGCGCGTTCGACAGCGGCGAGCCGGGCCTCCCGAACATCGCGGTCTCGCTGTATAACGACGGCAATGGCAATGGCCGAATTGACGGCGGCGATGCCGTCGTCAGGACGGCATCAACCAACGCGAATGGCATATACTATTTTGGCGGCATCACCGCCGGCAATTACGTGGTGCTGGCCGATACGAGCGATCCGCAATTGCCGCCCAGCTTCCGGCCCACCAGCCCCAATCCGGCCACCATCCCCGGCGTGGTAATCAGCAGTGCTTATCTCAACGCCGACATCGGCTTCAACACCCCTCCCCAGGTTATTAAGCCGCTTTACTTGCGCGGAACTTCCGATTTGACCCGCACTATGCCCAGCGCTGCCGTTCATAGCACTCGGCTGATCAATAATAACCAGACATATACTTGGACTCAGTCTTTGGCTTTACTGACCCCGGTCACTATTCCGGAAAATCAACTGGTGCAGGCCATCCTGTATATTGAGGCTTTCCCCTCGACCGGAGCCCAGTGCGGAGGCCGCATTCCTGACGTGACAGCAAACTTGTTGCAGCAGGTCGGTACATCTTTTACCACACTGGGCACCGCCATCATTACCGATATGACCCCCGGCCTAAACACACGCACCTTCACCTTCAACATGGCGCAGGCGACCACTATTCCGACAAATGCCAGGCTCGCCTTGAGACTGACGGTGACGACGGCAGGCTGCACCGACCCTGATGCGTTCGGTTACATCGTGGTCAACTACGATGCGGTTTCCAGGCCATCACGTCTAGATCTTCCTAGCGTTTCCTACATCAACCTCGATCAGGGCGGCACGTTCGACGCGGCTTTTCCGGCGGGTGCGCAGACCCCGACCTTCATCCAGGGCGACACGGTTTACTTCCGCGCCACCGCGTCCGATCCGTTCGGCGCGTTCGATATCAGCGGCGCAAGCCTCACGGTGCCCGGCTTCGTCAATAACACGGCGATGAGCCTGGTCGCCAGCAGCGCGCTGACCCGAACGTTCCAGTCGGCGCTGCCCGGCCTGCTCGGCGGCAACTACTCTTACATCATCACCGCGACCGAGGGCCTGGAAGGACAGGTCTCGGCGACGATCACCGGCACGTTCAGCGTCATCGTCTCGAACCTGGGCAACTCGACCAAGACGGTCGATCGGGTCACGGCCGCGCCGGGCGACACGCTGGCGTACACGATTGTCCTCAGCAACACCGGCGGCCTCAACGCCAACGTGCGCATGACCGACACGCTGCCGGCCAACGTGACGTATCTCAGCGGCCCGACCGGCCCGGCCGGTGCGAGCTACAACGCCGGCTTGAATGCGATCCTGTTCAACGGCGTGGTTCCGGCCAACGGCCAGGTCATCATCGGCTACACGGCGCGCGTCAACACGCCGCTCGACAACGGCACGCTCATCGCCAACAATGCGACCATCGCCGACGGCTTCACACGCTTCGATACCTCGCCGCCGGCCGTCACGACGATTCAATCCGCGCCTAACCTGAGCGCGTCGACCAAATCGGTCGATCGCGCCACGGCCGCGCCCGGCGATACGCTCGAATACACGATCCTGTTGACCAACACCGGCAACATGAACGCGCAAGTCAGCGCGGTCAACCCGCTGCTGGACGAGGTACCGGCCAACACGACCTTCAACGGCGGCCTGTTCGCCTCCGCCGGCAACATCAGCTACAACGCCGGCTTCAATCGCATCGAGTGGTACGGCACGGTGCCGGCCGGCGGCAGCGTCACGCTGCGCTTCCGCGTCCGGATCGCTTTCCCGCTGGATAACGGCACGCCAATCGTCAACACCGCCGTGATCAACGAAGGCGCGGGCTTCTCCAATCCGCAGACATACAATCGCACGGCGACGACCAACGTCGTCTCCGCGCCGAATCTCGCTGCGCAATCCGCCAAGCTGGTGGATCGAGCCGTGGCCGCGCCGGGCGACCTCCTGGCGTACACCATCCTGCTGCGCAACACCGGCAACATGAACGCGCCCAACGTCACGCTCACCGACACCTTGCCGGCCAATGTGACCTGGGGCGGCGATCCCTTCATGTCCGCGACGAGCGGCGCCGTCACCTTCGATCCGGGCACGCGCACGCTCACCTGGCAGGGCGACATGAATGCGGGTGTCACGGTGCAGATCTTGTTCCGCGCCACCGTCAACTCGCCGCTGCCCAACAATACCCAGCTCGTCAACACGGCGCGCGTCTCCGACGCGGCGGGCGCCTTCACGCCCTTCACGCTCTCGGCGCTCACCACCGTCCAATCGTCGCCCAACCTCAGCGCTTCGACGAAGACGGTGAACGCGGCGACCGCCGCGCCCGGCACTACCCTGACGTACACCTTGACGCTGATCAATACCGGCAACGCCGTCGCCACGACTGCGCTGACCGATACGCTGCCCGCCGAGTTGCAGAGCCCGGTGCTCGTCTCAGCCAGCAGCGGCGCGGCGCAGGTCGTCGGCGCTCAAGTGCGCTGGAGCGGCCTCGTCACGCCGACTGTCAACGTCGTCATCGTCTTCCGCGCGACGTTGCTGCCGGTGTTGAACAATGGCACGCAAGTCGCCAACACCGCGCAGGTCAACGACGGCGTCAACACGCCCTTCTTCATCTCGCCGGCGGCAGTGACGACGATCAATTCGTCGCCCAGCCTCGTCACGTCGATCAAGCGCGTCGATCGCGCGACGGCCGCGCCGGGCGACCTGCTGGTGTACACGATTTACCTGACCAATACCGGCAACATGGCGGCCGATACCGTCGTGCGCGATGTGCTGCCCGCGAACGTGACGTTCAACGGCGGCCTGAGCGCCAGCCCCGGCGCGCCGCTGCCCACCTACAGCTCGATCAACAATCGCGTGAGCTGGCAGGGCTCCGTTGTGCCCGGCACGCCGATCACGGTGAGCTACCAGGTGCGTATCAACACGCCGCTCGACAACGGCTTGCAGATCCAGAACGACGCGGAGATCAACGACAGCATCCACCCTCCGTTCGACACCGATCCACCGGCCGAGACGACGATCGTCTCCGCGCCTGACCTGAGCACGTCGAGCAAGGCAGTCGATCTCACCTCGGCTGCGCCGGGCGACCTGCTGCATTACACGATTCGCCTGGTCAACACCGGCAACATGATCGCGACGGGCGTTGCACTGAGCGACACCCTCCCGGCTGAAGTGACTTTCGCCAGCGGGGTGTTCGTCACCGGCGGCGGCGCCGCCAGCTACGTTGGCCCGCAGCGCCGCGTCACCTGGAACGGTTCGGTCGCGCCGGGCAGCGATGTGATCGTCGAATACTACGTCACCGTCAATACCCCGCTGCCCAACGGCGCGTCGATCGTCAACGATGCAGCGATCACTGGCAGCTTCCCCGCCGTCACGACCAACGCCGTCACCACAATCGTCAGCAGCGATCACGCGCTGACGCTGAATAAGATCGCGCCGAGCATCGTCGCCGCCGGGCAAAACATGACCTACACGCTCAACTGGTCAGTGACGGGCAACGAGCCGGCGACCAACGTCGTCATCACCGATGCTATCCCGCTCAACACGACCTATGTCAGCTGCTTGGGCGGCGTATCGTGCTCGCAAGCTGGCGGCGTCGTCACCTGGAACGTGGGCAATCGCGTGCCGGGCAACTCCGGCAGCGTGACCTTCGTCGTGGCCGTCAGTAACTTACTGCCCAACGGCACGGTCATCGACAACACCGCGAATATCTTCGACAATGAGAACGCGCCGGTATCCGGCAGCGCCTCGACGACGGTGAGCAGCGGCCACGGCTTCTCGCTCGCCAAGTCCGATACGCCCGACCCTGCCCAGGCCGGGGCGCCGTTGGTCTACACGCTCAACTGGGCTACGTCCGGCACCGAGCTGGCTCAGAGCGTCGTCATCACCGATGCCGTTCCGGCTAACACGACCTACGTCTCCTGCACGGGCGGCGTGTCGTGCAGCCAGGCTGGCGGCAGCGTCACCTGGAACCTGGGCAATCAAAATCCGAATGCCTCCGGCGCGGTGACGCTGACCGTCAACGTGGCGAGTCCGCTGCCCAACGGCACGCTCCTCACCAACTCGGCGCGCATCAGCGACGGCAACGGCGGGATTGCCACGACCGATACGGAACAAACGACCGTCAACTCCAGCCACGCGCTCAACGTGGAGAAAGCGGCCCCGGCGAGCATCGCGGCCGGCGCGCGGCTGACGTATACCATTCCCTACACCGTCACCGGCAACGAGACGGCGCAGAACCTGATCATCGAGGATGCCACGCCGCCGAACACCACGTTCTTCAGCGCCTCCGGTGCGCCGACGATTGATAATCCCGGCGTGGGCAACTCCGGCACAGTGCGCTGGCGGTTGGGCAACGTCACGCCCGGCGCGAGCGGCACAGTAACGCTGGTCGTCACGGTCAACAGCCCGCTGCCGAGCGGCACGGTCATCAACAATACCGCGTCGATCTCCGACGACAACGGCGGCACGAACGACGTTGACTCGATCAGCACGACCGTGACCAGCAGTCACGGCTTCGTGTTGACCAAGACGGACACGCCCGATCCGACGACGCCGAACGGCTTCATCAACTACACGATCCACTGGGAAGTGACCGGCAACGAGGCGGCGACGAACGTCGTCATCACCGATACGATCCCGGCCAACACCACGTTCTCTAACTGCGGCGCGTGCGTGTTGCAAGCGGGCTACGTGAGTTGGGACCTGGGCGCGCGCAATCCTGGCGCGAGCGGTGACGTGTTCGTGCAGGTGCGCGTCGATACGCCGCTGCCCAACAATACGCTGATCTCGAACTTCGCGCGCATCAGCGATAGCAACGGCGGCACGGTCGCCACGGCTACGGCCAGCACCACGGTCAACAGCAATCACGCGCTGGCGTTGAACAAGAGCGCGCCGAGCATCGTATCCGCCGGGCAGACGCTGACTTACACCTTGAACTGGTCGGTGACGGGCGACGAGCCTGCGCCGAGCGTGGTCATCACCGACGCCATCCCGGCCAACACAACGTTCGCCAGCTGCACCGGCGGCTGCACCCCCGGCGGCGTCCTGACCTGGAACCTGGGCAACCTCGTGCCCGGCAACTCCGGCACGGTCACCTTCGTCGTCAACGTCAGCGGCTTGCTGGCGAATGGCACGCCGATCAACAACACCGCACGTATCTCGGACGCCGATGGCGCGTCGGCGCAGAGCAGCACGCTCACGACCGTCAGCAGCGGCCACGGCTTCACGCTCGACAAGCGCGACACCGGCTACGACCCGGTCCAGGCGGGCGGCACGCTCGTCTACAACATCGACTGGTCGCTGTCCGGCACCGAAGCAGCAACCAGTGTCGTCATCACCGACGCCGTCCCAGCCAACACGACCTACGTGAGTTGCAGCCCGGCGGCGTGCAGCCAGGCCGGCGGCATCGTTACCTGGAACCTGGGCAACCGTACCCCCGGCTCCACCGGCACAGCCGTGATGACGGTAACGGTCAACAGCCCGCTGCCCAACGGCACGCTGCTGACCAACGTGACGCGCATCAGCGACGCCAACGGCGGCCTGCCGACAACCGATACAGAACAGACCACCGTCAACGCCAGCCACGCGCTCAACGTCACCAAGACCGCTCCGGCGACGGTCGCGGCGGGCGGCCAGATCACTTACACGATCAACTGGTCGGTCACCGGCAACGAGACGGCGCAGAATCTCATCATCGAGGACACGACGCCCAACAACACGACCTTCGCCCGCGCTTCCGGCGCACCGACGATCGACAATCCGGGCGTGGGCAGTGCGGGTCTGGTGCGCTGGCGCTTGGGCAATCAACCGCCGGGCGCGAGTGGCGCGGTGATCTTAGTGGTGAACGTAAACAGCCCGCTGCCCAACGGCACGGCGATCAACAACACCGCGTCGATCTCCGACAGCAACGGCGGCGCCACGGCTTCGTCGTCGGCCTCGACCTCGGTCGGCAGTGGCCACGGCTTCACGCTGACCAAGATCGATACACCCGATCCGACGACGCCCGACGGCGTGATCAACTACACGATCAACTGGTCGGTCACCGGCAGCGAGGTCGCGCAAAACATCGTCCTGACTGACACGATTCCGGCCAACACCACGTTCTCCAACTGCGGCGCGTGCGTGCTGCAAGCGGGCTTCGTCCGCTGGGATCTGGGCGCGCGTAATCCGGGTGAAAGTGGTTCGGTGTTCGTGCAAGTGCGCGTGAACACGCCGCTGCCCAACAACACGGTCATCAGCAACTTCGCGCGCATCAGCGATGGCAATGGCGGCGCACCCGCCACCGCAACCAGCAGCACCACCGTCAACAGCAACCATCAACTGACACTCAGCAAGACCGCGCCGAGCGCGGTCCAGGCCGGGCAGACACTGACCTACACGCTGAACTGGTCAGTCACCGGCGACGAGCCTGCGCCGAGCGTGGTCATCACCGACGCCATCCCGGCCAACACAACGTTCGCCAGCTGCACCGGCGGCTGCACCTCCGGCGGCGTCCTGACCTGGAACCTGGGCAACCTGGCGCCGGGCAACTCCGGCACGGTGACCTTCATCGTCAACGTCAGCGGCTTGCTGGCGAATGGCACGGTCATCACCAACACGGCGCGCATCAGCGATGCCGACAATGCCTCGGCGCAAAGCACGGCCACGACGACGGTCGGCAGCGGCCACGGCTTCACGCTGACCAAGTCCGACACACCCGATCCGGTTCAAGCCGGCGCGCCGCTGGTGTACACGATCAACTGGACCACCTCCGGCACCGAAGTGGCGCAGAATGTCGTCATCACCGATGCCGTTCCGGCCAACACAAGCTACGTCTCCTGCACGGGCGGTGTGTCGTGCGGCCAGGCGGGCGGCGTGGTAACCTGGAATCTGGGCAACCAGAACCCGAATACCTCCGGCGCGGTCACGCTGACCGTGAACGTGGCCAGCCCGCTGCCCAACCTGACGCTGCTCACTAACCTGGCGCGCATCAGCGATGCGAATGGCGGCGCGCCGACGACCGATACCGAACAAACCATCGTGCAGTCCGGCCACGCGCTTAACGTCACCAAGACGGCTCCGGCGACGGTGAGTGCAGGCGGGCAAATCAGCTACAACATCGCCTGGTCGGTCACGGGTAATGAAACGGCGCAGAATCTCATCATCGAAGACAGCACGCCGCCCAACACCACGTTTGCCAGCGCCTCCGGCGCGGCGACCATCGACAATCCGGGCGTAGGCAGCGTGGGCATGGTCCGCTGGCGCCTGGGCAACCAGCCGCCGGGGTCGAGCGGCACGGTGACGCTGGTCGTCAACGTCAACAGCCCGCTGCCCAACGGAACAGCCATCAACAATACGGCCGCGATCGTCGACGGCAATGGCGGGGCAACCGACACCTCGTCCGTATCGACGCAGGTGAACAGCAGCCACGCGTTCGTGCTCGCCAAGTTCGACACGCCCGACCCGATCATGCCGGGAGGTATCCTCAACTACACCATCCACTGGGAAGTGACGGGGAACGAGGCGGCGCAGGCTGTCGTCATCACCGACAGCATCCCGGCGAATACCAGCTTCTGGTCATGCGGCGGCTGCGCGCTGCAAGGCGGCTTCGTGCGCTGGAACCTGGGCGCGCATAATCCCGGCGACAGCGGTGATGTGACGCTTCAGGTGACCGTCAACACGCCGCTGCCCGATGGCGCGTCGATCAACAACACGGCGCGCATCAGCGACGGCAATGGCGGCGCGCCCCTCGAAGCGAGCGCGACGACGACGGTGACCAGCGATCACAACCTGGCGATCAACAAGTCCGGCCCAACCGCCGCCGCCGCCGGCAGCCAGATCGTGTACACCATCGACTACCTGATCTCCGGCACCGAGATCGCGCCGAGCGTCATCATCACCGACGCTATCCCGGCGGGGACGAGCTACGTCGCCAATAGTTGCCAGCCGTTGGCTGTGTGCGCGGAAACGGGCGGCGTGGTCACCTGGACGCTGGGCGATCTGCCGCCGGGCAGCACGGGCAGCGTGCAATTCAGCGTCCGCGCCGACGCCGGCCTGCCCAACGGCACGAACGTCGTCAACACCGCCTACATCTCGGATAGCGACGGCAAGTCGGCCTCCGATAGCGTGACAACGCGCATCGGCAGCGAGGCCAACCTGACGCTGGCCGATGGGCGGACGACCGTGCAGCCGGGTGAGCGCATCACCTACACCATCAACTTCAACGGCGCCGAGCCGCTGAACAACGGCCGGATACAGCTGGACCTGCCGGTGAATACCACTCTCGTCAGCGCCAGCAGCGGCTACGTCAATGCGAGCACCGCCGTGTTCTGGCTGCTCGCGCCGCAGCCACCGGGCTTCTCCGGCCAGCGCACCGTCGTCGTGCAGGTCGATCCGGTGCTGGATAACGGCACGATCATCAGCACGACGGCCTACCTGTCCGGCGACGGGCAGAGCACCAACGCGACGGAAGACGCCGTGGTCGTCTCGGCCCCGAGCTGGAGCACCGCGCTCAAGCTGTCCGATCGACCGGCCGTCGAGCCGTCGTCGCGGCTGACGTACACGCTGATGCTGAGCAACACGGGCAACATGCACGCCCACGTAGCAACACTGGCCGATCCGCTGCCGCCACAAGTGACGTTCGTCAACGGCAGCCTATCGGCGACCGGCGGCGCGGCGAGCTATGACTCTGGCGCCAATCGCGTCTTGTGGAATGGCAGCGTATCGGCGGGCACGACGGTGAAGGTCGTCTTCGCCGTCACCGTCAACGCCGACGTGCCGCCAGGCACGACCATCGTGAACTCGGCCTCCGTTGACGACGAAGTGAACGCAGCCGTCCTGTTGTCGAACGAAGTCAACACCGTGGCGCAGGAGCCGCGCACGTATAGCATCTATCTGCCGATGCTCACCCGAGGCTACAATGGTCCGGAGCTGCCCGATCTGACGATCACCAATGTCACGGTGACGCCGGCTGTACTGACGGCCGGCGTGCCGGGCTGGGACGTGCAAATCACGGTCAAGAACATCGGCACCGCGCCGCTGCCCGGCGGCGTGTGGATGGATCTGTACATCGATCCGGTGCGCGCGCCCGAGCCGAACACGCCGTTCTTCGCCATCTCGCCCGGCCCGTACGGTGCAGTGTGGTGGATCCCGCAGCTCAACCCCGGTGAGAGCATCGTGTTGAGCAAGGACGATATCCTGCCCGACTGGCTGTCCTTCTTCCCGAACAGTTTCAACACGCCCGGTCAGCACACGCTGTACGTGCAGATCGATTCGCTGGACGAGCGCACGGCCAACCCGCCGGCGTGGGCCAGGGTCTACGAGATGAACGAGAACAATAACATCTATGGGCCGAAGCACGTGCAAGTTAATCCATTCAGTGGAGGCGCGGGCAGCATGACGATCGTGCAGACACCTTCCGAGCTCCCGCTGCGGCAAGCGCCGGACTGAACACCGAGGCGCATTTTCAGAACCGGTGCATGGACAGTAGCTTAGCCCCTTGTGGGCGTGCAACTTAGCCCCTGGTGGGCGTGCAACTTAGCCCTGGTGGGCATGCAACGGGCACGCGGCCCTACGCTACGGCGCACGTGTTCGACACATGAGCGAAAACCGCGAGATGATCGCCTGGAACCAACCGAGCAGATGCTATCCAATGTGGATGGCATCTGCTCCTGGTCTGGTCGAACCACGTGCTATAATCAGCGCTACAGAGGGGGATAGAGTATGAAGACACGCACACACATAGCCAGGTTGATCCTGATGGGTTTCCTGATACTGGCGATCGTAAGCCTGGTGCTTGCGCCGGCAGTACAGGCTCAGGGTACGCCTACGCCTCCACCGCCGCCGCCCTCGCGCACGATTCCGCCCGGCCCACGGTTCACGCCGACGCCAGGCCCGGTCGAGGCGACGCCCGGTCCCACCAACGCGCCTGTGGCTGCGACTCCCGCCGCCACACCGCTCTCGACACCGGTAATGATGCCGGTTTCGGGTGGCCCGGCGCAAAATCAGGCCGGGGCGACTGTGCTGGTGTTGATCGGTGGGGCCGGCCTACTGTTCGCTCTCAGCCTGAGAAGCACCAGACGCGACAACCGAGGTTGAGCGGGAGGAGAGCATCGTGCGCGCCACAGTACCTAGACCCATCGCTTGGTTCGCACTGCTGCTGATCGGCGGGCTGATCGCCGTGGCAGGCGGTTTCGATCCGGGAGTGCGGATCGCTCTGGCGCAGTCGACGCCGCCGCCGCGCGATACGCCGACGCCGAACGGCGCTCCCACGCAAGAACTGACGCCCGCGCGCAACACGCCGACCCCGTTGGCTACTCCTACTTCCAATCTTACGCCAGTGCGCTCGACGCCCACCTCAGGCGCGCCGCCGCGGGGCACGCCTACATCAGCCGCCACGTCACTGCCGGGTTCTCCACCCGGCTCGACCAGCGTACCGGCTCAAGCGCAAGCTACCGCCACTCCCACGACAGTGCTATTGCCAATATCCGGCGACAACGCCAACGCGACGGGCAATCACCTGGCGCTGCTTGCAGCCTTGAGCCTGGGAATGGGCTGCCTGGCGCTCGGCCGCCTGGTCGCGCGCAGGCGGACGACACGCTAGTACTTTGACCATTTAATTGTGTGGTTCGGTTCGGATGGCAGTGCCAGCCGCCGCAGTGCAACTGCGGCGGGAACTAGGAATCGAGCACAAACAAACGCCGCGCAAAAGTTGCGCGGCGTTATCTTCGAAGGAAGCTACTCCGCTCCCCGTATCGGGATTTTCTCGCCCAGCACCGGCGTTGGACGAATGAGGTTGACGTCGAGCCAGGCGGCGGCGTTGGCGGCCAATTCACGGATCGACCACCAGGCTTGCGCCCCGCTCGAATAGGGACGCCGATCGGCAACCAGGCCCAGGCTGTCGATACCCAGCGCCTGGCACAAGTACAGTGCGCACTGAGCACCCACGGTGTCCGCTCAAATCGATTGAGATAATTTGAGAACGGTTGACTTCTAACCCACTCGCCTATAAGATTGTGCGCAGTGATTCGAGATGAATAGACCCAGCCACCCACCTTACTCAACCACGAATAAAGCGTTTCCACTTAGAATCGTTGCCCTGTACCTGTTCGTCGGCGGACTGTGGATCCTGGTCTCCGATCAGCTTCTATCGCTGTTAACGGGGAGCCTGGTCGTCACGAACGCGCTCCAAGCGGTCAAGGGCCTGTTCTTCGTGCTCATCACCGCCAGCATGTTGTACGGGCTGATCAGCCGCAACACGAGGGCGTTCCAACGCATGGCGCGCTCGCTCGAAGAGAGCCGAGAGCAATATCGACAGCTGATCGAGCAGGCCGCCGACGGCATCCTCGTGATCGATTCACACGGCGACTGCCTTGACGCCAATCAGGCAGGCTGCACGCTGCTGGGATATGGCCGCGACGAGATATTGCGCTTGAACTTGCGCGATCTCGTCGCGGCCGAGAGCCAGGCTGATGCGCTGTTGCGCTTGAACGAACTGCGCTCGGGCGACACGCGGGTGTTCGAGCAGTCCCTGCGCGGCAAAGATGGCCGGCGCCTGCCCACGGAAATCAGCGCCCGGCGGCTCGACGACGGCCGGTTGCAAGCCATCCTCCGGGACGCCTCCGGCCGGAAGCAGGCCGAGGATACTTTGCGCCAAAACGAAGAGCGCCTGCGGCTGCTGACTGAGAATGCCCGGCATCTGATCTACCGTTACCGCTTGTGGCCCACGTCCGGCTTCGAGTACATCAGTCCGGCGGCGACGACGCTGATCGGTTACACGCCGGAAGAACTCTATGCCAATCCTGACCTCGGGTACAAGCTCATCTATCCCGACGATCAGCCGATTCTCGAATTACTCGAGCAGGAGGCAACCACCCTGGACCGACCCATCACCCTGCGCGTAATCCGTAAGGATGGAAGCGTCGTGTGGGCGGAGGTACACAACCGGCTCATTTATGCTGAGGCGGGCCAGGTTCAGGCAATTGAAGGCATCGCCCGCGATGTCACCGAACGCCAGCAGCGCGAGCGTGAATTGCAGGCGATCGCCACGGTCAGCGCTGCCCTGCGCTCCGCCTCGACTCGGGCGGAGATACTCCCGATCGTCCTCGACGTCTTACCCCCGCTAGTCGACACGCAGGGCACGGCGTTCGCCCTGGGCGATCCCGCCACGGGCGAGATGGTGGTGGAACTGGCGGTTGGGCTGATGGCCCGCGTGACCGGCACACGTCTCGCGCCGGACGCGGGCGTGAGCGGGCAGGTAATCGCCTCGGGTGAGACATTCGTGGCCGCAGATTTGAGGCGCGTGCCGGCGCTCCTATGGCCGGATTTTGACGAGAGCTATGCGGCGGCGTGCGCGCCCTTGATGGCCGAGCAGCACACCATGGGGGTGTTGTGGGCGATCCGCCGGAAGGCGTTCACCCCCGCCGAGGTCCGTCTTCTGGAGACCATCGCGGATATGGCCGCGACGGCGATTCATCGCGCGGGCTTGCACGAGCAAACACTCCACCGCGCCAAGCAGCTGGAGGCCGTCAACGCGTTAGGCCGGGCGCTGGCTGAAACGCTCGATCTGTCCGAGATTTACGAGCGCCTGTACGCCGCGACCTGCCAGCTGATCCGAGAAAGCGCGGCCGTGTTCATTTCACTGTTCGATGGGGCGCAGCAGTTGATTGTCTGCGCTTACGGCAGACAAGACGGCCAGCCGGTCAATGTGAGCGACCTGCCGCCGATCCCCTTAGGCGCGCCGGGGCGAGGGACCCAGAGCCGCGTGATCCACAGTCGTGAATCGCTCATCGTGAATGACTTAGCGGCGCAGATGCAGGGGGCGCGCATCAAGGTTCTCGTCGGCGCTGAGTTCGCGGAGGTGACCCGATCCGCGCTGTATGTCCCAATGCTGGCGATCGGTGAAGTGATTGGCGTGGTGCAGGTTCAATCGTACACACCCAAGCGCTTCCGGCCGGAAGATGCCGAACTGCTGTCGCTCGTCGCCAATACGGCCGCCATCGCCATTCAGAATGCCCGGCTGTTTGAAGCCGAGCGCGCGCATCGCGCGCTGGCCGAAGCCCTCCGGGATACCGCCGCGGCGCTGAACGGCACCCTGCATTTCGACGAGGTCCTCGACCGCATCCTGACGAACATCGGGCAGGTGGTGCCGCACGACGCCGCCAACATCATGTTGATCGAGTCGGATACGGCGCGCATTGCCCGCGCGCATGGCTACGCCGAACGTGGAACCAACGAATGGATTCTATCGGTACAGCTGCCGTTGACCCGGACGCCCAGCCTGACCTATATGATGGAAACGGGCGGGACGCTCGTCATTGCCGACACCCAGGCCCATCCCGATTGGCTGCGCTGGCCCGAAGTGACCTGGATCCGATCGTACGTGGGTGCGCCCATCGCCATAAAGGGAAAGGTAGTCGGTTTCCTCAACCTCGATAGCACGATGCCCGGCTTCTTCACACCGGCCCACGCCGGGCGCTTGCAAGCCTTCGCCGATCAGGCGGCGATCGCCATCGAGAACACCCAGCTGTACAACCAGATCAGCCACCATGCCGAAGCATTGGAAGTGCGCGTCGCCGAACGCACCGCCGAGCTCACGCGCGAGCGCCGGCGCATCCAGGCCATTCTCGACGCCGCCGCCGAGGGCGTCGTCTTCACCGATCCCCAAGGGACGATTCAGTATATCAACCCGGCCATGGAGCAGCTCACGGGCTATACGGCGGCGGAGGTCATCGATCGGAATCCGCGCCTGTGGGGCAGCGGCCAGACGCCGCACACGGTCTTCGAGCAGCTATGGGGTGCGATCAAGCAGGGACAGGCGTGGCAGGGCGAGGTCGTCAACCGGCGCAAAGATGGAACGCAGTACAACGCGGCCATCAGCGTGGCGCCGTTAAGCGACGGTCATGGTCAGATCGTGGGCTACGTCGGCATTCAACACGATATCACACACCAGAAGGAAGTCGATCGCCTCAAAGATCAATTCGTTTCCAACGTCAGCCACGAGTTGCGCACCCCGCTGGCGAACATCAAACTGTATCTGAACTTGCTGGAGCACGGCAAGCCCGATAAACGCGCTCAGTACCTGCTGACACTGCACCGCGAGACGGGACGCCTGGAACACCTGATCGAAGACTTGCTCAGTCTGTCGCGCCTCGATCTGGGAGCGATCCCGATGACCCTCGTCACGGCCGACTTGAATCCGTTGATCGCGCAGCTGGTTTCCGACCGCACCAGCCTGGCCGCCGATCGCGGCCTGCTCCTGGACGCGCAACTCGATCCGGAGCTGCCCCGCGCGCTGGTCAACACCACGATGATCACGCAGGTCGTATCCAATCTGATGGGAAACGCGATGAATTACACGCCGTCCGGCGGCGCGATCACCCTGATCACTTCGGTCCGGCGTCATGCCGCGCGCGAGTGGATCACCTTCACGGTGCAGGATACCGGTTTCGGCGTCTCGGCAGAAGAGGTTCCGCATCTCTTCGAGCGTTTCTATCGAGGCGCGGCCAGTATCAGTTCCGGCGTACCGGGCACCGGCCTGGGCCTGGCGATCTGCAAGAGCATCGTGGACAAAATGGAGGGGCGCATCACCGTCGATAGCCAGCCGGGGCAGGGCGCCGCCTTCACCGTGTGGCTCAAGCCAGCCAGCTAGTTCCTCGCCGCAGTGCAACTGCAGCGGACGGCCCGCGGGGACGCGGGCCAAGAGCACCAAAGTATCCCGCAGAATTTGTTGGATGGTACTTAGACTCTGTGGAGCCGCCCAGCTTAAACCCCGGCGGCCGGATCGACGCCGGGCAGCGTCACCGTGAACACACTCCCCTGCCCTACCCGGCTCTCGACGCGGATCGCGCCGCGCTGCGCTTCGATCAGCTCTTTCGCGATCGCCAAACCCAGCCCTGCACCCCCGCCCGTGCGTGCCGTATCGGACCGATAAAAACGCTCGAAGATGTGCGGCAGCGCGGCGGGCGCGATGCCCGGCCCCGTGTCTCGCACGCTGAGAGCCACCTGCTCACCCGTCCACGCCGTTGCAAGCGCGAGCGTCCCGCCGGGCGGCGTATACTTCAGCGCGTTGTCGATCAGGATGAGCAGCACCTGCTTGATCGCGTCCCGATCGCCGGCGGCGCGGATATCCAGCGTGTTCTCACATTCAATCGTCCGCCCCGGGCCGAGCAGTTTGGCCTGCCGGCACACGTCGTCGATGAGCGGCTGGATCGGCACCGGCTCGCGGCGCAGCGGGCGCCCGGCATCGGCGCGGGCCAGCGCCAGCAGATCGTTGGCGAGCCGGATCAGGCGATCGGTCTCATCGATCATATCCGCGATCACGGCCTCGCGATCCTCCGGCTCGATGGGCGGCGCACGGCGCAGCAAGCCCAGGTTGCCCCGGATGGTGGTGAGCGGCGTGCGCAGCTCGTGCGAGGCATCCGCCACGAGCCGGCGTTGGGCCTGGAGCGCCTGCTCGGCCTGCCGATACGCCGTCTGCAGCTCGGTCAACATTTCGTTGAACGTCGTAGACAGCCGGCCAATCTCGTCCGGCGGGCCGGTGTAATCGACGCGCCGCGTGAAGTCGCGCTCCGCGCCGATCGCCTGCGCCGTCTCGGTGATGCGCTGGATCGGGCGCAGCGCCGCGCCGGACATCGCCCAGGCCACGCCGAACACCGCGAGCGTCACCACGGCGCTGCCGGCAAACAGGATGTTGCGCAGCGTGGCGAGCGACTGATCCTGCTCGGTGAGCGAGCGCGCCAACTGCACGATGCCGGCGGCCGGCCGGCCGTAGTTGGCGACCGGCACGCTGTAGACCAACAGCCGTCCCTCCGCGGTAGAGATCACTTCCGTCCACGGCCGCCCGCCCTGGCACGCCTGCAACCCCGCCTGGCTGAGCGGCAACACGAAACCTTCGAGATTCGGCGTGCGATCGGCGACGCTGCCGTCGAGCCGGATCGTCTGGATATACGTCTCCGGCGCGGCGAACTTCTTGGCCCGATAATCGATCTGATCGAGGCTAAACTCTCTCGAACTGACCAGGCGCTGCGCTTCGCCGGCTAACGTGTCCTCGATCGCGCGGAGCGTAACCTGCGAGACGGTCACGTACAGCGCGAGGCTGAGGCCGATCAGCGCCAGGGCCAGGATCAAGATATAGAGCAGAGTCAAGCGCAACCGAATGGACATAGAAGCCAATACAGAATGGAGAATGGAGAATGCAGAATGCAGAATGCGGAATGCAGAATTAAGAACCAATCACATGCGGCGCAGTTTTCTACATTCTAAATTCTTCATTCTCCATTTCAGCCTGTTGCGTCGCAAGCTCTGACTGTTGCGTAGCTAGTTTTCTACATTCTAAATTCTTCATTCTCCATTTCAGCCCTATTCCTCGCGCAGCACATAGCCCACCCCGCGCACGGTGTGGAGCAGACGCAGCTCGCCGCCCGCTTCCGTCTTCGTGCGCAGGTAGCCGATGTACACTTCGAGGATGTTGGCATTGCCGCCGAAGTCGTAACCCCACACGTCTTGCAGCAACCGATCGCGCGTCAGCACCTGGCGCGGGTGGCGCATCAGGTAACACAGCAAGTCGAACTCCTTGGGCGTGAGATTGAACGAGCGCGCGCCGCGCCGCGTATCGCGCGTCAGCGGATCGAGATACAAGTCGGCGTAGGTGAGCGGTTTCTCCTTGCTCGTGGTCTCCGTCCGGCGCAGCAAGGCTCGCACCCGCGCCAGCAGCTCCTCCGGCGCAAACGGCTTGACGAGATAATCGTCTGCGCCGCTGTTCAGCCCTTCGACGCGGTACTCAATGGCGTCACGGGCGGTGAGCATCAGGATCGCCAGGTCGCCGGCGGCGCGCAGGTGTTTGGCGACTTCGAGTCCGTCCAGGCCGGGCATCAGCCAGTCGAGGACGACGAGGTCCGGCCGCTCGGTCTGCGCTTTGGCCAGCGCCTCGCTCCCGTCCGCCGCCGTCGCCACGCGATAGCCTTCGTAGACCAGCGTGCGGCGCAGCATGTCGGTGATCTTGCGATCGTCATCGACGATCAGTATCATGGGCATGGCGATCCCGATGCATTCTTACGACGTCTTCACGTATTGCTCGAACCAGGCGAGCGTCCTGGCCCAGGCGTCTTGCGCGGCTTCAGCATTATAACGCGAGCCGGTGTCGTTGTGGAAGGCGTGATCGGCGTTGGGATAGATCACCTTTTCGTACACCTGGTTGTTCGCTTGCATCGCGGCCTCGATCGCCGGGATGCCCTGATTGATACGTGTGTCAAGCTCGCCGTAAATCGCCAGCACGGCGGCCTGAATGTCGGGCACTTCGTCGACCGACGGATGCGGGCCATAGAATGGGACGGCCGCGCGCAGTTCCGGCAGGCCGATCGCGACGCGCCAGGTCACCCCGCCGCCGAAGCAGAAGCCCACCATGCCTACTTGATCGGCTTGCACATACGGCTGGCTTTGCAGCCAGCGCCAGCCGCTGATGAAGTCCTGAACGAACTGCTCGGGCGGCGCATTGCCCAGGATGCCCGGAACCTGCGACTCGTCGAGCGCCGCGCTACCGCCCTCGCGTGAGAGCAGATCAACCGCCAGGCCGACGTACCCGGCCTGCGCCGCGCGGCGCGTCACATCTTTGATGTGCTCGGTCAGGCCGCGATTTTCGTGGCAGACAAGAATGCTAGGGAATGGCCCATCACCGATAGGCCGCGCCAGATAGCCGAGGAGTGTCACATCCTCGCCAGGGAACTCCACGTCGCTCGCTTCAATTTCGCCGCTCGCCGGTTGGGTGGCTGCCGCGCCGGGCGTTTCCGCCGGTTGCTCGGCAGTCGCGGTCGGTTGCGCCGGGAGCGGCGTCGGCGCATCGGTCGCCTGGCTGGCCGATGCCGGCGTTGCGGTCGAAGTCGCCGCAGGCGACGGCGCACACGCGGCCAGGATCGTGTTCGCCAGGGCCAGGCTGCCGGTGAGGCCGGCGATCAACTTGAGCGCCTCGCGCCGCGATAGATGCCCTTCCTGATAATCTTCGACAAACTCGTCCAGTAGGTAACCCTTGAAGTCCGTCATCGTGATATCTCCTTCCTCCCAGGCTTTGTCTACGCAATTCTATCGGATAATTGTACGACGTTAGTGACCTCCGCCACGGTGGTTTGACGGGCGTAGCCTAGCGCCCTGCCTGCGCCCCCTTGCGGGGTTGTGCGCGCCGGGTACCGCCCTAACGCCCACGAGGGGCTACACTACAGCCCATCATTTTGCATGTGGTAGAGTACCAGTGTAGCGGCTGCGCGTAAGCATTATCTGAGCGAAAGTTAAGAATTCGCTGAGAGCTTGCCTCAGACCTCCGAGGTCTATCGCGCTTACAGGTTACGCAGGATTATGTATGGCAGCTCTTATCTTGTTCTCAGCCTTCGTTCAGTAAGCGTTTAAGCACATCGTCGATGATGAGCCGGTCAGCTTATCTTTGCAGAAAACTACGCAGTTGGCGCGGCAGTTGCACTGCCGCCGCCTCATCTGCCGCAGTACAACTGCGGCAGCAACATGCAACTGCGTAAGTCCTGAGCTTATCTTTGCAGAAAACCGATGGAGACGATACCGAATGACGTTCAAGCGTGTTATCATTGGCGTATTGGCGCTGGCGGTGTTGGGCGCGGGCGTGCTCTTCGTCCTCGATCAGACGCTCTTCGCGCCGGCCCCCGTCAGCTCGAATGCACCCGTTGCGCCGACGCTCGCGATCCCGACGCAAACTCAACCCGACGCCGCTGGCGATTCGACGCAAGACCCGGCTCAAGCGAACACAGCCGGGATGCAGCTCTATCGCATCGACGCGGCGCAATCGGAAGTGCGGTACGAAGTCGGGGAGACGCTCTTCAACCAGAACAATCGCTTCAACCTGGCCGTTGGTCGCACCCAGGGCATCGCCGGCGATGTGCTGGTCGATTTCACCCAGCCGTCGAACAGCCAGCTGGGCGAGATCGTGATCGACGTCAGCCAATTCACTTCCGACGAAAACCGGCGCGATAATTTCATTCGCCGCACCGGCCTGGAGTCATCGCGTTACCCACAGGCCCATTTCGTGACCCGCGCGATCGAAGGTCTGCCCGCCCAGGTCGCCGTGGGCGATCAGGTGACGTTCAGCATCAGCGGTGATTTGACCGTCAAGGAAACTACGCGCCCGGTCACGTGGAATATCACCATGACGATGGAAGATACCCGGCTGGTCGGTTCCGCATCGACCGAGATCACTATGTCGGACTTCGGGGTTGGCCCCATTCGGCTGCCGATCCTGGAGACGGAAGACCTGGTGAAGCTGTTCTTCGACTTTGTCGCCATGCCCGTGGAAGGCTGAGGAGCGAGAACGATGCGCAAGCGTAATCACCTCGCATTGACACGCCGCCGGTTCCTGCGGGCGGCGCTGGCGATGCCGGCCCCGTTTCTGATCGCGGCGTGCGGCGGGCCGCCGGCCAGCGCCCCAACACCGGGAACGCCCGCGCAGGCGCAACCCACCAGCGCGCCGCCCCAGGCGTCACCCACGCCAAACCAGCCGGTCGTCACGGAGCCGACGCCGCTCCAACCGCTACCGACTCAGGCGCAGGCGCTGCTGCCGACCCCGGCCTGCGGCGACGCGGACGACGTCACCCTGCCGCAGACCGAAGGCCCTTTCTTTACACCCGACTCGCCGCAGCGCGCTTCGCTGCTCGAACCCGGCATCACCGGCACGCGCATCGTCGTCAGCGGGTATCTCCTCGCGACGGACTGCCAGCCCGTTCCGGGCGCGCTGGTAGACTTCTGGCACGCCGACGACGGCGGGGTCTACGACAACGTCGGCTACCGGCTGCGCGGCCACCAGTTTACCGACGCCAGCGGGCGTTACACGCTCGAGACCATCGTGCCGGGCCTCTACCCCGGCCGCACGCGGCACTTTCACGTCAAGGTGCAAGCGCCCAACGGGCCAATCCTCACGACCCAGCTCTATTTCCCTGGCGAACCGGACAACGATACCGATTCCATCTTCAACCCGGCGTTGCTGATGTCGGTTCAGGAAGCGGAGGAGGGCCGGGTGGCCGCGTTCGACTTCGTGGTGGAACGCGCTTGACGCCGCCGCAGCACCGATTCTGAGAAAGTGTTTTGAGATTGCTCGAAGCCCGCGTCCTCGCGGGCGCGCTTCGCAGCCGCGAGGACGCGGTTGGAGAGTATTTTCCAAAACAGGCTCTGAAAGCCTTTAGAGAGAAAACTTCATGCACAGGCTGATTGCGTTGGCGTCGATCGGGTTACTTGCCGCCGGGTGCGCTGTGCGCGGCCCAGGAGCGTCCTCGGCCACTGGCGCCGCCACAGCTGCGCGATCGACGGCCCGAGTGGGCAGCGCGACGCCGTCGCCGGCGCCGGCCACGCCGACGATTACCCCTTCGGCGACGCCCCGCCCCGACCCTAACCTCCTGCTGCCCGATCTGGAGACCTTGCCGCCGTTCGATCTCGTGATCGCGCGTCAATCCGATCGCAAGCTGCTGAGGTTCAGCAACTCGCTCCTGAATAGCGGCGCGGGCGCGCTCGAAGTGGAGGGCGTGTTCAACGAGGCCTCGGGCAAGACCGCCGCCACACAGCACATTTACAAAGTGGATGGCTCGCTGGAGGAACACGCCGCCGGCGAGTTCATCTTCCACCCCGGGCACAATCACTGGCACCTGGAGAACTTCGCGCTATTCGAGGTATGGTCGCTCGCGCCGGACGGTGAGCTCGACGCGGTGGTGGCCTTCACCGACAAGCTCAGCTATTGCCTCCGCGATGACGCGCGCTCCGACCTGCCCGACGCCGCCCCGCGAGCGGTTTATCGGCAGTGCAACCGGCAAGTGCAGGGCATCTCGGTCGGCTGGACCGACACCTATGCCTTCGATACGCAGGGGCAGATCGTCGATATCACGGCGCTAGCTGACGGGACGTACGCGCTGCGCTCGACCGTCGATCCCGCTAACCAGCTGCGCGAGTCGGATGACGAGAACAACTCGGCCGTGGTCTTTATCGAACTCACCGGCAACCGCGTGGAAATCATCCCGGACAAGTGACTGGAGGAGTGACTATGCTTCGCGTGAGCCTGCTGGCGGTGCTCGCCATGCTGAGCGCGGCGTGCGCCGCGCCGCCTCCGCCAACGGCCCCGCCGACGGCCGCCGTGTTGCCCATCGCGCAGTCCACGGCTCTCCCGGCGCCGACGGACACGCCCGCGCCGACCGATACACCCACGGCCACGCCATCGGCAACCCCGACGCCCACGCTGCACCCGCTCACCATTGCCGCGATGCGCGAGCTCACCTATCCCGGCAGCGAGATCGCGATCGTGGAAACATTGACGCCGGGGAGCAATTACAGTCGCTACCTCGCAGCGTATGAGTCCGAAGGCTTTACCATTTACGCGCTCTTGACCGTCCCCAACGGCGCAAAGCCCGCCACGGGCTGGCCGGTGATTATCTTCAATCACGGCTTCATCCCGCCGGCTCAATATCGCACGACCGAGCGCTATATCGCGTATGTGGATTGGCTGGCGCGCAGCGGCTACATCGTGTTTCGATCGGACTATCGCGGTCACGGCAGTTCGGAAGGCGAGGCGCGCGGCGCATACGGTTCGCCGGCTTACACCATCGACGTGCTCAATGCCGTCGCCGCGATGAAGCAGTTTCCCGACGCCGATCCGAATCGGATTGGCATGTGGGGCCATTCGATGGGCGGCTACATCACATTGCGCTCGATGGTGATCAACGGCGATGTCAAGGTCGGCGTGATCTGGGCCGGCGTGGTGGGATCGTATCCCGATATGTTCAGCCGCTGGCGACGGACGCCGACGCCTGGGCCGACGACAACCGCAACGCCTTCGGCCGGCCGGCGTTGGCGCAACGAGCTGCTCGCCGCCTATGGCTCGCCGGAGGAGAATCCCGAATTCTGGGCTTCCATTTCTGCCAACGCCTATCTCAGCGATCTCTCCGGGCCGCTTCAACTGCATCACGGCGCCGCGGATACCAGCGTGCCGTTGGAGTTCTCAGAAACCTTGTATCAGCAAGTTCTGGCCGCCGGCAAGACGGTCGAGCTGTACACCTACGCAGGCGACGATCACAACATCGCCGCCAGTTTTGGCCTGGCGATGCAGCGCACCATCGCGTTCTTCGATCAATATCTCAAGGGGCCGTAGCATAGGGCCTCGTGCCCGCCTCTGTATGTAACAAGCCTGTCGATCGGACAGTAGATATAGCCGTTAAGAAAACGAATCGGAATTCAGACTTCCGAGGTCTCGGAGACTTCGGAAGTCTGGAGCGCCGTTTTCCAAAAGCAAATCTTAACGGCTATAGTTGCCTGGGGCTTCAGCTGCTGATGCAGTTGAGCGCCTGCCCGTCGCCATAGAAGATCGTCAAGTTGCCGCCAGTCAGCTCGAACGTGCTGGCCGATCTCAAGGCTTCAAAGTATTCCGCCTCTTGCTGCATGATGCTCTCGTCCTCGCAAGCCCGCAGTGTGCTCGTGATCTCGCCGAAGGTCAGCGTGTCGCCCTGCACCTGGTAGGGGCCTCCATAGGAGTTGCAACCGCCCGACCCGCCGGCCTGACCATCGGCCCCGAACTCTAAAGTGACCGAGCTTCCCTCAACAACCGGCGTTTCGGCGCCGAGTGCGCCGAAGGATTCCAGCATCCAGTGTGTGTTGGCCAGGCTATTCGTATCGCCGGGTGGTTGCGGATTGCTCGGCGGTTGGGTCGGCATCAGGGTCGGGGTCGTTGCCGCCCCGGTTGGCCCACAGGCTGAGATCGTCAGAACAATCGCTACCAACAATACTCGTGAGAATCTCATGCGTGATTACCTCCTCCGTGTTATCCAACTATTCTTCGTCTGGCAAATAAACGAGGGAGACTCGCCGGCTGTGAAGTCTCCCTCGATCATTCTCGTCGCCTGGATACAGCAAGTTGCCCGGTCTAGTGGTCAGTCCCTCTGAAATGGATGGGGCGTAGCCTAGCCCCCTGCTTGCGCCCCCTTGTGGGGTTGTGGGCGTTGGACGGGCACAAGGCCCTAGACTACCCATCACTTTCAAGTTGACTGATCACTAGACTTTTAGCACTCTTGATTATACGTTTTCGATGCTCCAAGAAAAACTAGGGAAACTCCCCTGTTCCTTCATAGGGAAATCCCTAGTGAGCATTGACTCTTCGGGGTCAATGATTTGTCTGAACGATCGACGATCGGCTCAATCGTCGGTTGTGGCGTGGCGATAGATCGGCAGATATCTGGCCCCCAGCGTAAACGCCAACAGCGCGTACGCCAGTATGCCCAGCGATACGGCAACCTCGACCCAGGTCGGCGCGTACGCCGCGGCGACCACGCCGCCGAGCACACCCGGCGACCAATCGGGCGGCGCGACCAGACCCGACAGCGTCACATTCCAGCGATTGACGACGACGCCGAACACAATCGCGCCCAGCGCCAGCATCACCGCGCGATCGTTGTGGCGCAACGGCCGATACAGCAGGATCACGGCCGGGACCAAACCGCACAGTACGATCTCCAGCCACCAGAAAGTGGCGGTGTACGGCGTGACCGCGTTCAAACGCGCGAGCGCATCGGCCGTGCCCGGCGCGTGACTATAGTACGAGGTCGCCGCCCAATCCCACAGTTTGATGTAAAGATATGCCAGCAGCGCGAAGCCAATATAGCGCGCGACTTCCCGCTGCACCTCATTGGAGACCAGCGGGCGCTGCCGCAGCTTGCCGGTGAGCAGCGTCGCCAGGAGCGTCAGCGAGACGCCTCCCGCCACCGCCGAGAGGATGAACATGATCGGCAGCGACGGCTTGAACCAAATGGCGCGCCCGCTGAGCACACCATACGTCGCACCTAACGAAGACTGATGCAACAGCGAAAGCCCCATGCCCACCACCGCCAGGATCGGCGTCAGCCGGTGCAGGTTGTGACCGGCGCGGCGCAGTCGAGGCCAGCGATCGAACCAGCGGCTCTCGAACAGCACCGGCAGCATTTCCAGCGCCAGCACCGTCGAGTACAGGATGACGCACCACGTGATCTCCCACAGCACCGAGTGCACATTCCAGAATACCAGCGGGTGCCAGAAGCGATCGGGGCGACCGATGTCCAGGAACAACGCCAGCATCGCCGAGGAGTAACCGAGGAACCCGACGAACACAGCCGGCCGGGCGAGCGGTTCCAAACGCTTGATGCGGAAGAGGTACACCGCCGCCGAGAAGGTGAACGCGCCGGCGCCCAGCCCGATCGCCGACAGGTCATGCGTGATCCACAGGCCCCAGGGCACGCGATCGTTGAGGCCGGTGACTTGCAGGCCGTGCAGCAGCACCTGGAGTCCGCCTACCGCGCCGACTACCAGCAGCGTCCCCAACGCGATCAGCCAGGCGGTGAGGGGACGGCCGATACGCTGTCGGAGAGCGATGCGCAGGGTGCTCATCTCAGGCTCCCTCTTCAGGACGGACGTAGTGGACTTTCGGCTCGGCGCCGAAATCTTCGCGCAGCCGGAAGGTGGAATGTTCGGCCAGATATTTCGAGACCGGGCTTTCCGCGTCGAGCGCGTCACCAAAGATGCGCGCGCCGACCGGGCAGACGTTGACGCAGGCCGGCGTTGCTTCGCGATCGACGCCCGGCGTCAATCCCTGCGCCAGGCCTCGATCGATCCGATGGACGCAGAAGGTGCACTTCTCCACGACGCCGCGCGGGCGACGTTCCACTTCAGCCGCGCCCCACGTCGGTTGATGCGGGTTCTCTGCTTGCGACACGCGCCAGTTGAAGCGGCGCGCATCGTAGGGGCAGGCTACCTCACAGTAGCGGCAGCCGATGCAGCGATCGTAATCCATCGCGACGATCCCATCGGCGCGCACCCATGTCGCGCCCACGGGACAGACCTTGACGCACGGCGCTTCCTGGCAGTGCAGGCAGGGTCGGGTCATGTAGAAATCGTCGCCGTTCTCGGTTCGCTCCGGGAAACCGACATTCCAGCGCATCGCGTCGTCGGGCACGTCGTTCACCGCCTGGCACGCCCACAGGCAATACTTGCAGCCGATGCACTTCGACAGGTCGATCACCATGCGCCACTGATGAGAGACACCCGAACCATTCTCTGCGTGCGTCTCGGCCCCGATGCCGCGCACGGCCTCGACCGACAGCGGCCCGGTCGTCACCACCTGCGTCAGCACAGCCGCCGCGCCGGTCGCCCCGGCAATCTTCAACAGGTCGCGCCGGCTGAGGATGGGCGGTGTGTCACTCCGCTTCTTCATCGCGCTGCTCCTCGCTCTGCCGCTGGCGAATGTTGCGGGCGATGAACCATGCCGTGCTCGCGCCCAACGCCAATCCAATCACGCCGCCCTGGAACAATACCGTCATGCCCTGGCTTGCCAGCGCCGTTTCCAGCGCCTGCACTTGCTGCTCGGGCGAGAGCGCACTCTCGGGGGCCGGCGCGGGCGTTGGCTGTTCGCCTTCCGGAGCCGGCGTGGCTTCGCCCTCGGCAACTTCTTGCGCGCCGTTCTCGTAACCCGGCAGCGCGAAGCCGGCGTGCAGCGTATCGGTGTGGCACGCCACGCAGGTCGCGGGCGAGATCGTGAAAGTGTGGCCGGTCGGCACGATGCCGTCCTCCGGCGTCGTCTCCGGCGGAATCACCAGCGCGTGGCAGCCCACACACCCGATACCTTTCTGGATGTGCAGGTCTTCCAGATACGCGCCCATGTCCTCTTCGTGGCAATTGAGGCACATATCGTCGCTTACCTCGAACAGCGACTTCTGGCTGTGCGGATCATGGCAGTCCATGCACCCAACATCCGTCAGCGCGTGCCCGGTCAAACGCCACTCACTCAACGTCGTCGTGTGGCAGCCGCCGCAGTACTCGGTATCCGCCTTCACCGGAATAATCGACGGCGGGTGATCGGCTTTCGCTGGGCCGTGGCACCCTTCGCAGCTGACCCCTTCGGCCAGGTACGCGCCGGTCGTTTCCTGATAGCTGGTGGTGTGGCACAGCAGACAATCGCCGGGTTGGCCGCGCCCCTGCCACCACTCCTGGAACACCGGGTCGTCGAAGGCGTGCGCGTGCGGGCTGCGTGACCAGGAATCGGCCACGTCGAGGTGGCACTCCGCGCACGGCTTCACCGGTTCAACCGGCGTCGGCGTCGGCTCCTGGAAGACCGGCGCAGCGCGTGCAGAATCGATCTGATAGGAAAAACCGATCAGACCCACGATGCCGATCAGTAGTGCGAACCATCGAACGCGAAAAGGGAATGTGGTGTTCGTCATCGGCCTGCCTTTAATCTCATCAAAGTCGGAAGAGACAAAATTCCCCTGCGGCCTCAGCGCGCTTCGCAGTCGGCGGTGATACTGGCCGGCGCACTCGCAGCAACACAGAAGCGGGAGGCTACCCTGCTTTTTTTGACGATGGAAACTCGAAGGCGAGTTTGAATCCATTTGCATTCACCCGGCGCACGAACTCATTCGCCGGGTCGTGGACAAAATCCCAGAACGCCGATTGGACGGCCGTAGCTGCGCGCCGGGTGTGACGCGCCAGGTAAATGTCCTGCTGCATCGTCAACCCCTGCACGCGCACTCGCGCCACCCGCCCGTGCACCAGTTTGGATTCGACCAAATGTGAGACGAACCCGACCCCGATGCCCTCTTCCACGGCGAGCGCGATCGCTTCGGAGTTGCCTAACGTCAACACCGTGCGCAATTGCTGGATCGCGATCCCGATCTCCGCCAGTCCCTCGCGCGCCGCCGAGTAAGTCCCGGCCGTCTCTTCGCGCAAGATGAAATCAGCGTGCTGCAGGTCCTCCGGCTCGATGCACTCACGGCGCGCCCAGGGATGGTTGAGCGGGGCGATGAGCAACACCGGATCGATCATAAACTTGCGAAACTCCACATCCTTGCACACTTCGCGCGCGCTCGATAAAGCCAGGTGGACCGCGCCATCGCGCAGCATCTGGAGCGCCATGTGTCGCTGAGTGACGTTGCAGTTGGCGGTTGCCTGCGGGTGGCGGCGGAGAAAGGCGGCCAGCAACGGCGGCAGGATGTACTTGCCGGGCGTGGTGCTGCACCCCACCATCAACTGCCCGTGGATGTCGCCCTTGAGCGCCCCCATCGTTTGCTCGACGTGAACGGACACCGATACCATCTCGCGCGCCAGCGGCAGCAGCGCCGCGCCGGCATCGGTCAGCCGCAAATGTCGCCCCGACCGAATGAAGAGCGGCATGCCGAAATGTTGTTCGAGCACGTGAATATGCTGGCTGACGCTGGGTTGCGTCATGTGCAGCCGTTGCGCGGCCAAGGTGAAGCTCAGCGTTTCGGCCGCCAGCAAAAAGACGTTGATCTGGTGGGCATCGAGCATGATCGTCTCCACTCTGTGTAGATTCTGTCACAGTACCTATTAGCGGCTCAAGTGTGTAACGTCATTCCAAGATAGTTTGTGCTTATCCCTCGTAAAAAGCGAAACCAATAGGAAAAGGTTATTTTGTCACTTGATTGCATACAGCTAAAACCTATAATCTCGCTAGTGACAAACGTAACAACGTGGATCACGAGGAAAGCGGAACGCGCATGCATATCAGAAAGTGGCTAATTTTCGGCGGTCTGACTCTCCTTGCAGCGGCCGGTTGCGAGGCAACCGTCCAATCTTCAGCCGTTGCCCCCCTGCTGCCCGCTTCCAACACGCTCTTGGCTACCCCCTCCCCCACCGCGTCGCTTGAAACGACGCCAGAAGCACCAGCGGAGCCTGATCACTGCCTGGCCTGCCACACCGACCAGCAACAGCTGATCGACACCACCGCGCCGGTGGCAGAACCGGCCGAGAGCGAATCGAAAGGCGTGGGTTGAGGAGGAGAGGTGGCTCCGTTGGAGCCATGGGAGAAAGTGCTGGTCAACGGCGAGAAGTTCCCGCAGTCGCTGCACGGGCGAATCGCCTGCGTGGAGTGTCACGGCGGAGAACAGTCGCCGGATAAGGAGACAGCGCATACGGGCCTGATCGCCAACCCCACCGACGATCCGCAAGCGACCTGCGGCGCGTGCCATCCCGATGTCGTCGCCGTCTTCCCGAACAGCCTGCACGCTACACTCCAGGGTTATAAGACGGCGCTCGAAACACGCAGCGTGCCGGAGAATCACCCTGCTTTAGACGAAGCGTTCGGAAACCATTGCGCCCGTTGCCACACCACCTGCGGTGAGTGTCACGTCAGCCAGCCCGCCGGCGTGGGCGGCGGCCTGTTGAACGGGCATCTGTATGAGAAGACGCCGCCCATGACGCGCACCTGCACCGCCTGTCACGGCAGCCGCGTCGGCGACGAGTACCTGGGCAAGCACGAGGGGCTGCCGGGCGACGTGCACTTCCGCGAGGGGCGCATGAACTGCGCCGATTGCCACACCGGCCACGAGCTGCACGGCCAGCCGGCCAATTGCGACAGCTGCCACACCGAGATCGAGGAACCCGTTCCGCTGCCGAACGGCAACCATCGTTATGCCGGCGTTCAATTCCCGCGCTGCGAAACGTGCCACGCGGCCGCGACGACAGGCCAGGACGCTATCGAGCAGCATCGGGTGCACGGCGGCGATCTCTCCTGCCAGGTATGCCACTCGATCACCTACACCAGCTGCGACGGCTGCCACGTGGCGATCAGCGACAAGACGGGCAACCCTTACTTCGAGACGCAGGCGACGTACGCGACCTTCGTCATCGGCCGCAACCCGATCAAGAGCTACCAGCGCCCGTACGACTTTGTGCCGCTCCGGCACGTCCCCATCGCGCCGACCAGCTACCAGTTCTACGGCGAAAATTTATTGTCCAACTTCAATGCTCTGCCGACCTGGATGAACGCGACGCCGCACAACATCCAGCTCAACACACCGCAGACCGAGACGTGCAACTCGTGTCACGGCAACCCGGCGCTGTTCCTCACTGCCGATAAAGTTGCGCCGGCAGAATTGGAGGCGAACCGCAACGTCATCGTCGATCAAATCCCGGCGCTTATCCCTGAACCGTAAGTAGGTCGCTGAGAGTTCTTGCGACGTTTACGCGCCCGTGTTCCGCCGCAGTTGCACTGCGGCAGGCGGCGGCAGTGCAACTACCGCCGGAACAACCTCTCGGGCCTATCGTTCTCGTTCCAAACGATTCCGTAAGGAGGAAAGAAAATGATCAAGAAGATTCATCTCTCACTGGTGATGCTGATCGTTCTCAGCCTGGTGCTCGGCGCGTGCACGACGCCCGCCGCCCCACCCACGGCGGCGCCGCCGACGCAGGTTCCGGCCGCGCCCACCCAAGCGCCCGAGCCGACTGCCGTGCCCGAAGCGCCGCTCGACGTGGAGGGGCTGTTCGCGGGACTCATCGACGGCTTGCCGGCTGACAAGAGCTTCGGCACGATATCGGCGGCCAAGTTGAACGAGGCGCTGGCCGACAAGCCGCCCTTCCTGCTGGACGTGCGCGAAGTGTCCGAGATCGAGAGTGACGGCTACATCGAAGGCGCGGTTCACATTGCCATTCGCGACCTGCTGAAGAACCTCGACCAGCTGCCCGGCCAGGGCGAACCGATCGTCGTCTACTGCGGCTCCGGGCATCGCGGCGGCCTGGCGCTGGCGGCGCTGAAGCTGCTGGGCTACAGCGACGTGCGCAACCTGGGCGGCGGCCTGGGGGCGTGGAAGAAGGCCAGCCTGCCGGTCGTCACCGGCTCTATGCCCGAAGCGGGGAAGACGCTTGGCAGCCCGGCGATCGAAGACCAGGCGCTCTTCACCACGCTGGACGAATTCTTGAGCGGCATGCCGGATGGCTTCTACACGATCAAGGCGGACAAACTCGGCGAAGCGCTGGCGGCCAGCACGCCGCCGGTTTTGATCGACGTCCGCACACTCGACGAGTGGAACAAGGACGGTTACATCGAAGGCGCGCTGCACCTGCCCTTCAACGAGTTCTTCGCCAACCTGAATCCGCTGCCCAAGCCTGATCAGCCGATCGTGGTCTACTGCGGCTCCGGGCATCGCGGCGCAATCGTCATGATGGCGCTGCGCCTGATGGGTTACAGCGATGTGACCAACCTGGGCGGCGGTCTGGGCGCATGGAAAGCCGCCAGTCTGCCGGTAGCCGGTTGGGTCAATTGGCCGGTGGTGTGGACGGAGTACACGGCCGCGTTGCCGGGCCAGGGGTTCTATGCGATCAAGCCCGACGGTCTCAATTCGCTGCTGGCTGACAATCCGCCCTACCTGCTGGACGTGCGCGAAGCGGCCGAGGTTGAGAATGATGGTTACATTGCGGGTGCGGTTCACATCCCAATCCGCGACGTGTTGACGAACCTGGATAAGCTGCCCGCTCTCGACCAGCCGATCGTGGTCTACTGCGGCTCCGGACATCGCGGCGGCATGGCGCTGGCGGCGCTGCAGTTGCTCGGCTATAGCGATGTGCGCAACCTGAACGGTGGATTGGGCGCGTGGAAGAAGGCGAGCTTACCGGTGGAGACAGGCTTGCCGGAAGCGGGCGCTTCCGGCGCAGCGCCCGAAGTCGATGCGATCCGGCTGCGCGATCTGGATGCGTTCCTGGCCGGCCTGCCCGCAGGCTTCCTGACGGTGAAAGCGCCTGACCTCAACACGGAGCTCGCCGGCACAACCCCGCCGATCCTGGTGGACGTCCGCACGTCGGAGGAAACGGCGCAAGGTTACATCGAAGGCTCGTTGCTGATCCCGATCGATCAACTGCTGACCAACCTGAACCAGCTGCCCGACAAGTCCGCACCGATTGTCGTGACATGCCAGTCGGGCCATCGCGGCGCGATTGGGATGATGGCGTTGCAGATGCTCGGTTATACAGACGTGCGCAACCTGGGCGGCGGCGTCAACGCCTGGGATGCGGCCGAGCTCCCGCTGACTGCCAATTAGCCGGGGTGTCCTGAAAGACTAGTACTTCGACAATTTGAAGTTGCATAGTTCCCGCCGCATGACCGCCGCCCTTCCTTGCAGTTTTGGGAGAAAGGGCGGGCGGCCAGCACTGCGGCGGACGGCAGTCCAACTGCCGTCCGAACCCCGCAGAATTAAGTGGTCGGGGTACTAGTGCTTCAACAATCTGAAGTTGCATAGTTCCCGCCGCATGACCGCCGCCCTTCCTTGCAGTTTTGGGAGAAAGGGCGGGCGGCCAGCACTGCGGCGGACGGCAGTTGCACTGCCGTCCGAACCCCGCAGAATTAAATGGTCGGGGTACTAGGCTCGCAGCTCACGGCAAGATTAGGGTTTATCGGAAATAGTAGCATCGCCCCTGGTGGGCGTCAGAATCGTGCGAAAACGCGCACAAGGCGCTAGGCTACGCCGTTATTTCCGAAGGAGTCTATTACACCACGACGGACACGAAGTAGCTCTTCGTGTCCGTCGTCGTTTTCGTTCAGCGTTATGAGCTTGACAGTATCACCTGCGCTCCAAGCCCGCGTCCACGCGGGCGGTGAGCAGGACCTTTCCTGAAATGTGATCTTGTCGTATTGGGTCAGCGGAAAGATTGTCGCTCTTCGCCGGGTTTGTACGGCCGCAACGCGAACGCCGACCCCGTCGCGTCGACCGCTTCTCCCCGCTAACCCAATGCGTCTTCAATCACTTGTCGCACGGCAGCCGCATCCAGGTCTTTCTTGTCCAGAAACGCGACGGCCCCCGCGCCCAGCCCCAGGCGGTGAAACTCGCGATCGGGATAGGCGCTGATCAACACGACGCGCGTCGAAGGAGAAATTGCTTTCACGCGGCGCGTGCAGTAGATGCCATCCTCGTCCGTCAGCACCACGTCGATCAACGCCAGGTTCGGCTTCACGCTTTCGGCGAGGCGCACCGCTTCGGCCACGTCATCCGCTTCATACAACAACGTCGCCGCATACGTCTTGCCGATCATGCGACCTAATTGCTGCCGATAGCGCGGATTGTCATCGACCAGCAAGACCGACAGCATCTTCCCGGCTTCCGGCGCTACGGCGCGCGCATCGACATCCTGCCCGGTCACAGCCAGCACTTCGGGATGATGGATCAGGTAACTCAGCGCTTCCGAGCGACTGTAGACGCCCAGGGCGCGATACACCCGCGTCAAATGATTCTCGATGGTCCGCACGCTCAGGCCGGCGGCTTGCGCGATTTTGCGATTGTCATGACCCTGCGCCAATAAGCGCAACAATTCGCGCTGGCGGCGCGTGAGTTGCGGAACCGATACGGGGAGCGGCCCGCTCGACCGGCGGTGCAACAGCCGATCGACCAGCGGGCCGGAAATCCAGCGATCGCCCGCCAACACGCGCTGCACGGCCAGTTGCAGATCGGCCAGCGGTTGTTCCTTTAAGTGGTAGCCGTCGACGCCGACATCGAGCAACCCGACCAGGTAGGCTTCGTCGGCATGGGCGCTGACGACCAACACCTTCAGCCGAGGGTACTGGCTTTTGATCTGGCGCACCGCGCCAATCGGCTCGAAATCCGGCATGGCGACGTCGACGATGAGCAGATCGATCGGGTGGTGGGCCAGGGCTTCGATCAGCTGCGGGCCGTCGCCGACCTCGGCCACTAATGCGAGGTCGGGCAATGCCAGCAATGCGTTCCGCAGACCGGCGCGCACGATTTCGTGATCGTCAGCTACTATGACGCGAGTCGGAGACACGCGCCCATTATGCAACAGGTTGCACAAAAAAGGAATCCCGCGCCTGGCCCGGATAGGGAGTTTTCCCCCAACCGAAATGGGGGGTTTTGCGGTAGGGCCTTAGGGGTATGTGAAGCCCCAAAATGACCAAAACCGGTTATGATAGTGTGGGTCTACCACCCGCCCCGCTATGTGGCCGAAACACGCGTTTCAACCGACCGGTCTGATCAGCCTGCTCGTCGTCGCGCTGGCGGCCTGTAGCGTCACGCCCGCAACGCCGATACCCGGCGACGACGCCCGTTGCAAGATCGCCATTCTGCTCCCCGAGACGAAGACGGCGCGTTACGAAACGCAAGACTTGCCCAACTTCAAGAAGCGCTTGCACGAACTGGGCTTCGACGAGAGAAATCTGATCTACAGCAATGCCAACCAGGATGCGGCCACGCAGCAGCAACAGGCCGAAGCCGCGCTGACCAACGGCGCCAGCGTCCTGGTGCTCGATCCGGTTGATTCAGATGCGGCGGCCAAGATCGCCGATTTGGCGAAGTCCCAGAGCGTGCCGGTCATTTCCTACGATCGGTTGATCAAAGGGTCGGATGGCGTCAGTTATTACATCTCGTTCGACAACGAGCAGGTGGGCCGGCTGCAGGGCACGGCGTTGTTAGCCGCGCTGGCGCACAAGCCGCACCCGACGATCGTGATGATCAACGGCTCGCCGACGGACAACAACGCGGTCCTCTTCAAACAGGGCGCGCACCGCGTGTTGGACGGCCAGGTCAACCTCGCCAAAGAATACGACACACCCGACTGGAGCCCCGACAAAGCGCAACGCGAAATGGAACAGGCCCTGACCGCGCTCAACAACCAGGTCGATGGGGTGTACGCCGCCAATGACGGCGCGGCGGGCGGCGCGATCGCGGCGATGAAGGCCGCCGGCATTCACCCGTTGCCCCCGGTCACCGGCCAGGACGCCGAGCTGGCCGCCATCCAACGCATTCTGGCGGGCGAGCAGTACATGACGGTTTACAAAGCGATCAGGCCCGAAGCGTACGCGGCGGCCGATCTGGCGTATGCGCTGTGCCGGGGCGAACCGCCGGACGAAGCGAAGGTGAACACTCGGGTCAACAACGGCAGGATCGATGTGCCGGCGATTCTGCTGGTGCCGGTATCGGTCACCCAAGACAATATCACGGAGACGGTCGTCGCGGATCAATTCTGGTCGGTCGAGCAGATTTGCACGGCCGAGTTCGGCAACATGTGCGAAGTGGCCGGGATTCGTTGAAGGCTCACAAGTCATACCTGTCTACCTGCTACCTGTTTACTAAATTATGAGGGTAGACAGGTAGCAGGTACACAGGTCTGTGAGTGAACACGCGCCATGCTCAATGACTCTCGCTTGCACATCACCGGCGTGGGCGCGCGCGGCATGCGCCGCTGGGAAACCGTCGATTGGGGCTCGCTCCCGATCGTGCTGGGACTGATCGGCATCTGGTTGATCTTCTGGCTGGCGAACGACAAGTTTCTGTCGCCGCTCAACCTGACCAATTTGATGCTGCAAATCGCGGCGCCGGGCACGCTGGCGACGGGCATTTTCCTGGCGCTGTTGCTGGGCGAAATCGATCTGTCGGTGGGCGTGGTCAGCGGGTTGTGCGCCGCCGTGATGGCCGTGCTGAACGTGAAGGCGGGTGTGCCCGGCCCATTGGCGGTGTTGGCGGGCGTGTTGGTCGGCACGGGCATCGGCCTGTTTCAAGGCGTGTGGGTCACCCGGCTGCGCATCCCATCGTTCATCGTCACGCTCGCCGGCATGATCGGCTGGCAGGGCGCGCTGTTGTGGGTGCTGGGCAGCACCGGGACGATCAATCTTCGCGATGCGTTCATCACCGGCATCGCGGGGACGTTCTTCAAGGACGCCTGGATCGGGCTGGCGACGGGAGCCGCGCTGGTGGCGGGTTACGCGGCGGTGGTGTTTCTCGATCGGCGCCGGCGGTTAGCCGCGAATTTGCCTGCCTTATCCGCGCGCTGGTTGCTGGGGCGCGTGGCGCTGATCGTCGCGATCGTGGCGGGGGCGCTGCTGGTCTTCTACGCGGATCGCGGTTTGCCGCTGGCGGTCGTCATCTTCGCCGGGCTGGTCATTCTCATCGATTGGTTGACCCGGCGCACCGTGTACGGGCGGCACATCTACGCGGTGGGCGGCCGCGCCGAGTCGGCGCGGCGGGCCGGCATCCAGATCGATCGGGTGCGCATTTCGGTTTTCGCGCTGGCCTCGACGATTGCGGCGATTGCGGGCGTGCTGGCGGCTTCGCGGTTGCTGGCGGTGAATCAGTCGTCGGGGAGCAGCGACTTTCTGCGGCTCTTCCGGCTTCAGCGGGAAAATGCTCGCCGCGGAGACGCCGAGGCCGCAGAGCATTGGGAAAACTCGGCGCGCTCCGCGTCTCGGCGGTTCCTACGAAGCGTCCCGTCAAAGCCGGGAGGGCCGGAAAATAGAAAGGTGGCTCAACCGGGTTGCGGCAAGGCATACGCCACGGCCTGCTCCAGCGTCAGCGCCTGACCGATAGTGTATTGCGTCATCCAGGTTGACGTATCGGATTGAGCACGCGCCGCCGCCATCTGGCCTTCGTAGATCGGGCGCAAGCTATGCCACAGTCGAGACCCCACCGTCTTGCCAAGCACGTCGACGGCGCCGGCCAGCTGTGCGGTTCGGTCTAAATCTTTCTGCGTTGCGGCGGCGCAGGCCAATCCTGCCAGGCTCATCACCACGCCTGCTAAATTTCCAATCTCGTGTTCCAGGGACAGGCTCTCCCGAAAGAGGTCACGCGCCGGGCGGACATCTCCCGCCGACAAGGCCGCGCTCGCCGCGCCCAGCAGACCCCGCGCAATGCTCCAGCGGTCTCCGAGGCTTCGACTCAGCGACGTGCTTTCCTCGAAGAAAGCGCGCGCCGCTGCGTGATCGCCTTGCGCCAGCGCCATGCTGCCCAGCGCATACAGCACGATCGCCCGGCCCCACGGATCCTCCAGTCCTTCAAACAACGCCAGGCTTTCTTCGTATCGGGAACGCGCCGAGGCGGCGTCGCCGGACATGAGCAGCGCGTCGCCCAGGTTGCTGAGGGTGAGCGCCTGGAGCCATCGATCGCCGGCTGCGCGCGACAGCGCCAGGCTCTCGGTGTGTAGCGCACGGGCCGCTTCAGCGTGACCTTGATTGACGTTGACGAATCCGAGAAACATCAACGACTGGGCCAGCACCGGCTTGCCTGAAGCGCCGATGTCCCGACCAATGGCAAGGCTTTCTTCCAGCCGAGTTCGCGCCGCCGCGTAATCGCCCTGCGCCCAGGCCAGCCCGCCGGCGCCGCCCAGCACCCTCGCTTTCGACGCGGTGCGCCCCGCATGCCTGGGCCGCGTGACGATCTCTTCCAACCACGCGCGCCCCTCGCTTAGATGACCTCGAAAGAACCAGAACCAGTCGAGCGCACCCGCCAGACGCAAGCCCAACTCGGCGTCGCTCGCGCCGGACTTGCTCCAGGCCAGCGCCGCCCGCAGGTTATCAAGTTCGATTTCCAGCGCAGCCAGCCACGGCTCTCGCCGCCCAGAGGTCAGATGCGGCGCAGCTGTCTCGGCTAGTTGGAGAAGGAAGTCGGCGTGACGCCGGCGGAGCGTGTCGGCTTCACCGGACTGCATCAGCCGCTCGAGCGCGTATTCGCGAATCGTCGCCAGCATCCCGTAACGCCGTTCGCCGTCCGACCCGATCGCTTGGGTGAGCAGGCTATTGTCGACCAGCGCTTCGAGTTCATCCATCACCTCGAAACCTAAATCGCCGCCGGCGTTGCAGACCGCCTCGGCGGCCTCCAGCGTCCAGCCGCCGACGAACACGGACAGTCGATGGAACAGCGTCCTGGCTTTCTGATCGAGCAGGTCGTAACTCCAGGCGATGGCGCTGCGCAGCGTCTGCTGTCGAGCCGGCAGATCGCGCGTGCCGCTGGTCAGCACCTCCAGCCGATGTTCCAGTCGAGCCAGCAGCGCCTGGGGCGACAGCAGCTTGACGCGCGCCGCCGCCAGTTCGATCCCCAGCGGCAACCCATCCAGCCGATGGCAAATCTCGGCCACCGCCGGCGCGTTGTCGTTCGTCACGGCGAAGTCGGCCTTCAGCGCCTGGGCGCGCTGGATGAACAGTTTCACCGCCGCATACTGCGACAGGTTCTCGGCGTCGGGCGACAGGTGACGATCGGGCAACGCCAACGGCGGCACGGGCAGTTCACGCTCCGCCCGAATGTGCAGCGGCGCGCGGCTGGTGACAATGAACTTGAGACGCGGGCAGGCTTCGAGCAGCTCGCCGACGAGCGGCGCGGCGGCGATGACGTGCTCGAAGTTGTCTAGCAGCAGCAGCAGGCGCCTGTCGTGCAGATACGCCTTCAAGCTATCGAGCAGCGACGCGCCGGGGGTCTCGCGCACGTCGAGTGTCTGAGCGATCGCCGCCACCACCAGGTCAGGATCGTTAAGCGGCGATAGCCGCACGAGGAACGCGCCATCCTCGAAGTGTTCCAGCAGTTCGAGCGCCAGGTGCAGTGCGAGACGCGACTTGCCTGTGCCGCCCGCGCCGGTCAGCGTGAGCAGCGCCACATCCTGGCGCAGGAGCAAATCGAGCGCCGACGTCGTTTCCCATTCGCGGTCAACCAGCGGGTTGCGGGGTACGGGCAAGTTATTGGGTCGTTGCGGGCCGGTCGCTTCGCTCGCCGTCGCCTGTTGCTGCTCGAAACGCTCGGTCAGCAGCAACGCGACGTCGCTCTCGATCAGCTCGCGCAGTTCGGCGGCGGTGGAGAAGTACTTGTACGACGCCGCATCCTCGCCTTTGATCCGATCGAGCATTTCCTTCAGGCGCGGTTCGCGATCCGGCGCGGGCTGCTTGATGTAGAGCAGCTTGGGCTTCGGTCCCGACAGGCGATATTCATCTTCCAAACCTGAGAGCGTTTCGCCGGGCGCGATCCAGCCATAGCGCTGCCAATAGATGCCGATGAAGAGGTGGCTTTGATCGAGGTAGGCGCGGTACAGGTCGCGCGGCGGATGGGGGCGCGCGCCGAGTTCAAACAGCACGGGCGCGAGGCGCAGGCGGGTGATGGCTTCGCGCGCGGCGGCGCGTTCGTCGGCTAGCTCTTGCAGCGTCGAGCTGACGAATACGCGCAAGCGCTGGTCGGGGGTGCGGATGACGGTTGGGCTACTCATGGGTCTTCAAGACATAGTTTACCTCACAATCGCAAATGTGGGAGAGCGACGGGGCCGCGAATGAGTGGGAGAAAACAGAGTAGGAACTGCCCGGTCGGTAATCGAACTGCCGCGCCATCGGTTTGGCGCGGCAGTATGTCTATTGAACCGCTGGCTTAGCGGAAGGGATCGACGGTAAACACCCGCACCTCAGACCAGGAACCCGCGCCGCCAGGATTCCTCCCACGGACACGCCAGTATAGCCTGGAGGTATATGCTTCCTCCAACCCGATTACATGCTTGGATGTGCCCCCATACGCGTACCATTGGATGAACGGCGCGCTAAAGCTGGCTTCATCCGCAATTTGAAAATCGTACGACTCTGCTCCTGCTACGGCGTTCCAAACCAGGGTCACACCCTGGCTCACCGGAAAACCGCTCGCACCATTTTCAGGGGAGACCAGGCTGGGAGCGGGAGGAGTCGATTTGTTTGTCGTCGTGAAACTCCGGATAGGCGACCAGGCGCTGGTACTGCGGTCTTTGGTTGCGTTCACACGCCAATAGTACGTGGTGTTCTTCCTTGCGACAGCATAGAGTGAATACGCCGTTGCATTGCTAACGGTAGCATCCACCACCAGAGCCGTCATCGCAGGGTTCGTAGCAACCTGAACCCGGTACACTTCCCCCGGATTGGATAAAGTCCACCTCACCGCTACCCAGGTGGGCAGGTCCGTTTCTCCGTTCGCCGGCGACTCCTGTACGGGAGTGGCTGGAGCAGCCGCAACGGCTGCATTAGGGATCAGCAGGTTCACCATCAACAGGATCGTCATGGCTACTGCTGTTTGTCGTCGTTTCATGGAAACCTCCTTTTGATGTGCTTGGAAACTAACTCGCGCTAGCGGGGCGGGTCAGTGGCAGGCCGGATTGCCAATCCAACCGGCATGTGAGTCGTGCCTTCCGGGGCTACTGCACCGGCGCTTCAAGAGGATTGCTGGCAGCAGCGACGTTCCCAGAGTTGAGAATTCGCTCTCTAAATAGAGGTACGCCGCAGGCGCTCAGGAGGATGATGGGGATTTACCCGATGGCGATATGGGGGATTTCCCTATGGGTACGGTTCACATTCACATGCCCGATTACGGTATTTGACGCGAGGAAGATTGCGCCGTCGGAGTCAAGATGGATTGCGACAACGTGCGCCGCAAACTCGACGCGCCAGTAGTCAGCGCGTGACGCTACGCACTGACTTTCGCCGGCGCGGCTTGCCCTGGCCGGGTTACGAAATGATGGCGCTGGTAGCTGCCGGGCACATCGGGTTGAGCAGCCCGCTAGACCGCAGGACAGGGTTTGAAAGCCGACCCGTCGACCGTTCGGACAAACGCCGCGTCTGCCGGAAAGGTCTTGCTGAAGGTGAACGCGAAGGCGGTAACGCCGAGTCATCAACCGTAAGTTAGCGTGCGGCGTGCAAGCAACTGGGATTGGCGGATTGATTCGCGACGTGCACCAACTGACGCCGAGTGGGATCCAACCAACAGAGGATCGGTCTGCCTAGGCACAGGCTGGGTCGCGAGTGAGAGACGCCTTTTCAGAAAAGTAGAATCGACAAACCTGCTAACACTAGCCATTGTGCTTTTGAGCCAATTCCGTAGAAGCAGGACAACAGAATGCCCATTAGCATAAAGATTAATGGCACATGGATCAAGGATGAAGTCCATCGACTTTTCCAACCAAACGCGTATACCATCGGCGCCAGTACGAGGGACGCTGATAGTCCTATCAAGACTAAGTTTGCAGTATAGATACCGATTGCGATTAAGGGTAGACTCAGTGCGATTTCCGCAATACCTAACAACGGGTAGCCAGCTTCATTCATTGTGAGCCTACGCTTGCCTGAGGTCCTCGTGTATTTCGCTCCTGTGACATAGAAGTAAGATCTCCTCAGAAGTAAAGCTTCAACGACACGCACGATGTATAGAAGCGCACATGAACAGTATACGGCGGTTAGGTGAGAAACAGTGAAGAAGAGGCGTTTAGGTCGGCTGACCATATCGAAAACAAAACAGAAATAAGGAGCCAAACAAGTCACTAAGCTGATGAAGAGGATCCGTGCGCTCATACGGTCCTCTACTCCTGGATGCCGGAATAGTACCAGGTCTATCGTGACAGCCAGGGGGAGAAACATCGAGGCAAGTGGGACTTTCAGTCCCCTGATGACAGCATCCAATTTTTCCACAAGATCCACTTTCTTCACGAATAGAAAGGGAAGAAGTTCTTTTCGGAAACATTCCATATCTGCCGATACCCATCTCGACAGGCGTTTCCGAAAACTATGATAATCACTGGGATAATCTTCCCCGCAGATTACATCGGATGTGAAGATCCCGCGAATTCCCAGTTTTCTTAGTTTGAGCGTCAGAGCAATATCTTCACTGACTATTTCAGGGAACCCACTCGCCACGCTGAGCGCTTCAAATCTGATCAAGGCTCCATGACCATAACACATTGGAAATCCGTACTCGTTTCGAATGAGCTGATAATAAGTCCAGCCGATTCTGACGATCTCTTCCAAGTCGTGGGCAAACTCGCGCCCGCTGGATAAATTGGCTACGTGAACGGCTTGGACGAAGCCAGTAGGTGCATTTGAATCCAAAAGCCGTGAGGTAGCTCGTAGAAATCCACTGGGTAAGAATGTATCAGAATCGGCTAAGGCAATGTACTTGTAGCCCCCAGGTATTTTGGATAGGGCATTGTTAAGGTTACCTGCCTTAAACCCAATTCGATTCGTCCGCCTGATAATCGTCACCAGTTTCTCGAACTTGCGGCCGAAATCATCCACTCGCCGTTTCGAGTCTTCGGTTGAGCTATCATCCAGCAGGTAAACGTGGAACTCTGGATACTCCTGTGAAACACAGGATAACGCTGCATCAGGTTGGAAGTCGTCGCAGACGGTATGGAAAACTGCAATTGGATGCGAAGCTGCTTTATGACTGGGTATGCGGCTATGGCGCACAGCTGCCTGCGGACGTAGCCGCGTAAAAACAACAAGGCCCAGATGGTAAAAACCGTATAGCCAACCTAAATCAAGGCCCAGCGCCATCAATCCGATTGCCAGCTGGTCCGATGCTGAGACTGTAATTCGAAGCGAAGGTGTGACGTCAAGCCAAAGAAGTGTGCTAGCAATTGCCCATACGCCGACAATCGCACAATACATGCTGGTGCGCTTTGACGGTAAGCCTTCGGGGTTCATTCTCAGCACTGCCTGGGTTCTTTCACAGATATCGACTTGCTCCCGAATGCCGGGTCTTTAACTGTAGCCCTAGCGGCAAACAGTTTCCAGAGACAACTGGAACTTCGCATCGTTAATCATTAACCGTTTCAGTTTTAGCCTTCTTTGTTTGTATCCTTGACTTTCCGTAACACCTCTTCCCGCCTTTGTTTGGTAAGCAAGATTCTGTCGGTGTTTCCAAGTTCTTCCCATATCCGCAACGACTCCTGATAGCGACGTACTGCCTCGTTCCATTTACCTGCGGCTTGCTCGGCATCACCCAGATTGAACAAAAGATATCCCACTGCATCTTTCAAACCTGATGCTCTGAACAGCTCAAGCGCCTCCACGAAAAGCTGCCTGGCTTCAGCGGGTTTCTCTCGCTTGAGCTTTATCATGGCTAGATGGTCAAGTGCATAACCCCTGCCGTGTAATATTCCAAGCTCAGTGAAGTATCTTAAGGCATGGTGATACTGCTCCTCGGCTTTGTCGTGGTCGCCTCGCTGAAGATAGGTGTCCCCAAGAGCTTGCAATGACCACGCAATCTCTCGTTTATTACCTAAGACTACAAAGTCCTGCAAACCAAGGAGATGCAGTTCTTCAGCCTTTGCAAAATTCCTTTGCCATAAGTACTGATCCGCAAGTTCGCGTCTAACTCTGGCCAACGAATGCGTTGTCCCGTGAGCGCCGTTGACCAGATCCTCGGACTGTTTTAGATAGGCCCTACCTTGTTCCGCTAGCGCTTGATCAAATGCGAGATCCGCCAGCTGGATAAGAACAAAGGCACTGTCTATCTCTTTTTCCATATTTTGATAATGAGCCAGACTCTGCTTATAGCTGGATTCAGCGTTTTCGTGCGAACCTTGACGACGATAAGTGCGACCGAGCCACGCGTAGACAGAAGCTAATGTGTCTTCACCTGCTCCCAGCCGTTGGTACATCCTTAAGCTCGTCTCAAAATAGTCTACGGCTTGGTCGAACTGACCCCGATTAAGACAGATTTCCCCTAATCTGAGATTAGTTTCGGCGGCCTTGTGTTGAGCACCGCCTAGCAGTTTGTCGGAGAGAAAGGCCTAATAGCAGCCCAAGCTGGCATTGGGCCCGGAATTAGCCGCCCATTCTGATAAGTGAGTGTTTAACTTGGCCTGTTTCACGGGTTGCCTCACTGGTTTTTTGGGTAGCAGGCA
>DATDPU010000088.1:0-19202 GCA_035292585.1 Anaerolineae bacterium | reverse complement strand
TGCCTGCTACCCAAAAAACCAGTGAGGCAACCCGTGAAACAGGCCAAGTTAAACACTCACTTATCAGAATGGGCGGCTAATTCCGGGCCCAATGCCAGCTTGGGCTGCTATTAGGCCTTTCTCTCCGACAAACTGCTAGAGCGGATTCCAGTCGCGTTGAGAGAACAACTTATGGTGCTCCGCCACTGCGTGGACGCCCGCCTCTCGCGGACATCGAGCAACGCTTCAAACAGGTTCTAACGGAAGAGCCTATATCCAGACGGAACACACAAAACGCCCGATCATAAGTCGGGCGTTTTGCTTTATCGACCACGTTTCAGGCGAGCAGGCCCTTTCGCCGCAGGAGCGGTCGCGGATCGACCAGGTTCTTGTGCAGCGCGACGTCCTTCTCGGGCAATCCGAGCGCCAGGGCCATCAGCTGGGTGAAGTACAACACGGGCAGCGGTGTGTCCAGCCCCATCTGGAACTGGCGCGCATCCAGGTTGGTGTGACACAACGGACAGGCCACCGCGATCACGTCCGCGCCGGCCTCGCGCGCATGTTGAATCAGGTTGCCGCTTAACTTGAGGACGATGTCGGGCCGCGTGAGCGAGTGCGCCGCGCCGCAGCACGCTGTCTTATACGACCAGTCTAATACCTCCGCACCCAGCGCGGTCATCAGCGCATCCAGATCGGTCGGGTTCTCGTGGTGCGTTGCCTCGGTCACCTGCGGCGGGCGAGTGAGCAGGCAGCCGTAATAGCACACGGCGCGCAGGCCGGTCAACGGGCGTTTCACCCTGGCTGAGACCGCTTGCGGGCCAGTGTGCCTGAGGATCGCCTCGCTCAACGTGCTGATCTGCACCCCGTCACGATAGACGTAGCCGAGCGTTTCGTCCGCCTGGGCTTTACGCCGGCTATCGTGACGAATCTCAAATTGAGCGAACTTGTGCCGGTTGAAGCAGGCGGCGCACGGCATGGCCACTTCCGTGAAACCGCTGCGCTCGATCAGCGCCAGGTTTTCGAGCGGGAGACGGAGCGCTGCGTCGGGATCGGTGCGATGGGCCGCCGAGCTGCCGCAACACACCCAGCCCTTCGGCTCGATCAACTTCAGGTCCAGCGCGTTGCACACCGCCCGCGCGGAGAGGTCGAACTCGGTCGCCGTAGAATGGAGCGAGCAGCCGGGATAGTAAGCGATGGCGTTTTCGGCATCGGGGACGGGCTGGGGCTTGCGCTTGAAGCGCGTCGGGCGGGGCAGGAGCTTCAGCTTGCGCTTCCGGAGCAGCTTGAGTCCCAGGTCCAGATCGCCCGTGAGGTTGCCTGTGCGCAGTTTCATCTCGGCCATCAACCCCAGCTCGTAGGCGCGCCGCCACAGCCGGACTTCGCGCATAAACGCCCGATTGAAGACCTCGACTTCGGGCACGGCTGGCTGGATGCCGCGCGTTCGAGCCTCGCGCGTGAGAAACTCCATGATGGCCGTGATGTCCAACCCCTGCGGGCAGCGCGTGGTGCACGTCTGGCACGACGCGCACAGCCACGGCGCTTGCGCGCGCAGCGCGATCTCCTCCTGCCCGAGTTGCACCGCGCGCATAATTTGATTGGGCTGCCAGTCGAAGAACTCGGCGGCGGGACAGCCGCTGCTGCACTTGACGCACTGGTAGCACAGGTAGACGTTCTGCCCGAGTTCGGACTGAACGCGCCGGGCCAAATCGGAGTTGATCGGCGTCAGTTGATCGTTCATGCCGTCTCCATGCCGAGCCACGAATCATTGCCGGTTCGTGCCGCAGTTGAACTGCGGCGCAACGGGCGGCGCGCTTCGCGCAACTGCCACCCGAACTTTCGGACTGCGCTGATCATTCGGATGATGCGTGGATCGTCTCTGTTACGACCGGGCGGGGCAGCAAGCCTGCGCCTTCGACGATCGGCCGGACCGCCTCTTCCCATTCGATCGCCATGATGTGCACGCCGGCCACGCCTTCGATCTCGCGCATCTGCTGCACCATCTCGATGCAGATGCGAAGGCCCGCCTCGCGATACGCGGCGGCTTTGGCCTTTTTGTCCTCGATGCCCTGGCCGGCGCTCTCCATGCGCGCGACGATCTCATCCGGCACATCCATGCCGGGCACCTGATCGCGCATGTACTTGGCCGCGCCGGGCGTCTTGAGCGGGCCGATGCCGGCCAGGATGTACGTCTGCTGATGCAAACCCAGATCGACGACGCGCTGCATGAACTCGCGGAACTTCGGCACGTTGAAGATCATCTGCGTCTGAATGAAGTCCGCGCCAGCTTTCACTTTCTTGCCCAGGCGGTAGGGGCGAAACTCGAACGGGTCGCCGAACGGGTTCTCCGCCGCGCCGACGAAGAAACGCGGGTTGACGCCCTTGATTTCCTCGCCGCATTGGAAGCAATTCCGGTCGCGCAGGCCGACGACCATTTGCACCGATTGCACGGAGTCGATGTCGTGCACGTTCTTCGCCTGCGGATGATTGCCGAAGGTCTGGTGATCGCCGGTCAGGCACAGCACGTTGCGCAAGCCGATCGCGTATGCGCCTAACAGGTCGGCCTGCAGCGCCAGCCGATTCCGATCGCGGCACGTCATCTGCATTACCGGCTCCAGCCCTTCGCGCAGCGCCAGCGCGCCCGCGCCGATCGACGACATCCGCACGATGGCCGTCTGGTTGTCGGTGAGGTTCGCCGCATCGACGCAGCCCTTGAGAAGCGCCGCCTTCTTGCGAATGATCTCGGCGTCGGCATTCTTGGGCGGGCCGAGTTCGGACGTTACGGCGAAGTGACCGGCGCGGAGAACCCTTTCCAGGTTACTGCCAGACTTATAGCCATTGGGGATTGTGGATTGCGGGTTGATGATTGCACTCATGGCGCGCCTCGCCCATCATTGATCACGGTTGTCACCGATCACTGTTCACTCATCGTTACCGGTGATCAGTCATCCGTGGTCACTTTTCCTTCGTCGGTAGCCTCAAGTCGTCGCGCACGATCTTGCGCGGCCCGCCGTCACGGCTGGTGCGCCAGTCCTTCGGCGGCGTGATGTCCATGAGCAGGTGCAGCCGTCCCTGCGCCTGGAGCTTGTCATAGATCAATTGCCAGGCGCAGTCGATGTCGGCGTTGACCTCGCACTTACCCTGCGACGAGCCGCCGCACGGGCCGTTGAGCAACTGCTTGGAGCAGCGCGCGATCGGGCAGATGCCGCCGGTCAGCCCGAGCAGGCAGTTGCCGCACGCGGCGCAGCGCTCGGCCCACACCCCTTGTTCGAGCGGCAGGCCCATGAAGGCCGTGTTGAGGCCGGGGACGACGACGGCGTTCGGGTAACGCTCGGCCAACGCCTGCACGCCGACGCCGCAGCCCAGCGAGAGCACGACATCGGCTCCGCGCACCGCTTCGGCGATCTCGTCGAGATACTCCCACTCGCATTGGCGCTGAACCGTCACGTCGGTGACCGCCTTGCCATGCCCATTGAGTTTGGAGGTCATCCGCAGCGCTGCCGCTGTGATCGCCGCCTCGCGCGCGCCGCCGGCGAAGCACACCGTCACGCACGTGCCGCAGCCGACGACCAGCGCCGTCTGCGCGTCGCCGACGAGCGCTTTGATCTCGGCAAGGGGTTTTTGTTCTGCGACGATCATGTCAGCCTCCAGTTGTCAGTAATCAGTGACCAGTGAGCAGTGACCTATGCCACCGATTACTGACTGACTGATTACTGTTCACTGTCCACTCGCAGGGGGTTCGGCCCCAGCGCTTCGACCTGCTCGGTCATCTCCGTCGCGATCGCTGCGAACTGACCGGCCATCGCCGACGACAGGTTGAACATGCGCGCGCGTTCCGGCTCCAGCCCGATGTCCTTCAACAGCTGTCGGATGGTCTCGACTCTGCGCTTGGCGTTGGCATTACCTTCCAGGTAATGGCAGTCACCGGGCATTCAACCGGCGACCATCACGCCGTCGGCGCCGTTTTCGATTGCAAGCAGAACCGTCAGCACGTCGATCCGGCCGGTGCATGGAACCTGAACCACCTTGATGGAGGGCGGATACTGCATGCGCAGACCCCCAGCCAGATCGGCCGCGGCGTAGGCGCAGTGTTCACAACAATAGGCGATAACCTGCATTTCTCTAACTCCTACTCACACCTATCTCTCTCGCAGGAATGAAACCCACCGGCGGCTCCAGCAGCGCGTGCACTTTGGCAACCAGCTGCGCATCGGTGTAATGCAAGAGCTGAATCGCTCGCGCCGGGCACTCGGCCACGCACAGGCCGCAGCCCTGGCACACCGCCGCCTCGATCGTCGCCGCGCCCACGATGCCGCCCACGCCGGTCAGGTTGGCCTTGATCTTCGGCACGTTGAACGGGCAGATGCGCACGCAGGTCAGGCAGCCGGTGCACTTCGCTTCATCGACCACGGCCACGCGCCCGCCGGCGGCAAGCGACTCGCGGCTGAGCACGCGCGCCGCGCGGGCGGCGGCGGCCTGCGCCTGGACCAGGGTTTCATCCAGCAGCTTCGGGTAATGCGCCATGCCGGCCATGAACACGCCGTTGGTCGCGAAATCGACCGGGCGCAGCTTGACGTGCGCTTCGAGGAAGAAACCGTCGGCGTCGGTCGCGACCTTGAACCGCTTCGCCACGTCGCGCGTGTCGGCGCGTGGCACGGCCGGCATGCTCAATACCAGCAGATCAGTTTGTAAAGTCATCCCGCGCTGTAGAATCGGATCCCAAACGCGCACACTGATAACTGCTGACTGATCACTGCTCAAGGCTTCCGGTTTATGCGAATCATCGTAACGCATGAAGATCACGCCGCGCTCGCGAGCCGTCTGGTACAGCCGTTCCTTGAAGCCATACGTCCGAATATCCTTGTACAGGATCACCACCTGCGCGTCCGGTTTCTTCTCTTTGAGCGCGAGGGCGTTCTTGAGCGCGACGGTGCAGCAGATGCGGCTGCAGAACTTCTCGGCCGGGCCGACACACTGGATCATGACGATGGAGTTGGGTAGAGAAGTCGAAGGTAGACAGGTAGCAGGTAGGCAAGTAGCAGGTGTACCTGTTTCCTTGTTTACCTGCATACCTGTCTCCCTATTTACTTCCTCACCTGTTTCCCTGTGTACCTGCTTACTTTCTAACAGCGCCTCGAACTCCTGCTGCGTGACGATGCGCGGATGCGTGCCGTAGCCGTACTCCGGCCCGCGATACTCTTGTGCGCCGGTCGCCAGGATCGTGACGCCATGCGGCACTTCTTGCCGCTCGCCTCCCGCTTCCTGAATCACGCTCACGAAGTTGCCCATGAAGCCGCTCGATGCGACGACGGTGCTCCCCAGATGCAGGTAAATCGATGGGTTGGCCTGCACCTGCTCGATGATGCGGTGCAGCACCTGCTGCGGGTCTTTGGCCCCCTCTTCTGTCCCTCCCGCGCGCGGAGGGGATACAGGGGGGGTGGTGAACACGCGCCTCAAATTGCCGCCCAGCTCGGCTGCCTGTTCCACCAGGTGCACCGGAAAACCCTGCTCGGCCAGCGACAGCGCGGCCGTCATCCCGGCGACGCCGCCGCCGACGACGAGCGCGGCATGCTGCACCGGCACATCCAGCGTGTGCTGCGGCTCCAGCAGCGCTGCGCGCGCGACCGCCATCCGCACCAGGTCTGCCGCCTTGGTCGTCGCCGCAGCCCGATCGTTCGAGTGGACCCATGAGCATTGGTTGCGGATGTTCGCCATCTCGAACAGATAGGGGTTCAGGCCGGCCGCGCGAATGCTATCTTGAAACAACGGCTGGTGGGTCAGCGGCGTGCAGCTGGCGACGACGACGCGATTGAGACCGAGTTCTTTCACCGTCTCGGTGATGTGCTTGATGCTATCCTGCGAGCAGGTGTACAGGTTCGACTCGGCGTGAGCGACGTTCGGCAGTGTTCCGGCATAAGCCGTGACCTGAGGCACGTCGAGGAAGCCGGCGATGTTCGAGCCGCAATGACAGACGAACACGCCGACGCGCGGCGCTTCGCCCTTCACCTCGCGTTCGGACGGATACTCCGACCGGCGCGTAAGCGTGAAGCGCGCGGCGCCGATCTCCGCGGCGACCGCCGCCGCCGCACCGCTTGCCTCGACGACCGACTCGGGGATGTCCTTCGGCTCGCGGAACGGCCCGACGGCGTAGATGCCGGGCCGGCTGGTCTCCAACGGGTTGAATTGCGCCGTGTGACAGAAGCCGTATTCGTCCAGCTCGATGCCCAAGCGGCGGCCCAGCTCGCGCACCTGCGGCGAAATCTCCATGCCCACGGAAAGAACGACCAGGTCGAACTCCTCAGTGAGGAGTGAACCGTGATCAGTGGACAATGGAGACTGCTCACTGTTCACCGGCGACTGATCACTATCTGAATAGCGGACGATCAAATTATGCGTGACCGGGTTTTCGCGCAGCGCCGAGATGCGACAGCGCGTGTAGTGGATGCCGTAGCGCCCGCGCGCGCGCTCGAAGTAGCTCCAGTAGCCTTTCGAGAAGGCGCGCATGTCCATCATGAACACGCGAATGTCCAGCTCGGGGTGATGCTCCTTGGCGATGACCGCCTCTTTGGTGGCGTACATGCAGCACACCGCCGAGCAGTAATCGTGTTGCTGGTCGCGCGAGCCGATGCATTGCAGAAAGGCGATCCGGCGCGGCTCCTGTTGATCGGACGGGCGGCGGACGTGACCGGACGTCGGGCCGGACGCCGAGAGCAAGCGCTCGAACTGGAGCGCCGTGACCACGTTCGGATAACGCCCGAAGCCATACTCTTCGGAAAGTTCGGCGTGGTAGGCCTGGTAACCGGGCGCCAGAACAACCGCGCCGACGCGCAGCGTCTCGTCGTGCGCGACCGCATCGTGATCGATCGCGTTGACGCCGCAGGCGAAGACGCACGACAGACACTCCGAGCAGATGCCGCATTCCAGGCAGCGCGCAGCCTCGGCGCGCGCTTGCGCTTCGGTGTAGCCGCGCTCGACCTCGGCGAAGCTGCCGCGTCGCTGCTCGACGGGCATCAGCGGCATCGGCACGCGCGGCGTCACGTGGACTTCGCCGCGCTGGAGCCGGTCGTCGATTTCCGATCGCGCCAGTTTGACAACCGGCAAGTCGGGCGCGAACTTCGGCTCGAGCGGCTCACCGGAGAGATAGCGATGGATCGACGCGGCAACTTTGTGACCGGCGGCGACGGCCTCGACGACGAAGGCCGTGCCGGTCGTCGCATCGCCGGCGGCGAATACGCCGGGCCGCGTGGCGGCGAAGGTATTCGGGTTGACGGCGATCGTCTGCTGGCGGGTAACGCCCACACCGGCATCGGCCGGGATGAAGGCCAGACCGGCGCGCTGGCCGATCGAGAAGATCACCGTATCGCAAGGGATGACGTGCTCCGAGTTCGGCTCGGTTTCGAGCGCCAGCTTGCCTTCCGCGTCGAACTCCATGAACGACACGTTTACGCACTCGACGCCCGCGACGCGCCCCTCCTCATCCAGGATGCGCTTGAATGAGCGGGCGGGGTGCAGGGTCACACCCTCCGCCTCGGCTTCTGCGATCTCCCACAGATGCGCCGGCATTTTCTCGCGAGATTCCAGGCAGGCCATCGCGACCGAAGCCGCGCCGAGCCGCATGGCCGTGCGCGCGCAATCGATCGCCACATTGCCGCCGCCCAACACTAACACACGCTTATCTACGACCCGATTTTGAATCTTGGAGATTGGAGATTGGAGATTGGATAGTCGAACATCGCGTAGGAATTGCGTGTTGACGAGGACTTCGGGCAAATCCGCGCCGGGGATGGGCAGTTTTTTGCCTTCGTGCGCGCCGACGGCGATCAACACCGCGTCGAAGCCTTGCGCGAACAAGTCGTCGAGATTGTTGACCGTCGTGTTCAGGCGCAAGTCCACGCCGAGGTCGATGACGTCCTGCACTTCGCGATCGACGATGGCGGCCGGCAGGCGATACTCCGGCACGCCGACGCGCAGCATGCCGCCCGCCACCGGCAGCGCCTCGAACACGGTGACGCCGTAGCCGAGCATGATCAGGTCTTTTGCAGTCGTCAAGCCGCACGGCCCTGCGCCGATGATCGCCGCCCGTTGGGGTCGGGTCTGCGGCAGGCGCCGGATCGGTTCGCCCGGTTGCGCGTACGCCCAATCGGCGACGAAGCGTTTGAGCGCGTGGATGTTCAGCGGCTCGTCCACCAGGTTCCGGTTGCAAGCCAGCTCGCAGCGATGGTTGCAGATGCGCCCGCAAATGCTGGGGAAGGGATTGTCTTCTTTGATGACGCGTAGCGCGTCGGCGTAACGGCCTTCGCGGATCAGGGCGATGTAGCCCTGCGCGCGCTGCCGGGTCGGGCAGGCATCGCGGCACGGGGCGATACCGCGTTTCTCGATGGCATAGGCGTTCGGCACGGCCTGCGGATAGAGCTTGTAGGCGGCGTGGCGCGGCGCAAGACCTTCGTTGAATGGATCGGGGATGACGATGGGGCAGACCTTGGCGCAGTCGCCGCAAGCGATGCACTTGGCCGGGTCGATGTAGCGCGGCTGGCGGCGCACGCGCACGCTGAAATCGCCGGCCGCTCCCGCTACGTCGAGCACTTCGGTGTTGGTCAGAATGTCGATGTTGAGATGGCGGCCGGTCTCGACCAGCTTGGGTGAGATAGTGCACATCGCGCAATCGTTGGTGGGGAAAGTCTTATCCAACTGCGCCATGTGCCCGCCGATTGCGGCTTTCGCTTCGACGAGGTAAACCTTGAAGCCCTGGTCGGCCAGGTCGAGGCTGGCCTGCATCCCGGCGATCCCGCCGCCGACGACCAGCACCGCGCCGACAGGTGTATTTGGAGTTTGCTCGCTGCCGGAGTGACCCATCGCCCTGTCCTTCGTTTCGCCCATCGGACACAGTCTGCGGCGCGACGTTGCCCAAAACCTGCTTACCCCCAATGGGGGTTGTGTCCATTAACCGTCCCGCTACCACCTGGGGCAAGTGCTGTCTGTAAGCATATCTCGGTGACTTTTATCGCGGCGGCGCAGTGGACGCTCGCCGCGTTGAGTTTGATAATTCACTCACCTTGCGCAGCCGCCGTTCAACTTCGCTCGAAGCCCGCGTCCGCGCGGGCGTTTCCAGCCATTCACCCGACCGCGACGGGAGCACTGCACCGCCTATGGGACGCGGTCGGGGAGCAAGCTGCGTAAGGTGAGTGATTCACAGCAAGCGTTTCAGGCGCTGACTGGCCGAACTCTGCAAAACACCCCTTTTACGGGGTCAGGCCGCCAAAGCCGCCTTGATTTCCCCTATCAAGATAGCCTGGTGCGGCGCTGCGCCGGCGCGGTGTGATGGATTGTCTCCGAAAAGATGACTTTTTCCACTAACCGATCTGTAACCAAGCGTCTATCCTGTGAACGGATTGGCCCATTCGGGGCCTCATGTGCGTTGCCTTGAGCGATAGCCCGGAGTTCAATCTGCGTGCTGTGAGGGAGGGTCATGGGGTAAAGCGCGCGGCAGGCCCCACCTGTGTTACTCTTGTATCCGTTCCCCGCTGATTACCCTCATCAGCGCCGGATGATTGCCTTGAAAACCGGCGGATCGGCCCGATCAGCGCAGCCGAAACAAGCGAACCGCTCGTTCATTCAATTCACTACGGGAGAAAGAACACATGGCGAAAACCAAGCCCAAAACCCTGAAGATGACGGTGAGCCGACGACCCAAGTCCGGCAACGGCAAGAGTGGCCCGAAGAGAGCGATTCGGTTTGCACCGACGCGACTCAAGGTGCTCGACCCGGTGCCCAGCGACATTGCCATCGCTCAAGCCGCCAAACTCAAGCCGATTCTCCAGATCGCCGAAGAGGTTGGCCTGAAGCCGAACGAACTCGAACTGTTCGGTCAGTACAAGGCCAAAGTGCATCTGGAAGTGCGCGATCGGCTGGCCAAACGCCCCAACGGCAAGTATATCGACGTCACGGCCATCACCCCCACGCCGCTGGGCGAGGGCAAGTCCACGACGATGGTCGGGTTGAGCCAGGCGCTCGGCGCGCATCTGCGCCAGAGCGTGTTCACCTGCATTCGCCAGCCGTCGCAAGGCCCTACCTTCGGCATCAAGGGCGGCGCGGCGGGCGGCGGCTACAGCCAGGTCGTGCCGATGGAGGACTTCAACCTGCACCTGACCGGCGATATCCATGCCGTCAGCGCGGCCAACAACCTGCTCGCCGCGGCGATCGACGCGCGCATGCTGCACGAGCGCGCCCAGGCCGACGACGATAAACTCGGTAAAGCGCTGACGCTCGACGGCCGCTTCACCGATTCACAGCGCAAGCGCATGGCTAAGCTGGGCATCAGCGGCGAGACGCTGGCCGACCTTTCCACCGCAGACAAGCGCCGCCTGTTCCGGCTGGACATCGATCCGGCCAGCATCACCTGGCAGCGCGTGGTGGACACCAACGACCGGCTGCTGCGCCGGATTCAGATCGGCCTGGGCGACGAGGAAAAGGGCAACGAACGCCTCACCGGCTTCGACATCTCGGTCGCCAGCGAGGTGATGGCGATCCTGGGGCTGACTACCGGCCTGGCCGACATGCGCCAACGACTGAGCCGCATCGTGATCGGCACAAACAAGCAGGGTGATCCGGTCACGGCTGAAGACCTGGGCGCAGCCGGCGCGATGACGGTCTTGATGAAAGACGCCGTCTTGCCCAACCTGATGCAGACCCTGGAAGGGACACCGGCCTTCGTGCACGCCGGGCCGTTCGCCAACATCGCCCACGGCAACTCCTCCATCGTCGCCGACCAGATCGCGCTCAAACTGGCCGATTACGTGGTGACCGAATCGGGCTTCGGCGCGGACATCGGCATGGAGAAGTTCATGGACGTGAAGTGCCGCTACTCGGGGCTGATCCCGAACGTGGTGGTGCTGGTGGCGACGATCCGCGCGCTGAAGATGCACGGCGGCGGGCCGAAGGTGGTGGCCGGGCGGCCGCTTGACAAGACTTACACCGAGGAGAACCTGCCGCTGCTCGAAGCGGGCGCGGTCAACCTGGCCAAGCATATCGAGAATGCCAAGCTGTTCGGGGTGCCGGTGGTGGTGGCCGTCAACTCATTCAAGTACGACACCGCAGCCGAGATCAAGCTGGTGCAGCAGATCGCGCTGGAGGCCGGGGCCGAGGGCGCGTTCAAGTGCACGCACTGGATGCACGGCGGCAAGGGCGCGATCGAGCTGGCCGAGGCGGTCGTGGCCGCCGCCGAGAAGCCGAGCAAGTTCGAGTTCCTCTATCCGCTCGACATGCCGATCAAGCAGAAGATCGAAACCATCGCGGCGAAGATTTACGGCGCGGATGGCGTGGACTATCTGCCGGAGGCCGAGGCCAAGATCGAGCTGTACACGCGGTTGGGCTTCGACAAGCTGCCGATCAATATGGCGAAGACGCATCTCAGCCTGACGCACGACCCGAACCTCAAGGGCCGCCCGACCGGCTGGCGGTTGCCGATCCGGGACATTCGCGCCTCGGTCGGCGCGGGCTTCCTATACCCGCTGTGCGGCGCGATGCGGACCATGCCCGGACTGCCCACCCGTCCGGTATTCATGGATGTCGACCTGGATTTGGAGACCGGCAAGGTACTGGGCTTGTTCTAAACGACGAACGAAAACCTCCCGAAGGCTTTGAGCCTTCGGGAGGTTTTCTACTTTGTTAGTTTGGCCCACAGGCGTGTTGCAAGTGTCATTCCGAGGCTGAAGGGTTCATGCTGTGCCCGAGGCGCTAAGTGACAAAGTAGCATTAAAGAGCGCTTTAGAGTATTTCTCCTTATTCGTGTCTATTCGTGTAGATTCGTGGATTAACTCCTTAGTTACGGCAGGAGACCTCGTTATGAATGCCGCCGTCAATTGGGAACACGGCCTGACTTTCACGGGCACAGCCGGCGCAGGCTGCCATGTTGCGTTGAGCGCTGACCCGGCTGCCGGCGGCGACGGAGACGGGTTTCGACCGATGGAACTCGTGCTCGTCGGCTTGGCCGGCTGCACCGCGATGGATGTCATGTCGATTCTCCAAAAGAAGCGGCAGAACGTGGCCGCTTTCGACGTCAGGGTCAACGCCGAACGCGCTGCCGATCATCCCAAAGTGTTCACCGACATCCTGATCACCTACGTCGTGCGCGGGTACGCCATCGATCCGGCAGCGGTGGAGCGGGCGATCGAACTGTCCGAGACGAAGTACTGCTCGGTGCAGGCCATGCTCGTCAAAGCGGCCCCCATCCGGCGCGCCTACGAGATCGTCGAGGAGGCGCTTCCCGTCCTGGTCTAACGCTCCACCCTGCTGTGAAAGGAGCACCGTGCACCTGTCGAGCCTCCACATCCTCTTGACGTACCAGTGCACACTCGAATGCGACCACTGCTTCGTATGGGGCAGCCCGTGGCAGAGCGGCACGTTGACGCTGCCACGGATTCGGGAGATCCTGCGGCAAGCGCGTAGGGCAATCGCATCTAAATTCTTGCACAGCGCAAATATAAGCGTGATGGCTCACCGTCCGCGTCCCCGTCCGCTTCGCGCGGCCCGCGCGGACGCGGGCCGAGAGCAGTGGCCTATTTCCAGGGCCGATCGGCTATTGACATATTAGATGCGATTGCCCTAATCGGCGCCTCAGGCCGCTCCAGCCCGGCTACGCCGACGGCGCAGCTGATGTGTGCCGACGAGCAGCATCGACAGCGCCACCCCCATCAACATCAGCCACTCGCCCATTCCCGTCACGGGCAGCATGGCCGGTCCGCCGGTCCCTTTCAGCGGGGTGGATGTCTGCACGGCCACGCCCTCGCGCGAGATCAACGACGCAATGACCGACAGGTTGCCTTGCGGACCGCCATCGTGAGGCGCGTTAGCAATTATCGTGAAGGTTGCCACGTCGCCGGGAGCCAAGTCGCCCAGGTTAGCCAGCGCCAGGGGGCCTTGCGACGCCGTGTCGCCCCGATCGGTGCTCATGCCAGCGATAGTTAGTGCATCCGGCAAGAGATGCGTGAGCCAGACCCCCGACAACTTCTGATCGGTCGTGTTCGTCGCTTTGATCGTCACCGTAAGCGTTTGGCCCGCGCCGATCGAAGTCGGCTTCACCGATACGCTGATCAGCTTGGGCCCGGCAGCGGGCGAGCCTTGCGACGCCGAGAAGTTCACGCGCAACGACGCGCCGGGCTGCACGCTCAACGCCACAGCCTTGATTGAAGCCTTCCACGGCGTGCCATCTCCGGCGACATTGAGCAGGCCCACATCTTGGCCAACGCGCTCGAACTGATAGTAGCCGTTCGCGTCGGTCAATGCCGCCAATTCGAAGCCGTCCCCGGCGAAGCGCACCGGCGCCCCGGCCGCCGGCACAAACACATCGCCGTTCACCCACACATACCCGGCCAGCGCCGGATTCTCGGCCACCGACTCGGCCGGCGGAGCCGGCGTGACCGACCCGGAAGCCGGTGTGAGCGTAGGCCGGACTGCGGTAGCCGTCAGCTGTAGGACACCGGCGCTGAGCGGCGTTATGGGCAACAGGAGCAGCGCCGCAACGACCGCGATACAGCCAGACAGGGCAAGCGTCTTCGATCTAGATCGGTTGCTCGGCATAGCAGACCTCCCGCGCCTAACGCCAATTCATGAAACCTGGCAGGTCGCACCCGTTCCGTTTCGCCTCGGCGTACTACGCGAGACCTACCAGGTTTGCACTCACACTTCATGGTTCGGTCGTCGGACGGGGATCGAGCACCGGGGGGTCGAGCACGTTTTCACTGGTGAGCGTTGACCCGGATGCCGTGACCGTCACCCCCAGCGGCCCGAACAGGTTGTCCGACTCGCTCAATTCTACCACCAAACCGTTTGCGCTACCGAATGCGTCAACTTGGGCATACAGCGTGTGCGGGCCGGCTGCATCGAACCAACCAGGCCAGTTGCTGTACACCGCCGCCGGATTGTTCGGGTCGTCGGGCATGCGCGTATCGAGCGTGATCGACTGGCCCGGCGCGAGCGGTGTGCGCAGCACCCACGCCTTACCGGTCGGCGCGAGCTCGTTCCAGGGCTGGCCGGGCTGCGGGACGCCGGCCGGATCGACGTACAGATCGACCCAGAATCCGGCGTTGGCGGTAGCGGTGCCAGAGTTGACGATCGTCACACTGATGACGGTCGCCTGCTGAGCAGCCGGAGAGGCCGGCGTGACGACGATGTTTTGGACGGCGAGATTCGGCGCGGCGAAGAAGTTCTTCATCACTAACGGCAGAAATAGCGGCCCGACCGTCGTCCTGAACGAGTCGGCTACCGGCGCGGTCTGTTCGCTGTCAAGAACAACCGTGTTGGTGAAGGCAGTGCCGAACGGCAGGCCCGATCCGACCGTCAACGTCACCACAATCGTACCGTTGCCTGGCGGCGTCAGTGCGCCCAAGTCCCACACGTTATTTCCAAAGCTGGGCGACGGGCTGGCGGCAACAAACGTAAGCCCCGCCGGATAGGTTTCAGTCAGGCGCACACTCGTCGCGGGCGCGTTGCCCACGTTCGCGTAATTCAGCCGATAGGTGATCGTGTAGCCGGGCATTGTCGCCCCATTGCCGGTCTTATCGAGGGTAAGCACCGCCGCGCTGATCACATTGGCGATATGCGTGGCCTGTTGCGGCAATGCGCCGCTGGCGCTGATTCGAGCGACGTTGGTCAAAGGCGTACCGTTGGGCAAGGCGTTGGCGACGGTCACCGTGACGACGATCGTGCGCCGCTCGCCCGCGTTCAGCGTGCCCGGCGTATTCCATACGTTGTTGCCGACATTCGGCGCAGGATTGGCGGCGACGAAGGTCACATTCGCATCATAAGTTTCGGTGACGACGACGCCGCTCGCCGGTGCAGTGCCGGTGTTGCTGTACTCGATGGTGTACACGATCGTCCCGGCTGGCGCGACACTTGACACATTGGCGGTCTTGCGGATTCCGAACACGACACCGCTGACGGCAGCGACATGTTGCGCCGTATTGTCAGCGCCGTTCTCGCCCGGGCTGGAGGTGGCGACCGTGGCCGTGTTGGTCAGCACGCTGTTCGGCGTAAGCGTGAGCGGCGAAGTGACCGTGATCCACACGCTGCGCGTCTGGCCCGGCGCGAGTGCGCCGAGGTCGAGGCCGAGCGGGTCGGGGCCGGCCGTCTGTGTGACCGGCCCGGAGGCGCTGAACGAGGCCAGTGGAAGCAGGTCCGGCAAATCATCGGTTAAGGTCGTGTTCTGGGCATCGGTCGTGCCGGAGTTGGTGACGACGACGGTGTAGCGGACGCTCGCGCCCAGGCCGATGGTTGCGGGGCCGGCCTTGGAGATGGTCAACCTGGGGCGGCTGTGCGCGATCACGCTCACCGGCGCGCCGCTCGCGCTATCGACCGAATTAGCGGCGACAGCGCCGTAGGCGTCATTCGTGATCAACGTGCCCGAGACGAGCGGGCTGGCGACGACGGCGGAGAACGTGACGACGGTCGAGGCAGCCGGCGCAAGCGGCGCCAGCATCCAGCGCACCTGCCCGCCCGACTCTACGCCGCCTGCACCCGCCGACCCGAATGCCGTGTTGAGCGGCAGCGCGTCGGTGACGATCAGCCCGCTCGTCGCGGCATTACCCGTGTTCGTGACGGTCAGCGTGTAAAGGATCGGCTGCCCGGCCTCGGCCGGATCGGGCGAAACCAATTTACCAATCTCCAATCTCGAAGCTGCAACGAAAGTCGTTACTGGAAATTGGTTATTAGAGATTGAGTCTCCCGGCGTCGTCGTGGAGATCGACGCAGTGTTAGTCAAGATTGTGCCGAGCGCCGTCGCGGAGGGCAGGCTGACGGTGATCACGATCGAGCCACCCTGTCCCGGCCCGACCGATCCGGCATCCCAGCGCAGCGGGTCGGGCTGGCCGATCAACGTGAGCGCGCCCGAAGCGCTGTAATCCACAAACGACACTTCATCCGGCAGGTCGTCTTCGATCTGCACGTTGGCCGCGTTCGACGTGCCGGTGTTGCTATAGCCGATCGTGTACGTGAACATCCGGCCCGGCACGGCTGTGACAGGTGCATTCTTGGCAATTCCGAGCTCAGGCAGAAGAATCGTGGTGGATACGGGATTAGAGGTTGCGCTGTGTCGCGTTCCAGCCGCTGCGGCATCGTCCCACTCCAGCGTGGCCGTGTTGACCTGGGTTCCGGTCGCGCCAGCTTCGACCGCCGCCGTGATCGTGATCAGCATTTGCGCGAGCGGCGCAACCGAAGTCGCCGTGGCGGTGACGAGCGAGCCGCTGAACCCGACCTGGGCCCCGGCCCCGCCCGCTCCCTCCACGGCGAGAACCGTGAGGCCGGCGGGAAGCGTATCGCTGACAGTCACGTTGTAGAGCGTGGCATTTACCGGCGGCTGGGGGAAGGCCAGCGTGTACGTGACCACGTCGAACCAGTTGGCGGTTGTCACATTGACGCTCTTACTGATGAGCGGCATTGGCGTGTTAAGCGTGATGGCCTGTGTGCGCGTCAACAGGAAGGTGTAGCTCCGTTCGAACGGATCGCTGCCGGGCAGGCTTGAGTAATCGGCCAGAAAAGCCTGGTTGGGCAGGGTCGCGCCCGCGCCGATGTCGTTTGTAACCAGCGCCGAGTACGTCACGGTAAGGACGGTCGAGGGCAGGCTCGTGTTGCCGTCGCCGGCAGGGATCGTATCGACCAGCCAGCCGATGGCGCCGGTCGCGCCGGGCAGCGGCACAGACAGCAGCGTCGGCGTGAAGGCTGCCCCGGCAAATGCCCGCCCGGTGACGGTGAAGGTGTCGAGTTGCAGCCCGGCGGGTAAGGTGTCGCTTAACACGACATCGTGAGCCGGGCCGCGACCGGTGTTCGTGATCACTAGATGGTAAGTGACCACGTCGCCTGCGCCAACCGTCGTCGAGCCGCTGGTCGAGCCGCCAAAGTACTTGCCGAATGGCGAATCGGCCAGGAAGGGTTGGACGACAGTGCTGCCGGCGTTATTAGAGAGTTCAAACACATCGAGTGTATCGCTAATGTCTTGCGTACTCCAATCGACGCGCGCACTGTTGTTGAAGCTGGGCGCACCGCGAAAGTCGTTAGTGTTTGAATAGACTGCCCCACCTTGCGTATTGATGCCGGTAAAGCGCGCGTTGAAGGTGGCCGTCACGACCAGCGTCTCACTGCCATACACGTTGCTGATCGTATCGGTCCACCACAGCAGGCGTTCTTGTGTGCCTTGCGTTAAAGTGATTGGGATGGGGCTGCTGACGAAGGTGGCCCCTTGTAACGTCATCGAGCCGGTGATGAAGCGCATCCCTTGCGGGAGATCATCCTGATGGCGCGGCCAGTACATGATCGCGCCGGCCGGCGCAAAATCGGCAAGCGTGTAAGTCACCACATCGCCGCTGCGCAGCGGCGATGTGGGTGTGACCGCTTTGGTCTCGACAAAGTTGACGTCGAGAGTCTTGGTCCGGGAAATAACATAGGTTTGCTCGCCGGGCGCGTCGCCGGGTTGATCGGAATACTGCACGTCGACGGTGTTGGTATAGTAGCGCCCGCCGGTGAACGCGAGTGGCGCGGTGGCGGTCACGTAGAACGTCACGTTCGTCGTGGTGATGCCGGGCGGGTTGTAGAAATAACCAACCGGCAGCGACGGCGCGACGCCCCAGGTGAGCACGACCGAGCTGCCAAGCGTGAAGACGCCATCGGGCGGCGGCACGGCCTCGACCAAGCTGAAACCGACCGGCAGCGTATCCGTTACCAGCACGTCGTAAGCAGTGGCGGCCGAGGCGTCGCCGGTTCCCGATCCATTACGCAGGTTGGTGATGCGGTATTGAATCGTCTCGCCGCCCACCGAGATCACCGCTGACGGCGTCGAGTCTTTGTTGGGCGAAATATCGGGCCGCACGAAGGTTACGTTCGCGTTGCCCGAAGGCGAGTTGATTTGAGCGACGCCGTGGTTGTACCTCAAATACACGCTGTTGTTCAAGGATTCGCCGCGATTGATCTGCCGGCTGAAGAGTGTGCCGTCTGAGTAAGCGGTGAACACGAACGTCAGCGTCACGTCGTTCGACGCGACGATCGAGCTCATCAGCGTCCAGGTAATCCAGGTGTTATTGCCGCTAGGGCCTGCCTGCGCGTCCAACGTCTGATCGGAGTGCAAGACCTCGCCGCCGTAATTCAACCCGTCGTTGAGCGTATCGAGGACGTACGCCGGGCTGTACACGCTGGTTCCCGCCGGAATCGTGACGACGATGGTATACGTGATCGGCTCGTTGATCACGACGCGGCCCTGCGGATCGATCCCATCGACTTCGCTCTTGCTCACCGACACGTTCATCGAGCGTAACGTGACGTCGGTGGCATTGCGCGACTGTGGCGGCTCGTCGGCAGGCAGATCGCGCCAAATCACGCGCAGTTGTGCGTTGTCCTGCCGTCCCGCGCCGACCGTCGTCGTGACCGTGGCGGTGAAAACGAGCGGCGTGATCGCCGCGCCGGGTGCAAGGGCGTTTAGCTGTGTGAGCGATCCGCCGATGCTCGCCGCGCGCCAGCCGACCTGTGTGGCGCCGGCGACGCCGATCACGCTGTCGGGCGGCGGCGTCGAACCCGCCGGGCCGCCGTAGACGAGCCAGCCGGGCAGCGTGTCGCTGACGACCAGATCGTAGGCCGTGCTGGCGTCGACGGCGTTGGTGACGAACAGGGAGAAGGTCACGACATCGCCGGCGCGCAGTGCGTTGATCGCGTTATCGCCGGTCGAGGTGTCACTGGGCGAGTACCCCCACTGCGCCGGTCCAGGGTATCCGCGCGCAACGGTGACGTTGGTCGAGGCGCTCACGCTGCCGCCGTCATACACCAGCGTCGCGCTGTTTGTCCCGACTTCAACGCGGTTATCCCCATTCGGGACGTTGGCGCGGTAAGTAAACGTGTACACGTAAGCTGCGGCAGTGGGATTGGCGAGTGCGCCGAGCGTCCAGGTGAGGGTGTGTCCGCTGGCAACCACCGGTGGAAAATCGGCGATGTCCGGCGTGCCGGGGCCGGGCGTCGGCCCGACCGACGAGCCGTTCACGTAGGTGAAGTTCGCCTCGGTGTTCGGGCTGTTGTCCGGCAAGACATCGACCAACACCGTGTTCGTGAGCGTCGTGTTGGCGGGCACGGTGAAGACGAGGGTGTAGGTAAAGACGTCGTTGAACGTGACGGTACCGATCGACGCCGACTTGCCGATCGCCGGCGAGGAAGATTGGTTCAGCCGCGTCGCGTGGGGAGCGGCGGGCGGCGAGCCG
>DATDPU010000087.1:0-9446 GCA_035292585.1 Anaerolineae bacterium | reverse complement strand
TCTAAATTCTTGCACAGCGCAAATACAGGCGTGATGGCTCACCGTCCGCGTCCCCGCGGACGGCCCGCGCGGACGCGGGCCGAGAGCAGTGGCCCATTTTCGGGGCCGATCGGGTATTGACATATTAGATGCGATTGCCCTGAATGCGCCCGTATGGGAGGGATGGGTATCCGCAGATGAGGTATAATTTTCGCGGGGAGGATGGCTATGGCTAAACGATCACTTTCTCGACGAAGCGTATGGACGGTGATCAAGCGCCAGTTGCGATTGATCAAGGAGCTCCTGGGGGACCGTCGCGTACCGATTTGGATGCGCGCCATACCGGTAGTAGGGTTGGTGTATCTCTTCTCGCCGATCGAGCTGCTGCCCGATGCGGCCGTGTTGCCGTTCAGCCTGCTGGACGATCTGATCGTCATCGTCGTGTGTCTGACGGTTTTCCTGGCGCTGGTGCCCCGGCCCATTATCGACGATCACCTCAGTTGGCTGGACGCCGCCGACATCACCATCGAAGACTTGCAGGATGCGCGCCGGCGACTGCCGCCCGCGCGCAAGGAGAAAGATTGATGCGCGGCGATCGACGCTCACCTTCGTTTTGGACGGCGCTCATCCGCCAGTTGCGACTCGCCTGGCGACTGTTCCGTGATCCGCGGGTGCCGCTCGCGGCCAAACTCGTCCCGCTGATCGCGGTCGTCTACATTCTGTCGCCTATCGATTTCCTGCCGGATTGGTTTATCGGACTCGGCCAGCTGGATGATTTGACGATCTTTATACTCGGCCTGCAAATCTTCGCCAAGATTTGCCCGCCGGCTGTCGTCGAGGCGATCCTGCGCGAGATGGACGACGGCGCGATCGAAGGGGAGTGGCGGCGTAGTCGACGGGATCGGCCGGATTCCCCGCGGTTGCCCAAATCCGATCGATAGCATGCCTGCGCTCGACGCCTTTCGACTGGATGGCCGCGTGGCGCTTGTCACCGGCGCGTCCGGCGGATTGGGTGCGGCGATCGCGCGGTTGTTCGCGCAGGCCGGCGCGCGCTTGGTGCTAGCCGCACGGCGCGCCGATCGATTGGAGAATCTGGCGGCCGCGTTGAACGAGGCGGGCGGTCAGGTGTTGGCCGCGCCGACCGATGTCACGCTGGAAGCGCAGGTGCGGCGACTGCTCGATCTGACGTTGCAGCGTTTCGGGCGCATCGACGTGTTGGTGAACAGCGCCGGGCTGATGTAGCGCACACCGGTGGCCGAGACGCTGGAATCCGATTGGGATCGGATGCTGGCCGTGAACCTCAAAGGCCCCTTCTTATGTTGCAAGCACGCACTCCCGCACATGATCGCGCAGCGCGCCGGGCGCATCGTCAACCTCGCGTCGTACCTCGGCCTGTTCGCCGGGTCGGGTAATACGCCGGCCTATAACGCGACCAAAGGCGGTGTGGTGATGCTGACGCGCTCGATCGCCGTCAAACACGGGCCGGATGGCGTGCGCGCGAATGCCATTTGCCCCGGCTTCATCAAGACCGAACTCAACCGCGACGTAATCGATGGCGCACCCGATCCGGCGGCGAAGGAACGCGAAATTGCATCGGTCTATCCGTTGCGGCGGCTGGGTACGCCCGACGACGTGGCTTACGCGGCGCTCTATCTCGCATCCGATGCGTCGAGCTGGGTGACCGGCGTATGCCTGATGCTGGAAGGCGGGTTGACCGCGGCGTGAGAAAACGGTGGTTGGTTAGCTGGCTAGTTGGATGGGCAGTTGCGGCGGCGCTAGTCACTTCGATTGTATCCGCCCAAGGGGTGGCGCTCACGCGCGGGCCGTATCTGCAATCGACCGCGCGCGACCGCACGATCATCGTGTGGCAAACGACTGCGCCCGGCGACAGCCTGGTGGAGTACGGCGAGACGGACTACGCGCAAGCAGTCAGCGACCCCACGCCGGTGACCACGCATGTGATGATCTTGACCGGCCTCACCGCCGGCGCGACGTATCAGTATCAGATCAAAACCGGCGGCAACCTGCTCCACCAGGCGACGTTCACCACTGCGCCGGATAGCGGCGAGCCGTTCAGCTTTGTGATGATCGGCGACAGCGGCACTGGCTCGCAGGCGCAGTTGGATGTGGCCGCGCAGATGCTTGCGCTCGACCCCGATTTCATGTTGCATCTCGGCGACGTGATTTATCAGTACGGCCAGGCAGACGGCTATGATCCGTTTTTCTTCCAACCCTATCGTGAACTGCTCGATAGCGCTCCGGTATTTCCCTCGCTCGGCAATCACGATTACCGCACCGCCAATGCTCAACCCTATCTCGACGTTTTTTACCTGCCCACGAACAACCCCGCCGGCGCCGAGCGCTATTATTCCTTCGACTGGGGCGATGCGCATTTCGTGGCGCTGGACACCAACCTGAGCGGCTCGGCCAGAGAAGACATGCGGCAATGGCTGCAAGCCGATCTGTCGGCCTCCACGGCAACCTGGAAGTTCGTCTTTTTCCACCACGCCTTGTACACCTCCGGCCCGCACCAAACCGATGCGACGCTGCCCGCGCTGCGGGATGCGCTCGCGCCGATCTTCGAACAGGCGGGCGTCGACCTGGTCTTCGCCGGCCACGACCACGATTACGAGCGCAGCACGCCGCGCCGCGAGTACGCGCCCGATGCGGCGGGTGTGGTGTACATCGTGTCGGGCGGCGGCGGCGCCAGCCTGTATGCGGTCGGCGCGAGCGATTTCACCGCGTTCTCGGCGTCGCTACACCACACGGTGCAAGTGCGGATCGCGGGTTGCATTCTGTCGCTGCGCGCCGTCGATACCGGTGGAGCCGTCTTCGACCAGATCGCGCTCGCCAAGTGCCCGCATGCCGTCTACTTGCCCATCATGCTCAAAAACTAGGCGACACGGGCAATCTCCCCCGCAGTTTTGAATCACCGAGATACAGAGTTCAGGTCGCCGCTGGCCTCGGTCAGATTCCTCGCTTCGCTCGGAATGACAGCTGCCAAATTGAGAATGGTTGTTGGATGCACTGACGACTCAGGGCAAGCGCATCTAAATTCTCGCACAGCGCACATACAGACGGGATGGCTCACCGTCCGCGTCCCCGTCCGTTGCGCGCGGCCCGCGCGGACGCGGGCCGAGAGCAGTGGCCTATTTTCAGGGCCGATCGGCTATTGACATATTAGATGCGATTGCCCTACTGACGACTGGCGTGGGCGCACAACTTTGACGTATAATACGTCGCATTCGGCGAGCAGGCCCAAGTGGCTGCCCTCGCTGGTGTGACATCTCACCCTCCAAGGAGCCAAGCATGAACAACCCAAGCAGCCCGCCGTCCCAGCCAGGTACGCCAACACCTGCACCTGCTATTGATCCGATTCAGTTGGAAAACTATCGGCAAGAGTTGCGCGCGCAGCAGAACCTGCCCTTCGGTCTGCTCGGCGGCGTCGCCGGCCTGGTCGTCAGCGCCGTCATTTGGGCGCTCGTCACCGTCGCGCTCGATCGCCAGATCGGTTACATGGCGATCGGCGTGGGTTTTCTGGTCGGTCTGGGTGTACGTCTGCTGGGCAAGGGGCTGGATCCGATTTTTGGCATCCTCGGCGCGGCGCTCTCGCTGATCGGCGTTCTCGCGGGCAATATCTTGACGGTGGTGATACTGCTCTCGCGCGAGTTCGGCGTATCGGTTACGGACGTGCTGGCCCAGCTCGATCTGGGCGAGGTGCTGAGCGCTTTGATTCAAGGCAGCGAGGTCATCGACTGGCTGTTCTACGCGCTGGCGCTGTACTTCGGCTATCGTTTTTCGATCCGGCAGATCACCGCCAAGGACCTGGCAAAGCTATCCTCCGTGTAACAAATCTCGCTAGTACTTCGACAACTTGAAGTTGCATAGTTCCTGCCGCAGTTGCACTGCGGCGGACGGCAGTGCAACTGCCGTCCCAACCCCGCAGAATTAGGCGGTCGGGGTACTAGTCTCCTGGTAGAGTGTTGGTCTCACCGCCGAGGCGCAGCGGCCGCGGAGTTTATAGCCGGAAATTTCTCTGCGCTCTCCGCTCGCTTCGCAGTCGGCGGTCAATAGCGACCCAACGTACACACCAACACTGAAGAGGAAGACCATTCAAAGCTCAGATTGCGTTTAATGGCTGACAAAATCCGCCTCTTGCACTTTGCCGATATTCACGTCGGCATGGAGAACTATGGGCACGTCGATGCGGCCACCGGCATCAACAGCCGCGTGATCGATTTCCTGCGTCGCTTCGACGAGGTGATCGATTATGGGCTGTCGCACGATGTCGATCTCGTGATCTTCGCCGGCGATGCCTTCAAGACGCGCGATCCCAACCCGACGCTGCAACGCGAGTTCGCCCGGCGCGTCAAACGCTTCGTCGATGCGCGTGTGCCGCTGGTGATGCTGGTGGGCAACCACGATCTGCCGGCGATGGACAAGAAGGCCAGCAGCATCGAGATCTACCGCACGCTGGGCGTGCCGAAGGTCGTCATCGGTTGGGAAGAGGCGCTGCATCGGATCGAGACGAAGCGCGGCCCGCTGCAAGTGGCGACCGCGCCGTACCCGATGCGCCACCGGCTGATGGCGCTCGACGAGCACAAGGGTAAATCGGTCGAAGAACTCGATCGGACGTTACAGGAGATCGTCGGCGACAACATCCGGGCGCTGGCCGAGCAGCTCGACCCGACGCTGCCCGCCGTGCTGACCGGCCACTTCACGGTGAGCGGCGCGGCGTACGGTTCGGAGCGCAGCGTGATGATCGGGCGCGATGTGGCGGTCTTGAAGAGCGTGCTGGCGGATCGCTGCTGGGATTATGTGGCTTTGGGCCACGTCCATAAGCACCAGAACCTTCAAGCGAAGAACGGCTATCCGGCGATCGTCTACTCAGGCAGCCTGGAACGGATCGATTTTGGCGAGGAGAAAGAAGCGAAAGGCTTCTGCTGGGTCGAGGTGGAGCAGGGCAACACGACCTGGCAGTTCGTCCCGGTGCAAGCGCGCCCGTTCAAGACCATCGTCATCGACGTGCGCGAGGCCGACGATGTGACGCTGGCGGCGCAGGCCGAGCTGGCGCAGCACGATCTGAAAGACGCCGTGGTGCGCCTGATTGTGCGGCTGCGGGCGGCGCAGGAGGCTTCGCTGCGCGAGCGCGACATCCGCGCGATGCTGAAAGCGGCCGATTACGTGGCGGCGATCCAGAAGGATGTGGAACGGGTGGAGCGAACCCGGCTGGGCGGGCATAGCCCGGAAGGCTTGACGCCGCTCGAACTGCTCGAAGGCTATCTGCGCTCGAAAGGCGCGAATGCGGATCGCGTGCGCACGCTCACCGAGTATGCGAAGAAGATTCTGGACGAGGAGTAGGTTTCGAGCGCGAATTCTCTGGAGGTTCGGACGGCAGTTGCGCGAAGCGTGCCGTCCGCCGCAGTTCTGGCCGCCGCCCTGCATCGGATGTGGGAGGATGGGCGGCGGTCATGCGGCGGGAACTATGCGAGGATTTTGGACGACGAGTGATCTCGTCAGGCCCCTGAGGTAGTTGTGCGGAGTGTACGACGGCAGCAGTGCAACTGCTGCCGGAACAGTAGAAACGAACAGTAGAAACCGGGTTTCTCACCCTCCTTCACTTCGTTCGCGGGCCTTCGGGAAACCCGGTTTCTAATTGCTTACTCACCTTACGCAGGCGCCGTTCAACTTCGCTCGAAGCCCGCGTCCGCGCGGGCGTTTCCAGCCATTGCGGGCCTTCGGGAAACCCGGTTTCTAATTGCTTACTCACCTTACGCAGGCGCCGTTCAGCTTCGCTCGAAGCCCGCGTCCTCGCGGGCGTTTCCAGCCATTCACCCGACCGCGAGGACGCGGTCGGGGAGCAAGCTGCGTAAGGTGAGTTGCTTATTGCCCAAACGTGATGCTCAGAGGACGCGGTCGGGGAGCAAGCTGCGTAAGATGAGTTGCTTATTGCCCAAACGTGATGCTCAACAGAATGTCGCGCAGCATCGGAAACCAGTCGCCGAAGTAAGACGCGGGCGCTTCGAATAACGCGCCGTAATTCACCCCGTTATGCACCGCGCCGGTGACCAGCCCGGCTGCCCCGCACGAGTCGACGTATTCCACTCCGAAAGCCAGCTCGCTGCCAAAATCGACCGGCAGCTTCTCCTGGCCCAACTGCGTCCCGCACGACTTGATCACCAACGCCGTCAGCGCGTAAGCCGATTCCCAGGCGTTGTCGTTGGTGACCTCCAGCGACGAAGGCCAATCGTAGAAGATGATGACGCCCGGTTGCGGCGGGTCGCCCGGCCCGACGGCGGCGAAGTACTTCACTTCGTAGGTCGAGCTGCCTTCGACCTGGCGCGTGCCCTGCGTGATCGTCCAATTGGATGGAATCTGGAGCGAGAAGGCGTTGTCCTCCGCGACGACGACTTCCAATGCGGCCGGCGTCACGGGCGGCGTGAGCGTGCGGGTAGGGATGGAGCTGGTCGCCGGTTGCGTCGGGCCGGACCCAGGCGCCGGCGTCCAGGTCGGCGGGCGGGTAGGGGGCGGGTTGGGAGTTGGAGCTAGAGTCGGAGTTTGAGTTGCGGGAACGGGTGAGCAGGCGGCAATCAACAGAATACTCAACCCACTGATACAGCATCTGATCCACCCGATTTTCTTCCATTCTGCATTCGGCATCCTCCTTCGCTGCGCTTCGGAGGCGCTTCGCAGTCTGCAGTCTGCATTCATCATTCCCACTCGATTGTCGCCGGGGGCTTGGACGAGATATCGTACACCACGCGGTTGACGCCTTTCACCTCGTTCACGATGCGATTGCTGACGCGCGCCAAAACCTCGTAGGGGATGCGCGCCCAATCGGCGGTCATGAAGTCTTCGGTCGTCACCGCGCGCACGGCGACCACGTTGGCGTAGGTGCGCCCATCGCCCATCACGCCGACGCTGCGCACGGGCAGCAGCACGGCGAAAGCTTGCGCGATCCCCCGGCTCAACCCGGCCTGGTCGAGTTCTTCACGCACGATCGCATCCGCGTGGCGCAGCGTCTCCAGTCGATCCCAGGTCACTTCGCCGATCACGCGCACGGCGAGACCGGGGCCGGGGAACGGCTGCCGCCAGACAATCGCCTCGGGTAAGCCCAAAGCCGACCCGACGGCGCGCGCCTCGTCCTTGAACAGATAGCGCAGCGGCTCGATCAACTCGAACGGCATATCGGGCGGTAGACCGCCGACGTTGTGATGCGTCTTGATCTTCGCCGCCGCCTGGCGCTCCGGCCCCCGCGATTCGATCACGTCGGGATAGAGCGTGCCCTGGGCCAGGAAGCGATAGCGGCCGCCCGACGCCGCCTCCAGGCGTTTCACTTCACGCTCGAAAACGCGGATGAACTTTTCGCCGATGATCGTTCGCTTTTGCTCGGGGTCGGTCACGCCATCGAGCGCCGTCAGGAAATCTTCGATCGCGTTGACGGCGATCAAGTTCATGCCCAAATTTTGTCGGCAGGTTTCAATCACTTGTTCCGATTCGCCCTGGCGCAGCATGCCGGTGTCGACGAAGATGGCCGTAAGCTGTTCGCCGACGGCGCGCTGGATCAGAGTGGCCGCCACCGCCGAATCGACGCCGCCCGACAGACCGGCCACCACCAACCCGTCCCCGATCTGCGTCCGGATCCGCTCGACCGCTTCGTCGATGAACGAGCCGGGCGTCCACGTCGGCGCGCAGCCGGCGATGTCGATCGCGAAGGCTTTGAGCAGCTCCTTGCCGCGCGGCGTATGGATAACTTCCGGGTGAAACTGAAGCGCGTACAGCTTGCGCACCGGATCGGCCATCGCGGCGATGGGCGAGTTCTCGCTGTGAGCAATGGCGTGGAAGCCCGGCGGGACGGCCTCGATGCGATCGCCGTGCGACATCCACACTTGAGTTGGCGGGTTGGCTGCTTGGTCAGTTGGTTGGTTAGTTAGTTGGTTCGGCTGGCGCAGATAGGCGAAGAGATCGCATGACCAATCGCTGATCGTCACTTCTGCCGGACCAAACTCACGCGCCCGCGCGGGGGCGACTTTACCGCCGAGCGTGTGCGCCAGCAGTTGCATCCCGTAGCACAAGCCCAGAATGGGCCGCTGCAAATCGAGAACATACTGCGGCAACACCGGCGCGCCGATATCGTACACACTGTTGTGGCTGCCCGATAGAATGAAGCCGCAGGGGTTGAGCGCCAAAACGCGATCGGGTGGGGCGTCCCACGGGAAGATTTCACAGTAGACCTGCGCTTCGCGCACGCGGCGCGCGATCAATTGGGTGTACTGCGAGCCGTAATCGAGAATGGCAATCGAATTGGTCATCGCTGCCTTTCGTACTCCACGAAGCCACACGCAGAGGCATTAAGAGTCTGTCTGAAAAGGCCCGGATTTAACCACTAAGACACGAAGGCGCCAAGAAGCTCCGGGTTTTCTTCGTGGCTGGTGACTTAGTGGTTAGTTTAGGACTTACGCAGTTGGCGCGGCAGTTGCACTGCCGCCGCCTCATCTGCCGCACAACCGCCGCCCTTCTTTATGAAGGGCATGTAGGGCGGCGGCTGAACTGCGGCAGCAACATGCAACTGCGTAAGTCCTGAGTTATCAGGCAGCCTCTAAGGCTGTTCGTTCGTGTGTCTGCGTGCGTCTTCGTGTCCCTTCGTGGATCATCTCATTCCTGGAAGACGATCTTACCCGCGCTCATGTCGGTGATCACTGCCAGCGATTCGATCGGCACGCCGAGCGGCGACAGCGCCTCGCGCCCACCCTCGAACGTCTTCTCGATCACCGCGCCGATGCCGACGACGGTCGAGCCGGCGGCTTGCGCCAGGCGCACCAGGCCGAGAATGGTATGGCCGGTGGCGAGGAAATCGTCGATGATAAGCACGCGCTCGCCGGCAGACAGGTATTCCGGCGAAACCATCAAGTTCACGTCGATGCCCTTGGTGTGCGAGGGGGCGGTGGTCAGGAACACCGCGTCAGGCATCGTGATCGGTTTGTGCTTGCGGGCATACACGACCGAGATGCCCAATTCGAGCGCCGTGAGCACGGCCGGCGCGATGCCGCTGATCTCGGCGGTGAGCACGCGCGTCGGGTTTTGCGATCGGAAGCGGCGCGCGAACTCTTGCGCGCAGGTGTGCATCAGCGTGGGGTCAACCTGATGGTTGAGAAACGAATCGACTTTGAGGATACCGCGTCCCATGTTGCGGCCCTCGGCAAGGATGCGCTGTTTCAGGATATTCAATGCTGGCCTCCGTGGGGAATGCTGGCATTGTACCGTAAAGATGAAAAACGTAAAGCGTATCAGTTCAGTGATACGGAATACCCGGTACGCAATAGATAGTTGTCAACCGCCACGACATCGTGGGCGCTAGAACCGCCACGACATCGTGGGCGCGCTAGTGGTGATCTGCCGCCAGGACATCGTGTGCAGTGGGTTCATACTTCTACCTCAAGGAGGTGGGTATGGACCCCTGCACCAGC
>DATDPU010000086.1:0-51002 GCA_035292585.1 Anaerolineae bacterium | reverse complement strand
GCCGCTTCTGGTCGAGGCGGTGTTGCTGCCCTTTGAAGACCGGATCACTTACGACGGCGTGGTTGCGCCGTACACCATCACCTTTGGCAGCGGGATTCGCGGCAACCTGAAGCACATCTACCAGGACGCCAAAGAACGCGGGGACATCCTCACGACGCTGCTGCCGCCGGTTCGACCGGCCCGGCGTAAGGATCGGTTAGCGGCTGCACAAGCCACAGACGCCAAAGTGCTGGATGAATTTCGCAAGCATCTGTATCGATCCGGCCTTAGCCCGCGGATCGTCGATCGCGATATCACCAACGTGACGACCTGCGCTACAGACTATCTGGCGCATCAGCCGGAGCCGCATTCATTACGCGAGATTCGACTGGATGAGGCGGAAGACTATCTTGCCGGCCTGTCCCGATCAAGCCCTAAACCGGAACCCGTGCGCCGGCAGGCGATCACCAGTTTCAAACGCTTCTTCCAATTCCTGCGCGACACCGAACGTATGGATTACCTGGAGGCCGAGGATAGCCTGCGGAGGCTCAGGCGATTGTAAAGCCTGAACCGCCGCTCACTTAGTCGTCTCGATCGTGGTGTTGTCTCGCTACTGCCGCATGTTCGTGCGTACACTCGCCGCCTGAGCGGCGGATAAGGCCAAGGCCCCTGCTTGCGCTCGACGAAACAGCGCGGCGACAATCTCCGCGCCGCTGATGCGAACAGTGTAAATCGTGTGGCCCGAACTGGCTGCGCAAACGCGGTTGACCCAAGTTGTCGCGTTGAGGCTTCGCCGCCAGGCTCTCGCCGGGCGTAAGGTGAGAGGCCGAACCCGACGTCTGAAGCTCTCACCGAAGTTTCCCGATCGCGGCCAGCGCCGGCGATCACACCCAGAGGTCATCCTCTGAACCACTGTCCGGGTCAGACAGTGATAGAGCAAGTGCGTGGGTCAAGGCCGCACGCGATTCAAGGTTGCCCGGCCTATAGCGCGGGCGTAATTCAAGTGCTGCGTCAGTGCGCAGGCACAGTGAGCACGAGTGGAATAGCAGCGTCGCAGCGACGGGGACGTCCGGTTGCCTCCTTCGCCTGTACGCGTCGTCAATTTCTACAGCATTATAGGGGTCAGAGCGGGGTGGAATTCCGCAACCGTTCCGAGGTTGTTCCGGGTTTTAGAGGAACGTCCGTGAGTTCTCATCCTAAGCCTCTCGAATGCAGATGACCAGCGCTATATCGAGGCGTCCATCGCCGGGATTGAAGTATGTGTCTACATCGTGTATAATGTGGTCGCAGACCCGAGAACTGTTCAGCGGCGTAGACGGGAGGATCGCATGAGCGAACTAAGTGTCGGTGTGCGGGAACTCAAGACCCGCCTAAGCGAGTATCTCCGACAGGTGAAGGCTGGGCGGACGATCGTCATCACCGAGCACGGCAAAACGGTGGGACGGATTGTGCCCGCTGAGACTTCGTTGGAAGAAAAGCTGGAGGCGATGCAGCGGGCCGGTCTGATTCGCTGGAGCGGCAAAAAGCTGAAACCGATGCAGCCGGTCGCCAAGGTGAAGGCAGGTCACTCGGTTGCCGACTTGATCGTCGAGGATCGGAGATGATGGTCTATGTTGACGCGAGTGCACTCGTCAAACGCTACATTGCCGAAGCCGCCTCGGTCAGCGTAGACGCACTCATTGCCCAGGCCAACGTGATGGGTACCGGGCTGATCAGCCGCGTTGAAGTGTCGGCGGCGCTGGCAAAAGCCGCCCGTATGAACTGGCTCACGCGCGAGGCCGCGGTCAAGGCGGTGCAATCCTTCCGGGCGCAGTGGAGCGACATCATCGGCGTCGAAATCACGGAAGCGGTGGTTGCCAAAGCGGATACCCTGGCCTGGGATCATGGCCTGCGCGGCTACGATGCAGTGCATCTGGCCTGCGCCCTGCTCTGGCAAGAGGCCATAGGCGAGCCGATCACGCTAGCCACCTTCGATCGCCAGTTGTGGGATGCCGCACATCAGGTTGGGTTGGAGGTGTGGCCCGACACGCTGGCGTAGACCCATGCCTGATAAAGTCCAATATCTGCTGAGCACTGAGGATGCATCTACTCTTCGCTCGCTTCCTGAACACAGCCCACCTTAGTGGGCTGTGTTCATTCCCGTTCACAAAGGGTCACAATGGCTCATAAGAGCTGCGGCGTGAGACATTGTGAGCCATAGTGAGCCTTCTTGGATCGAAATGGATAAAGTCCAGCTAAGGAGCCGTCCGAAAATAACTTCCGCTTTTCCACGTTTGAACCCGCCGTCCGCAGCGCATGGGGATGCGCTGCTGCGGAAATCGGGAAGTTGTTTTTAGACAAGTCCTAACCTTGGAGCAACGAAACGAAAAAGCGCGCACGTTGAACATCGCGCACTTGAAGACATGTCTTCGCACGACGCGCGGACGGCGCGCAAAGGCCAGAGGTTCAAGTCCTCTACCGCCCACTATCCGTCCGCGTTCGCAGCTCTCGAGAGTTTTCTTTTAACGCTGGGGCCTGCCCTGCCCGATCCGTTTAGCGGTGACAACGCTTGGATATAGAATATGCCTGAAGGAAGCGAGCTGGACAGCCGCCTAACGCAAAAAGCGCCCGATCCGGATCATCTCGGCCAGGCGCACCAGCAGCCGGTTGATCTGAAGAGTGGTATGGGGTTGTCCGAAGATGGCTTCGGCGCGCGCAAGTGTGGCGTGCAGCGGGGTCTTGACACCGTAATCAAGCAAGGCGGCATAGATGATGCGCAGGCGAACGATCCGTTCGAGGCACTGGGGACAGACAGCCAGATGCGCCGCTACGGTCGCGGCTTCCACCGCGCCCAGTTCGTTAAGCGCGTAGGCGGCTAAGTGTTCATCGGAAACGGGGTGAGTATTTGTAGTCAAGCCGGGCCGGCGCTCCTGAAAGGATCGAGGCATGCAAGCGGGTGCGTTCCAGCCGAGCGCAGCGCTTTCGACTTTATAACTGAGGCATTCAAAAGAGTATGGATCGTGGGAAAAAGATGCTTAAGGAGGCCGGCGTTCTTGAAAAGCCGTGGCAAATTCAAAATTCAGGCGTGTCGGGGGTTCGACGGGCTGCTCTTCGAAGCGGTCAGCTCAGGAATTCAAATCGACGTCCATATCGGTCAGGATGGCTTCCAGCTTGCTCAGACAGCGAGCGCGGGCTGAACCGATACTGCCCACCGCTAAACCCAGGCGCGCGGCGATTTCTTCATAACTGCATGTTTGAGACTCAAAGAATAGCGCGTTGAGCAGCTCTTGGGAACGCGCATCGAGCCGGCTGATGGCCTCGTGAATTGCCCGCTGGAGATGCTGGTGCTGCACTCGATCGAAGGGCGTGCTGCCCTCGTCAGGCATGGTTTCATCCAGCTCGGCGTAAGCTCGAGCGGAGCGGGCCACCCGCCAGCATTCGCGCGAAGTAATGGTGATCAGCCACGCCGACAGACTGGCTTGATTGCGCAGTCTGGCCAGCCGCCGGTAAACGATGGTGAAGACATTTTGAAAGACATCGTCGGCGTCGGCGCTCGATAGCCCCCAGCGAAACGGGATGGAATAGACTAAGCGCCCGTAGCGTTCGACGAGTTTGCTCCACGCCGCCTGATCCCCCTCTAAGCAAGCCTGAATCAGCTGGGCATCCGCCTGATAGTTGTAACTCGAATGCTTGGCGCGAGTTGAAGCCGGCGTTGTCGCATACGGGTCGCGCGCGCCGCCGGCGCGGGGAAAATAATCATTGACAGGCAGGGCGGCTGCCGGCTCATTCATCGACATATCCAGATCGCTTCCTCAACAGGACGGTAGATGGCGTGGCCGCTGAGAATGCTCGCGCTTGCCCGCAATCTTGGAACCTGTGCTGATGGGCGCGCGACGTACCCCTGCGACAACCAATGCTCGCCAGAAGTGGATTGGAGCTAAAGTATAACATCAACCAGGCGCTGATCAATTGTAATTCTGTTAGAATTAACGGCCCATGCGACAAGTGACTTCTTATCGACTGCCGTCATCAGCCCAGGCAGCTTTGAGTGTACCGGGGAGGTACGGGCGTGCTGAATGCCGGCTGCCCCTCGAGGGGTGTTAGAATTGGTGAGTATCCTCTTTGTATTCAGTTTGTGCAAGACAAGCGGGCGATAGGCGTGGTCCGGCAAGCGTACGCGCGGTCAGCTGTTCGAGGTATGCGGGTTGATTCTGCGAGGGAATTCGATCAGGCCCGAATCATCAAGCCTTCAACTTCGGCCAGGTAGGCCCGGTACCACGCCAGCGTGCGGCGCAGCCCTGCTTCCAGCGAGTAGCGCGATCGCCAACCCAGCACGCGGCGCGCCTTCTCGCTAGACAGATACTGCTTCTGGATCTCATGGCTGGCCTGATTGAGGATGATCGGCTTGAGATCAGGATAATCGGAGAGGGCAATGATAGCCTGGATCATTTCCAGCGCCGACTTGGGATCGTCCATCCCAAAGTTGAACGCCTGGCCGTGCAGCGTTCGATCGTCAAGATGTTCGGCCAGGAGGAGATAACCCTCGACGATATCGTCGACATACAAGTAGTCGCGCAAAGGTGTTCCATCGCTGCGCACGAGCGGCGGCTCGCCGCGCAGGACGCTGCGGATGGTGCCGGGCACGATGCGATCCCAGTTGCGATCTCCACCGCCGTAGATGTTGCCGCAGCGCGTAATCCCGATCGGCAGATCGTAGGTGTGGGCGAAGGCCCGCGCAATCAGGTCGGCGCAGGATTTGGAGACGTCGTACGGGTAACGTCCCTCTACAGGGGCCTCTTCCGTGTAGGGCAGGACGTCTTGATCGCCGTAAGCTTTGTCCGAAGATGCGGTGATGATCCGTTTGACCGTCTGGGTGTGGCGGCACGCCTCAAGCAAGAGCCAGACGCCGCGCACATTGGCTTCTAATGTGTTGACCGGTAGTCGATTCGCAACCCGCACTAATGGCTGGGCGGCCAGATGGAACACCGCTTCGATCTCATACTCCTGCAGGCTACGCAGGAGTTGCGGGTAATCGGTGATACTCCCGCGCACCTGCACGATGCGTTTGTGCGTGCCCGACCAATACAGGTTGCTCTGCGGCACACTATCGCGCACCAGGCCGACGACTTCTGCGCCGGCCTCGACTAACGCCAACGTCAACCATGATCCTAAAATACCGGTGCAGCCGGTAACGAAGACGCGGCGGCCCTGCCAGAATTCACGTCGCGACGTCAACGATGCCTCCAGATGGTCAAATAGAGTCGAGCGGAGCCGCTGGGCTAACTCACAAGTACGATGCAGAAAAAAGCTTTCGAAGGCGAAGCAACGAAAGGCAGTGTATATCCAGGGAGCAAAGTGCGGCGCAGTCTAACATGGACTCTAGTATCTGTCAATGCAAATGATCGATGAGTGCGAGCAAGTCCAGCGCGTGGAGCACTCGGCGCCGACGCCCAGCCGTTCACAGCCGGACAGAACATAAACTGCTATTTCTCTCCACTTCCTAACCAGATGAGCAAAACCACCCGCATTTTTGGACACGCGCCTATTCTCTTTAGGATAGTTAGTGTGTCAAATAGCCGCCTGACGCCGAAACCGTTGAGATCGATCATGGCTTGACGGTGTTGCGGTGTTGACTTTCAACCTGAAAGGGGCTTCGGGTACATGCGCGTACTCGTAACAGGTAATCTCGGATACATTGGCACGGTCTTAACGCCGGCGCTGGTCTCGGCCGGTTACGAGGTCGTCGGGCTGGATTCTGGATATTACGCCGATTGTGTCTTAGGCGAGCTCCCAAACGACTACCCGGGGCGGTTCAAACAAATCTACGCCGATGTTCGCGATCTGGAACCCGACCAGCTGGCCGGCGTCGAGGCGATCGTTCACCTGGCCGCGCTCTCCAACGACCCGACCGGAGAACTGAATCCCGACTTGACGGCGGAAATCAATCATCGGGCGTCGGTGCGCCTGGCGCAGTCGGCCCGGGCGGCGGGCGTCAGGCGCTTCATCTTCTCGTCATCGTGCAGCATCTACGGTCAGGGCGAAAGCAAAACATTGACCGAAGCTGCGTCGTTCAACCCGCTGACCGCGTATGCGCGCTCTAAGGTGAAAGCCGAAGCGGAGATCGCGACGCTGGCTTCGGACGACTTTTCACCCGTCTTCTTGCGCAACGCTACCGCTTACGGTTTGTCGCCGCGCTTGCGGTTCGATCTGGTCGTCAATAACCTGACGGGTTGGGCCTATACGACCGGGCACGTCAGGCTGATGAGCAATGGCGAGTCCTGGCGGCCGCTGGTTCACGTCAACGATATTGTGAACGCTTTTCTGGCGACCTTGACCGCGCCGCGCGGAGCGATCCATAATCAAGCATTCAACGTTGGCAGAGATGAAGACAATTATCAGATCCGGTACATCGCCGATGCGGTCGCGCGCGTGGCGCCGAACTGCCAGGTGACTTTCGCCGAAGGGGCCTCGGCCGATAGCCGCACCTACCACGTCGGTTTCGCGAAGATTCGAGAGCGGTTGCCCGAGTTCAAGCTGGCCTGGGGCGTGGAACAGGGCATCCAGCAGCTCTACCAGGCCTTCGAGCAGGTTCAGCTGCCCTATGAGGATTTTGAAGGGCGCAAATACACCCGGCTGAAGCAATTGCGATACCTGTTGGACACCCATCAGGTTGATCCTAACCTGCGCTGGAACAAAGTTGAAGCGCTGGCGGCGATGAACTAACCGCGCGACGAAGGGAGACCCAACCATGAAGGTCGTCATCCTGGCCGGCGGGCTTGGCTCCCGTTTGTCGGAGGAAACCACCCTGCGCCCTAAGCCGATGGTTGAGATCGGCGGCAAGCCGATCCTGTGGCATATCATGAACATCTACGCCGCCCAGGGCTTCGACGAGTTTATCATCGCGGCGGGTTATCGAGCGGAGATCATCAAGGATTACTTTCTAAACTTTTACGCCATCAACAATGACTTGTCGATCGATCTGGCGACCGGGCAGACCACCATTCACGATGGCAACCAGCCCGGCTGGAAAGTCCATATCATCGATACCGGGCTATACACCCAGACGGGCGGGCGGCTCAAGCGCCTGAAACGCTGGCTGGAGAACGAAGACGACTTTATGCTCACCTATGGCGACGGCCTGGCCGATATCGATCTCCGGGCCTTGCTAGAGTTCCACTGCCAACACGGCAAATTGGCGACGGTGACGACCGTGCATTCGCCGGCTCGCTTCGGCCGGATCACCTTCAACGACGATCAGATCGTCGAGTTCTACGAAAAGCCGCAGCACAGCGAAGGCTGGATCAACGGCGGTTTTTTTGTGTTGAATACCCGCGTGCTGGACTACGTCGATGGGGATGAAACCATCTGGGAGCGCGACCCGGTGGAGCGCCTGGCGCACGCCGGGCAACTGGTGGGCTATCATCACCACGGTTTCTGGTCGTGCATGGATACCTTGAGGGAAAAGAACATGCTGGAAGAAATGTGGAACTCGAGTCACGCCCCGTGGAAGGTCTGGGAAAGGCCATGAGCGCGCCGTTGAGCTCTGCGCAACCCACTGTACAACACCGCCGCTGCCGGTTTTGCAACATGCCGCTGCGGGTGACCTTCGCCAACCTGGGCATGTCGCCGTTCGCCAATGCCTATCTCAAGCCGGAGCAGCTCTACGCGCTGGAGCCGTTTTATCCGCTCCAAGCATTTGTATGCGAGCACTGCCTGCTGGCGCAGTTGGAAGCGTTCGAGTCTCCGGACAAGATCTTCAACGAAGAGTACGCCTACTTCGCTTCGTACTCGGACAGCTGGTTGCAGGCCGCCAAGAACTACGTCGAGATGATCACTGGTCGCTTCGGCCTCACCGCACAGCATCAGGTCATCGAAGTAGCCAGCAACGATGGTTACCTGCTGCGCTGGTTTGTCGAGAAGGGCATCCCGGTGCTGGGCGTCGAGCCGTCGGCCGGCGTGGCGAAGGCGGCGCTGGCGCAGGGCATCCCGACGCGCATCCAGTTCTTCGGCGAGGGAACGGCCCGGCAGCTGGCAGCTGAGGGCCAGCAGGCGGACCTGATCATCGGCAATAACGTCCTGGCGCACGTGCCGAACGTCAACGACTTCGTGGCGGGACTGCAGCTCTTGTTGAAGCCGGGCGGCGTGTTGACGATGGAGTTTCACCACGTGCTGCGCTTGATCGAGGAGAATCAGTTCGACACGATCTATCACGAGCACTTTTCGTACTTCTCCTTCACCACCGCCCGCAAAGTCTTCGAGCAGCACGGCCTGGCGTTGTTCGACGTGGAAGAGATTCCGGTCACCGGCGGCTCGCTGCGCATTTACGGCTGCCACGCCGACGACCCCTCCCGGCCGATTGGCCCGCGCGTCGGCGCGCTGTTGGCCAAGGAAGAGGCGGCCGGCTTGACCCGCCTGGAAACCTACACGGCGTTCTCCGAACGGGTGCAGGCCATCAAGCGCAACCTGCTTGCGTTCCTGATCGATGCGAAAGAGCAGGGCAAGTCGCTCATCGGCTATGGCGCGGCGGCCAAGGGCAACACGCTGCTGAATTACTGCGGCGTCGGCACGGACTTCCTCGATTACGTGGTCGATCGCAGCCCTTACAAGCAGGGCCTCTACCTGCCCGGCACACACATTCCCATCGTCCATCCCGATCGGATCCGCGAGACCCGGCCGGATTACGTGCTGATGCTGCCGTGGAACATCAAAGCTGAAATCATGGAACAGCTGGCGTACATCGGCGCATGGGGCGGCAAGTTCCTGGCGCTTATTCCCGGCGTCAAAATTTACGATCCGGTCGACCGATACGCGCCGGTCGAAGCGGCGGTCAAGGTCTACCCATGATCTTCACCGAGACGAAACTGCCGGGCGCGACCATTATCGATCTTCAGCGCTTGGGAGACGAGCGCGGATTCTTTGCCCGAACCTGGTGTGCGCGCGAGTTTGAGGAACACGGGCTGTCTCCGCGCCTGGCGCAGTGCGGCCTGTCCTTCAACCAGCGCGCGGGCACGTTGCGCGGCATGCACTATCAGGTTGCGCCGCGCCAGGAAGCCAAACTGGTGCGCTGCACGGCCGGCGCAATTTACGATGTGATCATCGATCTGCGCTCGGACTCGCCCACTTTCAAGCAGCACCTCGCCGTCGTGCTCACGGCGCAGAATCACAAAATGCTCTATATCCCGGAGGGCTTCGCCCACGGGCTTTTGACGCTGGAGGACGATACCGAGGTTCTTTACCAGATGTCGGAATTCTACGCGCCGGAGCACGCCCGAGGCGTCCGCTGGAATGATCCGGCGTTCGGCGTCGAGTGGCCGGATGCAGTGCAGGTGATTTCGGAACGCGATCGGAGTTATCCGGATTTTGGACGGTCTGCCTCTTCAGCGTTGGAAAGCGGTTCGGACTGAGGTCTCACCGCCGAGCGCGCGGAGAGCGCCGAGAAACTTGAGTATCTCTGCGCTCTCAGCGTGCTCTGCGGTGAAAAACACCCTGCTGAATGGGATAACCGGGTTTCACAGGATAAGGATTCAGCGTGCAACTCTCCGATGTAAAAGCGGCGCTCAATCCTATCGACGTGGGCCGGGAGATGTATCGGCTGACCGCCGAGCTCTATCCGATCTGCCGCAGCATCACCGGCGACGGCCTGCGGGCGACCTTGCGGCTGATTCAAGCGCATATTCCGTTGGAAGTTCGCGAAGTCCCCTCGGGCACCCCGGTTTTCGATTGGACCGTGCCGAAAGAGTGGAACATCAAAGATGCCTACGTAAAGAACGCTCACGGCGAGCGCGTCATCGACTTTCGGAAATCCAACCTGCATGTGGTGAATTACAGCGTGCCCATCCGGGCGCGATTAACGTTAGCCGAATTAAAAGAGCGCCTGTTTACGTTGCCCGATCATCCCGACTGGATTCCCTATCGCACTTCTTACTACACCGAGACCTGGGGGTTTTGCCTGAGTCACAAGCAGCTTCAGGCATTGCCCGACGAAACCTACGAGGTGTGCGTCGATTCTTCTTTGGAACCGGGGCAGCTGACCTTCGGCGAGTATTATCTCGAGGGTGAGAGCGCAGACGAGGTGCTGATCTCGTGCCATGTCTGCCATCCCTCGCTGTGCAACGACAATCTGTCCGGTGTGGCATTGGCGACGTTCCTCGCCCAGCAGTTGAGCGGGCTTGAGTTGCGTTATTCGTATCGGTTTCTGTTCATCCCTGGCACGATCGGTTCTATCACCTGGCTGAGCTTGAACGAAGACCGGGTGCATCGGATCAAGCACGGGTTGGTGGTGACCGGCGTCGGCGATCCGGGCCGGTTGACTTACAAAAAGAGCCGCCGGGGCGACGCGGAGATCGACCGGGCCGTCGCGCACGTCTTGAAACATTCGGGCCAGGACTACGCGATTGAGGATTTTTCACCGTATGGTTACGACGAACGGCAATACGGCTCGCCGGGCTTCAACCTGCCGGTCGGTCGTTTGACGCGGACGCCGCACGGCCAATACCCGGAGTATCACACGTCGGCGGACAACCTCAACTTTGTAAAGCCGGAATATCTGGGCGACTCGTTCGCGCAGTATGTCGCCGTGTTGGATATCTTGGAACACGACCGGACGTATGTGAATCTGAACCCAAAGTGCGAACCGCAGCTCGGCAAACGCGGGCTGTATGGCGCGATCGGCGGCCAGGCGCAGCAACAGGCCAACCAACTCGCCCTGCTGTGGGTGTTGAACCTGTCGGATGGCGCGCACAGCCTGCTCGACATTGCCGAGCGCGCGGACCTGAACTTCGCGCTGATCCGAAACGCGGCGCACGCGCTCCAGGCGAGCGGCCTGCTGCGGGAGCGCCCGGCGTGAGCGCGCTCCAGGATCAGGTGGCGGTCATCACCGGAGCCAGCAGCGGTATCGGCAGGGCGCTGGCGCTCGGCCTTGCGGCGCAAGGCGCGAACGTTTGCCTGGTGGGACGAAACTTGGAATGCCTGGAGGCGGTCGCCGCAGCGGCTCAGCGTGCCGGCGGGTCCGCTCGCCCGTATCGGGTTGATTTGACGCTCGATGAAGAGGTCTATCGGTTAGCGGCGCAGCTGCAGGATCATGATCGACTCGACATCTTGATCCACTGTGCTGGCGCTATCGCTCTGGGCCGCGTGGAATCGGCTGCGATCGAAGACCTGGATCGCCAGTATCGGGTCAATCTGCGCGCGCCCTATCTCTTGACCCAGGCGCTGTTGCCCAGGCTGAAACGGAGTCGGGGGCAGATCGTTTTCGTCAATTCCAGCGCGGCGTTAAATGCCAGGGCAAATGTAAGCCAATATGCGGCGACCAAAGCGGCGTTGAAGGCCGTCGCCGATAGCCTGCGCGATGAGGTCAACGCCGCTGGGGTGCGCGTGTTGAGCGTTTATCCCGGTCGCACGGCCACGCCGCTGCAGGCTGCGATCCATGCCGCAGAAGGCAAGGCTTATGATCCGGAGCGCCTGATACAGCCGGAGGACGTGGCCGCTGCCGTGGTCAGCGCGCTGAACCTGCCGCGCAGCGCCGAGGTGACGGAGATTCACCTGCGGCCGATGGTCAAAGCCGGGTGAATGCGCTGAAGGAGCGTCAAGGTGCGTAAGTTGTCACGCCGATATAAGGCTCTGTCGATCGTACTGGTCGTAGCCGTCATAGGCGGACTGTGGTTTTTTGAAGTGAAGGGCGTGTGCGCGCATTCGCCGCATGATGTAATTGACGCCATCGAGCTGTCGCCAGGTTACGCTCAGGATCAGACGCTGTTCATCGTTGCCGTGGATCACCTGCTCCGATCGGCGGACGGCGGCTTCAGCTGGAAGGAACTAATCAACGGCCTCGACAACGTCGACCCTTTTTCGGATATCGCGCTCACGCCCTCCTATCCTTCCGATCAGACGCTGTATGTTGCGACTCAGGGCGACGGTGTGTATAAGTCGCGGGACGGCGGCAATTCCTGGGTGAGTGCGAGCGACGGGCTTGACAGCCTAGACATTAGATGGCTGGCGGTGCACCCGGCTTATCAGGTCGAGCCTGTCGTTCTGGCTGCGGGCGCGCGCGGCGGGTTGTATCGGACAGCAAACGGGGGTGAGAGCTGGCATTTGGTCATGGCCGATGACGTCACACTCACCGCGCTGGCCTTTTTCCCCGGGACAGGTCGCGCTATCGCCGGCGATCAAAATGGCGCTCTCTTCCTATCGGAAGATGGCGGCGAGACCTGGCGCAGTTTTTACACGCTGCCGGACGCCGGCTCCATCACGGCGCTGTCGATCTCGCCCGGCTTTTCTTCAGACCAAAGCTTCTACGTGGGCACCCAGCAGGGTGGAGTGTTCAAGACGCTCGACGGGGGCTCCTCCTTCGCGCCCGTGAATAACGGCCTGCCCTTCGGCGTGAACGACAAGTATGGCACGTTCCGAAGATCATCAAATGCGCCCGATCTCCGGCGGCCGGAGATGGATATCACGTCGCTGGCTGTGTCGCCGGAATACGCGCACGACTCGCTGCTGTTCGCTGCGATGTGGAATGAAGCGATCTTCCAGTCGAGGGATGGCGGCCAGACGTGGGTCAAGTATCCGACCGGTCTGACGTGTGATACCCAGGCCGACTCGCCCGAGTATAAATCGCCTCACTTCCGAGACATTCGGGTCTCTCCAGCTTTCGCAAGCGATCGGACGGTTTTTCTGGGCGGCTTCGATGGGCTCTTCAAATCCACTGACGGCGGGCAGCAGTGGACGCAGATGGAGACGCTACCGCTGGGACTGATCAAGGGTTTGGCGTTATCGCCGGGGGCCATCGACACGCTGTCGGTTGCGATTACGACTTACGGGGGCGGAGCGTACCTCACGATGGATCAAGGCCAAACCTGGTCGATCAACAACAGCGGGTTGGCGACGACCCGTCTGAGCGATATCGTGTTCTCGCCTGCCTATCCGGCCGACCACACGTTATTTTCGTCTTCACGCGGCTACTTGTTGAAGTCGACCGATCAGGGAAACAGCTGGGACAAGATTGCCGTCACGGGCAAAGACAACAACGTGAAGCCCTTCGCCACTGTCATCGCGCTCTCGCCGAATTTCCCAGCCGATCACACGCTGTACTTCGGCTCGCGGGCGGATGGCATCTTTCGATCGGTCGACGGCGGTCAAAATTCAGCCAGCCTGTGGGATGCGTTTGGCGAACGCGTGACAGCGCTAGTGGTCTCCCCGGCTTTTGCGGCGGACCGAAGCTTGTTTGCAGGCGTGCGCGGCGAAGGCGTCTATAAGAGCGTCGATGCGGGCGACGCCTGGCAGCCTGCCAATAACGGTCTCGATTTCCTGTCTGCCTGGCAAGCGCCGAGCCTGGACGATGTCTCGGACAAGGATATCCTACTGGCTATCTCACCCAACTATGGGACGGATCAGACGGTTTTTGTCGGTTCGTCGCAGGGACTGTTCAAGACGGCGGACGGTGGAGCGATCTGGCAGGAAGTCAAAAACATCGGCGCGGGCAAAACCGGTTATGTCATCGGTCTGGCGATTTCTCCGAATTATGCCAACGATGGAATGTTGATCGTGAGCCTGAAAGGGCGGGGGCTATTCCAATCCGAAGACGGCGGCGAGACTTTCACCGCGATCGGCTCGGACTTGATCAGCGCCAACCAATCCATTGAGCTGATCCGGTTTTCTGGTTCCTACGCCGCCGATCACGCTCTCCTGGCCGCTTCCGATGAAGCCTTGTTCCGATCGCCGGATGGCGGTACGACCTGGGCGATCATTCATCGGCCGGTTCGATACGAGAATATGCGCGACGCGATCCAGTACGAAGGCAAGTGGTCGATCACGGAAAACGACGATTACAGCGCCGGCAGCATCAGCCGTTCGAACGCTTCTCGCGCTCGTGCGATACTGAACTTCATTGGAAGAGGTGTGGCCTGGATCGGCGCCGTGTCTGACGAGCAAGGTATCGCGCATGTCTATCTGGATGGCACGCGCGTTACCGACGTGGACCAGTTTGCTGAAACTCGCCAGTTGATGATGCCGGTGTGGGGTATAGCCGATTTGACTCCCGGCCTGCACACCTTGATGATCGAGGTTGCGGGCGATAAGAACCCGAGTTCCACGGGAACCCGAATCGAGATCGATGCCTTCGACGTGCTCCCCTAGCGGTCGCCAGGGCAAACGCTGGAAGCGAACGTGAATATTTTGCGTGCCGGTCCCAACCTCGTCGGTAAAACACTCGCCTGGCTGTCCAGGCGGAGCTACCGTTTGGGTCATGCGTACTTCCACTATAATCTTCGGCAAGAGAGCCAACGCTACAATCAGCCGCCGGTGCTGATCTATCAAATGGGCAAAGTCGGTTCCAAGACCGTCCGCGACTCGCTGCAGGCCTTGAAGTTGGACCGGCGCGTTTTTCACGTACACTTTCTCGCTCCCGAACGTGTAAGGGAAATGGAACGGGAACGCCGCAAATACCTCGGCACGCCGAAGGCGCATCTTCTCAAGCACGTGTGGCAGTACGAATATCTCAACCGGCAGCTGGCCGGCGGCTTCAACGGCAAGCAGTGGAAAGTCGTGACGCTGACGCGCGAGCCGATTGGTCGCAACCTCTCGACCTTTTTTGAGAACCTTGAAATCGAGCCGATGGATGAAGGACGCTGCTATAACATCCAATCCGATTATTACGGTTTTCAGCTCGAGGTGAATGAGGAGGATCTATCGGAACTGCAACGGCAGTTTTTTAAGAACATCCGGCATGATAGTCCCTTGGTCTTCTTCGACAACGAGTTGAAACGTATGCTTGGTGTCGATGTCTATGCGAGCGGGTTTCCGACAACGCAAGGGTACAAGATTTACGAAGCGCCCCATGTCGACGTGCTACTCGTCCGCCTGGAGAACCTGAATGCGTGCGCGCAGGAGGCGTTTCGAGAGTTCTTGGGCATCGAGCAGCTCAGGTTGATCAACACAAACATCGGAAGCAAGAAACCTCACGGCAGCCTGTACCAAAAGTTCGTCGAGACGATCACGCTGCCCGCAGCCTATGTCGATCAGATGTATACGTCGAAATACGTGCGGCATTTTTATACAGCGGACGAAATTGGCAAGTTCCGCGCAAAGTGGCTCATCTCGAGTGGGGCACATGCCTGACCGATATCAGTACGTTCGGATTCACACGCCCTATTTCTGTTTGCAGCAGAACCCGTTAAGCCTGGCCTGGCTGCTGACGTTCAAGACCCAACCGCTTCGATTAGGCGCGCTGCGCCTGGGCGGCAAAGTAGCGCTAAGTGTCGCTAAGGCGCTCATCCGACACCGGTTGGCCCCACGCAATGGAGGTTCGTTGTTGGAACTGCCGTTTTACGGGGAATTGTGCTTGCCGGTCCACCGGGGCTACAAGGTATTCAATCTCCGCGCGAAGACAGTTGTGCGGATGTTCGCTCCGGCGACCGATGCGCTTGTGGTGGCGCGCGAAATCAACGCCGTGCGTGATGCCGGCCGGCTCGAGTTTGCGCCCGCGGTACGGCGCTGGAGTGTGGACGAGCGCTGGTATGAAGAAAGTCTGGTGATCGGTTATCGCGCCGACCTGAGCGCTGGCGAATTGACGCCGGAGACATACCAGCGAGACATCGCGTCCTGTCTTGAGCGCATGATTTTATTGCAGGCTCCTCAACGTATGAAACTTGGCGAATACGTCAATCAGGCAAGAGGCGCTTTTGCGGCTGATGGGCTTTTTGCTCAGATAGCGAAGGCGGACAGCGCCCGCGTCGTCAAGCGCTTTCTGGAATCCACCGCCGACCGTTTGCTGCGCGAGGGCGAGCAGGAGATCGATCTGGTCTTTTCGCACGGCGATTTTTCGCTGCGCAACATCTTGCAGACGAATGACGGCGTCTGCGTCATCGATTGGGAAAATGGTGGATCCCGCAGTCCCGTGTGTGACCTGTACAATTTCTTCTTCACCGAGATGTATTACGGGCGGCTGGCTCTCGATAAGGCCAGGGCCGGCATCGTAGCGGCGATTGCGTCAATGCAGTCGCGCTTGCAGTCACGGGCCTCTCAGTTGGCGCCTGATCTCCTCAGCCTGGCGCCGTTGTATCGCGCGCTATATTACTTCGAGCGCGTCCTGGTGCTCCTGGCGCGCGAATTGACCGATGAGCGCTTGCGCGTCATCCTGCGCTCCATCGAGCTCTTCAAGCGTTACGAGGAAGAGGTCTATGCAACTCGACAATCGGTTTGAACCACGACTGACAACAACTCCCTCACTGCCGACGAAGGCAACCCTGCCGGTGATCCGAATCGAGCCTTCCAAAGGCTGGGTTTCCCTCAAGCTGCGGGAGCTGTGGGCGCATCGGGAGTTGCTGTATTTCCTCACCTGGCGTGACATCAAGGTGCGGTACAAGCAGACCGTGCTCGGCGCAGCCTGGGCCGTCATTCAACCCTTTTTCACCATGGTGGTCTTTAGTCTCTTTTTTGGCCGGCTCGCCAAAGTTCCTTCGGACGGCATCCCCTATCCCATTTTCAGTTACGCCGCGCTGGTGCCCTGGACTTTCTTCGCGCAAGGGCTGAACCAAGCCTCTAACAGCCTGGTCATAGGCGCCAAGCTCATCAAGAAAGTCTATTTCCCGAGACTGGTGATGCCGATTGCCACGATTCTGGCGGGCGTCATCGATTTCGCTTTGGCCTTTGTGGTGTTGTTGGTCATGATGTTGGTGTATGGCATTGTGCCGACGGCTAACATCGTGTGGTTGCCGCTCTTCCTGCTGTTGGCGCTGGTGACCTCGTTGGGAGTCAGTCTCTGGCTTTCGGCCTTGAACATCCAATTCCGGGACGTACGCTACACCGTGCCTTTCATCACGCAGTTTTGGATGTTCGTCACGCCGATCGCTTATCCCAGCAGCCTGCTGGAGGAACCGTGGCGAACTTTGTACGGGATTAACCCGATGGCCGGCGTCGTCGAGGGCTTTCGTTGGGCGCTGCTGAACACTGCTACGACGCCCGGCCCGATCCTGATCGTTTCCACGCTCACCGCATTGATTCTGCTAGTCAGCGGCGCATTCTATTTCCGCCGCATGGAGAGGTATTTTGCAGATGTGGTGTAAGCACCTATGAACGATATCGCGATTCGAGTACAAGGCCTGGGCAAGCAATACCATATCGCGCACGAGCGGATCAAGTACAAGACGCTGCGTGACTCGATTGCCGACACCGTGAAAGGACCGTTCCGCCGGGCTGCCAGGCTGCTGCGCGGTCAAGCAACCGGCGCGGCCGGGCTCGATGAGAAGTTCTGGGCGCTCAAGGATGTCAGCCTGGAGATCGAGCGCGGCGAAGTGGTGGGTATCATCGGCCGGAACGGCGCGGGCAAAAGCACCCTGCTCAAGCTCCTGACGCGCATCACCGAGCCGACGGTCGGTTTTGCGGAAATTCACGGCCGAGTGGGCGCGTTGTTGGAAGTAGGCTCCGGCTTCCACGACGAGCTGACCGGCCGCGAGAATATCTACCTGAACGGCGCCATTCTCGGCATGAAGCGGGCTGAGATTCAGCGCAAGTTCGATGAGATGGTCGCGTTCGCTGAAGTGGAAAAGTTCATCGACACGCCCGTCAAACATTATTCCAGCGGCATGTACCTGCGCCTGGCCTTCGCCGTCGCAGCCCACTTGGAGCCTGAGATCTTGCTGGTAGACGAAGTGCTGGCGGTGGGCGATGCGCGCTTCCAACGCAAGTGCCTGGATAAGATGCAGGATGTTGGAGAACAAGGACGGACGGTCCTCTTCGTGTCGCATAACATGCCGGCTATCACCCGCCTGTGCGAGCGGGCCATCCTGTTGGACGATGGCCAGGTGCGTGGAGATGGCCCGGCGCACGAGATCGTCGGCATCTATTTGACGTCCGGCCTGGGTACGACGGCAGCGCGCGAGTGGCCTGATCTTACTAAAGCGCCCGGCGATGATGTCGTCCGGCTGCGCGCGGTGCGGGTATGCACGGAGGACGGCCGGGTGACCGAGGCAGTAGATATCCGCAAACCGATCGGGATCCAGATGGAGTACCAGGTGCTCAAACCCGGTCATATTCTTATGCCCTACTACAACGTCTACAATCAGGAGGGAATTAGACTCTTTTCGACGATCGAGCAGCAGCCGGAGCGGCGCGGACGGCATCGCCCGATAGGTTGCTACAAGAGTACGGCCTGGATCCCCGGAAATTTCCTGGCCGAAGGGGTATTGCTCGTCGGAGCGTCTCTGCGCACGCCGGAACGAAAGGTGCGTCACTTTGACGAGCGCGAGGTCGTGGCCTTTCAAGTCATCGATAGTACGGATGGCGATTCGGCGCGCGGCGACTACACTGGACCGATGTCGGGCGTGATGCGGCCGCTGCTGAAGTGGGATACCCACTTTACCCCGAACGGCAGCAAGTAATTGGCCTTGTGAGAAGGCTGACATCCGCACCGCTCGTCAGGATAACTTTCTGGGCAATTTGAGAAGGTGGGACAATCGCGCACAGGAGTAAATGTGCTTCTCCCCATGCAAAGACGAAGTCGACCGGATGTCTTGCTGGGCACTGCATCTGGCATACGAGAAAGCGTTGCCTTTGGGTTGGCGATCGCCTCAATACTCAGTGTCTTTGCCTACACGCTTATTCGCGGGTTGCCGGACATTGATGATCAGTATTCGAGGGTGTTGTTAGCGGCCAGTTGGGCCGAGTCGCCTACGCTCATGGGGGGCAGTTCGTTTTGGCTGCCGGGGCAGACCTATTTACTCGGCCTGGCGCTCAAAGTTCACTATGACCTCGTCCTCACACCGCGAATTATCACGACGGTATTCTCGCTGATCGCGTTGGGGACGCTTTATCTGCTGGCGCGCAGATTATTCAATCGATGGGTTGCCCTGCTCAGCCTGCTTGTCGTTGGACTTCAAGATGTTTATATTATGCTGAGTCTGAACCCGTTGTCAGACGCGATATATCTTGCGTTTGTCGTTGGTTTCCTTTACTTCTTCTTTAGATGGCTGGACAGCGACGCAGACCGGTGGTTGCTCCTGGCGGCGCTCCTGTTAGGCCTGTCCACCAGTCTTCGTTACGAAGGTTGGTTTATCCTGGTCGCCTTTGGCCTTTATCTAGGGTTGCGCTGGCTGGTGCACTTATGGACAACCCATTCGCTCCGCGCCATGCGGTTGTTGGCCCTTGGCGTGAGCTGCTTACCCGCCGGTATGTGGATTCTGGGGAGCTCTATCAACCGGGGCGATCCGTCTCTCGAGGACGCAGTCGGCCGGATCGGCCCACTGACAGACTTGTTCCCGAGTTTGGCTTATCTCGAGTTGCTCCTTCAGGATGGGGCGCTCATCGGTCTACTCGCCGTTGTGGGAATTGTGCTATCACGGCGGCTGCTCGCTCACAAAGCTTGGCTGTATCTGACATTCAGCTTAGTTCCCCTGGTCATGCTCACACTCACGAACGGCGGAAGAATTGGAACGGCTTATCCGCACCGGTACGTCAGCCCGTATCTCATTCTCCTGACGCCATTTTGTGCTTACGCCCTCTGGCGGTTGATTACGGCCTACCGGCAATCTGCCGATGACCGGCTGGGAGCGCGGTGGGGCCTGCTTGCCATGATGTCGGCATTCAACCTGTGGGTGGTCTATCTTAGATTCACTCAAGAGCACAGTGTCGTGCTGATCGCGCTAATGGCTTTGGCGAGTGTCGTGCTTTCGTATCGACTGCTCGCCCGCAAATATTGGCTGTACTGGACGCTCAGCCTGGCGCCGTTACCTATCTTCATCGTCAGCTCCAAAAGCGGCTTCCTGGCTGGCTCTGAGAGCTCGTACCTGGGAGCCTATCTCATCCTCTTGGCGCTCGGCTATGCCTATGGCGTGTGGCAAGCGCGCGAGACTCTCAAGCCGCCTTCGGCTGAGCAGTGGCAGCTCGCCGGGTTAGGACTGTTGGCGATTGTCGGTGTGTATACGGGGTGGGGCGCTCTACTCCGCCTGCCATCGGCGAGATCAACCCGCGATCTCGAAGCCGGCTTGTTCGTGCGCCGACTGTTCGACGAGGGCGCTCTGGCCGCCGACGACAAAGTGTTGCTTGAGATTGTCAAAGCCGAACGCAAGAACTACAAGACCATCCAGGTCATGTCCAATCACCCGGCGAATTTCATACTTGACCGTATCCCGTTTAGGATACTGGCGCCCGTTTATCGCGAGCCTGACGCCGAATCTTTTTTGCTCAACCCGAACAGCTCACCGTACGAAATTGATAAGTCTCTCGTGAAGGATGCGATAGCGCCCTGGTACGAAACGCAAGTTAATCCATTTTCCCTTAACCCTCCCATCAGTCTAGATCAATATCTGGCAGACGAACATATACGGCTGGCGATTATCAAAGCTCCCCGGCTTAAGGCCTTGTTCAATCAGCAGACTGATTTCGAAAGAATTGCCCAGATAGAAGATTATCTCTTCTATTACACGGTCAGAAGTAACTGATCCAGCTATTGATGCGCTTCAAGCCAAATCAAGGGGAATCTGCGTGCAACCCTTAGTCAGCCTGGTAACACCCGTCTACAATGCTGAAAAGTATTTAGCCGAGTCTATCGAAAGCGTCTTGGCCCAGACGTATTCAAACTGGGAATACGTCATCGTCAACAACTGTAGCGCCGATCGTTCACTGGAGATCGCGTGCTCCTACGCGCAACGCGATGCGCGCATTCGCGTTCACAACAACGACGTGTTTCTGAACCAGATTCAGAATTTGAATCACAGTTTGCGGCAAATCTCGACCGAAAGCAAGTACTGCAAAGAAGTGCACGCAGATGACTGGCTATTTCCCGACTGCCTCAGCCGGATGGTGGAAGTGGCCGAAGCGCACCCTACGGTCGGTCTTGTCGGGTCATATCGAATGAACGAAGATCGAGTTGACCTGGACGGGTTGCCGTATCCCAGCACCGTGGTGTCGGGCCGCGAGATCTGTCGCTTAACTCTGCTCGGCCGCCTGTACGTCTTTGGCTCCCCGACCTCGCTGTTGCGGCGTTCCGATCTCGTGCGGAATAGTCCTGCGTTCTACGACGAGCACGTGATCCAGGCGGATAAGAAGAGCTGCTTCGAAATCCTGCAGACGGCGGACTTTGGCTTCGTGCATCAAGTTCTCACTTTTACCCGGCGACACAATGAATCGATGACCGCGCGAATTCATCAGTTGCAGACGCGCCGGGTGGGAAGGTTACTTTATCTAAAAGCGTACGGGCCGGTATTTCTCAGCCCGCAAGAATATGCAGAACGGCTGCGGCGCGAGTTGGCAAGCTACTATGCCTTCTTGGGCCAGAGCATTTTCGAACTGCGCGAAAAAGACTTCTGGGCCTATCACAAAAGCGAACTCGCCGACTTGGGCCATCCCCTGCGCCGGGCCCGACTTATCAAGGCCTCGTGTTCAGCACTGCTGAATTTTCGGGACGCCGCCGGCGCGCTGCGCGAAGCGTTGGCCCGTCGAAAACAGCCCGGCCAAGCGGAACGCGAGGGGGATTGGCGTACCACGCTGGGTTCGATCTATGCGCGCGAAAACGGTAGAGACAACTATGGATAACACTTACCGCGCGTGTCCGCCAAGTGCGATAGACTCCTTGCCGGTGTGATTATGCGCAACCCTTTTGAGCGAGGTTACACCCTAGCCCGTACGACTCTGAAGCGAGCTTGGCTGCGCCGGGGCGCGGCGCGCCTGATTTCAGCGCAGGCCATGCCTGACCCGGCTTTCTTGGCGCTCTTCGATCTTGAGGCGGTGTCGGCGCACCTCGCACGCGGCGATGCGCCGGCGGCGAAGGCGGCCTTGTTGGATCACTATCGCCGGCGCACGCTACCGGCCTGGCCTGCCCCTTCGATGATGATCACCGACCTGCGTCTCGATCTCGATCAACTCAGCCGAGCGGAAATCGTCGATCGCGCGAATGCGATTCTCGACTATCGCATTTCCTATAGTACGCTTAAGCCCCGGATCACGCCGGCAGGCCACATCGATTGGCGCTTCAACCCGACGTCGAGCCGCGAATGGCTCAGACGGCTGAACCGGCATCAGTGGTGGCCCGTTTTGGGTCTGGCCTATTCGCATACCGGCGATGAACGGTACGCGGTTGCGTTCGTCACCCAGATGCTCGATTGGATCGTGCGCAACCCGCCGCTTTCCCGCAAGGATGAAAAAAGCCCGGTCTGGCGCTTGATGGAAACCGGCTTACGCATGAGCGTGGCGTGGATTCCGGCTTTTGCCCTGTTTTATACCTCGCCCAGCTTCACCGATGCAGCCAAGCTGATGATGCTGAAGTCGATCTACGACCACTGCCGGTTCTTAGCCCGGTTCAAAACCAATCGCAACCATTTGCTGCGCGAGATCAACGGCCTGGCGCACGTGAGCGTCTATTTCCCGGAGTTCATAGACGCCAAAGCCTGGCAGCAGATCGCGCTCGACCGGCTCGAATGCGAATTGAGGCAGCAGATCAATCCGGATGGTTCGCATATCGAGGTATCGACTGGTTACCAGTGGCTCGTCGTCGACGAGCTGGGCAAAGCCTACGACCTGCTGCGAATGCACAATCTTTCGCTCCCGAATGAGAACCTGGCCGCTCGACTGGAGAGCATGTATCAGCTGCTGGCCTATGTGATCCGGCCCGATTTCAGATTCCCGGAGCTGAATGACGGTTTTCTGCTCTGGCCCAACAGCCGCCTGGCGCGCGCTGGCGAAGTGTTCGGCCGGGCCGATTTCACTTACGTCGGTACGGCGGGCGGGCAGGGCGATGCCCCTCCCCAGACTTCAGTAGCCTTCAACGATGGGGGGCTGTACGTCATGCGGAGTGACTGGACGAAGGAGGCGCGGTATCTGATCTTTGATGCCGGCCCTTACGGCGGTCCTCACGGCCACGAAGATAAACTCAGCATCGAGGTCTGCGCGTTTGGGCAGCCTTTCGTCGTCGATCCCGGCTCATACTCCTACGAAGAGACCGACCCATTCCGCCTGTACTTTGTCGGCTCCCAGGGCCATAACACGGCGCTGGTGGACGGCCTGAGCCAGGTTCGGCGTTGGAACAAAGCTCATCTGAACCCTCAAGCCGGGCCGGGAAATCACGCCGTCTGGATCGGCCAGCCCGACTTCGACTATGTGGCCGCCTCATACACAGAGGGCTACGGCGTTTTTCAACTGCACCGGCCTCCCGCTGCCGCGATCGTTAACGACGTGAGCCACACGCGGCGGATTCTCTTTGTTAAGCCGGACTACTGGCTGATGATCGACGAGCTTCAAGCTGCCGCGCTGCACACGTATCAGTTGCTCTTTCACGCCGCCCCTGAAGTCGCTCCCTGTTTCGGGCCGGAGCAGCGGGTCGTTCTGGGAACAACTCCCGATGGGCCGCGTCTGTATCTCATCCCGGTCGATACTCAGAATCTGCAAGTGAGCTCGGTGACCGGGAGTGAAGCTCCAATCCAGGGCTGGTATTCAACGGGCCACCTCGACAAAGTTCCCGCCAGCGTTGTGCTCTACGAGCGCAAGGGCTGTGCCTCGACGATCTTAACCACACTGCTGTATCCCTGCGCGGCAGGCCAGACGGCTGAAGAGGTCAGCATCGCTCCCCTTGAGGTTTCACCGGGCGATGGGCTGGCTTTCGTGGTCACCACGGGACGCGGCAGGGATTATCTTCTGCTTTCGCAGAATGATCGCGCGAAACGCTTTGGCCCTTACCAGTCGAGCGGGGGTGTGGCCGGTGTGCGGACGGATCGCCACGGCAACGTTCTGGGGCAGTTTGAGTGGAAGACGAGTCGGTGAGCGGTTAGCTGTGAGCCTGTTGGTCACGCAGCCAACTTAGAACGACGCCATGCCGAACATCTCAAAAACACTTACCGACATACTGCTGAAGCTGTGGCTGAAGACCTGGATGCCGCTGTCGACAATGTCGCCCCGGTTTACGCGCCTGGCCGCGCTGCCGCTAGGGCCTTATAAGGATAAGCGCAAGTTCTTGCGCTACTCCGGCGATCGGCCCTATGTCTCACCCAAGGCTCAGATCAAATGCGCGGCGCTGCGCCTCGGGCCGAAGTGCTTTATCGACGATTACGTCACCGTTTACGCGCACCCGGGTGCGCGCGGAGGAGTCTATCTGGATCGGCAGGTTGCCCTCTATCGCTGGTCCATGATCGAATTGGGCCAGGGAACGAGTAGCGTGAGAATCGGCGCCAACACGCACATCCAATCGGGCTGTGTTTTGAATGCATTCGTCGGCAGCATCCTCATCGGGGCCAATTGCATGATCGCGCCGCGCTGTGGTTTCACGCCCTATCAACATGGGTTCGCCGACGCCGGCCGCCCGATGTGCGAACAGCCGCTGACCAGCCAGGGCGATATCGTCGTCGAAGATGATGTCTGGCTGGGGCTGAACGTCTGCGTCATGGACGGTGTCACGATCGGCAAAGGGGCCATCGTCGGCGCCGGGGCAGTGGTGACGAAAGATATCCCGCCGTACGCGATTGCCGGAGGTGTTCCGGCCCGCGTGATTCGGTTGCGAGAGACGGCGGAATGGGATCGCGCGGCGCTGGCGGTGAATGTCCGGGAGAACCAGGATTCCTAACCTTTAGGACTTACGCAGTTGGTGCGGCAGTTGCACTGCCGCCGCCCCATCTGCCGAACCAGGATTCCTAACCTCACGGTTTTAACGAAATTCTCCAGAAAACGGGATGCGGGGGCAACGTGTCGAGATATCAAATTGCAAAACTGTTTCGAGTGGTCGGAGTAGGCGTTGGCTTGATCATTAGCTTGAGTCTCCTACTCTTGAGTTTGCAGTCGTCCGGTGTGGTTATCGCTTCTGAGTCCGACCAGAGCTCCGGTAATGATGAATCCGTTGCCGGTCTGGCCTCCACTGCGCTGGAGTGCCTGAGCGTCGGCACGGCTCAACCGGGCGAAGTCTCTAGCGTCGTCCGGCTGACCTGGCAGGGTCGTGTTGAACGGGCGCGCCTGGTGCTGAGTGTATCGGGCGCGGAAGCCGCGCACACGATCAAAGTCAACGGCCGCGCGGTGGCGCTCGCACCGATCCAGCCAGGTGGGCAGCCGTGTAGCGCCGAAGAGTATTTTTACCTGGACATTGCGCCTGACGCCTTGAAGCAGGGGGATAACGTTGTCGAAATCACCGATGCTGCTTTGTCCGGCGATCAATGGACAGCTGCCCAAGTCCGGCTGGAGGTCTTCGGCGATCTGGTGATAGTTCCCCGTGATCTCCCCGGCCCGCTCGGCGTTACCAGCGTCGCTTCGGTTACGGCGATTATCACGTTCGTCAACGCTTACGACGGCTCGAGCCAGAATGCGATGATCCAGCTCCCCGATGGCTATACCGGCATCATGACCACGCCTCTGCTGATCGCCGTACACGGCCGGAGTGGCATTATGGAAAACGGGGTGGACTGGTATAAGATCGCTGCTAACAACAAAGGTTGGCTCCTCGCCTCACCACAATTGCATGGCAGCTGGGACCCTGATCCTTCGTGTTACAGTTCTTCGGTCACTTGTGACTTTGACGATGAAGTGATCACGCAGAATGGGAAACCCGGCGCGTATGCCTACGCCGCGTTGGAGAGCCAGTACGATGTCATCGGCACAGTGAAGTACATGGTTCAGAACCACAACGTCGATCCCAGCCGGATTTATTTAACCGGCGATTCGATGGGCGGCCAGATTAGCGTGATCACAGCCGCCAAATTTCCGCATCTCTTCGCAGCCATTTTCGACAACAAAGGCCCGATGGATATGGCGGAATGGTATGGCGAGCAGGTGGCGTATTATGGCACTGCCAACGACTCTGCTGTCAGGGCGATGCGGAAAGAGTGCCACATCGCTGGGGCCCCCAAGACTCCGGCGGAAAACCCCTTTTGCTATCAGCGCCGCTCCGGCCTCAATTTCGCCAGCAATTATCTTCACGTGCCGATATCGATGACTCACAGCATCAGCGATACACTGGTTCCCGTCCATCACTCGCGCGATCTACGCACTGCGATTAATAGCTATAGCCCCGATCGATTGGCGGCGGTGGCTGAGAATTCTGCGGGAGAATGCCCCCCACCGGGGCCGCAAAGCTACCACTGTTACGAACCCAATCGCATGACGGTGTTGAACTTCCTGGAGCAGTTTACCTTAAACAACAATCCTCACCGCATCAGCGTGACCGCAGACGAGTCCAAGTCCTATTACTGGTTGAACATTGCCCAGACAGGCGGCCCGCACTGGACGCATGTCGATGTGGTGTACTACCCGCTCACTCTGACGGTCGTTGCCACTGTGTCCGATACGTTGCCGCTGACCCTGGGCTTCAACCTCGGCACGACACCGCTCAGCGACGTGACGGGTATTAGCCAGCCCGGCATGGGCCTCCCGGCGACCGCCTACACCGTCAAAGGCGGCGGCAACGATTATGTGTATCCATACACATCGGGCTATCTTACGGTCACCCTGGCCAGTCCGGGCTTGCAGACAGTGACGATCTCAACGGCGAATCGGGTTTACGTGCCTCTTGTGAGGAAGAACCCGTGATCGCTCCTGATTCCGGCAGCGCTTCACGTTCAGGATGAGCCGCCAGTTCTAACCCGGCTTCAACCCGTTTCTCGAATCTTTCTCACTTTTCAATGCTAGACACTAGGAAAGCCAGGCTGGGAGTCCAACCTTCAAAGTGTTAACAGGGCAGAGTCTGATCTACTTTGGGCCAGAAAAGTGGGATGGGCTGTGGCGCAATCGTCACCAGCTCATGTCGCGTTTCGCGAGGTGCAACAAGGTCCTGTATGTAGAACCCAGTATTGATCTCAGATCGTTCCGGCAAGCATTACGGCAAACGACTTTCAAGTGGACTGATCTGTGGCGCGACCTCAAGCAAAACCCGGTTCGCCAGGTGAGGGATAACTTATACATTTTTCATAGCCCGATCCCGATTTCCGGCCGGCGGCCGTTCGACCGCATGACCCGGTTCATCTGGAAGCGGCATCTGGCATCGGCCATGCGCAAGTTGGGGTTCCACCCGCCCATCGTGTGGCTATCTCGGCCCAATATGGTGAGCCTGACCACGGGATTCGGCGCGACGTTGGTCATCTATCACGTGGTGGATGAATATCAAGCCTACCTGGGTGAAGATAGGGAGGCGCGCAGGCAACAGCAAGTCTTGGAGCAGCGGCTGCTCAAATCGGTGGGACTGGTGATTGTCGTCTCCGAGAAGCTGCTGACTGCCAAACGAGCGTTTAACGAGCACACCTATCTTGTGCCCAACGGCGTGGATGCTCAAGCGTATATGCAGGCGCTCCACAGCCACGCGCCGTTGCCGCCTGACATTGCCGGGTTGCCTAAACCGGTGATCGGTTATTCGGGGTTGATCGCGGCCCGCCTGAACCTGGATTGGCTGCATCACCTGGCGATCCGGCGCCCGGATTGGTCAATCGCCCTGGTGGGCGCGGTTGACGATCGGCGTTGTGCAGATGAACTGGTACAACTGAGGCAATTGAAGAACGTCTATTTCTTGGGCCGGAAGACGATCGACCAGGTTCCGCACTATGTGCGCGCGTTTGACGTGTGCCTGATTCCCTATCGAGTTGACGAGCGCGCCCAGCATGCCAGCCCTCTGAAACTCTACGATTATCTGGCCACCGGCAAGCCGATCGTCACGACCGACTTTGCAGCGGCAGGGCAGTTCAAGGAGTGCGTCCGCATCGCAGGCACGCAAGAGGAGTTCGTGCGCCAGATCGCTGAGGCGCTCTCGGAACACGACGCCGATCTGTTTCGAGCGCGACAGCGGATTGCAGTCGAGAATACGTGGGATGTGAGGGTAGAGCAGTTGTCGGCGATACTCCAATCGCGTTTAGCAGTTGGTTAAATACTGGCGGGGAGGTGTGAGCAACATGATCTTTCAGGAAATACCCGTCTACGGGTCGATCATCACGTAGCGCCCGGTGTTTAGACACGAGATCAGATCATGAGCCCGTGCAGAGTCCTGTACGTAGCCAAGACGGCCAAGGGCGGGTCTGCCTTCAGTCTGTATTACTTGGTCAAGGGGCTTGATCGAAGCCGCTATGAACCAATCGTTCTGTTTTACGTCCAAGAGTCTACCTATCCGGCAGACAAGCTGGCTGCTTTAGATGTCAAGACCGTTGCGCTAAGTTTACCGCGCAACTACTCTCCGCCCTCAGCTCAGCCGGTCGGGCACAGAGACATTGCCCGTGCGTTGGATGGGCGTTTTGGCGTGTGGTCCGGCCAAGCGTATACATCCCTGAAAAGGGGCCTGGCATTCCTGCGCAGCCAGGCTCGTAAGGTCTGGCCGATCGTGCGCGCAATTCGGGAGCACGACATCGATCTGGTGCACGTGAATGCCGGGCTGCTCAGCGGCAAGCCGGGGATTCTCGCCGCGCAGCGGACTGGGAAACCCTGCATCTGCCATGTCCGCACGTTTGATGAACTGACTCCCTTCGACCGGAGTTTCGCGCGGTTTGTCACGCAGTTTATCTACATCTCCGGGGCGGTCGCCCAAGGCTACATCGATCAAGGAATTTCTGCGGATCGGAGTGTGGTGATCCACAATGCGGTAGACTTGAGCGAGTTCTCGACCGAGTTTGACGCCACGGACGCCCGCAGGGAGTTTGGGTGGAGTGCGGACGATCGCGTGATCGGGGTGATCGGTCGCCTCGACTGGTGGAAGGGGCACGAGTATTTTCTCGAGGCCATGGCCCGGCTCGTCAGCCAGATTCCCAGTCTCAAGGGCTTGGTCATCGGCGAGCCGGAACACGGTCCCCTGAATGACAACTACTATCGGCGATTGCTAGCCTTGACCCGGTTTCTCGGTTTGGAAGATCGGGTGATTTTTACCGGATTCCGCGGCGACGTGCCGCGACTGATGTCTGCGCTCGATGTGGTCGTACTCAGTTCGGCAGCCCCCGAACCCTTTGGCCGGGTGGTGATCGATGGGATGGCAGCGGGCAAACCTGTGGTGGCGACAGCCGCGGGTGGGGTGCTGGAGATCATCGAAGACGGGATCACCGGCATACTCGTCCCACCCCAGGACTCAGCAGCGCTAGCCGATGCCGTTATGCGCTTGTTGTCCGATCGGGAATGGTCACAGCGGATCGGCGCCGCTGCGCGCCGGAGTGTGGAAGAACGATTTACGCTACATCAACACGCTGCGGCGGTGCAACAGGTATATGACGCTCTCGGCGTGAAGCGCAAGAACTTAGCGGCCGGGAAACGGCGGACTGGCCCTGAGAGCAGAACATCGCGTGGAACCTTGCACCACACTGAATCCGGTCGATCGTGAACGATGCGGGGTAGCCTGCGCATTGTGATGCTGGGCGATTAGCCTCGAGAGCCTAGCATATTGCTGGGATGTTCGATTTGGCCAAATGGTCGCAGAACGCATCGGAAGCCAACATCACTTCTTATGAACTGCCGCCGGGTTTTCTGCGACTAAACCCATCGGCGGACGGATCGCTCCGGAGTGGATAGGCAAAGCGCCTGAGCCACAAGGATAGGAAGTGCGATGCCAGGACTGGTAGGGATCGTCAGCATAGGCGGCCGGGCGAAAGCGAGCCTGATAGCGGCGATGCGAAGCGCGATCAAACATCAAGATTGGTACCAGATCGATGACTACACCAATTGTAAAGGGACGGTGGCGATTTCCCGCGTTCATTTGGGTATCTTCAATCGAGATTCGCAACCTTACTCAGCGCAAGGCGGCGCGGTTAAAGTCTTTCTGCATGGGGAAATCTTCAACGACGAAGTGATTCATTCCGATCCGCTGGACTTTATCTACCGCTTGTACAAAAAGCAGGGGCTAGACTTTGCGTCGTTTCTAAACGGTTCTTTTGTTGTCGTCATCATCGATGACGCCGAGGATGCTGTGCTGATTGCCAATGATCGACTTGGTTCAAAACCCCTCTTCTATTACAGCGATGGTCAAGCGACCTATTTTAGCCCTGAACTGAAAAGCCTCCTGCTTGTGCCATGCGTTGGGCGAAAGTTCAACCTGGCCGCCGCTGCCGATTTTCTCGCGAACGGTCATTTCACCCGGGAACACACTTTGATTGCAGGCCTTGAAACGTTAGATAGCGCCACAGTCGTGAAGATCACAATCGGCGGGGTGGTTCGCCACAAGTATTGGCAGTATGAGCTTGAGACCGACGGCAAGGATCGCGGTCACGAATATTACCGGGAAGCACTGACTCAACTGCTGCGCCAAGCTGTGAACAGACGACTCAGGACGGACAACACTTATGGTGTCCTGCTCAGCGGGGGCTACGACTCGCGGGGAATTCTAGGGTGTTACCTGGAGACGCGCCATAATCAACCCCTTCATACAGTTTCATGGGGAGAGGAAGAAGATGTTCCCGAAAGTGATTGTGCCATTGCCAAGCAGCTGGCGCACCGGTTAGGTGCGCAACATCGATTCTACAAACTCAGCGCCGAAGACGTCATCCATAACTTCCATGAGTTTATCCGGCTGGGCGAGGGTCTGACCTGGTATCCTGAAAACTACGCAGTATTCCAACGGATCCGCGAACAACAGGGGATTGATATTGTACTGCGGGGCGATGAGTGTTTTGGTTGGGAAGGCTTGATGGTGCATGATGAGCGCGCCATGTTTCGTGCGCTGTTTATTAATACCTTGCAGGATATGAGGGTCTACCAAAGGATACTGCGCCCTTCTCACTACCAGTCATTCAGCAACCTGAGCGTCGAGATGCTCCACCAGCTGTCTTCGCGGTGCCATGCCAAAAATCTGCACAATCGAAAAGACTTCTTTTATCTGACCGTTCGACTGAAATATCTCTTAGCGCCCCTTAATTACGTGAAGACCTTTGCGTTAGAGTCGTTTACACCTCTGCTCGACTATGATCTCTTAGATTTCGTCAGCACGTTACCTGTTCACTATCGGTTGAGCAAGCAACTGTATCGCCAGACGATCGTCGGCATGTTCCCCGATCTCTTCGCGGATATTGCCCGACGGCGTAACGATATTGATTGGGCTGCTGCCTTCGGAAGCTGTGCCGCACTTCAATGTTTCGTTTATCGGGAATTGATCGAACAACCCAATGCGATGGACGCATTCATCAATACGGCTGGCCTTAGAAGTGAAATCGAGGCGTTGTTCACCCCTGTGTGTGAGAACTCTGCGGAATGGTGCAAACCACGGCCACTCGCAAAAAGTGGCGCGATGTGGCTGCGTGAACGATCGCCCCTCGCTTTCAATATTGCTCACCGGGCCAATTACACTGTGCATAAGTGGTTGGGGAAAAACGCCGCTTCCTTCCCGTCTAACCGCGCAATTCTGCGACTGTTAATTCTCAAAGTGTGGACTGACGTGTTTCTAAACTACCGGGTTGCGAGAATATCGGATTAGACCTGAGTGAAAAGGCGCTAATGCGGAAAATCGGGGGAGAAGGACAACTCCAGGCGTGTTGTGGCAATTCCAACCCGGACTCGGCCAGAGTCTTAGAGTGTTGTCACTGGAATCGCCCGTTGTCAATCGCTCTTCCAGCCGTACACGAGTTTAGCGACCTCATTCGGATTGCCGGAACGCGAGACGAATTCATGCGGCACATTGAACTGGCCTTGACCGAAGCCGACCGGGAGCTGCCGGACAAGAGGCGGCGGAGCGCCGCACAGCACACCTGGGAAAAACGAGTGGAACAGCTCTCAGCGATCATTCAGCCCTATCTTGCCGATCGTCGCCTGGCGGCGAAGTCAGGGTAGCGCAGAAACGATGAATTACCAGCTTTGGGAATCGGGCAAATGATCCGTGTTCTGTACGTGGAGCGACCTCATAACATCGGCGGTTCGGTCATCAGCCTGTATCATCTGGTGAGCCAGCTCAATCGCACGCGGTTTGAGCCGCACGTGCTGTTCTATCGCAGCCATCCCTATCGCGAACGATTCCAAGCGATTGGGGCGCGGGTCAGCGTCTTAAACGAACGGCCGAGCGGCGAAACGGCAACTCCGCCTGCAGTGTCGCCGCAGCGCGATATCGCCGCGTCGCTTTCGCGTTACAGCCGCTGGGCCGCTGCCGGCTATCGCGCCGCCAAATTCGGCTACGCTTTCCTGCACAACGATCTGCCCCAGGCGCGGCGCATTTATCGCGTTATCAAGCGCGGGGCGATCGACTTGGTGCACGTCAATGAAAGCTTACCCAATGGCCGGGCCAGCGTATTGGCCGCGCGCTGGGCGGGCGTGCCGGTGATTTGCCACTTTCGTGGTTTTAAGACGCTCAACGTGTTCGATCGCCGGCTGAGTCGTCACCTGACCGCGCCGGTCTATATTTCCAATGCCGTGGCGATGCACCACATCGCGCAAGGATTGCCGCCGGAAAACGGCAAAGTCATCTACAATGCGGTGCGCCTTGAGCACTTTCAGCCACACCGAGACGGCGCAGCCATCCGGCGCGAATTCGGCTTGCGGCGCGAACACGTGGTCATCGGCAATGTGGGGCGGCTGGATTGGTGGAAAGGACATGATATCTTTTTGCAAGCCCTGGCGCGCCTGGTTCAGCATCGCCCCGAAGTTCGAGCGCTCATCGTCGGCGCAACCGATGATGAACCGATTAACCAGGCATACTTTGAAAACCTGCACCGCTTAGTCGCTCAGCTGGGGCTGGGTAAGCGGGTGATCTTTACGGGCTATCGTGACGACGTGGCCGAGGTGATGGCCGCCATGGATCTGATCGTCCACAGCGCCACTCAGCCGGAGCCATTTGGGCGAGTCATCATTGAAGCGTTGGCTGCCGGCCGGCCGGTCGTGGCGACGGCTGCCGGCGGGGTGCCTGAGATCATCGAAGACGGTGTGCAGGGGTTGCTGGTGCCGCCGGGTGATGTAGGGGCCTTAGAGAATGCCATGGTGGCCCTGCTGTCGGATCGACCGCGCGCCGAGGCGCTGGCGCAGGCCGGTTATCAACACGTATGCCAGCACTTCAGCGTGCAGGCGCAAGCCGTCGCGATCGAGACGTTGTACGAGACCGTCTTGATGCGCGGCCAGCGGCAAACGGCCGGCTCGTTCAACTTGAATCCCAAAAGAGAAACGGAGATCACGTCGTGACAGGAAATCCTCGCCGGCCCAACGTCCTGCTTGTCGTGTGGGATTGTGTGCGCGCTGACCATGTATCGTGCAACGGCTACTCGCGCCAGACCACCCCATTCCTGGAGTCGTTGGCCGCCGAAGGGGTGCTCTTCGAGCAGGCCTTCGCGTCGGCGATGTGGACCGTGCCGTCGCATGCTTCTCTCTTCACCTGTACCCACGAGTGCCAGCACGAGGCGCGCGATGGCCGGGCGCTCCTCGACGATCGCCTGGTAACTCTCGCCGAAGCTTTGGCGCAGGCCGGTTACCGTACCGCTGGCTTTTCGAACAATGGTTGGATCGGCCCCCGCACCGGCCTCAGCCGGGGGTTCACCGACTTTCATGAGATGTTTCGCGAGGACGGCCACAACACGCCCGGCGCCTGGCTGAAACGCCTGGGCCGCAAAGCGGCCACGCAGTTGGGCTATCGAGGTTTTCTCGATGCGGAGCGCACCAATCGGGCCGTGCAAACGTGGCTCGACCAGCGCCAGGATGCAACTGAGCCATTCTTCATCTTCGTGCATTACAACGAGGCGCATGCTCGCTGCAATCCGCCGCCGCCATATAATCACCGTTTCTTGTCGAGGGTCGAAGCGAGGCGCGCCTTGTCCGTCAACCAGGATCCCTATGCTTACCTTGCGGGCGCCGCACCCATGTCGGCCGAGGACTTCGCCCTGCTGACCGGCTTATACGACGGCGCGATTGCCTATCTGGATGATAAAGTGCGCGAGCTGGCTGAACTGCTTCAACGGCGCGGTCTCCTGGACGACACGCTGCTTGTTGTGACGGCCGATCATGGCGAGAACTTGGGTGAACATGGCCTGTTAGGGCATGTATTCTGTGTGTATGACACGCTGCTCCATGTGCCGTTGATCATGCGTTATCCCCCAGCCTGGGCCGGCGGTGAGCGAATCAAGACCCTGGTGCAGTCCGTCGACATCTTTGCGACGGTGGCCGACCTGTTGCAGCTCGACGCTCCCGCCGTGATGCGACAGCTGCAAGGTTATAGCCTCCTGCCCGGTGTGTCCAATTATCACCCAGACTTTGTGGTCAGTGAGCGTGCGCAACGCTCTCTGGCCAAGCCCTTCCGCGACTATCCCTCGTTCGACTACTCGGGCCTGGAACGCGCCCAACGCGCGATCCGCACACTGCACTACAAATACATTTGGGCTTCTGACGGGAAGTGTGAACTATACGACATTCAAGCCGATCCAGGTGAGACCCACAACATCATTCAGCAGCACCCGGACCTGGCGGAAGAAATGCGGGCAAAGTTATTCGACTGGAGAGGCCGCCATGCGGCGTCCGTGGCAGCCGACGATGCGGCGCCCGATCTGGACGAGGACCTGCTCCGGCGGCTCAGGGAGCTGGGATACATCGAATGAAGGCCAGAATATGCGGATACCCGGGGCGCGCTTCCTGAGAAGCGTTGTTGGCTGTTGGTCTCGCCCTTGTCCAATTGCTGAGGAGGAGCTGCGGTGTGCCCTGTCTGCCTATGATCTGGGCGCATTTCACACTATACGGCCGCTACGCATCCAATCGCGAAATTGTAATGTGCTGGTCGTGACGGATCGGGGGAGCTGGATATTGAAGGTATACAAAGCGAGTTTGGGTGCAGCCGCGATCGAGTTTGAACACTCGGTGCTTCAACACTTGGCGATCCATCAATTTCCGGCGCCTCGGTTGGTGCTCACGCGATCGGGTGAAACCGGTGTTCAGCGGGAGGGGCATTGCTCTGCCCTGTTCGAGTTCATCCCCGGCCACTCACTCGAGCCGGTTTTTCTGCAGTCTTCGCGCCGCCTTACCTATCTGACTTCCACGGCAGAGATCGTAGCACGCTACCACCAAACGGTCAACGGCTTTGCGCCGAGCGGCTGCAAGCGGGACGGCTTCAAGCCAGACAACTCGGCGCGCTGGCATGATCATGCATGGTTCGCCGATCAAATAGCAGACTGCCAAAAACAGCTACAGGGAAACCGTGTCTTGGCCGATCGATTGGAGATCATTCAACGCAACCTGTATGATCTGGGAGAACGACTCACCCGCGCCGGGGCGACATGCACCCGCCTGGCGGTCCACGGCGATATCGGCCCCTATAATTTGCGCGTAAGGCCGGATGGGAGCTTAGTGCTGCTTGACTTCGACTGTTGCCATATGCAATTACGCGCTTACGATGTCATCAGCGCCCTGGTGAATTGCGCTCCCCGGCGTGACGGCAACCTCAACCTATTTCTGGCGACCCGATTCTTTGCCGCCTACCAGAACATTTGGCCCCTGGGGCAAGAAGCGATCCAACTGATGCCCTCTGTCTATCGATACGTCAAGCTCTGTGGGTTGGTCTGGCAACTCCGTGATGCTATCCGGCAACAACAGATTATTGACGCCCGCTGGCTACAGGCCAGGTTGATCTGGGCTGACTGGCTGGAGGCGCACGGAAATCACTTGGTTGCGGGCCTATTGGCCGTGAATGCGTGAATGGCTTCACTTGACCACATGAGATAGGGCTGGGTAATGATACGATTTCTAACCAGTTTCACCACCAATTCATACAGAGTTGCCCTAGACTGTTACGAGTCAGCTACCCACGTGATGGCAGTCGGATGGCTTCGATACGTATTTCCTGATGCGCCTGCTTCGTAGCACAGCTGCTTTGTGTACCGGGCGCGATTAGACCTGCGTCTCTGGTTAGCGCTTCGTGAGCGCCAACTCAAACGCCAATCGACGCCAGCGGTTTCTTGGCGCCTGTATAGTCGTACGGGATGAAGGGGAGGGAATATGAGTATGCAAGAGTTTTTCACCTATCTGCGTGTCTTAAAGAAGCGGTGGTGGTTGTTTCTGATCGTGTGCGGCGCTACGCTCGGGACGATTGTGATTGGTTCCAGTACCGGTGCGTCACAATATGAGGCCACCGTTCGCTTCCTGGTCAATGCGCCCCCGCTCAACGACGTGACCTTGTATCCTGGCCTGGACCGGCCAACCCGCAACGAGCAAATAGCGAGTACCCAAGCTGCTTTCATGGAGATGCTGAAAAGCTCGACAGTCATTCGGCGCACCCTGGACAATTTGCCGATCGACATACGCCTCAGTGAGTTTAGCCAGGGGATCACAGCTGAAAAGCCGCCGGAATCCGAATTCGTTTGGGTTTCTGTGCGGACCCACGATCCGCAGCAGGCCGCCGATCTGGCCAACGGCCTGGTGCAGACGGCCAGAGACTACTACGGCCAGCTGCTGGCGGCCCCTTCCGGTTCTGCACGGGAATTCATTTCCGCGCAAGTTGAGGATGCGCTCAAGGGACTGCAAGCGGCCAAGCAAGCCTTGGCGGATTTTCAAAGCAGCCACGCGATAGGCGATCTGGTTGCCGAGATCGAGTCGCAGCGAGCGATTATTCGGGCGCTGATTCTGGAGAGCAGCAAAGCGATCGCCGAACAAAACTCCAGCGGGGTAGCGGCCTACGACCGGCTCATTGCTCAACACCGAATCGAGTTACAGCGTCTCGGCGCACTCAGTAACGAGTACGATGCCCTGCGCGATAATATCAGACGGGCGGAGGACTACTACGACTTCCTGGTGGGCAAAGAGACCGAGGCCAAGTTGAAGGAGTATGAGGTGCTCCGCTCGGACTTCATCCAGGTGATCGAGCCGGCCTCTCCCCCCAATCAACCCCTCTCGCGTTTCGACGCCAAGTTATTCGCGCTTGGAGTTGTATTGAGCGTCGTCAGCAGTACGGTGCTGGCTTTTGCGCTTGAGTATATCGAAGCGCGGCAGCCTCACCGGGCCAAAGATGTGGCCGTCACCAGCACTTCTCAACTGTAAAAGTGATCGGCGTGATATCGCGCTGATCACGCTGGCCCGTGCATCCGATCCGGAAAAGGGTCCATGACCTTATGAACAAGACCAGGAGCCTGCTCCTCAACCCCTGGACCGACTCTCGTCTATCAACTGCGGTTAGAAATACTCTGTACGTATTGGTTGCAGGTATCGGCGGTTGGCAATTGGGTCGGGCCGTGGCATCGCCTTCCGCTGAGACGGTCGCCTCGCTGATCTTGATGGGCGTCAGCATCCTGATCATACTCAAACGTCCTTTAGAAGGTTTACTGTTGGCGCTGGCGCTTTATCCGTTCTCTACCTTCATCTATCTGAACCTGAACTTGGGCGCCAGTGTTCCGGATGTCAGCCTGATGCGGGCCGGTGTCGCCATCACGTTCGCGCTGATCCTGGCGCGGGGTGCGACGACTTGGCGTCCCCTGGTGCGCCCGTCTGGGATCGAACTGGCCATGCTGCTGGCCGCCATGGGATTAGGCTTATCGGCTCTGCGCGGCGCTTCGCTGACGCTGAACCTCCAGTTTGTGTTCGACATGTACCTGACGCCGTACATGGTCTTTTTCATCGCCAAGAATCTGACCACTGATCGGTCGAAGCTGGAACGCGTGCTGTGGGCGATCGCGTTGATCGGCGCCTACAGCGCCATTTACGGCATCTACACCCAGACCACCGGTCACGTATTGTTCGTGGGTGAGACCGAATCGAGCCAGGCCAAGCTCTACACTGATAGCTTGCGCATCATGCGTGGGTTGCTGGGTTCCCCGCATGTTTTTGGCCTGGTTTTTTCCCTGGCGATCCCGGTTGATTTCTACCTGCTGATCAAAGCGCGCACCTCGAATAAGAAAGTCCTGTGGGCGGCCGTTTTGGCCGTTACCTTTGTCGGGCTTTTTTTTACTTACAAGCGCACTGCCTGGATCGCTACCGTCGGCAGCCTGCTGGTCATTCAATTCTTCTTCCCGCGCTTTCGTCGATTGTTTTTGGCCCTCATTATCGTTGTGGCAGGCATGCTGCTACTGTACTCCGATGAAATCAACGATAGCGCTGTCGTGAATGAGCGCGTGAATGAGAAGGCTGATACCTTGAATGGGCGGACGGACCTGTGGGATGCTGCCTGGAAGGCTTGGGAGCGCGAGCCGGTGGTGGGCTATGGCATCGGTCAATACCAGGCTCGATCCAGGTTTCAGCTGGTCGAGAGTCATTACCTGGCGATCCTGGTCAGCGCCGGATTAGTGGGGTTCATCCCCTTTGCACTGGTCTTTGGGCTGATCGCCTACGCCAGTATCAAAATATATCGAGCCAGAACGGCCGCTCTTTTTGTGGAGCCTGATCTTGTGGCTGCCTTTTGGGGCTGTTGCATAGCCTACTTGATCAGCCTCTCTACGGTTGTCATGAACCACGAGTTGCCCCACGCCCTGTTTTTCCTGTTGGCGGGCGCTGCGGTTGGCTCGCAGGAAGCGATCCTGAACAGTTTCAAGCAGACCTCAAGCCGTGCTGTATCTGTGGGAGCGGCCATGCAGTCGGGGGACACTGCGTCAATCAAGCCGGCGCCGCGCAAGGCGTTGCGGGCAAAGCCTTGATGTGACTTAACTAACCGAATTTGGCTGTTCTGAGTGATCGATGGGTTGACAGCCGGCTCTTGATTCGATCCTCGACCGGACCGCCGATTTCCCCGTGTGATGGCTGTGCGCCGACCGATCGACCTCGAGTGCCAAACGGGCGGCGGCCTTCGTTTGCTCGCCATCTCGCCCATCACTTCAGGAGCATAGGTTCATTCGTCCAATCGATTGGTGCGTGATGAAGCCCACGATTCTCGCTTCTGCAATCAGGCAAAAGGACTGGCAGTTGATCCTTGCCCTGATCGGAGTCAGCCTGATCCTGAACCTGATTGGCATTACATGGGGCTTGCCCTATCCTCCCGGGGTGAATCCCGGCGATGCTGCGTGGGCTCTCGATGCGATCGACCCGGTGAAGCCGCTTGCCGCGGCGCGTGAGGGCTTTTCATGGGGAACTTGGTCGAGTCACGAGTTTACCTATCCGCTGGCGCATTATATTCTATTAGCGCTCGTCTTCGCGCCTTATGTGGCGTACCTGGCGCTGTCCGGCGGTCTGACGGGCGGCGGCGCGGCAGATTATCCTTACGGGTTGGCCGACCCGGTCACGGCTCTGAGTACTTTGGCCTTGCTCGCTCGACTGGTCAGTGTCCTGATGGCAACGGGTATCGTGGTGCTGACCTTTCTGATTGTGCGCGCCCTGTTTGAGCGGCGCGCCGCCTTCTTCGCCGCGCTCATGGTGGCCGTGTGTTACCCGCTAGTCTTTTACGCCCACGTGACCACTCTAGACGTGCCCTATATTTTTTGGGTGATGCTGGCCCTGTATGCCTATACGCAGGTGATGATCGTCGGCCAACGTCGGCATTACGTGGGGCTGGGTATTTTTGCAGCCATGGCCCTGGCGACTAAAGATCAAGCTTATGCCTTACTGATCGCGCTGCCGTTGCCGCTTATCTGGTTTCATCTACGACGTTGGCAGGCAGCGCCCCGCACCGTCGCCTCGGCTGGGTGGCTGTCCCTAGGTCGCGATCTGTCGCTGGGGGCCGGCGGGTTCGCGGTTACCTACGCCGTGGCTAACAACCTGCTGTCGAATTTTCCTCGTTTTGTATTGCACTCCCAAGCGTTGATCGAACGGCGGGTCTTCGACCGTGTCCTCGATCCCACCACGCTGGATGGACACCTCCGGCTGTTTTTGCAGACGCTCTCGTATCTAGGGCGATCTTTGAATTGGCCGCTGTTCGCGCTATGCCTGATCGGCCTCGTCTACTGCCTATATCGTTATCGCAGCCGCACCGCGCCGTATCTGGCGCCCCTCGTCTCTTATTACGGCCTGTTCATCGTGGGTTCGGCATTTTACGTCCATTCCCGGCATGTCATACCACTGGCGATTCTTTTGGCTTTCTTCGGCGGCAAACTGCTCAGCGATCTCACGGCCAACCGGCAATTGCCACATCGCCTGCGATACGCTGGCGTAGGCATCGTATTCGCTTATAGCCTGGCGTATAGCTTCAGTCAAGACCTCACGCTCCTCAACGATCCGCGCCTGCAGGCCGGCGAGTGGTTGGAAGCGAACGCACCGGCGGGCGCCGTCATCGAAGTCTATTCCACAAGCACCTATCTGCCTCATTTCTCGACCATGCACCGTGTCGAGAAGCGGGATTTCGCAAAAGATGGAAAGGCTGAGGCGTTACAAGCTCGCCGCCCGGATTACATCGTCGTTACCGAGCACGAGTATCGGCCTTCCGCCGACCATGACGAATCCGAAGCCCTGGAGCGCGCGCTCCGCGACAATCCTTATCTGGAAGGGTTATGTAGTGGGCGGTTCGATTATGAACTGCTCGTTTCGTTCAAATACAAGCTGCACGATGTATTCTACGCCGACATGATCTATGGTCAGAATCCACGGATCATGATCTTCCGGCATAAAGTGGATCAGGCGGCCCAGCGGATCGAGGCCAGCCTGGCGCCGGCACAGTAGGGGGGTCTGGATGCGACTCGCAATTCTTGGCGACTACCCGCGGGACATATCCAGGATTGGCGGCGGAGTCGAAGCGGTCATCGCCTATCTGGTGCAGGGGTTGCGCCACTTTGCAGATCTAGACATTCATATTGTGACTCTGCGCGAAGGCATCGACCGCGAACGCGTTGTTCAAAAGGATGGAATAACTGTCCACTCCATTCCCGCCGCGTATCGCCTGGCCAATCTCACCTTTTTCATTCGCAACAAGCTTCGCTTGCGGCGCGTCTTACGTTCGATACAGCCAGACTTAATCCATGCCCACATCGCCGGCATGTACTCCCAGGTTGCGTTTAGTATGGGCTGTCCGGCCGTGCTGACGCCGCATGGCATCCGCCACCGTGAGACCAGCCTGAAAAAAGGTTGGTTGAATCAGATCGTCCGCTATCCTTTAACTCGATACGATGAGCGGGTAGGTATCCAGGTGGCTCGACACATCATCTCGATCAGCCCATATATTGAACAGGAATTCCGGACCGAGATTCGAGGCAAAGTTTACCCAATTGAAAATCCTACCAGCGAATCGTATTTCAACCTGAGGGGCCAGGAACGACCGTATCGCTTGTTGCTGGCCGGCCACATCAGCCCGCGTAAAGGGGTGTTTCACCTGGTCCAGGCCGTCGCGCGCTTGAGAGAGCGCTTTCCTGAGATCGAGCTTCACGTGGCCGGACCGGTTGTAAGCGGGTACGACCCCGCCTACTACCCGGCGATGCAGGCTTTCATTTCCGAGCATGCACTTCAGCAGCAGGTGCAGTTTACCGGCCGGCTCGATGAAACGGCTTTGCTCCAAGAATACGCCGCGTGTGCCATCTTCGCGCTTCCGTCCAAGCAAGAGACCGCCCCGATGGTGATTGAACAAGCGATGGCGGCGGGCAAGCCGGTGGTGGCGACGCGCGTCGGAGGAATCCCGCAGCTCGTCGCGCAGGGGCAAACGGGTCTCCTGGTCGAACATGGGGATGTAGCGGGTTTAACCGAGGCCCTGGCGCGCTTGCTGTCGGACCCCGTCTTGCGGACGCGTATGGGGAAACAAGGAAAAGAGGCGGCGTGTCAACGCTTCCGCGCTGAGATCGTGGCGCGACAGACCTACGAAGTCTATTGTGAGATACTTAGAGAACGCGCCGGGGAATAAATAATGGCTGGAATCTTTGGCATTCATGATGCAGGGATAGGCGCTGAGCAACTCACGAGTTTGCTGGCCCGCATGCAGCAGGTGATGACCCACGAATCCTGGCACCAGGCTCAGACGGCTGTGCTGGCGCCAATTGCGGCTGGTCGGGTCACCCTGGGCATTCTCAATCCTGAGCCACAGCCCGCTTGCAATGAGGGCGAAACGATCTGGGTGTGGCTTGAAGGTGAACTATCGGATTTCCAGCGGCGCGATCTCAACCGTCAACTGGTGAGCACCGGGCATCAACTGAAGAGCACGAGCGACGCCGAGCTGCTGGCTCACTTGTACGAGGAACGGGGCGAGGATTGTGTGCGCGATCTTGACGGCACATTTTCCGTGGCGATCTATGATCGCCACTTGGATAAGCTGCTGCTCGCCGTCGATCGATACGCCACGCGGCCGGTGTATTTCTACGCGCGCGATAACCGCCTCTTGTTCGCCAGCGAAGTTAAGGCGATCGTGCAGGACCGCCGCATCTTGCGCCAGTTGGACGAACAGGGCCTGATCGAGTTTTTTTCCTTTCGTCATCCGCTGGGTGATCGGACGCTCTTCCAGGATGTTCATTTCCTACCGGCCGGGCATCTGATCACATTTGCTGAAAACCGGGCGAAGCTGCGGTGTTACTGGGAACCGATCGTGCACGAGGATCGCCCGCCTCGCTCGCAGCAAGACTATCTGGATGAGGCCGCGGCCGCATTGCAGCGGGCGATGGAGGGCCAGTTGTGCGACGGCCGATCGATCGGGCTGTTTCTCAGCGGCGGTCTCGACTCGCGTCAACTGGCCGGCTCGATGCCCCACCTGGATGGTCGCTTCCACACCTTCAGCCGTGGGCCGCAGGAAAGCTGGGATGTCAAATTCGGCGCCATGGTTGCCGAAAGAGTTGGCAGTCAGCACCACGTCTTGGAGCTCAAGGCAGATTTCCTTCCTCCGATCGCCCGGCGCGGGGTGTGGGTGACGGATGGGCTGATGACGGTGGTTGACGTCTACGTGCTCAGCGTCATTGGGCTGATGAGACCCTACGTGGACGTTGTCCTGTTCGGAATGGGACCGGTGACGCGCGCCCTCAGCGGTATTTCGCTGAGCAAGAAGATGTTACAGGCGCAGACGCTGGATGAGGCCGCTCACGCGTTCTTTGCCCAAGAGGGAACTTATCTGCCGCAAAGCATGCAGGCGCAGGTGCTCTCCCAACATGTGTATGAGCGGACACGGGGCATGGCTTTTGAGACCTTACGCCAGATGCTGAAAACCTATCAAGCCGACACACCAGCCGGTTGCGTGGAAGCCTTCTGTCTTCAGTGCCGCCAGCCGCGCTCTTCAGGCTATGGCCCGGTGTTGGCGCGCACACAACTTGAAACCCGTTCCCCCTATGGCGATAACGATCTGCTGGAGCGGGTGTCCCGCATACCGGCTCACTGGCGCTTGAAGCGACAAATGCAGCTTGCGCTTCTGAAACATACCCGACCCGATCTGGCTCGCGTGCCGTGGGAATATACCGGCCTGCCGGCAGATCAAAGCACGCCGGCGCGCATATTCTTGCAGCGGGGCCGGTATTACGTGCGCGGCAAAGCCAGCCAGTGGACCCGGGGACTGATCCCGCCCGGCACCGAACGCGAACGAGCCAACTACCCGGTCTGGTTCCGCACTATCTTAAGGCCCTGGCTGGAAGGCCTCCTGCTGGATCGGCGCACCTTAGATCGAGGTTATTTCAACGCGACTTATCTTCGGCAAATGATCGCCGATCATATGAGCGGACGGCGAAATTACGTTACCCAGTTTGGGCTTCTCCTCACCTTTGAGTTGTGGAACCGATTGTTCGTTGATGGCGAGCCGGTAGAGGCGTGAAGCGGAGCAGACGGCATTTATCCCGCTTGACAAGCTGTGGATGAGTAATCGAACACTTCTTCCTCGACTGAAATATCTGGCTCGACGCGCCCAGCTGTTCTTGAGCAAAGGACCAGGCTATGCCTGGGTTTTTCTCCATTGGCAGGCGAACCGTTGGGCGCGGCAGGCAGGACTGCGCCGGCGACCCTGGCTGATCGATGAATCAGGTTTCTGGGCGCAACTCGACCTGGATCGACCACTTCTGTCAGAAGTGACCGCAGCCGCGCAGTCGGGCGATGAAGCCTCGGCGGCGCGTGCTCTCTTGGACTATTTCCGATACCGCCAGCAGCCGCGCTTCTTCTTCGACAAGAGTACGCGCGCTGCTCTTCTCGCCCACATCGATTCCGAGAGGCGAGCTGCTACCCTCGCGGCTGCCGATCAAGTTGTCCAGCGAACCTTTCACTTTCGAGGGCAGTCGGTAACCTTCGAGGGGCCGATCGATTGGACGCACCGCCCGCACGGCAATACCGACTGGATGTGGGATCTCAATCGCCACCTGTACTTTATCACGCTGGGGCAGGCGCTGTGGTATTCAGGTGACGCCCGGTATGCCCAGGTCTTTAGCGATCTGTTGACCGATTGGCTTACGCGCAACCCGCCCGATGAGCGCCAGCCGAATTGGACCGATCCCTTTGAAGTGGCCTGCCGCATCAATGCATGGTTATGGGCTTATCACCTTTTCTCAAGCGCCGAGGCGCTGGACGCCGCGACACACCTGAATCTTTTGCGCGGTCTATGGCTTCACGGCGTGTACCTCGACACTTGCCTGGAATTGCACGTGCCCAACAATCACTTGCTATTGGAAGCCAAGGCCCTGGCGCTGCTCGGCCTATGTCTGCCGGAGTTTCGCGCGGCGCAACGTTGGCAAACGCGCGGTCGGCGCATCCTGGAACAAGAAGTCAAACGGCAAGTGTGCTCCGACGGCGTCCACGCCGAGCGGGTTCCGCACTATCACCGTCTCATTGCCGGAGAACTCCTCGAATGGCTCGTGCTGCTGGACAATAACGATCGCGCAGCGCCGCAACAGCTGGTCGATCGCTTCGTTCGGATGCTGGAGTTCGAGCGACATATCACTCGACCCGATGGCCGGATCCCGCTCTTTGGCGACTCGGCGCACGACGATCCACACGTTCGTTTTAACCCGATGTTGGGGGGCGCGGCCCTGCTCGGCCGTGGGGACTTCAAATTGCCACAAGCCGCTCTGGATGAAATGACGCTCTGGCTGCTCGGGCCCGAACGGGCCAGGCGTTTTAACGACCTGCCTGCCCGGCTCCCACTCCCCTCACGTTCTTTTCCGGCGGGCGGCTATGTCGTCATGCGCAATAACTGGGAAACGAGCGGGCTTTATCTGGCGCTGGACTGTGGGCCATTTGGTTACCAGCTGGCCACGGGTCATGGACACGCGGATGCTCTGAGCATAGAAGTTCATGGGCACGGTCGCCCGCTGCTGGTGGATTCAGGTGTCTATAGCTTCCATCTGGGTACACATTGGCGAAACACGTTCCGCAGCACGCGCGCACATAACACGGTGGTTGTCGATGGGCAGGATCAATCGGTGCTGTTAGATAGTGGTCGCGCCTGGCGACCGGCCCAGGTCACTTTGAACGATTGGGCGACCGATCCGCACTTTGACTTTGTCGATGCGGCGCACGACGGATATCACCGTCTGCCGGAGCGCATCACTCACCGGCGGCGCATCTTCTTTGTCAAACCCGATTACTGGCTTGTGGCGGATCGATTAGCTGGATCGGGCGCGCATGATTTTGAGGCGCTGTTCCATTTGCCGCCCGATGTCCACGTCGATCTCGATCGAAAAACTGGCTCAGTCCAGGCGAGCGGGCTGGCGATCATACCGCTGCGCAGCCCGGGTATGCGTGTATCGTTGACGGAGGGCTGGGTTTCGTTGCGTTCGGGCGAGAAACAGCAGTCCTCGGTTGTCGTTCACACGCTACGGGCCGTTGCGCCGGCCATGTTCCACACCCTGCTCTGTCCAGTGATGCCGACCACAACCGAGGCGCCGCGTGTTTCCGACTTAACCTCGGACGTGCGTAATCAACTTGGGAACCCGGTTGCTCAGGTCACGGCCTTGTCGGTGGACACCACGCGCTATCACGATATCGTTGTGCTGGACTGGCGCTCAGGCTTGAACCCCAAGCGACTCGGCCCATATGAAACCGATGCGACTTTGCTATACCTGCGCTGCCAGGCGGATGATCCGACTCCGAGCCGGATCGCCCTGCGGCATGGCACGTATCTTGCCCTGGATGGCAAGCCGCTCGTTAAGACATCCCAGCTAAGCGCCGGGCTTGAGCTGCCCGGACACGCCAAGCACACGGAATACACCACGCAGGCAAAGAGCCATGCCCGCTGAGACTGGAAAGCCGACAGCTGCGATCGCTTATGTGATCGGCACATACCCGATGCAGACAACGACGTTCATCGATCGCGAGATCGAAGCGCTGCGCCGGCGCGATATCGGGCTGCACCTGATCTCCATTCGCCGGCCAACCCCTGAGGAACGAGTCTTGGAGGCCAGCGAGACTGCGCAAAGCGTTATCTATTTGCTGCCCGCGCGTTGGAGCCAGATGCTGGCCGCGCATGTGCGTTGGGCCTTATCTCGCCCCGGATTGTTCTTCACCTTGCCCTTTTATTTGTTCACACGCCCGCATCCTTCGCTCCTGGCGCGAGTGAAGACGCTCTTGCACTTCAGCGAAGGCGTGCTGGCCGCGGCGCAGCTTGAAGACCAACGCATTGCCCACGTTCACGCCCACTTTGCCGACCGCGCCGCCGTAGTCGCGTGGGTGGCCGCTCGGCTACTGGGGGTTTCCTACAGCCTCTTTGCGCATGCGAATGACATCTACATCGCGCCGGTGTTGCTGCCTGAAAAAATCAAGCACGCCAGCTTCGTCGCGACTTGCACCGAGTACAATCGCGCCCACCTGACCGCGGTGGGGGCCGAGCATCGGCCATGGCCGATTGAGCGCATCTATCACGGTCTCGATCTCAGTCGTTTTCAGCCGCCGGTACCACGCAGGTTGACCCAACAGCGGATTCTCTCCGTGGGCCAGTTGCGCGAGAAGAAGGGGCACGTCTATCTCATTCACGCCTGCCGGCAGTTGCGCGATCGCGGATACAGCTTTACCTGCGACATCATCGGCGACGGGTCGCAGCGCGACGAGCTGCAGACCCTCGTCGAGTCACTTCAACTGACACACATCGTCTGCCTGCGCGGTATGTTACCGCATCGCGAGGTTTTGGCGTACTACGAGCAAGCCAGTGTCTTTGCGCTGGCGTCGGTGATCGCCCCCAACGCCGATCGGGACGGCATTCCCAACGTCTTCCTGGAAGCCATGGCCATGCGCGTGCCCGTAGTCGGTACGCAGCTATCGGGTATTCCCGAACTCATCCGCGATGGCGTCAACGGGCTGCTGGTATCCCCGGGCGAGGCCGGCGCTTTGGCCGAAGCCATTGCCCGCATTTGGGATGATCCAGCGTTGGCCGATCGGTTGGCCGACCAGGGCCGGGCGACCGTCGAGCAAGATTTCAACATCGAGAAGAATGTCGGACACTTAGCGCACCTGTTTGAACGTTTCCTCCAGAATCAAGCGGCGCTTGAGCCAATTGCCGATGCAACCCCGACTATCAGCACGCCTTCGTAAGGTCTTACGGATGGCTGCGCGCCCAGTATCGGTAGCTGGCTGACAAAGTCTTGCTCTTGCAGGAGGAACGGCGGCGACAGCGGCAGGTTGTTGTCCACGCGCGGCACGGGGGTTACGGAAAGAGCCTGAGGGGAGGTTATGCGGCGATTTGGATTCGGGCCGGCGCAGACCCTGATACTCGTGAGCGCCTTAGTGAGCAGCGCGCTGGCCGGGTGCTCTATGCCTGCGCCAGATAGTCTTCAAGATGATGTTCGGCCGGGGCAGCAGTGGTTTCGTCGAACGATCGGCGGCGGCGGTGGGCAAACCGGAATTGCGATTGACCCGTCGAACCCCGAGGTGGTCTACGTGACGACCGACAACGGTGGGATCGTCAAGACCATCGACGGCGGGGCTTCCTGGCTATCGATCAATAACAACATCGGTAATCGGTTGCTGGGCGACATCGAAATGGATCCGCTCAACCCGTCGGTGTTGTACGTGGTGGCTGAGGTGTATTCGGAAAATCTCAGCTGGAATGACGATCCGGTGAATGGCGAGCTTTACCGCACCCGAGATGGCGGAGAATCCTGGGAGATCGTCTATGCAGAAGGGATGGGCGGCGGCGATGGGCGGGCGTTCGGAATCGTTCAATGGCCCAGCACCAGGAATATCCTGATCCCCTACGATTCAAACAATCCCCGTCGTTACGATGCCGATGACGATCGGCTGAGCGACGTGATCTATATCGGGGGCTGGGATTGGGACGCCAGCAGCGCCGACAAGCGCGCCGGGATTTGGAAGAGCCTGGACGAAGGGGCAACCTTTGCCCAGGTCGCGTTGCCGGATCAGAATATCTGGGTGCTGCGTCATCATCCCAACGATCCTGAACGCCTGTACGCCGGAACCTATGGCGATGGATTATTCGTCAGCGCGGACGGTGGCGCCGCTTGGGAGAGCTGGCGCGATCGCCTGCCGATCCCCCTGATCAGCGATCTTGCGATTGTCCCCGACAGCAGCACGTTGTACGTGGCGACGAACGGCTTCAGAACCGAGTATGCCGGAGAGGCGTATCGTGACCGGCGCGGAATCTTTAAGAGCGTCGATGGAGGAAGCAGTTTCTTCCGGGTTAACTCTGGGCTGGAGCGCACCAGTTTGAACTTTGAAGTGCTGCTCTTGGATGCCACCGACTCAACCGGGCAGACCCTGTACACCGGCCCATGGCGAGGCGATTACCAGGGCGTGTACCAAACGACTGACGGCGCGGCCAGTTGGGCGCCGATGACGCATGAGATACGGGAAGACCCGTATTGGTTCGATGATTTCAACAACCTGTGGGTCTTGGAACAAGCCAACGATGGCCGCTTGTTTGCCACGACGTGGCGGGGAATCTATCGTTACGAAGTGGAGCGCGGACGTTGGGCGATCACGGCTAATGGCTTGGGCAACGTCGGCGTGCGGCAGGTCATGTTCGAGCCAGGCAGCGATTCGGTCATTTATCTGGGCATGCTGGATTCCACGCCGTGGAAGAGCCTGGACAAGGGGAAAACCTGGATCAACATCGGTAACGGGTTCAAGACGGCCGATGGCAGCCGGAATGCCAGCGCCTCCAGCTTCGCGATCTCGCCGGCCCAGCCCCAGGTAGTGTATGCGGCCGGCATCGGGTCAAGTGGCAGCTATCTCAGCGCTGTCAACAAGTCGACGAACGGCGGAGCGTATTGGACGCCCATCACGAACGGCCTGCCTCCCACCACCGCCGAGGCCCCCCAGTGGCAAGCGCAAGATATTGTCGTGACGGCCTACGACCCCGCTATCGCGTACCTGGCGCTGGATCTGCGCTCGAATGGCGGGCGCGTCTACAAAACGGTCGACGGCGGTCAACACTGGAGCGAAGTGCATGCCTTCGCCGAGTCTCCGACGGACCTGGCGATCACTGCGACTGATCCGGAGACAGTCGTCGCGGCCACGGCGAATGGCAGCATTCTGGTGGGCCGGCAGGGCGGCAGTCAGTGGCGCTCCTCTCATCTGGGTATGGGTATGATCTACGCCGTCGACGTCTTTCCGTCCGATCCGGATCGCATCCTGCTCGGCGTGAACGTGACAGGCGCCTACTTGACGACGGATGGCGGGCAGACTTGGGAGCAGGTGTTCGACCAGCGTGATCTGCAGCCGTTTATCAGCGATCTGGCCTTGAGCGATTTCGCACGCGAGCGCTACCGGCCAACGATCAGGGCCGTCCGATTCGATCCGCGCGATCCAGACACACTGTACATTGGGCATTACCCGGATCGCTGGATGGGTATCGGTATTCTCAAATCCACCGATGCCGGACAGGGCTGGACCTTGTTGGCCGACAAAGGATGGCAAATGCGATCCGTTAGCGATTTCGATCTTCACCCCGCAAGTGGAAACCTGGTCGTTGGTACTTGGGAAATCTACTACTACTATCAGCTTGACCCTGAATGATAAGGCGGGAGCCTTTTAAAGAATGATGAACTCACGCGAGGGTGAAACATCTGCTACCAAGAACGGCGCAGGGGGGGCCATTGCCCAAGCGGCGCTGTTCCTGGCCTGGGCGGCGCCCAGCCACACGCGCCGCAGCGAGTTGATGGCGCGCCGACTGGGCATCCCCTTGCGGCGCATTCGTGTGCTGAAGAAGAAAAATGCTCTCTTGATACCGCTACGCTACGCGGCTCAAGCGGCGCTCACGCTCGTCACCCTGTTCCGCCGGCGGCCGAAAGTGGTGTTCGTTCAGAACCCGCCGATCTTCGCGCCGCTCTTTGCGTGGGTGTACTGCGCATTGACTGGAAGCAGCCTGATCATCGATTCACATACGGATGCGCTGCAAAGTCCCACGTGGCGTTGGTCGCTGTCGCTGCATCGCTTTCTGTCTCGGCGCGCGCTGACGACGCTGGTCACCAACGAGCATTTGCGTCAGGTCGTGACGGGCTGGGGGGCGCCCAGCCACATCATCGTCGATGTGCCCAGTGATCTGCCGCTCGGTAAGCCGTATCCGGTAGCGCAGCCCTTCAACATTGCCATGGTCAGTTCGTACGCTCCCGATGAGCCATTGGACGAGGTGATACAGGCGGCGCGGCGACTGCCCGAAGTGGGTTTCTATATCACGGGCGACCCGGCGTGGAGCACTCGCCCCCTGCCGGCCGATATGCCCCCGAACGTGCGCCTGACCGGTCTGTTGTCGGATGAGGAATACTACGGCCTGCTGCGCTCGGCGCACGCCGTGATGGCGCTGACCACGGCAGATCATACCATGCAGCGCGGCGCGTGTGAGGCGGTGTGGTTGGGCCAGCCAATTATCACATCGGATTGGCCGGTCCTACGGCAGGCTTTTCACTCCGGGGCAGTGCACGTGAACAACACGGTAGAAGGTATTCAAGCGGGCGTGCTGCACATGCGCATCCAATACCGGCAGCTGGCCGATAAGGTCTTGCGCTTACAAGAGGAACGACAACAACAGTGGGAAGACGTAATAACCCAACTACACAGCCTGGTCCGACCCGACTCGATAGGCAACGGCAGATGAAGTTGTGTCCTCCTCCGTATGCGCGCTTTCTCCTTGCGGAGTGCTTGCTCCGGTTCGCGAAACTCTAACACTCTTCGTACACACTCCCACATCAATGTGATTTAAACTGGAGAACACTTTGAATGGGACGCACAAGCGCGTGGCAGCACTTATTGCGTTGCCCTTCTATACCTCTGGGGCAGCGCGCCACGAGCGATCCCAATTAGCCAGTCAGCTGGGCTGCTTAGAAATCGAAGATTTGACGGCTGCTAGTGCTTATCTGTCAACCGCCACGACATCGTGTGTGCATTTTGAGCCAATCTCTAGTCAGGCCAAGCGCCACGACATCGTGTGCGGTTACGTCGGAATTCGGGTAGTAGATCATGCACGGGTTCCTCAATCGGAAACTTGCGGGTGG
>DATDPU010000085.1:0-13243 GCA_035292585.1 Anaerolineae bacterium | reverse complement strand
GGGCGCATTTCGCTTTGGGGGCGAGTTTTTCGGCGACTGGAAGTCGCGGCAACCCTAACGCGAAGGCCGCCTGCGCGGACTGCACCTCCAGCCGGCGCAGGTCGGCTTCGCGGGATTATAGGCGCGGTTTCCAACCGCCAGCCAGAAGTTCGCCCCAGAACTGAAATGCACCCAGCCAATTGAAATCCTTGACAAGCGCCGCTACACCGTCTATGATCACCCCAACCCAATGGAGCCTGAAGGAGCATGGAACAAGTATCTGCTCACGCGCACCCCGCGCACGTCGAAACCAGCACCGGCTTAGACAACCGCAAACTCGGCATCTGGCTGTTTCTCGGCTCGGAAGTGATGTTCTTTTCCGCGCTGATCGCGGTGTACCTGCTGACCCGCGCCAGCGCGGAGAAGCCGGTCGAGATCATGCAGGAAGCCATCCCGCTCGTCTCGGTCAACACCTTCCTGCTGATCGTCAGCAGCCTGACGATGGCGCTCGCGCTCGGCCTGGTGCGGCGCGGCAACCAGCGCGCGTTCAAGTTGTCGCTGCTGGCGACCATCGTCCTCGGCGCGACCTTTGTGGGCATCCAACTCTTTGAGTACTACGAGCTTGGGCTTAAGGGCCTGACGTTGAACGGCGTGCCCTACATTTTCGGGTCCACGTTCTTCCTGCTCACCGGCTTCCACGGCTTGCACGTCAGCGGCGGCGTGATCTGGAACTCGTTGGTGTTGCTCAAGGCGTTGCGCGGCGGCTTCAGCCGAGAAAACAGCCTCGGCGTCGAGCTGGCCGGGCTGTACTGGCACTTCGTCGATCTGGTCTGGATCGTGCTGTTCACGATCATTTACCTGGTTTAGCGGGGGCCGACATGCACACCACGCATTCATCCAATCTCGGCAAGTACGTCCTGGTGTTTATCGCGCTCGGCGTGTTGACGGCGATCGAAGTGATCGTCGCCGTCGTCATTCACGCGGCCGGCGCGCTGCCGCTCCTGCTGGCATTGGCCGTCGCCAAGGCCATCCTCGTCGCGCTGTTCTTCATGCACTTAAAGGACGACACCAAATGGTTCAGCTTCATCTTCATCTTCCCGCTGCTATTAGCCAGCCTGCTGATCTATTGGGTGGTATTTCCCGGCAGTGGTTAATCTACCAAAGACAAACGCGACGCGGGGCCGAGATGTTCTCGACCCCGCGTTTTATTGAGTGGCACACTAAAATAGCGTGAAGCCTGGCGGCAAAACCTGGAGGATCAGGAACACGACCGCGCCCAGCCCAACCAGACTCAGGCCCCACCAGAGCAGTTTCTGCGCCAACGGCAGCTCTTCTGCGGCGGTTTCAGCTGCCGGAGCCGCAGCTGGTGTGGCGGGCGCCCGGCGCGTCGAAGCTGCCGGCGCGACATTCGTCGGTACCTTACTGCTGAACCAGCGCACCAGCAGCGCCATGAACACCGCCGCAAACGGCGTCCCACCGGCGATGAACAATACGATCAACATCAGGTTGACCTGAAGCGGTCCAATCGGAACGACTAACGAAGTATTGGGGATCGGCGCAACCGTAGCCGGAGCGGTAACGGCCGGCAGCAACAGCCATGTCGCAAAGCCGACTGCGAACAGGACGCCTAATCCAACCAGCAAGTTCTTAGACAACGCTGGACCTCCTTCACCTCTGCCGTTCACGCGCATCACGGCTTACGCCGCGAGGCGGGGCGGAATTCTTTGACCTCGACCACAATCCAACCCGCCACTCCCAGGAGTGTCAGGAGTACACCGGCGCCCAGAATGATCCAGGATTGAAGCACGACCGCAAACATCAACCCCATCAGCCCAAAGGCCAGCACGGCCGGCCAGATCGTCGGATCGGGCAAATGCACGCCACGCGGCAACATCGGCCGGGGGTACACCACTTCATCCTCGACCTTCGGCCCGCGCGTGAACCAACTCAAGAAGCGCATCACGACCCCGCCGAAGATCGCCATCAAGATCGGCAGCAGGCAGGCCGCCACCACCAGTAGTGTGACCCCGATCTGCACGGGATCGCTTGGGGCTTGCCCGACACCGCCGATCGCTACCCCGGCCCCCAACACCAGGGGCGAATTGAACTTCGCGAGAACACGTTTGAGCATAAGCTGGTTCACTCCACTGTTCAGTACGCCCCGCAGTTCAACTGCGGGACGAACCTTGGAACCTTAAATACGAGGCGAACCTCGAGCTGCGCCGCCTGAAAGTGCTTTCCGGTTTAGAGGATGCAGCCTGATTCATCCTTCCGCCCTCAACCTTCAGCCCTAGACCAGGCTCGCGTCGATGACCAGCGCCGCAAACAACAACGCCAGGTACAACTGCGAATACTTATACAGTCGCTTCGCCGCCGGTTTATCCATCTCGCGCGTCAGGCGCAGGGCCAGCCATAGGAACAGCCCGTTCAGCGCCAGCGCCAGCGCCAGGTACAGCCCGCCCGCCAGGCGGAAGGCGAAAACGAGCAGCGTCACGGCCACCAATTGCAGCGAGTACAACCAGATCTGGCGGCGCGTCTCGGCCTCGCCCCGCGCCACCGGCAGCATCGGCACGCCGGCCTTTTCATAGTCGCCGCGCACCAGGATCGCCAGCGCCCAGGTGTGCGGCGGGGTCCAGTAGAACACGATCAAGAACAGGTACAGCGCCAACAGATCGAGGCGACCGGTGACCGCGGCCCAACCGACCAACGGCGGAACGGCCCCGGCGATGCCGCCGATCACGATATTGTGCGGCGTCGTGCGCTTCAGCCAACGCGTGTACACGAACACGTAATACAGGATGCCGAACACGGCCAGCACAGCCGCGAGCAGGTTGACGAACACCAGTAAGACAGCGAAAGATGCGACACTCGCGATCAGCCCGAAGGTCAAGGCCTGGCGCGGATTCAGCTGATCGCGCGGGATCGGCCGGTTCTTGGTACGGCTCATCACGCCATCGATATCCCGATCGATGTAGCAGTTGATCGCATTCGCGCCCGACGAGGCCAACGCGCCGCCGAGCAAGGTGAAGACGATCAGCGGCAACGAAGCCGCGCCCCGGCCCGCGATCAACATCGAGGTGAGCGTGGTGGTCAACAGCAGGACGATAATCCAGGGCTTGCTCAACCGTAAATACTTGCTGAACATCGAGGCCGGTTTTCCGCTCGATTGAGCAGCTGGGTTCGGGGCAGCGCGCAAGTCGGGTGTGGCATCGATCCGATCACCTGCGGCGGCATGTGCAGAAACCAGGGCGGGGAGGCTCCGGTCGCGCAGCAAGAGAGCGACCAACACTACTGCTGCGCCCCAGACTGAAGCGGCGAGACCCAGATGCAGCGCGCGCAACACGATCGGCATTCCCTGCAAAACGTTGATACCACCAACCAGCACCTGCGCGACGAACAATCCTGCGAGCAGCAAAGACCAACGCCACACATGAGACGCTTGTTCACGCGCCTTCCACGCCTGAATTGCCAGCAATACAATGAACACGCCGCTGGCGAGCGCGGCAAAACGGTGCGTGAAGTGGGTGGTGACCAAGGGATCGGTCAGCGCGGGCGCCAGCTGCCCCTGGCACAACGGCCAGTCCGGGCACGCCAGCGAAGCGCCTGTCGCCGTCACCGTCGCGCCGAGCAAGATCAACACATATACCGCGATCGCCGCCCCCACGGCCAAAGAGATCAACCGATTTCGGATGTAGGAGGCATCTCCGGATGCCGACTGTCGGCGACGAGAGTCGCCTCCTACAATTGCCGCCCCTGATGCCGACTGTCGGCGACGAGAGTCGCCTCCTACAATTGCCACTCCGGATGCCGACTGTCGGCGACGAGAGTCGCCTCCTACAATCGCCGCCCCGGATGCCGGTTGTCGGCGACGGGAGTCGCCTCCTACAATCGCCGCCCCGGATGCCGACTGTCGGCGACGGGAGTCGCCTCCTACAATTGCCGCCCCGGATGCCGACTGTCGGCGACGAGAGTCGCCTCCTACAATTGCCACCCCGGATGCCGAACCACGTCCCGACCCGCCTCGCCACACATTCACCGTAACGATCAACACACAGGCGAACATCACCAGCGCCGCGCCGAGATGGATCGCGACGATGGTCGAAGGCAGCTCCAGCGCCACCGTGATCGCGCCGAGCAAGCTTTGCACGACGAGCACGCCGACGCCGGCCAACGCCGGCAGCAGCACAGCGCGATCGGCCCGGTGCGAGCGCCAGGCGACGAGCGCGATACCCAACAGCATCACGCCGACGCTGCCGGCCAGAAAGCGATGCGACCACTCGATGATCGACTCGATCTGCGGAGGCGGCAACACCTGGCCGTAACATAGCGGCCAATCGGGGCAGCCCAGCCCCGACCCGGTCACGCGCACGATTCCGCCGACCACCACCAACACCAGCGTGGCGATCGACGCGGCGAGGGTCAGGCGGCGAAAGCCGCGACTCGACGTGTTCAGGCGGGAGGCTTCAGGCGACAACGCGCTCACCCTCCGGTTCGGTGTACCCCAGCCGCATATCGCGCAAGGGTCGTTCGCTGTGGACCGCCGGGATCGTCTCGAAGTTGTAGACCGGCGGCGGCGACGCCGTGTACCACTCCAGCGTGTTGGCTTCCCACGGATCGGCGCCGGCCGGTTCGCGCCGTTCGTGGCTGAGGTACAGGTTGATCAGGAACACACCGATCGACGCCGCCACCAGGAACGCGCCGATCGTCGAGAGGTTGTTGTAGCGCGTCCAGCCGAAGCCGGGGTCATAGTCGGCGATGCGGCGCGGCATACCCAATAGGCCCAGCAGGTGCATCGGGAAGAAGGTCAGGTTGAAGCCGATCAGCATCAGCCAGAACTGGAACTTACCCCAACGTTCGTTCATCATCCAGCCGGTCATCTTGGGGAGCCAGTAATATAGCCCGGCGAAGATGCCGAACACGCTGCCGCCGAACAACACGTAGTGGAGATGCGCGACCACGTAGTACGAGTCTTGCACCTGCCGATCGACCGGCACGATGGCCTGGAACACGCCGCTGATGCCGCCGATCACGAACATCGACAGGAACCCGAACGTGAAGAGCAACGGCGTCTTGAAGCTGAGCTGGCCGCCCCACAGCGTGGCGAGCCAGTTGAAGATCTTTATGCCGGTGGGCACGGCGATGGTCATCGTGGCGATCATGAAGAACAGCTGCAGCTGCGGCGCGATGCCGGTGGTGAACATGTGATGCGCCCACACCAGAAAGCCCATCACTGCGATCGCCATCGACGAGTAGGCGATGGCTTTGTAACCGAAGATCGGCTTGCGGCTGAACACCGGCAACACTTCGGACACAATGCCCATCGCCGGCAGGATCATGATATACACTTCGGGGTGGCCGAAGAACCAGAACAGGTGCTGCCACAGGCGCGGGTCGAGCGGGGATGACGCAGCGAAGACGGAGGTTAGGCCCAGGCGATCGGTGAGCAGCAGGATCAGCCCGCCGGTCAACACCGGCGTCGCAAACAGGATCATCGCCGCGGTTGCCAGCATCCCCCACGCGAACAGCGGCATGCGCGTCATGCTCATGCCCGGCGCGCGCAGATTGACGATGGTGACGATGAAGTTGATCGCGCCGAGCGTGGAAGCCAGGCCGTTCAGCAACAGCCCCGCGCCCCACAGCGTCACGCCGACGCCCGGCGTGAACGCGCTGGTGCTCAACGGCGTGTAGCCGGTCCAGCCGGCATCCGACGCTTCAAACAGGAAACTGCTATAGAGCACAATCCCGCTGGCGAGCGTCAGCCAGTACCCGAACGCGTTGAGCCGGGGGAAGGCCATATCGCGCGCGCCGATCATCAGCGGGAGGATGTAGTTGCCGAAGCCGATCAGCATCGGGATGACGAACAGGAAGATCATCGTCGTGCCGTGCATGGTGAAGAATTGATTGAAGGCCTGCGTATCCAACACCTGCATGCCCGGCTGCGCCAGCTCGAGCCGGATGAACAGCGCCAGGATGCCGCCGGTGATGAAAAATAGAAATCCGGTGACAATGTACAGCAGGCCGATTTTTTTATGATCGACGGTCGTCAACCACTCCAGCACGCCGTGATACTGGCGCGGGGCAGGCGTCGCCATCGTTCCGGTAACGGTTGCCATCGTTGATCCTTTCAGTGACTCCATAGAAAGAAACCCGGTTTCTCTCCGTCGCTATTTCAACGACTCAAGATATGCCACCAGCGCATCAATGTCTTGCCGGGACAAGTTCAGATTGGGCATGAGTGAGCCGGGCTTGACGCCGGGCGGGTCGGCCAGCCAGCGCGCCAGGTTGTACGGCGTGTGCCCCAGAATGCCGGCGCCGATATACGGCCGGCCGGCGAAGTGCGTGAGATCAGGGCCGGTCTGGCCGACGGCCTGCGGGATGCCGCGAATCACGTGGCAACCCACGCACGGGCCGTTCGCAAACACATCTCGGCCGGCCTGGATCGCCGGATCGGTCGGTTCGATGGCATTCTGGGCCTGGCCTTGCGCCCACGCATCGAACTCGGCCTGCGGCACCGCCCGGACGACCAGGCGCATGTAGGCGTGCGAGACACCGCACAGCTCGGCGCATTGGCCGTAATACTCGCCTGGCGCATCGGCCCTCAACCAGGTTCGATTGGTCAGGGTGGGAATCGCATCGGTTTTGCCGCCCAGCTCGGGCACCCAGAAGCTGTGAATGACATCCACGCTGGAGACCTGGAGATTCATCGTGCGCCCGACCGGGATCACCATTTCATTCGCGGTCGTGATGCCCAGGTCGGGGTAGCGGAACTCCCACCACCACTGGTGGCCTTCGACCTCGACGGTGATCGGCGTACTGCCATCCACCGCCTGAGCCGAGGCGTCGATCGACTGCTGCGCGCGCACCGTCAACACGAACAGCGCGACGACGACTAACGCCGGCGCGACCGTCCAGGCGATTTCCAGGCGCGTGTTGCCGTGGACTTGCGGCGGTTCCACGGTGACCTGTGGATTACGCCGGAAGCGGAGGGCCGAGAGCAACAACAGGCCCTCCACGAGGACGAAGATCACCACGGCGATGATCAATACCAGGTTATGAAGATTAGCGATCTCGGTTGATACCGGGGAGGCCGGGTCGAGCGCCGACGGCGGGCCATCGGGTTGGGCGAATACGGCAACGGGGAGAATAAGCGCCAGGAGTAGCGCGATAAGTATTGGAATAGCGACATTGCAGGTTCGGTTGATGAACCCAAGCAACGCGTGCATCGATCCTCCGTTCCCTTGGTTTCGCACAGTAGGCGGCTATTTGGATTGAGTTTGGCGTTTGGATGACCCACAAAGAAGACTCTTGCCGGTGATCAGCCCCTGACGTGACAAGAGTCATAAGTGAATCTTAGCGCGAATTATACCACGCGGAAAAGAAAAATCAAACCAAAACTGCATAAAGCAGCAACGAATGAGAAACCGGGTTTCTCAGCCTGTTGGAGAAACCCGGTTTCTGGCGCGCAGGTGATGCGTTGCGCTATTGATACGTCACACGCACGGCGACCCAGTCGAGCGAGAAGTCGCGCGCGGTCGAGCTGGCGATGTTGATGATACGCACCCGGAAGTTCGCGTTCGAGAACTCGCCGGCGCCCCAGGTGCGGCCCCAGGTATCGGTCGCGTTGCCCAGCGTGTACGTCGCCTCCGACGTGGTCAGGTTTGCCGTGGTCTTCGCCGTCGTCCAGGTCGTGCCGCCATTCCACGACAACTGCACGCACATCCTCGGCGCGTTCGCGGTGCTGTCGACCCGCGCATCAAGCCGGACTTCGATGCCCCGGATCGACGCGCCGCCGGGAAGGCTGACGTTGTAGTTGTAGTAGCGATGTTTATCCTTGCCGTTGTTGGTACACGAGGTGTTGTTGTTGGTGCCGCTGTTGGTGTCCACGGCAAAGACGCTGTCATTCGCGTGCCCGTTATTGGGATTCGTCTGGAAGCCGTTCCCATCGCCGCCGGTTTGGGCCGCGTTCGTGCCGGGGCTGAGTAAACCGGTATTGGCTATGGTCGGCGTGGGGCTGGGGGTCGGGGTCGGGGGAGGCGTGGTTGCGGTTCCGCCATCCACGACCAGCGCAAAGGGTTGCGGCCCGTTCGGGACGTTGAACCCGCGCACTTCCACCGTCCACGTACCTGCCGCCGCCGACTGCACGTACACGTTCTCCACGTTGTTACGCCGATCGGCGCTGCCGCCGGTGGCCGACCAGCCGCCGCTGAACACGTTGCCGCGATAGACCGTTGCGCCGCCCGGCGCGGTTACCGTCAGGTCTAAATCGTTGACCAGGTTCACCGAAGCCGACTCGGTGGACGGGAAATCGCTCCACACCAGGCTGACCTTGAAGGGCGAGCCGCCGGGCGTGACGTCATACGCGAAAGTAGCCGTCCCACTCGTGATCAAGCCACTCGTGTTATCGACGAACTCGGCGGTTTCGTCAGTGGCATTCGCCAGGTTCAGCCGGCCCCAGCCTTCATGGACGTTCGGGATGGGGAAGTCGTTGTCATTCGCGCCGTCGTTGTTCTCGTCGAGCAGATCGACGGCGGAGTTGATCAGCGTAGCCTTGACCAACGCGGCGCTAGCGGCGTGGGTATAGGCTTTCTGATAATAGTCGCGCACGACCGTCGCCGCGCCCGCCGCGATCGGGTTCGACATAGACGTGCCGCCCATGTACTTGTATTGCCCGTTGCGCGGCATGCCCCAACCATCCCACTGGTAGATGTTGTTCTGAGGATTGACCGGGTCGCCGTAGCCTTCCTGATACAGACTGGAGAAGCCGGACAAGACCCAGGTGCCCGGCGCGACGACATCGGGCTTGATGCGAGTATCGTCCGTCGGGCCACGGCTGGACCACGAGGCCATCTGCTGAGGGTTGCCGGCGGTCACGTCGTTGGCGAGCGGTGCGGCCGGGAAGTCGGCCGGGTAACGCTGGCCCCAGGTGCCGAGGAAGCCGGCCTGGTTGCCGCCCATGCTGTTGCAGGTCTGGCCGGTTTGATAGGCATCGTACGAAGTGTACGTCAGGCTGGTGTCGCACTGCCAGTTGCCCTGCCGATCGTTCTCGCTCGCGCCGATGGTGAGCACATTCTTGGCCGTAGCGGGCGAGCCGATCGAGTCGTTATCCACCACACCGTTGGCGTTGGCATCGGTGCCTTCGTTGCCGGCCGAGAAGGTGATGATCATGTCCCGATGGTTCCAGACGAAGTCATCGGTTTCCGCGCTGTTGGCGTTGTAATCGCCGGCTACCGCCGCGCCCCACGAATTGGAGTGGATGCGCGCCCCGGCATCGTAGGCTTGCTGGAAGTGAGGTCGCAGATCGGCGGGCAAGCCGATCAAATAGTAACCGGGAGTGTAGCCGAAGAGCGCCTGGCACAGCGCCGAAGGAACGGCCCAGTTCTCGGTCGCCTGGAAGACGAGTCGCGCGGCGGGCGCGACGCCTTTGCCTTCGCCGCCGGGGCCGCCGTCGCTCAACACCGAAGCGGACGTGTGGGTGCCGTGGCCGCTATCCACGTCCCGAGCGCCGTCGTTGATGATTTGAGTGAAGCACGAGTCGGTCACGCCGGGCCAGTTGAAGATGGAGACAATACGGCTGGCGGGGATATCGGGATGAGCGCCCGCAGCAGTGCCGTCGCCCAGGCCGGTGTCGGACACGGCCGCGATCTGGGTCGAGCCATCGTAGCCGCGCGCGTGGGCCGTGTTCGCGCCGACGATCACGCCGCCGCCGAACTCGTTGTGCTTCTCGTTGAGCACGTAATTCTCCACCCAGGCGACGTCGAGCACCTGCGCCACACGGTCGAGCTGAGCCGCATCGGCGGCGATCAACAAGTCACCGCCCTCGCGGCCCAACACGGTCGCGCCGCTCGCGGCGATCGCCGTAGCCGCCAGGGCCGCATCGGCCCCGCGCTCAATTCTCACGCGATAGGCATGCGCTGCGCCATCACGCGCCAAAGCCGGGCTGAGCTTATACGCCGGGTGGAACAGACCCACCCACCCGACACTGCCCAAGCTCTGCGCCTGGAGCGCTTGAGCCGGGGTCATGCGCACTTTGAACGCGAAGTCGGGCACGTAGTCCAGCACATCCGCGCCCAGCGCCGCGAGCTGATCTTTCCACGCCGGCTGGACCGGGGCACGGAACTGGACGAGGTAGTAGCCGCGCTGCCCGGCGGCGTAGTCGTCCACGCGCAGGTTGGCGGACAAGGCCGGCGTTTCGCCGCGCGTAGGGACAAATGTTGTCGCTTTCAATCGAATCGGGGCCGGTAGGTTTTGTCGAGATGGACCCGCCAGGCCAATACTGGGTAAAACGAGGGACACGATTAGAGAAAGCACCACTGCGATCACGTACAGCTTGTTGCGCATTACAAGCAACCTCCCCCTCTGAGTGGACGGGTGCGAGGAACTGGGGCGCGACACCGCTCGGCGAAGCCAGCCCACCCCCTTCGACGAACGGGTAAACACCTTCACGCGATCGATTGAGTCGCCGGCTCACCTCCTGATTAGAATGTAGAACAATTGAGAATGAACCTTTTGAACTATGCGAGGATGCGCGCCATTATAGCATGGCCTATGAGGAATCGAGTTTGAGTATTCCAACCGCGCGGATGTACTTGCGTCCGAAGACGCTTCGGTCGTGAGGCGCTTTGCGCAGGCTGCGCGTCAGGTCAAGCCCGGCATAATGCAGGGCCTGGTGCAGGCCGGTACGCCACAAGGGCGCGGCGCTCACATCGTAGACCACGCCCTCGTAGGCAACGTAGGCGGGCCGCCCTTTCGTCCCATCGTATTGGCGCAGCTCGGCTTCGGTGAAGATGCGCTGGGGAGTTTCGCTCATCGGGGGTGGATGGATGGTTAGTTGGGTGGTTGGATGGTTAGTTGGGTGGCGGGGCGATGCCGACTAACAGCGTCAGGCGCGTCGCGGATCGATTCTCGACGCCGTGCGGTACGCCGGCCGGCGCCCATACGATCATCCCCGGCCCGACCGCGTGCGTCTCGTCCCCGACGCTGAACACGCCGCGTCCCTCGATCACGTAGTAGAACTTATCGGCCGCGGCGTGCGTGTGCGCCGGCTGCGCCTGGCCCGGCTCCAGACAGTTCAGGCCGGCCAGCAGGTGATCGCCCTGGAACAGCGTGGATTTGAAATGCTTATCGGCGCGCGCACCGGCGTGGTCGCGATAGTCTTTGAACATGGGGCACCTCGTTTTCACACTGAAAGCGGCGAGCAGGTGTCTTACACCGCTTGGCATAGCGCGATGTAGCGCTGAATCCGTGGCTCGATCATGCGCAAGCTCTTGCGCCAGAACTCCGGCCGGCGGATATCGATGCCGAACCGCGCGGCGAGATCGGCGGCGTTCGCCTGGCCGGTGCCGGCGAGCAACGCCTCATACTCCGGCACGAACGCCGGGCCGCGCGCCTGATAGAGGGCATACAAGCCGAGGCCGAACAACAGGCCGAAGGCGTAGGGATAGTTGTAAAACGAGAGGCCGCCGCGATAATAGTGCGGCTTCCAGGCCCACATGTAGGGATGCAGGTAACGCTCGTCCAGGCCGTCGCCGTAGGTCGCTGTCTGGCAGCGCAACATGATCGCGCAGAAGTCGGCGGCCGAGAGCTCGGATCGGGCGCGCCGCGCGAAGACTTCCTGTTCGAATAGAAAGCGCGAGGTGATATCGACGATCACCTGGGTCGTATCGGCCAGGAACGTTTCCAGGATCGCCAGCTCTTCATCGGCGCCCGCCGCCTGAGCCAGCGCGGCGTCGGTGATGATCGTCTGGCAGAAGATGGAGGCAGTCTCGGCCAGCGTCATCGGCGTGACGATCTGCAACGGCGTCTGGCCGACCTGGCACTCGTTGTGGAAGGCGTGGCCCAACTCGTGCGCCACGGTGGAAACCTGGTCGAGCGAGCCGTCGAAGTTGCACAGGATGCGCGACTCGCCGAGGCCGAGCACTTTCATGCAGAAGGCGCCGCCCCGCTTGCCAGCGCGCGGTTCGGCATCGATCCAATGTTGAGCGAAGGCGCGCTGCGCCAGGTTCGCCAATCGATCGCTGAAGGTGCGGAATTGAGTGACGATGAAGTCCTGGGTTTCGGGCCAGGTATAGCGGCGCGCGTGCTTGCCCACCGGCGCGAAGATGTCCCACCACGGCAGCGCGCCGGGGTGTCCCAGGCGCCGGGCCTTCGCCTGAAGGTAGCGTCGGAACATCGGGAAAGACTCCTGCAGCACACCGATCAGCGTTTCGAGCGTTTCGCGGTCGATGCGTGATTGGTCGATCGAGGCCTGCACGGCATCGACGCGGCCGCGCCGCCGGTTCAAGACGTTCACCGCGCCCTTGACGCCGTTGAGCGCGGCGGCCAGCGGCTCGCGCACCGACTCCCAGGCGGCCAGTTCCGCGTGGTAGGCGCGGCGGCGCACCTCGGGATCGGGATCGTGCCAGTGGATGTTTTGCAGCGCCGTGATCGGTATCTTTGCAGTCTTGCCATCGCGCTCAAAGTGAACGGTCAGCTGGGAACACACCGTCCCGTGCAGTTTGCTCCAGGCATTTTCGCCGCTCAGTCCCAGTTCGGCTGCCAACGACTCCTCGGCAGCGCTCATGAGGAAGCGGCTCTGTTGCACGGTTTCGCGCAGGAAAAAGGCGTGCGCCTGAGCGAGTCCCTCGAGCGCTAAAACTGAGGGCAGCATATCGGCCACACGTCCCAGCCAACCCTGGAAACGAGTGCTCTGTTGCTGCAACCGAACACCGAGCAGCTCCAGTTCGGAGAGCAGGCGTTTAGCGGTGGTGTCGTAGGAATTGGTCGTCACGTGACCGGCGACGTAGGCGTTCAAAGCGCCGTGCAGCCGCAGCGTCGCATTCATCCGATCGAGATACCCGTCGATGATCGCCTGCGCCGAGAGCGGATCGGGCGGGATCGGCCCGGCCGTTTGCGCGATGTGCCGGGCGGCCAGGTAGACATCGAGTTCATCGAGGCGCGACTTTAGATCGGCAATCGCCTCGGCAAAGGGGGCGGACTCCAGGCCCGGATAGATGTTGGAGAGGTCCCAGTGAGGCAACCGGCCCGGCGCGTTTACTTCTGAAACCATGCCTGCTCCTGTATCGGCGAAGGTTCACACACAGCGCTATTGTACTACGGGGCGGCGCGATTGGGTGTACAGGAGCATGAGGCAACGAATCCGAAACGAATAAACGGATGCAGCCGACACGGCCTCGTCCCTTGTAGACTCGTTTACGGGAGCACTGTACCCGCCGAAGGTGTGCGCCGGTTGCCAATCGGTTGCTTTGAGCGCTCGCCTCGTTGCGAG
>DATDPU010000084.1:0-34122 GCA_035292585.1 Anaerolineae bacterium | reverse complement strand
CCCCGGTGCCCAGTGGAATGTGGAAGGCGCCGTCCACACGGCCAAAGCCCGTGCGGCGTGGCTCAGCGGCGACTGGGACATCCTGTGCGCTCGACGGGCGGCCCGGCCGTTGGCCGTCTGACAACCTTTGCGTGCACACATCAATTGTATCGTGAATCAGGGGGGTGTCTACTTCCGACCGGCTACCTGTCTACCTGCTACTTGCTCCCCGCCTACTTCAGCGCCACCAATTCGAAGACGGGCAGCGGGCTGCTGCGGCCCTTGACGTGCATGTCGCCGAGCGCGCGCACGTGCACTTTGTCCTGCATGCGCTGAACCGTCCAGCCATCGACCAGAATCTGCCCGCCCTTGGCGTTCTCTTGCAGACGGCGGGCGAGGTTGACGCAATCGCCGATGATGGTGTAGTTCATCAACCGGCTGGTGCCGATATTGCCCACGACGGCGTCGCCGGTGGCAATACCGATTCCGAACGTCAGGCGCACCGCCCGCGGCAGACGCGTGCCTTCCTCGGCCAGGATGCGTTGCATCGCCAGCGCCGCACGCACTGCGCGCACGGCGTGATCGGTCTGGAGCACGGGCGCGTTGAAGAAGGCCATCACCGCATCGCCCATGAACTTGTCGAGCGTGCCTTCTTGTTCGAGAATGGCTTTGGCGGCCAAATCGAAGTGGTAGTTGAGGATTTTGACGAGCGCTTCCGGCGGGGTGTGCTCGGCGAACGCGCTGTAGCCGCGCACGTCGGCGAATAGCGCGGTGATCGGCTGCCGCGCGCCGCCCAACATGCCCATGCGCGGATCGGCCAGCAGGCGGTTGACGACTTGCGGCGCAACGTAGCGCTCGAACAACCCGCGAATCCGATTCTTCTCCCGCTCCTTCGAGGCTTCCAGTTCCCGGAAGAGCCGCGCATTCTCGATCGCGATCGCGGCGTAGTCGGCCAGCGCTTGCAGCAGATGCTTATCGTGATCGGTGAACGGGCGCGTCCCGCCGGCCCGGTTCACCACGTCGAGCGTGCCGATCAACCGGCTGCCGACCAGCAGCGGCACGACGATGCCGGTCGGCGACGCGGCCGGCTGCCGATTGCGCACGACGACGCGCGACATCATCTCGATCGGCGCGCGGGAGCCGTTGTCGCTGGCGCCCCGCGTCGCTTCGGTCCGCAGCCGCCCGGTGTCGAGGTCGAGCAAGTGAAGGGCGCACGATTGCGCGCCGGTGACAAAGTGCGCCGCCTCGACGATGCGATTGAGCAGCCCTTCGTGATCGAGCAGCGCCGTCACCGATTTGCCGATGCCGTACAGCGCATTGAGCTCGCGCACGCGAGATTCCAGCGCACGGTTGGCTTGGAGCACGTGTTTGACGAGTTCATCGCGTTCGCGCTTGAGGCGCGCCTCGGTCAGCGCACTCTCGATCGCGGCCAGCATCTCTTCGACTTTATACGGCTTGGTCACGTAGTCGCGCACGCCCAGCCGGAACACCTCGACGGCGAACTGTTCCGAGCCGTGCGCGGTCGACAGGATCACCGGGATGGTCAGGTGCTTGGCCCTGAGCGCGCGCATCACCTCCAGCCCGTTCATCTTGGGCATTTCGTAATCCAGGATGATCAGGTCGGGCGGGGATTGCAGCGCGAGCCGAATGCCCTCTGCGCCGTCGCGGGCGAGGACCACTTCGAAGCCACAGGGCTTCAAGACGTACTCGGCAGCAAACTCGCGCGCCTGCTTGGAATCATCGATTACCAGGACGCATTCACCGGCCATAGGCGGAACTTCACTGAACGCGCTGCGAGCCGGGTAGGAGTTGGCGCGCATCACGTCGGGGATCAATGGCGGACAGACACTACGCCACCATCATAACAAAACGGCCCGGCGCAGGGTGTTACGCTTAAGTTACAAGATGCATGGCGTATGGAGCGCGATCGCGGCGTTTGAGATGGGATTGCAATGCTTCACGATGCGGGCTGGGCCACATCGTCCGTCCATCTGGAATTGAGAGTTGTCGCGCACCTTTGAGGCTGGTCACCCTGAGCGGCGCAGCCGCGAAGGGTCTCTATCTGAGATGCTTCGGCGCGGCGCGCCTCAGCCTGACATTCCTCAGGTGGCGACCTTGTCGCCTTCCAATTTAAGCGAATAAACGTGTGACGACGAATCACGCTCCATCGTGATACCGTAAATCGTGTCGGCCGCTTCGATCGTGCCTCGGTTGTGCGTAATGAGCACGAACTGCGTGTGCGCGCTCTGCGCGCGAATCATCTCGCGGAAGCGACCCACGTTCGCTTCGTCCAGCGCCGCGTCCGTTTCGTCGAGGATGCAGAACGGCGGCGGCTTCACCTTGAGGATGGCGAACAACAACGCCGCGGCGGTCAGCGATCGCTCGCCGCCCGATAGCAGCGCGAGTCCCTGCTGTTTCTTGCCGGGCGGGCGGGCGCTGATGTCGACGCCGGTCTGCGTGACGTTCTCCGGCTCGGTTAGCACCAGCCGGGCCGAGCCGCCGCCGAATAACTGGGTGAACGTCTGCTTGAATTCTTCAGCGATGGCGTGGAACGTTTCGCTGAAGCTCTTTTCCATCAATTGATCGAGTTCGGCGATCACCTGCCGCAGCTGCTCAATCGCCTGGCCCAAATCCTCGGACTGCGCGCTGAGAAATTCGTAACGCTCGCGTTCGGCGTGATACTCCGCCTGCGCCTCAGGATTGATCGGCCCCAGCCGGCGGATGTGCGCTTTGAGCCGCTGCATCTCCGACTCCAGCTCTTCGGGCAAGGCCGCCACCGTCGGCAGCTCGGTGACGATCGGGGCCAGCGGCAGCGGTTGGGGCGCGGTCAAGTCCGCCAGCTCCAGCTGCACCAGGCCGAGTTCTTCATTGATGCGGGCGCGCAGGTGGTTCAGTTCGTCTTCCTTACGCGCCATGTCCATCACGGCCAGGTTGTAGCGCGATTCGGTCTCCTGCAGCCGGTTGCGGGCAGCGCGCTCGTCGTTTTCCGCCGCCGCATACTCCTGGTCCAGGCGGCGCACTTCGGCCTCGGCCGGCCCGATCAAAGCCCCGTATCGAGCCTGTTGTTCGGCCAGCGCCGCTTCCTGCTCGCGCACGGCTGCCAGCTGCACTTCCAGCTGCGCCTGCTCATCGGCGATCGCCGTGATGCGCTGCCGGCGCGTCTCCAGCTGCGCCAACGATTGCTCCAGCGCCGCGCGATGCGATTGCAGCACGCCGGTTTGCCCCTGGCGCAGTTGCTCCGACAGTGCGGCCGCCGTGTGCAGTGAGGTCAGGTTCGCGGCCAACTCTTCCAGCGGTAGATCGACCAGCTGTCGATCCAGGTCGCTGGCGCGCTGCCGTTGCGCGGCGAGGTCCTGCGCCAGGCGTTCGATCCCTTGCGCGAGCAGCGTATCCCGTTCCGCGATGCCCCGCGCTTCTGCTTCGGCCTGCTCGATCAGCCCGTTCTTCCAGGCGATCTCGCGCTCGATCGATTCGATGCGGCGCGCCATGTCGTTGCGCGCGGTCGTTCGTTCGGCGCTCGATTCACCCAGCTGGCGAATCGCATCGGCAAGCGTGGCCTGCTGTTGGATGGCATCGTTGGCGCGCGCGGCTGTGGCCGTGCGTCTCGATTCGATCGCGGCGGCCCGCTCCGCCGCCGCTTGGAGGGCCGCCGGCAACTCACGCCACTCGCGCTCGTGAGCCATCAGGTCTTCGGCGCCCGCTGCACGGCCCACCATCATCGCGCCGTTGGAACGCAACACCTCGCCGGCCTGCGTGACGATGTGGACGCCGGGCGGCAGCGTCGGGAGCAAGGCCCGCGCCTCGGCCAGATCGGCGACGGCGACGATGTGGCCCAGCAACGCCTCGACGGCGGGGCGGATCGCTGCGTCACACATCACCAGTTCGGCGACCCGCCGCGCGCCCGGCGGCAATGCGTATTCCGGCCGGCGCAGCGAGTCGAGCGGGATGAGCGTGGCGCGGCCGCCGCTCTCGCCGAGATGCACGCGGGCGGCTTCGGCGGCGGCCCAGGCGTCGAGCAGCACGGCTTGCAGGTCGGTACCGAGCGCCGCTTCGAGCGCGCGCTCCCAGCCGCGCTCCACGTCGATCAGGCGCGCCATTGCGCCGCGCACGCCGGGCAGTCGGGCCGATAGAATGTTGCGCGCGCCGCTATCGAAGCCGGCCAACGAGGCGCGCGCGGCGCGCAGCGCGTCGAAGCGGGCGCGCAATTCGGCTTCGGCCCGCAGCGCCTGGGCGGACTCGGCGTCGAGTTCGGCCTGCCGCGCGCGGATGGTTTCCAGCTGCTGCGCCAACTCCGCGCCGCGTTCGCGCCGCTTGTCGATCTGCAAATGAAGCTGGGCAAGCTCCGATTCGATCGATGCCAGGAACGCCTGGGCATCGCTCAGGTCGATGCTCAGGGTCGTGGTATCGTGTCGGTGCGTTGTGCTCTCGGCTTCCAGCACGGTGCGGCGTTCGTCCAATTGCCGGCGGCGGTTATGCCGGTCAGCGGTATCCGCTTCAATGCGGCGCAGATTGTCCTGAGTTGCAGCGAGCTGCTGAAGAATAGAATGCCGTAAAGCCTGCCGTTCTTCCACGGCGCGCCGAGCAGTTTCGATCGCCTGGGCCTGATTCTCGATCGTGCGCGCCATTTCGGCCAGGTTATGTTCGACCTCGGCCACGCGCTCGGTTTGCGCCGCGATCTGCGTTTCGAGCGGCGCAATATCGGCCTGGACGTCGCTGGCCTGCTGCCGGATCAGCCGGGCGCGCTCGGCCAGGACGGCGAGCTGGCGCTGGAGCGCCTCGATCTGGGTGTGCAGCCCGCCGGCCTGGCGTTGCCACTCGCTCAACTGCGTGCGCACGTCGAGTTGCCGCCTCCGCAACTGTTCCAGGTGCGTGCCGGCGTCGGCCAGTTCCGCCCGGCGCTGCGCCACTTGCAGGTCTTGCGCCTGGCAGCTAGCCTTGGCTTCGCCTAGCGTATTTTGCAGCCGGCCCCAGTGATAGCCGAACCACACACGCTGCATCTCTTGCAGCTCGCCGGATAGTCGCGTGTAGTCCTGCGCGCGCCGCGCTTGGCGTTCGAGCTGCCGGACGCGCGGGCCGATTTCGGCCAGGATGTCCTTGACGCGCTCCAGGTTGCGCTGCGTTTCATCCAGGCGGCGCAGCGCGTCTTCGCGCTTGTGCTGGTACAGGCTGATGCCGGCAGCCTCTTCGAACAACGCGCGCCGCTCCTCGGCCCGGAGCGACAGGGCTTGATCGATCAGGCCCTGCCCGACGACGGTGTAGGTGCGCCGGGCCAGGCCAGTCTGCGCCAGCAGTTCTTGGATTTCGCGCAGGCGGACTTTGCTGCCGTTGAGCAGGTACTCGTTATCGCCGTCGCGGTAGGCGCGGCGGCCAATGGTGACTTCGCTGAACTCGATTGGGAAGAAGCCGTCGGAGTTATCGAGCGTGAGGTACGCTTCGGCCATACCGGAGCGGGCGCGGCCTTCGCCGCCGGCGAAGATCAAATCTTCCGTCTTTTTGGCGCGCAGCGCGGAGAAGGTCTGCTCGCCCAACACCCAGCGGACACAATCCGCCACATTGGATTTGCCAGAACCGTTCGGGCCGACGATAGCCGTGATGCCGGTGGGGAAGATGAACTCGGTCTGGGTGGCGAAGGTTTTGAAGCCGTGAAGTTCGAGATGCTTGAGTCGCAACCTGATAACCTGATTGTTCTATCGGCGCGTTTGGTTCTACCGAGCAAGCAACGCCCGATATCTATGCTGGCCGATGCTGTCTTTGGAAACGCGCGCATAATACCACGAAACGCGGCGGCGCGGGTATCAGGAGCGCATTGTTGCTTGTCGTGGAGCAGGGAGGTCTGCCGCAACTCGGCGGCAATGCGGTCAGCGTGACCTTGAAACCAGGCGGTCTGACGCTCGTTGAACCAGCGTTGAGCCGCTGGGGCGCCCTCGCCGTTCAACCCCGGCGCGGGCTGCGCCAGGGGCGGGATGGCATGATACCGATCCACTGTCCTCGTTGAAACGCCGTGACGTGCTCACCCACTGCTGCGATAATCCCTGCACCCTCAAAGCCGGGCGCCCATGTGATTCGTTCCTATCGCAGCAGCGCGTCAGCGTCTGAGTGGATGACGATGCCCTCCGGCTTTAACACTCTTCGCTCCTGCCGTCTGATCTCTTGGGCTACTTGAAGGCGATCGGCGCGATCGGGAAACTGGGCCGTGAACTCGGGCGAGCCGAACAGCCGGCTATCCTGAACAGCGTCAAACGAACGACCGGGCAAAAAGTCCAACGCGCCTTTTTGTCCAAGATCGACTCGATGATGCTCGAAGGCTTCACCTTCTAAATCGCCAAAATCGATCCCGATGGGATCGGCGCCCAACTCCAGAAGCATCCGGCAAAACCACGGCTCGAACTGAGCAGTATAGCCCTTGCTTGCGCGTCCGATCGTCATTTCGCCAAACGGCGTGTTGAGGTACAGGGAGGCAGGCGCCTGGCTGGTGTTTGAACCGCAGGCAATATCCAAGACCCTCCGGCCCTGTACATTCGACAATCTCCCAAAAGTGTGCGCCAGTCTGCCGGCCAGCTGCGTGATGATTTCCTCGACGCCGGGTTCTCGCGCTATTTTCTTGCTCAAGTCGTACCGGACGTCAAGCGCTTGGATCGTGTTCGCAATCAAGCGACGATCTTGGGGGTCCTCCCACACGCTGTCTAACTTCGCGCTGAGCCGATCGAGCGGGTTACCTTTCGCGCGTGCTTTCATCTGTCTCAACCTGCTGGCGCCTACGCTTAGGACGCGACTGCCGCCGGATGGATCGCATCTCGAGCGCGTCAGGCTGAATCGATTCTACCCCGGCAGCGCCAGCGCAATCAACGTCAACGGGATGGCCGCCAGCAAGGCTTTGAGTTGCACCCCGCGCGCCTGGCGCCGCACCTGCGCCAGTTCGGCCGCATCGACGATCTTCTCCACTTCGTCGCCCAGTTGGCGCGAACCTCGCGCCGCCAGACCGACTCAAGTCTTGTCTCGCCATTGGAAGAAGCCTGACGTAGCGCCTGCGAACAAAGGAAAAAGTGCAAGCCGCCACCCACGACTCGTGTCCGCCACTATCAGAACCGCTAACACGACAAGGGCGATCACGAACGCCATCACGCCGCCTGCCAGTCGCTTGCGTCGTTCGCGCGCACTGATGTTGGGGATGCAGACTTTATCGCGGTCCGAACTACTGGCCGGCGTCGGTCCGGTGTTCTGGTCCGGGTCCGAACTCGGAATTGTGGCTCGCCAGACGGTTGCTATGACGTTCATATACATTGTCCTCTTTACAGCGGGCTAAGCACAAATCGTCCGTACGCGACGAATGCTACGAGCGCGAAAAGTACCAGGTTGAACACGATATTGGAGTATTCGCGACGCCGAACATGGAAGATCACCGCGCTGATCATCACGATGACCAGACCGGTTGCGGCGAGCGGCGTTAACCACGGCAGGATATGGGTAAGCCCTGGCAAGATCAAGCCGATGGCAGCGAGGACTTCCGCCACACCAATGAAGCGACGGAAGCCTGGCGGGATAGCCCAGATGTAGGCCATTCCTGAAGCGCGCGACGCAGGCGCAGCCTGGAGCGTTGGCGGAACCAACATCAAGCGCCCATGGAGCAGGAAATTGACAGCCAGCAAAACTTGTAAAATCCAGAGGACGATGTTCAACGGTTCCCCCAAAGCGAGTCAATCTCATTCGACCTACTCGTACCGTAGCGCTTCAATCGGGTGCAGTGAGGCCGCTCGATTGGCCGGGTAGATTCCGAAGAATATTCCCACGGCCGCCGAAAAACCAAACGCCAGCAGGATCGACTCGAGCGACACACGGGTGGTGATCACGCCGGTCAGGTTCACTAAGCCGGCAATGCCGGCGCCGATCAAAATGCCGATGATGCCGCCGAACACCGAGAGGGTCACGGTCTCGGTCAAGAACTGATACAAGATGTCACGCCGGCGTGCGCCGACGGCTTTGCGCAGCCCGATCTCCTTGGTGCGCTCGGTCACGGAGACCAGCATGATGTTCATCACGCCAATGCCGCCCACGAGCAGCGAGATAGCGGCAATCGAGCCTAGAAACACCGTCATCACGCCCGTGATGGTATTGGTCACCGACAGCAGCTCGGTCTGCGAGACGGCCGTGAAGTCGTTTTCCTCGTCGGCCGGGAGCCGGTGGGCGCTGCGCAAGGCGTCTTCCACCGCGATGATGGCGGTGTCGATACTGTTTTCATCCACAGCCGAGACTTCGATCATGCTGACCAGGCGATCGCCGCCCGCCACGGCCTGGGCGCCGATCAACTTGGCGTAGGCCGTCGCCAGCGGCACGTAGGCTCTCGCGTCGAGGCTAAAGCCAAAGCCGCCGCCGCCCTGTGATTTCAATATGCCGATGACGGTGAACAACACGCCGTTGATCTTGACCGGTTGCCCGATCGGGTCCAGCTCGGCAAACAGATCGGTCGCGGCCTGCGATCCCAACGCCACGACGCGCGCCTTGTTGCTCTCATCACTTTCTGAAATGAAGCGCCCTCGATCAACTTGATCGGAATGGATGAGGGCATAGTCGGGCACCACCCCGATCACCGAGACACTGGTCTGATTTCCCTGGTTCGTGAGGCGCATGGTGGTGCCGTATTGTGGCGCGACGACGGACACGCCGGGCAAGCCGTTGAGCTGCTCTGCGTCTCGCAAAGTGAGATGCGCCGTGGCCGCGATCTGGTTCGGCGCGTTATTGGTCAACACGCCCGGGATGACCGAGATCAAGTTGGCGCCCAGACCTTGAATTTGGCCCGTGATCGCCGATTGGGCGCCCGTCCCCACCGCCAGGAGCGCCACCACGGACGATACACCGATCACGATGCCCAGCATCGTCAAGCCGGTGCGCAGCTTATTGGCGATCAGGGCGCGGAAGGCATTCCGAATGTTTCGAGTCAGATTCAGTCTCATGCCGTCACCACTCCATCGCTGAGCTTGATCACGCGCTGTGCATTCGCCGCGATCGACGGGTCGTGCGTGACGAAGATCACCGTGATGCCGCGCGTGCGATGTAATTCGCCGAACAGCTCCATGATCTCCTTGCCCGTCTTCGAGTCGAGATTGCCGGTCGGCTCGTCGGCCAGCACGATCGACGGTTCGGTCACCAGCGCCCGCGCGATGGCCACGCGCTGCTGCTGTCCCCCCGACAACTCGTTCGGCCGATGGTTGATTCGGTCGCCTAGCCCGACGGCTTCCAGCGCCGATCGCGCCTGTTCGCGCCGATGATTCCGGCTCGAATACAGCAGCGGCAATTCGACGTTCTCCAGAGCGCTGGTGCGGGCCAACAGGTTGAACTGCTGAAACACGAAGCCAATCTTCTGGTTGCGCACGGCCGCCAGTTGATCATCGTTCATCCGTTCGACGTCGACGCCGTCCAACCGATACTGCCCGCTCGTGGGTGAATCCAGGCAACCCAGAATGGCCATGAGCGTGCTCTTGCCCGAGCCGGATGGCCCGGTAATCGCCACCCACTCGCCGTCGTTAATCGTGAGACTCACGCCATTCAGCGCGCGAACCTCCGTGCTGCCCATCGGATAGACTTTGGTGATGTTCTCAACTTCGATCATGGTTTGCTCCCCGCTCATTGGCCGCCAAAGAAACTCGTCGTCCGGCGTGCCGCCACAGTGATGAGCACCCGATCGCCAGCCTGCAAATCGCCGGAGACTTCGACCTGGGCGCCTTCGATCAGCCCAAGCGTCACGTTCACGCGACGCGAGCCATTAGGTTGCCCGGCTGAATCAAGGACCTCGACGTACGACGCGCCGTTCGGGTCGGTGCGAATGGCCGCTATTGGCACGGCCAGCACCTCGGCGTGCCGGTCACGAATAATCCGCACGTTCGCGGTCATGTACAGCCGCACTGGAGCAGTGGTCGGGGCCAGATCGATCTGGACGTTGTAGTTGACCACACCTTGCGCGAGTATTCCGGACGGATCGATCCGCGCAACCTTGCCGGTCAGCATCAGGCCCGGCAGGCCGTCCAGCGTCGCTTCCACGGTTTGACCGGGCTGCACGTTTGTGATCTCGGTTTCGTCGACGAGCACGCTGATGCGAAATTGGCTGACATCCGCCAGATCGATCGATGCGCCGCCACTGGCTTCGCCCACGCTGAGGTTGACCTGCGTCACGATTCCATCAAACGGCGCGACGATCTCTGCATCGGCCAACCTCAGCCGGGTCTGCCGCAAATTCAAGCGCGCCTGTTCCAGCTGCACCCTGGCGACGACGAGCGTGGAGTCATCGGGTGATAGCAGGTTATCGAGGTTAGCCTGAGCCTGCGTCACCTGCGCTTGCGTCGAACTTACCTGGGCGGCGTTGATGTTACTCTTAGCCAGGTTGCAGTTCGCCTGCGCCACGGCGTACGCGGCTTGCGCATTCGAGAGCGCCTGAACAACCGACTGGAAGGGGCCCCAGTCGCTGTTCAGGTAATTCTGCGCTTGATGATCATTCGCTAACCGGTCGTACGCTGTTTGAGCGCGCTCGAGCGCGTCCTTTGCTTGCGTAAAGCCTGCGCAATTCACCGTCACTTGTTGCTCGCTCAGGTTGTATTGTTGTAGCGCTGCCGCGTACGCCGCCTGCGCGCTGGTCAGCCCGGCCTGCGTCGAAGCGACGGCTGCCGGATCGGGCACAAGGGTTTGAGTGTAGTTCGCTTGCTGGATAATCAAAGACTGTTCGTCCAGTCGGCGTTGTAATTCCAAAGCGGCTGTATCCAGTTTCGCCAGTACGTCGCCTTGGCGAACGTGATCACCCACGCGTACGTCCACCTGCGCCACAGTTCCTGGACTGCCAAAGTTCAAACTGAGTGCACGACGCGGTTCAATGCTACCCGCTGATTCGACTACCGCCGATATGGTCGTTCGCTGTACCTGACCGGTCTGGGAGGTCGTGACATCGGCGCCCTGTGCATGGGTGAGCGCGGTAGACCGGATTACGACTACCCCCACCACGCTCAGGATGACCAGGCTGCCGACGATAAGTCTCGTTCGTGTGCGCGTCTTCTTCATGCTCGTTGCCTCACTCGTTCTCAATTCTGCTGTTTGCCATGAGATGCCTACGGAATACGCAATACACGATTCCAGTGGTTTCCGTAGTGCGTATCCCACTCCGCTTTGCTACGGGGACTGTAGTTCCGTAAATCAACCTGGAAACCGCTCTAGTACCCCGACCACTTAATTATGCGGGGTTCGGACGGCACAACCCTCTTCGCTGCGCTCGTGGGCAGGCCGCCGCCCTCTTTAGAAGGCAATGAAAGGCGGCGGCTGGCACTGCCGTCCGCCGCAGTTCAACTGCGGCGGGAACTACGCAACTTCAAACTGTCGGAGTACTAGGCCGCTAGCCTATCCGCCGCCGAACGGGCCAAAACTAGCCGGACGGATGGGTAGGTTGATGAGTATCTGCTCGCCTTCCTTAAGGTCGCCCGACACTTCGGTGAGTTTGCCTTCGGTCAGGCCGGTCTTCACCGTCACGTTCCGTTGCGCGCCTTGCGGATCCACTACGATAACGAACAACGTACCATCGGCGGCCGATCGGATGGCGTTCGTCGGCACCGCCAATACGTTCGCGCGAGACTCGCCCAAGATTCGCGTGTTGGTGGTCATCGCGAGCTTGATAGGCGCGTCGGTCGGGTCGATATCGATCCGCACGTTGAAATTCACCACACCCTGTACGACCACGCCGGCAGGATCAACGGCGGATACCTTACCGGTCAGAGTGGCGCCCGGCGCCGCGTCAAGCGTGATCTCGGCTGGCTGGCCCATTTCGACTTGCGAGATTTCAGTTTCATCCACGAAGACGTTGACGTGATACTGAGCGACATCGGCTAGCTCGATTGCCGGGCCGGCGCCGCTCGGTCCGCCAGCCTGGACATTCACGCGGGTGACGATGCCATCGAATGGCGCGACAATCTCCGCATCCGTCAGCGCCAGCTGGGCTTGCTCCCAGGTCAGGCGCGCCTGCTCCAACTGGGCGCGCGCAACAGTCAGTTTTTCATCGCGTGGTGAGATGAGGCTGCTCAGGTTTTCCTTCGCCTGCTGGAGCTGCGCCCACGCTGATGTGACCGCACTGTCATTGACTCCCTGCAGGGCCAGCGTGCAATTCGCCTGCGCCAGCTCGTACGCGGCTGTTGCGCTATCCAGGCGCGCTTTTTGCGGCGAGACCTCGTACGTGCCGTACACTTGCACGCGCCAGTCCGAAAGGTAGTTGTTGTAGGCGGTCGTCGCATCGTCGTACGCCTGTTGGGCGTTATCGAGATTGGCGCAACCAACGGTGATCTGATCGCCGGTGAGGCTGCTTTTCTGCAACGCGATCTGGTACGCAGTCTGCGCGTTGTTCAGCCCGGCTTGCGCGGCGGTCACCAGGTCCGGATCGGGCTGGACTGTCTGACTGTAAGTTGCCTGCTGCAAGAGATAACTCTGCTCGGCCCCGGCAACTTGAAGCTCAAGCTGGGCGGTGTCCAGTTTCGCCAGTACGTCACCGGTCTTCACGCGCTGCCCGGCATCGACGTTGACCTGCGCTACCGTACCGCCGGTGCGAAAAGACAGCGCGACATCCTCTTGCGCCGTAATACTGCCCGACGATTCCACCGCCGACGACAAGGTTGTGCGCACCACCTGACCGATCTGGCTGTCTGACGAGGCTGACTGTGCGACGGCATTGGTCCGGTTGCTGATCGCTCCGACCACGACCATCGTTGCCACCAGCACTATTCCGATGATGATCCAGGTTCGTCTCTTCATGGATACGGCTACTCCTCTCGATCCGTTAAGAATCCATCTTGCTCTTGAAGTACGTCATGGCTAAAGACACCAACCGGATGAATTCTCGACTATCGTCTTCGCCCAGGAACTCGACCAGGCCCTTCAATATTCCGAGAAACTGAGCATTGGCGACTTCCATCATTTGCAGACCGGCCGCGGTCGGCCTGATCAACACGATCCGTCGATCAGTCGGATCCGAGACACGTTCCACATGCCCCGCCTTTTCCAAATCGTTGATGATATGCGTCACGGCCGCAGGGGTAACTTGCAGATGAGCGCTCAGTGCGGAAACCTTTATGCCGTTGGACTCTGGCTCGATGGAGTTGATCAGGGTTGCTAGCAGAATGAACTCACCGCCCTTGACTCCCCGGAATGGGCCTTTCGCAGGGTTGAGTCGCCTAAACTGGGCAAAGGTGCGCGCCAATTCTTGCGCGAGAAACTCAGTATTGTTGGGCATACTCATCGAACTCACCTTGTATGCTTGACTTGATAAACGACTTATATGATAAAATATTTACCCGGTAAAACTTACATCCGTTTCCTGGCTTTGTCAATGGTGACTGAAGTCATGTTGGCAGCATGCCGCTGAATCCTGAGAGGGGCTATTTGGCACGAATGTGAACCAATTGGAACGTGCAGCGGAGGTCGCTGGGGTTTTGGGCCTCAGTTGAGGGCGGTTGAACGTGACGATAGCTTAGCGCGTAAGACCTGACACACTCCAGATTCTGGCTCTTCCGGCTGGGGTGGGAAATAGGACACGGACGCACACGGACAAACACAGAAAAGGACCAAAATCCGCGTGAATCTGTGCGCTCCGCGTCCGTGTCCAAGCGATGCTTTTCCCGTTGAACCCGGTATAGCCCAGATTCTTAACTCACCCTACCCAAGCACTTCTCCAAAAACCGTCCCGTGTAACTCCCCGCAACCTGTGCAATTTCTTCCGGCGTGCCCCGCGCCACGATGTGGCCGCCTGCCGCGCCGCCTTCCGGCCCCACGTCGATGATCCAATCGGCGGACTTCAGCACGTCGAGGTTGTGTTCGATCACGACGACGGAGTTGCCCGCCTCGACTAGCCGCTGCAGCAAGCCCAGCAAATGCGCGGTATCTGCAACGTGCAAGCCGGTCGTCGGTTCATCGAGCAGATACAGCGTGCGACCTGTCGCGCGTCGATACAGTTCCTTCGCCAGTTTCACGCGCTGCGCTTCACCACCGGACAACGTCGTCGCCGGTTGCCCGAGTTGCAGATAGCCCAGACCGACTTCCACCATCAACGACAACCGCGCGGCCGCCGCAGGCACATCGACAAAGATCGGCAGCGCTTCCTCGATGGTCCTCTCCAATATTTGCGCGATATCGTAGCCGCGATACTTCACCGCGAGCACTTCGCGCTTGAAGCGGCGACCGTGACACGCGGGACAGCGCACCTGCACATCGGGCAGGAAGTGCATCTCCACGGTCAGCAAGCCCGCGCCCTCGCAGCGTTCGCAGCGCCCGCCCGCGACGTTGAACGAAAAATGCCGCGCGCTCCGATGCTGCTGCTTCGCTTCGGGCGTCGAGGCAAACGCCTCGCGGATGCCGGTGAAGGCGTCGGTGTAGGTGGCCGCATTCGAGCGCGTGCTGCGCCCGATGGCCGTCTGATCGATCGTGATGATCTTGTCGAGATGCTCCCAGCCCTCGATCGCTTCGTGCTCGCCCGGCAGTTCGCGCGCGCCGTAAAAACGCTGCCGCGCTGCCCGATCGAGAATGTCCAGCATCAATGACGATTTGCCCGAACCCGACACGCCCGTCACCGCCACCAACTTGCCCAGCGGCACATCGACCGTGACGTTCTTCAGGTTGTGGGCCCGCGCGCCGCGAATCGTCAGTTGTGCGCCGTTGCCCGATCGCCGTTCTGCCGGAATGGCGATGCGCGCTCGGCCCGAGAGATATTGGCCCGTGATCGACTCTGCGGTCTCGGCCACTCGCTCGGGTGTGCCGGCGATGACGATGCGTCCGCCGTTGCGGCCCGCGCCCGGCCCCACATCCACCACGAAATCGGCCGCGTGCAGCAGATCGAGATCGTGTTCGATGACGAGCACCGTGTTACCCCGATCGCGCAGCTGACGCAGCACAGCGATCAGCCGGGCGGTGTCGCGCGGATGCAGGCCGATCGTCGGCTCATCGAACACATACAACATGCCTGTTAGGCCCGAGCCCAACAATGACGCGAGGCGCAGCCGGTGCGCTTCTCCGGCCGAGAGGGTGGGCGAGGATCGATCGAGGGTGAGATAACCGACGCCCACGTTGACCAATCGCCGCACGCGCGCTTCCAGATCGTTCACGATCGGTTCGGTGACGATCCACTCTTCAGCGGTAACAATCGATCGGAGTTGATCGATCCACTCGGCCAGATCGCTCAACGGCAGCTGGCAGACATCGATCAGGGTGCGACCCGTCACCGTGACGCGGCGGCTTTCGGCATTCAGCCGTGTGCCGTTGCAATCGGGGCAGATCGTCTCGGTCACGAAATCCGCCTGTTTTTCGCGATAGTCCGCAGCATGACTTTGATCGGCGTAGCGGCGCAAGAGGTTCGTGACGACGCCCTCGAAGTTGCCGTCCGCCACGGTCGTAGGCGCTTTGATGTTGGGGAAGTGCCGCTTGAACTGAGCGCCGTTCACGCCATAGAACAACAAATCGCGCTGCACTTCGCCGAGTTGATTGACGGGCCGATCGGCTTCGAAGGTGAAACCGTAGTGACGCCCGGCGGCTTGCAGCGCGCGGAGGTATCGCTCGCAGTGGAATTTCTCCCAGCCCACAATCGCTCCGTCAGGAATGCTGCGCGTCTGATCGATCAGGCGATCGAGGTTAGGCGCGTGCACCGCGCCGAGGCCGGTACAGGTGGGACACGCGCCCGCCGGTTTGTTGAACGAGAAATGCGCCATGCCAAACTCGGGCACGAGTGCGCCGCAGGCCGGACAGGGATAGGTGTTGCCCGTATCGTCTTCGTCGGCCTCGTCGTCCGACCTGAGGTCGAACGTGGGCGGAATATTCGCACCGCACTGGGGACAAGGCCGATGACCGATGCGGGCGAACAGAACGCGCAGGTAGGTGAAGACCTCGGTCGCGGTGCCCACGGTCGAGCGCGGGCTGCGATTGGTGAGATGTTGAGCGACGCTGATCGACGGCGACAGGCCCTCGATGCGATCGACGTCGGGCTTGCTCACGTAGGTGACCATGCCCAGCGATTCGAAATACTGGCGCTGGCCTTCCCTGTGCAGCGTGTCGAGCGCCAGCGTCGATTTGCCCGAACCCGATAGGCCGGTGAACACGACGAGTTGGTTCTTCGGAATGCTGAGGGTGACGTTCTTCAGATTGTGCAGCCGCGCGTTCTTGATGGTGATGGCGTCGAACATGGCGCTCCGCTCGATGATGGGTTTTGCCGCAAAGGCTACGCTGGAAAGCTCATGCTTCATGACAGCGTTCTTTCAACTATGGGCTAATCGGCGAACGCTATACCTCGGCTTGACGGAGCCAGACCAGCAGCGGTTCGAGGTGATCGACATGATGGTGTTCATACGATCCCTGAAGAACGGCCAGGAGATTGCCTTATCTTAACCGGTGGCTCCAGCCCGATACCATTGTACCCGATCCGGTTAATCCCTTGCGCCCACGCCGTGGGTGCAAGGGTCAAGCGTTCGGCATAGCCGTTCTGCGTCGGTTCGCCAACTTCGGCCATGCCGATCTGAATACCGTGCGCCCGCCATTCAGGCGTGTAGGCTGTAGCGGCATACTGTACGCCTTGAGGGGCGGGCGAGACGTCAGCGGGAAGGTCGTATTCAATTCGACGATCGTGATCAGCGGCCGGGTCGCCGGGCTGGAGGCGTATCTTCAAGAAAGGGGCGGGTGGTCATCGAATTAGCGCCGTTTGCCCGGCTGACCGCAGCCAAAGGTGAAGCCGTTATCGCCGCTGCCCGGCATTGCGGCGAATTCTTGGTATGCCTGTGGCAGAGATATTAGCGTGAGCCTGGCGCCCCGCTTAAATTCAGGAACCGGCTCAAAGCGCCAGGATCACCCTCGATCCGAATGAGTCTCCCAGAAATTGCCTCGTCCGGTTGGATTTGCCTGACAAATAACCCCACGAAATTCTGCATCTCGGTATGGAAAACCACATCCGGTTTTAGGGCTGCGCCCTGCTGAACTTGGAGCTCACCTTCTTTAATCTGCACCTGAAGGACCTCATCACCCAGGTGCAGTTCAAAGGTTTCCTTGACTCCCTGCGCCTGTTCTGGGTGAAAAAAGGCTTTGAGGGCCAGCGCGATGGCGCCCAAACTCGGCAAGGCGACACCTTCCAGCGAGGTTGGCAAAAACTGGCTTCCCCATTTCCCTAATTCAAGCACAGCTGTTTCCAAAGCCTGCCCCAAGGAGGTCAGCTCATATACGGTTGACCCCGCCGGCGGGGGGAGGACGCGCCGGCAGAGAAGGCCCTGCTGCTCCAGGCTCTTGAGCCGTTCTGAGAGCAAATTGGTGCTGATATCTGGCAGCCCGTCGATGAGATCCTTAAATCGGTGGGGGCCGGCCAGCAATTCCCGGACGATGAGCAGTGTCCAGCGTTCTCCGATAACATCTAAGGCACAAGCCAGGGCGCAAAACTGGTTATAACTTCGACTTTTCATGTTTTACATTGTACAGACAAAGGAATGAAACTTCAAGTTTAGCATCTTATACATTAAAATTTGGAATCTTTCACTTGACTTATTGAAGTATTTGTGTATATTTAGAACATTAGTACTATACCCTGGTTTGGATACCCTGAAAAGAGTAATTGCCGTGACAATAATTAGGGAAAAAACTAACGCTCTTCCTCGATTTCAAGGAGGTGAGCAACCGCTGCAGCGGATAGGCAACGAATAAACGAATACGACCCGCGCACGGGCCTGCCCAGCCAGGATTCGTTTATTCGTTGTAAATTCGTTGCAGCGATCTCCTTGAAACATCTATTGAGCCAAAGCTGGCAGATGATCAACCTCGATAGGAAGCGACTGCGATGACAATTGTCGGCAAACCTCGGATCGATTATCGTACCGAACGACCCTACATGGGGATACGAACGCAGGTTCCCATGAAGGGAATGTCAAAGGCGATACAAAAACTGTTCAGGGAAGTATCTGCCTGGGCGAAGCGCCAGGGGGTGGAGCCGGCTGGGCCACCGTTCCTGCGCTATCACGTCATTGACATGGCAAGGGAGATGGACATTGAAGTGGGGATGCCCGTTGAAACAACGCTGCCAGGTGATGAGCGCGTATCTGCCGGTGTGCTTCCCGCGGGTCGCTACGCGAGCCTCGTATACATCGGGTCTGGATTGACCGGCAACAAAGCTCTTATCGAATGGGCCAAAGCCAACGGCATTGCCTGGGATAGATGGGACAACGAGAAAGGTGATGCGTTCCGTTCGCGGTACGAGTCCTATCTCACCGATCCCAAAATAGAGCCTCGCAAAACGAAATGGGAAGTCGAGGTGGCGATCAAGTTGGCGGACAATCAACCTTGATAACGTGTTAAGGGGAATGAACATGGGAAAGGTAATAGGAATGTCGTATGAAAATAAGAACGCCGTTCAGCAGCTCCGCGCCGTCCTCACTGGTCGGGTGATCGCGCCGGACGACGCCGAATACGATGAGGCGCGTACTATCTTCTATGGCGGGTTCGACCGCCGGCCAGCCGCCATCGTCCGGGTAGCAGACGCGACCGACGTCTCGCGCGTCGTCTCGCTCGCGCGTGAGATCGGGCTGGAACTCGCCGTCCGCAGCGGCGGCCACAGCAACGCCGGCCACAGCGTCTCCGAGGGAGGCATCGTGCTCGACCTCTCAGACATGCGGGCGCTGGACATCGACGCCCAACGCCGCACCGCCTGGGCACAAACGGGATTGACCGCGGGCGAATACACAGCAGCGGCGGGGGCTTACGGCCTCGCCACCGGGTTCGGCGACACCGGCTCGGTCGGGATCGGGGGGATCACGCTAGGCGGTGGCGTCGGGTTCCTCGTTCGCAAGCATGGCCTCACGATCGACAGCCTGCCGGCCGCCGACATCGTAACCGCGGACGGCCGGCTGCGCCGCGTCGATGCCGAGACGCACCCCGACCTCTTCTGGGCGATCCGTGGCGGCGGGGGCAACTTCGGCGTCGCGACCCGGTTTCAATTCCAACTACATGAGGTCGACACGATCGTCGGCGGGATGTTGATCCTGCCAGCGACGCCCGACGTCATCGCCTCGTTCATCGCCGAGGCGGAGGCCGCGCCGGAAGCGCTATCGACCATCGCCAACGTCATGCCCGCGCCACCCATGCCCTTCGTGCCCGCCGAGCATCATGGGCAGCTCATCATCATGGCCTTCCTGGTCTATGCTGGCGCGACTGAGGCGGGCGAGCGCGCCGTTGCGCCATTCCGGGCGCTCGCCACGCCGATCGCGGACATGGTGAAGCCGATGCGCTACCCGGAGATGTTCCAGCCGGAGGACGCATCGTATCACCCGACCGCAGTGGCGCGCACGCTGTTCGTCGACGCCATCGATCGCGGAGTCGCGGAGACGATCGTCGCCCATCTCGAAGCCTCGGACGCTTCGATGCGCGTGGCGCAGCTCCGCGTGCTCGGCGGAGCGGCGGCCCGCGTGCCGGCCGACGCCACCGCGTTCGCGCACCGCGCGAGCCGTATCATGGTGAACGTGGCTGCGTTCTACACAGGCCCCGAGGATCGGGTTGTGCGCGAGGCCTGGGTCTCCGGTTTCGCGGCGGCGTTGCACCAGGGTGACGGCGGTGTGTACGTCAACTTCCTGGGCGACGAGGGCGAGGCGCGCGTCCGGGCGGCCTATCCGGGGCCGACCTGGGATCGGCTCGCAGCGATCAAGCGTCGCTACGACCCGACCAACCTGTTCAGGCTCAACCAGAACATCCCGCCGGCAACCGAGGGTGCTGGGCACTGAAAGGCGCAACACAGTGTGTACGAAGAGAACTACAATGATCACGCAATTTGCCGGCGCGTCGATCTGGAGCGAAAACCTGAATAACTTGCTGCCGTTCTATCGCGATGTGTTGGGCCTCAAGGTGACCAGGGAGTCACCGGGCTTTGTCCTGCTAGGCGAGGATCGGCCGGATGTCCCGGCGCTGGGACCGGGCACGCACCGTGAGGTGCATGGCCGCAATACCGACCCGGCGCGGCACATGGTCGGCTTCGCGAGCGATGACCTCACGGCGGAACAAAATTGGTGGAATTCTTCGCAGACTAGAAGAGATAGGACTTACGCAGTTGGTGCGGCAGTTGCACTGCCGCCGCCTCATCTGCCGCAGTACAACTGCGGCAGCAACATGCAACTGCGTAAGTCCTGAGAGATTCAGGAGGATAAGCATGACAGACAACGACAACGCCCAAGCTCAATACCAGGCATCCACGCCCAATCCCGATCTCAAAAGCCTGGATCGCTTGGTCGGCACGTGGAAGGTATCGGGAGGCGCACAAGGACAGGTGACCTACGAGTGGCTGGAAGGCGGTTTCTTCCTGATGCAACACTTTGATCTTGAGTCGGGGGGACACAAGATCAAGGGCATTGAGATCATTGGACATCTACAGCCGTTTGAAGGGCAACCAAGCGAGGACATCAGGACGCGCATCTACGACAACATGGGCAACACCTTCGACTACGTATATGAACTGGATGGGGACACCCTCACGATTTGGGGCGGAGAGAAGGGTTCTCCAGCATATTACAAGGGTACGTTTAGTGACGGCGGCAACACTCTTGCCGGCGCCTGGGTGATTCCAGGTGATGGGTATGAGTCAACCGCAACGCGAGTCAAATGAGAACGCGATCCCTAAGCAGATGCGCGAAGGAGGAACCCGTATGCAAAAAATCACTACCTTTCTGATGTTTGACGGCAAGGCTGAAGAAGCCATGAACTTCTACACTTCTCTGTTTGAGAATTCGAAAATCCTGAGCCTGACTCGCTATGGGCCAAATGAGGCGGGCGCCGAGGGAACAGTGATGCACGCCGCGTTCTCACTCGGCGGGCAGGAGTTCATGTGCATCGATAGCAACGTCAAGCATGAGTTCACGTTTACTCCAGCCATATCCCTCTACGTCAACTGTGAAACAGAGGAAGAAATCGATGGGCTTTTCGAGAAGTTGTCGCACGGCGGACAGGTTCTCATGCCGCTGGATCGTTATCCCTTCAGTGAAAAGTTCGCCTGGCTTTCCGATAAATTTGGCGTGTCTTGGCAACTGAACTTGTCGAAGAACCAACTAGTACACCGTGACCTAAATAACCCTACGGTTGTCACCCCGAGCGCAGCGAGCGGTCTCGGCCCGGCTGGGCTGAGATTCCTCGCCGCAAAGGGCGCAGCTCGGAATGACAAACCATTGCTACAATTACGCCCACATGTACTAGTACCCCGACCGCCTCATTCTGCGGGGTTGGGACGGCACAACCCTCTTCGCTGCGCTCGTGGGCAGGCCGCCGCCCTCTTTAGAAGGCAATGAAAGGCGGCGGCTGGCACTGCCGTCCGCCGCAGGCCCACGGGGCGGCTTCGCACTGCAACTGCGGCAGGAACTATGCAACTTCAAGTTGTCGAAGCACTAGTAGCCTACCACAGTGATTTTGATGGGCGTAGCGTAGGGCCGCGTGCCCGTCACACGCCCACAACCCCACACGGGGCGCAAGCAGGGGGCTAAGCTACCCGTCATTTTCCCTGTGGCAGAGCACTAACCTCGGCGTGTGCTTACCGGGAAGACGACTGGAACGAAAAGTAGCATGGAGGGAGAGTGAACATGGGAAAAGTTGTTTTCAACATGACCGTGTCGCTGGATGGTTTTGTCGCCGGCCCGAACGATAACCCCGACAACGGTCTGGGGGATGGCGGTGACGCGCTCTTTAACTGGTACTTCAGCGGCGACACCGAGATCCCGATCTCGGACGGCAACATGGTGCTCAAGGTCTCACGGCAGAGCGCCGAAATCCTCAAACAGTCCTTCGAGACATACGGGGCGGGGGTGTGGGGACGCAAGACCTTTGATATCGCCCGGGGCTGGGGCGGTCATCCCCCGGGGGCGCCGGCTTTTATCGTCACCCATACCGTCCCACAGGAATGGGTCTACAAAGGATCGCCGTTCACCTTTGTCACCGATGGGGTGGAAAGCGCCATTCGTCAGGCCAAGCAAGCCGCCGGGGAAAAGAATGTCGTCGTCTGCACCGCCAGCATCTTGCAGCAGTGCCTCAACGCGGGACTGATGGACGAAATCCATATCGACGTGGCGCCCCTCCTGCTCGGCCAGGGTGTGCGGTTGTTCGATCATCTGGATATCAAGCCAATCGAACTGGAACACATACGTGTGGTCGCCGCCCCCGGCGTAACCCACCTTGGATTCCGCGTCGTAAAGTAACCTCGAAATGGATCGGCAATTTCCATCCGGCGTATCCCATACAAGAAATCAATTAATAGGCGAACTCACATGAGAACGGTCACTTCAAAAGATGGTACGACCATCGCGTTCGATCAATCAGGTACAGGGCCAGCGCTCATCCTCGTGGGTGGCGCGTTCGAACAACGCGCGATGCCGTATGTGCTTGAGCGTGAAATTGAAGACATCGCGGCCCTCATCAACGCAGCGGGTGGATCGGCGTTCGTGTTCGGTATCTCCTCCGGCGCGGCGCTTGCCAACGCCATCCCCAATGCACAGCACCGCACCCTGGAAGGTCAGACGCACGAGGTTGCTGCGGCGGCGCTCGCTCCTGTGCTGGTAGAGTTCTTCAAAGGATGATGCGACGCCAGAACGAAAATTCGTCGCGTCGCCGAGTAACTATGAAATGAGGATCAAGATGGGAAAAGTTGTCCTGGGAATGACCATGTCAGTGGATGGGTTCATCAACGATCGTAATGGCAGCGTGGAGGCGCTGTATCCTGATCTTGCCACATTGAGAAACACCGAGCCGATGAGGGCATCCATACAAAACACTGGCGCGGTGGTGATGGGACGGAATTCGTTCGCGATGGCGGAAGACCCGGACTCGCTCGCAGATAATTACGAGTATCAAGTCCCGATATTTGTCCTTACCCATGCAGCTCCGAAAAAGCATCCAAAGGAAAACGATAAGTTAACCTTTACCTTCGTGACGGCTGGTATAGAAAACGCCATGGGACAGGCCAAAGCAGTCGCAGGCGACAAAGATGTCACAGTGATAGGTGCGGCAAGCATGGCACGGCAATGCCTCGAAGCTGGGCTTGCCGCTGAGCTACACGTTGACATCATGCCGATACTCCTCGGCGGCGGCCTGCGGCCGTTCGAAGACCTCGACCCTGAACGGATTCAACTGGAAAGAATAAAGGTGATAGAGCTCCCTGCCGGTCGGACTCATCTTCAATTCCGTGTCGTCAAGTAATGTAATGGCTCATGCCCGGTGAGGATCAAGTGATCGGCACTTTTAAAGCGCCGGTCACCTCGGATATGAGCCAACGTACCTTGTCGGCGCAGAAAGGCGGTTGGCAATGTTGCTGGAGAACAAAGTCGCCGTGATCTACGGCGCGGGCGGGCCGATCGGCGGCGCAGTGGCCCGTGCCTTTGCCCGCGAGGGGGCCCGGGTCTTCCTCGCCGGTCGCACCCAGGCGAAGCTCGACAAGGTCGCCGGCGAGATCCGCTCGAATGGCGGCGCAGCGGACACTGCCGTCGTCGATGCCCTCGACGAGCGCGCTGTTAACGCGTATGTCGCTGCGGTGGTCGAGCAAGCTGGATACATCGATATCTCGTTCAACCTCATCGGGTACGGAGATGTCCAGGAGCCGTTGACGGAGATTTCGGTCGAAGATTTCATGCAGCCAATCACGAACGCGATGCGGTCGCATTTCCTGACTGCGCGGGCGGCGGCCCGGCACATGCTCAAGCGCGGATCGGGTGTGATCTTGGCGTTCGGCGGCAACGGGCCGCAAACTCTCCCCGGTCTGGGCGGCTTCAAAGTCGCGCTCGACGCGATCGAGGGTCTTCGCCGACAGTGGGCCGTCGAACTGGGACGGCATGGTGTCCGCGTCGTCACCCTGAAGACGGGCGGCGTGCCCGAGACCATCCCGGACACCTTCGCCGGAAAGGACGAGATCGTCAACGGGATTCTGAAGGAGACCTTGCTGAACCGGACAGCGACGCTGTCCGACGTGGGCAACGTGGCAGCCTTCGTGGCCTCAGACCAGGCCCGCACTATGACCGCCACAGGCGTCAACATCTCCTGTGGCGCACTCATCGACTAGGGGTGTGGATCGAGGAGGATCCTCAATGAGCACCGAACCAGAGAAACACAATGTCGTCGTTACCCGCGTTTTTGATGCACCCGTCGAGCAAGTATGGAAAGCCTGGGTCGAGCCGGAAATGGTAAAGCACTTGCAGCGAATCGAATACATCCTGAAATTCACCGACAAAGACGGCGAGGCATTCGACCCTGCGGAAATGGGCCTGCCTCAGGGCATTCCGAGGGAGGTGCGTAATGTCAACACTTTCAAGGATCTAGGCAACGGCAAGACTGAAATGACCATCACGGAATACAGCTACACATCGGCTCAGGCGCACGACTTATCCCACGCCGGCCTGGAACAGTGCCTCGATAAGCTGGCGGCGATCTTTGCCAAGGCTTAGGCGCGTTTCGCTGGAGCGAATTCCAGTTGCGTTGCGGGAACGACTGCTGGCGCTCCACCACCGCGTCCTACACGCCTGCGGCGGGTGCAGTGCTCCCGTCGCGGTGACGCCCGCGAGACGCGGGCTGGGAGCGATCCACCCTTAAAGGCACAGGAAACCGCGTGGACGCGGGCTGGGAGCGATCCACCCTTGAAGGCACAGGAAACCGCTTCAGTTGAAAGTGGCTGCGCTGAAGATTTTGCAACCCGGATATAATAGTGCCTGAAGATTCGATGCCCAGGAAGCGTCGGATGAACGTTGAAGCCGCCCCTCTGACCGTTCGCCTGCTCGGTCCGCCTGCAGCTCAGGCCGGGGGCCAACCCCTGATCTTGAATAGTCAAAAGGCATGGGCGCTTCTCTTCTACCTGGCCGCGACCGGCCAGCTCCACACGCGCGATCATCTCGCCACGTTGCTATGGAGCGAATCGTCCGCAAGCGATGCGCGCCACTCGCTCCGCTCCAGCCTCTACCGCCTCCGGCAAGCCCTGCGCATCCGAAACGCCGATCAGGTTCTCGTAGGAAACGATGAATGGGTCGGCCTACAGCTGACCGATGATCGATGCGACGCGAGGCGCTTCCGCCAGTTGGTCGCCGATGGCAGCGGGCGCGCACTCGGTGAAGCCGTCGCGTTGTATCGCGGGCCGTTGTTGCAAGGCTTCACGCTCGCCGACGCGCCCCTGTTCGAAGAATGGCTGCGCTTCGAGGAGACGTCGTTCAGCAGCGCGTATCTCGACGCGCTTGATCGTCTGGCTACCGAAGCCGAGTCCCGACAGGCGTGGGCCGAGGCCATCGGCTACGTTCAGCCGATCATTCAAGTCGATGCGCTGGCCGAGGAAGCCCAGCAACGCTTGATTCGGCTGTACTTGTGCAACGGGAATGCGGGCCAGGCGCTGCGTCAGTATCAACAATTCGAGACGCTATTGCGACGGGAACTGGGGGCCGCGCCGTCGGCCCAGACCCAGGCCTTGTTTCACGAGGCGCTGCCGCAGCGGCGCGGCAAGATTTCGGTCGCGCAGACGACGCACCGGCCTGCGCGTGGAACGCAGACGCTTCCTTTCGTCGGCCGAGACGATCTGATCGCCCGGCTGCTGGCTATCGGCCAGGACGTGAGCGCCGGCCATAGCGTGACTGTCTTGTTGCAGGGCGACGGCGGTATCGGCAAGACGCGCCTGTTGGACGAACTGGCCGGCCGGTTGTCGGGAGAGTCGCTGCCGTGGATCGTTTTGCAAGGATCGTGTTCGCCTTTTGACGATCTCTTATCCTATGGCCCGATCCTCGAAGCCTTCCACAGCGCAGCCGTTGGCGACTTGGGAGACCTGCTTGTTCAGCCGCACGAAGCCGTGCCCGATGCGCGCGGGCGATTCTTCTACGCGGTCTTGCAAGCGCTGCGCACGCTCGCCGGCCGCGCGCCCGTGTTGCTCGCGATCGATGATTTGCAGTGGGCGAACAGTTCGACGTTGAACCTGTTTGGCCTGCTCGCCATGCGATTGCGCAATCTGCCGGTGCTGCTGCTGGGCACGGTGCAACGCGCCGAAGCGATCCCTGCGCTGCAGCGACTGATCACGCTCGGTCGTCGCCGAGGCGCATTGCATCTGCTGTCGCTCGCGCCGTTGCCGCTCGAAGCCGTCGCGGCGCTGTTGCGCGCATCGGGTATCCGGTCGACCTCGGTCGCGTCCTTGGCCGAATGGCTGCACGATCGATCGGGCGGTAGTCCGTTCATCCTGGCTGAAATTCTCGCGCAACTGCGCGCCGAGGCGATCTTGACCCTGGCGAGCGATGGCTGGCAACTCGACGCGGGCCGCTGGCTGCGCTGGCATGCGACCTTTAGCCTGCCCGAAACCACTCACGATCTGGTCGCCTGGCGCTTGGCGAACCTCGCGCCCGAAGCGCGCCAGGTTCTCGACGTGCTGGCCGTGGCCGGTCAGCCGCTGCCGTACGCGCTCTTGCGCGAAATGGCCGGCGTCGAAACCGATCAAGCCCTTGCAGCGCTGGAGGATTTGCTGGCGCGCCGGCTCGTGGTCGAAACCGCGCGCGAAACATTTGCCCTGCCGCATCACCTGCTGCGCGAGACGCTGTTGCATCGGCTGAGTCACATCCGCCGCCGGACGCTGCATCGTCAACTCGCCGAAGCGGTGGAGCATCAAGCTGCGTTGTGGAGCGATTTTCCGCTGCGTCACATCGCGCTGCATGCCGTCGCCGGTGAAGACGTGCATCGCGCCCGGCGCTACGGTTTACAGATGCTGGCCGACCTGCCGCAGCAATACACCGGCGCGGAGATCGTCGACTTTCTGCAGCATCTGCATGACTTGCTGGCGCCGGCGGCTTCGCCCGAAGAAATGCTTCGGCTCACCTACGCGCTGGGCCGATTGCATCGCTCGCTCGGCAATATCGAAGCCGCCACGGACTGGCATCGCCAAAATCTCGACCTGGCGCACGCGGTCGATGATCGACCGGCGCAGGCCATCGCCCACTTTGAAATGGCCGAGCTGGCGCTGGTGACCGCCGATCATCTCGCGGCGCTCACCACGGCCGAGGCAGGCCTGGCTGTCTGCGCCGCGTCCGACGGTCTCGCAGCGCTGGCCGGGCGCGGGCATCGGTTGCTCGGCGCGGCGATGGCGATGGAAGGCCATGATCTCCGCGCCGCCGAGACTCACCTGCAAGAAGCCGTCGTCGCGGATCGGAATGCCGGCAACCAGGGCGATCTGTGCGCGACGCTGTTTGAGCTGGGCAATATCGCGGCGCAGCGCGGGGCTCTCGTGCGCGCACTCGATCTATACAACGAAGCGGCTGGCGTGGCCCAGGCCAGCGGCGTGCACTACTATCTCGCGCTCGCCCGCAACAATTACGCTTACCACAGCCTGCTGCTGGGACAGCCCGATGCGGCGCGGCGCGCGGTCGAGCAAGGTCTCAAACTGGCCGAGACTTACGAGATGCTCGCCGTGTTGCTGCATCTGCTCAGCACGCAAGGCGAGCTCTTCTTGTATCTGGGCGAATGGGCCGCCGCCGCCGAGTCGTTTCAGCGCGGCCTGGCGCTGGCCGAGGAACTCGGCCATCTCGAACGGCAGGCGGGCTATCGCGCCGGGTTGGCGCTGGCCGCGCGCGGCCAGCATGATCTCCAGAACGCGACGACGCTCCTCGAAGAGGCGCTGGCCCTAATCGTCGATCAGGGATACTGGCACTTGCAAACGCGCATCCTGATCTGGCTGGCCGAGACGCTGATCCGGTTAGGGCGACGGGCTGAGGCGCGATCGCGTCTGGAGGCGGCGCTGGCGACGGCTCGTTCACATGGCCGCGCGCTCTTGTTGGTAGATGCGGAGCGACTGCGCGCGCGCCTGTTAGCCGAAAGCAATGATTGGCCCGCCGCCGATGCACTCTTTGCCGAGACGTTGAAGCAGGCGACAGACCTCGGCTTTCCGCTGGAAGTCGCCCGCACGCAGGCTGCCTGGGCCGAATCGGCGCTGCGCCATTCACCCACTCCTGACGCGGCGCATGCGCTCCTCGCCGAAGCCCGCGCGACCTTTCAGGCGCATGGCGCCCGCGCCGACCTCGAAGCACTCACAATTCCCCTTCCGCTTTGATTTGCTAACTCACTTTACGCAGTATGCTCGCCGCCCGCGCGGACGCGGGCTTCGAGCAGGATTTGAACAGTGGCTGCGTACGGTGAGTTGCCGATTCACCTCTCGATGCAGTGACGCTCGCAGTGACGCTCCGGTGTCGCCTTCTTACTACAATACAATCAGCACCTGCTTTAACGTCCGATGTATGCGATGTGCGATAACTCATTTAGCAAAGTCAAGGGAGGTCACAATGGCAGTCAACTCAATGGACTACAGCGGCAAAGATACCGTTCTCGACGTGATCCGCACTGAAGCCGATCGCTTCTTCAAGATTGTCGACGACCCCAAGAACTGGAACGTGCAGACGCGCTGCACCGAGTGGGAAGTCCGCGACATGGTGGGCCACATGATCGACGTGACCGAAGGTTACCTGACGCGCTGGGAGAAGGCGCGGAAGGGCGAGCCGCTGGATACCGCCGGCCTGCTGGTCATGGGCGAATCCCTCAACGAACATGCGCAGTCCTACCGCAGCCTGCCGCGCGAAGAAGCGGTCGCGCGCCTCAAGGCCGACTACAACAAAATGATGGGTATCTTCCAGGCGCTGACCGCTGAAGAGTGGGGCGGCTTCAACGTCACCCATCCTTACATGGGCGCCTTGCCGACACTCTTCTACCCCGCCTTCCACGTCATGGACTACGGCGTCCATACCTGGGACATGAATTGGGGCCTGGGCCGGAAAGAGGCCAGGCTGGATGAACGCACGGCCGGCGTGCTGGTGCCTTACATGCTCCTCGCCCTACTGCCGAGCACCGTCGATCAGGAAGCAGCCAAAGGCGTAGACCTGACCGTCGGCATCATCGTGGACGGCGAGTGGGGCGGGAAATGGCGCGCGACCGTGAAGGACGGCCAGTTCACTACCGAAGCGGCCGCTAACCTCGACGGCGTACAAGCCACCTTCCACTTCCGTCATCCCTCCGACTTCGTCCTCACCGCCTTCCAGCGCTTCCCCGGCGGCGAGGCCAGCGGCGATCCGAAGGCGATCGAGCAGTTCCGAAACCTGTTCTTCCGAATTTGATTTGTCACCGCCGAGGCGCGGAGGGCGCTGAGAAAAACTTGCAATGCTCTGCGTTCTCAGCGCCTCGGCGGTGAAAGGTATGTGATCACCAGAAACAGCGACGGTTGACATGGGAGTAGACGGATGACCGAAATCCAGACGCAGGGTATTCATCACATCACTTTCGTCGGCTCCAATCGCGAGACGATCATCGACTTCTACCAGGGGCTGCTCGGCATGCCGCTGGTGATCGACCAGCCGAACCTGGACGTGCCGGAGGAAGACCATCTCTACTTCGACACCGGCGACGGGCGGCTGGTCACATACTTCGTGCGCCCGACGCGCGTCGACGACCCAACTCCGAATCCCGAAGGCCTCGGCAATCTGCACCATATCGCTTTCACTGTCTCGCGCGCCACCTACACCCAGGTGGCAGAGCGGCTCAAGGCGCGCGGCATCTGGAATACCGGCCCGATCGATCGCGGCTTCATGGATTCGATCTACTTCCGCGACCCCAACGGGCAGTTGCTCGAGATGGCTTGCTATAAGTTCGCGCCGCCTGAGGGTTACACCGTAGCCGACGTTCTCAGCACGGCGCACCGCCTGCGCGTGGCCGCCGGGGATTACAACATCGCCGACAAGCATCTCGCCGACGCCATTGTTGAGCTGTCGGCGCGCAGAGCGCTCGCCTTGGAAAGGGCCTGATGCTTCCCGCCGAGCGCGACTCGCGGCGTCCGGGCACATTCTGGGTCATAAACCTGGATTCACCCAAGCTGCCCGAGCTGACACCGCGCCTCCCGGCGAGCTTCGGGCGGGTTGAACCAGAGGCGGCCGAAGCACTGGCTCAGGCCATGGGGCAGCGCGACCCGACGCTCGTGCTTGAGCGTTTCGACGCCAGTCGCCGTTGCTATGCGGCTTACGTTGAAGGCCGCATTGCCGCCTACGGCTGGGTGTCGTTCGATGAAGAGTGGATCGGCGAGATACATCTCCGTATCCGGCTTGCGCCGGGCGAGGCGTATATCTGGGACTGCGCAACACTGCCGGCCTATCGCCGGTATCGTCTGTACACGACGCTTCTGGCGCATATCGTGAATCAACTGCGCGACGAACGGTTGCGCCGCGCCTGGATCGGCACGGATATGGACAACATCGCCTCGCAACGCGGGATTGCCCTGGCCGGTTTCAGACCGGTGGCCGACCTCGTCGTGGAGCGCGTCCTCGCTTTGCGCAGAGCGTGGATACGGGGTCGGCCGGGCGTGCCTGAACAGCTGGTGGATGCTGTCCGTCGCGCGCTGCTGGGTGATCGCGATCGCGTCTGGCTCGCGGCGTTTGCCGGCCGGGCGGAATCACGGGTGTGATGGGTGCATCAAGGAGGTCGCTGCAACGAATTTGCAGCGGATAAACGAACTTGAAATCTGGGAAGAATGGCCGGTAAATAGCGATGGCAGACATTGGTGCGTTTCACTACACGGGATTCGCGCAGGAAGTCATCTTGGGTCCCGGCGCGCTGGCCCGGTTGGGCGCAGCCGTCGAGCGCTTCAGTTGGCGACGGCTGTTGCTATGCGCGACAGGTTCGGCGCAACGGCGTGGATGGGTCGCGCAGATCGAGTCGGAGTTAGGTGAGCGACTGATCGCAACGTTTGCCCGCGTCCAGCCGCACGTTCAGGATTTTCAAGTCGCCGAAGCGCTGGCGCTCGCCGTCGAGGCTGAGGTCGATGCGGTGATCGGTCTGGGCGGCGGCAGCCCGATCGGACTGGCGAAGGCGGTCGGTTCGGCGCTGGAAGAAAAACGGGTAGGGCGGCCTGCCCGCGCCGCATTTCCAACCGATCAACCTCTCGTTCCCGTCGTCGCCATTCCCACGACTTACGCCGGTTCGGAGATGACGCCCGTCTACGGCATCACGCATCGGCAAGCGGATGGCTCGACGCGCAAAGTCACTGTCAACGACCCCAAGCTCGCGCCCAAACTAGTGATCTACGATCCATCGCTCACGCTCGATCTCCCGCCGGAAATGACCGCATCCACCGGCATCAACGCGCTGGCGCATTGCGTCGAAGCCGCGTACTCCATCACGCGCCACCCGCTGTCCACGGCGGCGGCAGTTGACGGCGCGCGTCACATCGTGCGCGCACTACCGCGATGTTATTCAGTTGGCGATGATCTGGCGGCCCGCGCCGAAATGTTGATGGGCGCGCATCTGGCCGGGTTCGCCTTATCGAGCGTGGCGATGGGCGTGCATCACGGGCTGTGTCACGTGTTGGGTGGATCGGCGGGGGTGCCGCATGGGGTGGCTAACGCGATCATGCTGCCGCACGTGATGCGCTTCAACGCAGACGCGACGGGTACTGAACTTGCGCCTGTGGCGGAAGCAATGGGCATTGGGCTGAGCGGCCTGAGCGCGGCGGCCGCGGTCGAAGCCGCTGCGCAGAAAGTGTATGACCTCGTCGGCGCGCTGAACCTGCCGCAGCGTTTGAGCGATGCTGGCGTCAACGAGACCGATCTGCCGGGTCTGGCGGGCCTGGCGTTTCAGAACCGCACCGTACGCAACAATCCCAAGCCGATTGTCGATGCGGCACAGATCGAGGGTGTGTTACGCGCAGCGTGGTAGAGCGGGTGAGTGAAGTGTGGCTTGCCGCCTGCTCCCCCCGCAGCGAAGAGGGTCGGCTTTAGGGAGAGGTTGGGCGGCCTTTAACGCCTGAGACAGGCGACGCCTGCACATAGGCGCCCTTCACCCATACCGGTACATTGGCGCTCACGTTCAGTTCCGAAGCCAGCGCCACATCTCGCTCGAAACCGCGCTCGACCAATTCCTTGCCAGAGCTGCACTGTCGAAGGCGGTGCTCCAAGTGTGGCTGCGCGTCCTGATAAGCGGCGACTGCCAGCCGCGCTTCGGGCGAGCGATTCTCATGAAGATGGCTGAGGATCGCGCCGGCCCCGATTATATCCTCAAACGCCGGGCGCAGGCTGGCATCTGCTCTCCAGCGTTCTCCAGCGGGAATGACAGCGATGCGAGACCCATACTGCTGAGCCGCATGCGCCACGGCTCGAGCGTTTCGTAGACAACCGGCTAAGGTCGGCGTCGCGCCGACCGCCAGTGTCAACGTTGCGCCATTGGGTGAGGGCAGTACCAGCCGCGCGCCGGTAGGGATACGTAAGAGTGATTGGGGTGAGAGCGAGTAGCCGGCCAGCGTGCGCTTGCTATCGGCGAGTTCTGCGGCCAAGGCAGCCGCGAAGGCGACGGCGCTGTCATCTTGCCCCGGATAGGGGAAGACCACTGCGCCTCGACCGGTCGCAATGTCCACACTGGTAGAAAACGACAACACGTCCACGATGATGATGACATCACTGCTGGGCGCTAAGTGTGTGACGCCCTGCGCGCCCCACTCACAGCGCACATCGAATTCGGCCTGATCGAATATCATTAGGACTTACGCAGTTGGTGCGGCAGTTGCACTGCCGCCGCCCCATCTGCCGCAGTACAACTGCGGCAGCAACATGCAACTGCGTAAGTCCTGATCATGCGTCTATCCTATGCTCAAACACATACGCTGGTGATGCGCAGCCGCCGCCCAACGACAAACATCGCGATGGCGCTGTGTTGATGAGCGGATCGGAATCGGCCAGCACGCCATCCAGGTCAAAAATCGCCGCGCGACGCATCCGTGGGTTCGGAAAGTTCTACAGTGCTCACGCGGCCGCCAATGGCGCGCGCCGCACTGGCCAGCTAGAGCGTTGACTAGCCATTCGAGGTTCCAATTTCAAGCACCTGCTGCGCAGGCATGGCGCGCACGCGCAAGGATGACTGGCGCGACACGCAGGTTAATGCCCGGAATCTGATCCCAGCGGGTGAGCGCGGCTTGAAAAGGGCGCATCTGCTCGTCCAACTCCGCCTCCAACTTGGCAATCTGCTCCTCCAGAAAATCAATGGGGCTGAGAGGCTGAATGAGCATAAAGCGGTGATGCGCTTGGAACCTGCCGCTCAACGCTTGCGCCAACAAGTCGCGCTTCTCGCGCAGGCGACCCTTCGCCAGCTCGGCCAGTATCGCCGGGTCGGTCTGGCCTTGAATCAACTACTCCCGCAGGGGGCGCCCCGACACGCCCAGCACATTCGACGCCACACTCGCCAACTTAATGTTGGCGCGCGTAGCGTCCAAGACCTTCTGCACGCGATTCACTTCCCGACTGCGCTCGTCGGTCAAGGTCGTGCGGTAGCGCGTCAAGTCACGCCAGGCACGCTGCTGGGCGGACGGAATGAAACTGCCTTTCAACAATCCGTGCCGCAACAACTCGGCAATCCATTCCGCGTCGGCCATGTCGGTCTTGCGCCCGGCCACTTTCTTGAGGTGTTCGGCGTTGACCACCAGCACCGCGAAGTGGCCATCGAGCAGGTTGTAGACCGGCTTCCAATTAGACGCCGGTGCTCTCCATTGCCACATGCGTGACCCGCTGTTCCGCCAGCCAGGCCGCGAGCGCCTTCAGCTCGCCCGTCAGCGTCTTAAACGTGCGGGGCGCTTTGACCGGTTGACCCTCGGCCCCCGGCACCATCACACACGCCGCCACGCTGTCCTTGTGGACATCAATGCCACAGCACCGTTCATAGGTTACTTGCATCGCACACCCTCCGGCTGAACTTCGTGTCCCCACGCGACGGGGTCTTCTCTCCTCAAAGATTCTCCTCTGCGTACTCTCCCCGTGCCGGGGGGCGACAGACTGGGGCGCCTGGGAAGACCCGGGGCAAACTCCGGTGCGGACTCGTGGCGCCAAACAACTATCCGAACTCCTTCGTCGTGTGTGGGCTACTTATTTTCATTCCACTACGGGTGCGCGGTCAAGCGCATGAACAACTCCTGTATCGGAAAAGGGTTCACACACGGCGCTATTGTACTACGGGGTGACGCGATTGGGTGTACAGGAGCACGAGGCAACGAATCCGAAACGAATAAACGGATGCAGCCGACACGGCCTCGTCCCTTGTAGACTCGTTTACGGGAGCACTGTACCCGCCGAAGGTGTGCGCCGGTTGCCAATCGGTTGCTTTGAGCGCTCGCCTCGTTGCGAG
>DATDPU010000083.1:0-3958 GCA_035292585.1 Anaerolineae bacterium | reverse complement strand
GACCATACCGCGCGCACCGTGGCCGTCGCCGGTTTAGTCAATCGACAGATTGAATGCCGCATGGCTTACTGACACTCCACTCCACCTGGACACCTAGCTAAAGTCCGCCTCATGCCCTTATTGAGAAGCTTATCTAGTGTCGCAAAGTAGCGCAAGTTGTCGAAGGCCGACAGGCGCCAGTACAGGCCGCGCTCGCCGCCGAAGATAAAGCCGATCCGCGCGCGCAGTGCATCGGCCTGCTGGACGACATCGTACCCCAACACGCGCGCCGCGCCGCTGGTCGGGATCAGCAACGTCGTCAGCATCTTGACCGTCGTCGTCTTGCCCGCGCCGTTCGGGCCGAGCAGGCCGAACAACTCGCCCGGCTGCACCTCGAAAGAGATGTCGTCTACCGCGACGACTTCTTTGATCTTGCGCCGAAGGACGCCGATCGTCGCCCGGTAGACGCGGCGCAGATTGCAGACTTCAATCGCGTTGGTCGCCAAATTGAATTTCCCCCTGAAAAGGCCCAGTGGTTGACCCCTAAGCACGCTGCCGATCTTGCGCGTGAACGAAGCAAGTATACCATCCTTGTGCCGGGCGAAGCATCCCCCAAATCCACGCGCCCGCACCAAAAAATCGTTCCTGGCCGCGAACCGGCTCCGCCGAAGAACTCATGCAACGCCGCGCGACCGATATACACTTGCTGATCGGGCGGATCAAGCTCCTCCTGAAAGCGATCGTCGATCGAGGTCGCGGACCAGCGCGCCGGCTTGATATTCGTCCATGAGCGTGCCCAGCCGTCGCCCGCGATAAACGGTCAGCGTCCAATCCGTTTGATACAAGAATCGGATCGGGTTAGTCGCGAAGACCAGCGGATGCAATTGGACCTCCCAACCCGTTAGCGGCCCCGGCGCCTGGAGCGCAAGCAGTTCTTCGCCCGTCTCGACCCAGACCAGGGCTACCCCACCCGCTTGATCGGTGAAGTGATCGTGGAACAGCGCCAGACCGCGTTGTGGATCGGCGATAAAGTCGTTGAAGGCCAGGTTGGCCGCGCGAAGCGAAACCCCTTCGGGCGCGTAGCCAATCCACAGGTAACACCGTTGATCCTTCTTCATGAATCGTCGCGACATGCGCGCATCACCGCCTCCCTCAAATGGAGATGGATTATATCCGACGCCATTCAATGATCAGCTTAGATCGAAACCTGCGCCATCGCACCGGACCGGCGGCCTGGGTCGGATCAAGAAAAAGGACAGGCCAGAGCCTGTCCAAGAGTACAGCCAACGTTTATTTGATCTCCGGCCACGCCGTCCAATCGTAGCCGATCGACGGATCGTCGTGCGGGATGCGGCCTTCATCCGTTGAATCGTAAGTCTGCGAGGTGATGTAAAACAGGTGAACCGGCCCCTGCAGCACGCGATAGCCGTGCGCCACGCCGGGCGGAATTTTCAGCACTTTCGGGCCGTAGTGTTCGCCGAGCAGGATGTCCATACGCTCGCCTTTAGTCGACGAACCCTCGCGCAGATCGATCAGCGCCGCCTTCACCGAGCCGATCGCCACGTACCACCAATCGATTTGCTTTTGATGAATGTGCCACGCTTTTGCTGCGCCGGTGTACGTGACGGTGTGGCTCCACTGAGCGAAGCCTTCTTTGAAGAATGGATCGGTTACCCGGATCAGTTCGCGAAAAAAGCCGCGCTCGTCGCTGCGTGTTACCAGCTCTTTAACTTCGACGCCATCGATCATGAAGTGATTTCTCCTTCTCAAAAGACCTCCCCGGTTTTAGAAACCGGGGAGGTCTGCGTTATAAGCTGATCAACCCGCGTTGCGCCGCCAGCGTCACGGCCTCGGTCCGATTCGTGGCATTCAACTTGCGAAAGATGGCGCTGACGTGAAACTTCACCGTGCGCTCGCTGATGCCCAGCCGCGCCGCGATCTGCTTGTTCGCCTGGCCTTGCGCCAGCTGGCGCAACACCTCGATCTCGCGCGGCGTCAACGCGCCGGGCTGTTCGGCTGCATCCGACGCCCCACGCTCCGATTTGCTCTGCACCTGCTTCAACAGCTTGGAGGCGACGGCGGGCTGCAACAGCGAGCCACCGTCATACACCACGCGAATCGCGTCGAACACCTGCTCGCGCGGCGAGCCTTTGAGCACATAGCCCTGCGCGCCGGCCTGCACTGCCGCCAGGATACGCTCGTCGCTATCGTACGCCGTGAACACCAGCACGCGCGTGTCAGACGGAGTCCGCTGCAGCTGGCGCAACGCCTCGACGCCGTCCATCTCCGGCATTTCGAGATCGAGCAGCAGCATGTCAGGGCGCAGCGCCTTCACCTGCGCTACGGTATCCACGCCCGTGCCGCTCTCGCCGATCACGGCAAAGTCGGGCTGCGTTTCGAGGATCGCCCGCAGGCCATCCCGCACCACCGGATGATCGTCAGCCAGAAAGATCGTGATCATAGCGCCCGTTTACATTGACGAAGGACGAAGCCTTCGTCAATCGTCTTTCGTCTTCGGTCTTCCGCCATCTCTCAGCCCACCACTTCCAAAACGATGCGTGTCCCACGGCCCGGCGCACTCTCGATTTCCAGGTGGCCGCCGAGCAAGTGCGCGCGCTCGCGCATGCTGATCAGGCCGAAACCGCCGGCCGCCGCCTGCGAGTCGAAGCCGCGCCCGTCATCCTCGATCGCGATCCGCACGCGGCCGTCAGCTTGAAAAAGATCGACGATCACGCGCCGCGCCTGAGCGTGTCGGGCCACGTTGTTGATTGCCTCTTGCACGATGCGGTACGCGCCCACCTCGACCCGATTCGGCAGGCGCCCCAGCCCGCCCGATGCCCGCACCTCGATCGAAAAACCGTATTCGCGTTCAACCTGATCGGCTAATGTGCGGATCGCCTCAAGCAACGAACGATCGAGCAGTGGGCCTGCCCGCAGATCGAGAACCGAGCGCCGCGCTTCTGCGAGATTGAGCCGGGTCAGCTCGAGCGCTTTGCGGATCTTCTCCTGGGCGCGCGCCGGCGTCTGATCGATCAGCGCGTCGGCCGATTCCAATTGCAAAGAAATCGCCGTCAAGCCTTGCGCCAGCGTATCGTGAATCTCGCGCGCCAGCCGGTTGCGCTCTTCGATCTTCGCCAGTTGCGCATGGCGGGCATACAGGCGGGCCCGCTCGACCGCGACGCCGATCTGATAGCCGACCGTATACAGCAGCCGCAGATCGTCCGGGTCGAGCTCGCGCCAATCGGTGCTGGCGACGTTGAGCACGCCGAGCTTATCGGTGTGCGAATAGATCGGAATGCTGGCGTGATAGCGCAGCCCATCGGTGCCATCGACCAGCGCCTTGAGCCGCGAACACGTGACGACGTTGACGTTCGCCGCGCCGGTCAGGTCGCCTTGAATGAAGGTATCCAGGCAATAGCACGAACCGGTCATGCGCTCCGGTTCATTCGCCAGCGCCGGCGGCAGGAACTGCGCCGCCGCCAGGTACGGTGCATCGGTCGCTTCGTCGAGCAGCCAAACCCAGCCCGCGCGCAGATCGAGCAGTTCCGCCACCAGGCGCAGCGCGCTTTCCAGCGCCTGCGGCAAATCGACCGACCGATTGAGCGCCTCGGCAATCGCGTTGAGGATCGACAGCTCGCGATTGCGCCGGAGCAGTTTGCGGGCGTCTTCGTAGCTCATTGGAATGCAGTGAGCGGTAACTAGTGAGAAGTGAGCAGTAATTGGTAATTGGCAGTCGGTGAGCGCCGTTTACCAATAACTATTCACTGATAACTACTAGATAAGCTTCTCAATAAGGGCATGAGGCGGACTTTAGCTAGGTGTCCAGGTGGAGTGGAGTGTCAGTAAGCCATGCGGCATTCAATCTGTCGATTGACTAAACCGGCGACGGCCACGGTGCGCGCGGTATGGTCTCGGCGATGATTACGATCGGTGTGCGTCACGGCTTCATAACGGCGCATCCGAGCGAGGGTATGTTCAA
>DATDPU010000082.1:0-48249 GCA_035292585.1 Anaerolineae bacterium | reverse complement strand
AGGCATAGCAATGTGGCGTCACGCTCCAAGGTGGGCGGAAGAGTTAACGTAAGACGCACTGGTAGCTATCAAATCGGTGCTGAGAAGTTCCAATTTTGCGGCTCTCAAGACGACTATGGGTCTGGTTGCACAAAGGCTACGCTAAATAATCGCAGGATGTCGTGTCACTTACTTGCGCGGCGCTTCAGGTGAAGCGTTGCCAGGCAACACGGGCGTATCGCCTCCTTGGAACAGTAATGAGGCACCCAGTGCCACATCGTCGAGGAACCAGTTGCTGTTGACGGATGAGTCGGTCTGCGCGCGGAATTGAAGTTGGACACTTTGGCCGATATACGCTCCTAGGTTGACGGTGCGTCGCACCCAGCCGCCAGTGTTATTAGCGCTGCAGAGGTTAAGGGTATCGACGTTTACACCGTTGACCCGGACATAGGCGAAATCAAACCCACACGTATCGGAAGAACCGATCCAGTGCCAGTAGCTTAAAATAGAGCTGCCGGAAGGAATCGTGACCGTCTGTTGAATGTAGCTCGTCTCGTTGCTTGTGCCGCCTAGCCATGCGCCCCAACTGCCGCCGTGTGCCGTTACAGCCGTCGGCGAAAAATTGTTAGTGATTAGTGGGAAGCCGTTTGTGGAGCTTTGTGTCCAACCCGTGGCCCCGCTCTCGAAGGCGCCGTTGACGATTGAACCTCCTCCAGCCGATGTGGAATAATTTCTCAACACCGCCGGCAGGTAAACGGTTTCCGTGAGGACTCCTGTATTGCTTTGGATCACGGCCGCCGCCGCATCCACGATGCCGCTACCGCAGATCGAGGTAGTGCAAGTGCTGCCGCCTGGAAAGTCTTGGGCCGTGCTTTGCAGGATCGACAAGACCTGCGCCGGCGTCAGTGTTGGGTTCACCGATAGCATCAGCGAGACCACTCCCGCGATGTGCGGCGCGGCCATGCTGGTGCCGTTGTAAAACTGGTAAGAGTCTGCCCCTGGCACGGTCGTTCCCGCATTAAGAGTCGATAGCACGGCATTCGGGCTGCCCGTACCCCCGTCTCCACCTGGGGCGCTGATTTCAACGACCGCACCAAAGTTGCTATACGATGCTTTGTTGCCAGTCCGGTTGGTCGCAGACACAGTGATGACACCATTGCAACTGGCAGGCACATAACCGCTCGCGTTGGCGTTGTCGTTGCCCGCGGCTACCACGATCGTCGCACCTACGGCGTTGATAGCGTTGATAGCGTTCTGCCAGGTTGCCGTGCAGCTGCTTGGCCCACCCAGGCTCAGGTTCAGCACCTTCGCCGGATTGGCATTGGCCGGAACGCCGCTCACGGATAAACCGGCTGCCCAGCGCATCCCGTCGACAATGTCCGAGGTGCTGCCGCCGCACTTGCCCAGTACACGCACCGGCAGAATCTTAGAGTTCCAGTTGATGCCCGCTACACCAGTGCTGTTGTTGCTGTTCGCGCCGATGGTGCCGGCGACGTGCGTGCCATGCCAACTGCTGTTTTGGGCGGGATTGCCACCAGGACACTGGTTCAGCGTAATCCAATCTCCGGGATCACTCGCATCATTATCGCGGCCATTCCCATCATTAGCGGTTGTTACATTCGTAATGAAGTCATAGCCGGTCACCGTGCGCCCGCTCAAGTCGGCGTGATTGCGAATGCCTGTGTCGATCACGGCCACCACCAAGCCGCTTGACCCGGTGGTGATATCCCAGGCGGCGGGCGCGTTGATACCATACGTCTCGAAGTAGTGCCACTGGCTGGCGTATTGAGTATCGTTGGGCGTCAGCGTGATCCGCATAATGCGATCCGGCTCGGCGTACTCCACATCGGGTAGTGCCATCAGCCGATCGGCAATACGTTGCACGTCGGCTACCGGCAGATATTCCGGCAGGCGCAAGACGTGCGCTTCGCCAGACATGGGACGGAAGTAGGTGAGTCGGATTCCCGCAACGGCGCTGAGAGCCTGCATTCGGTCGCTCTGATTAGGTGCGTTGCGCCCGCTCACATCTGCGGATGCCTTGTACTTGAGGATGATCTGGTTGGCAGGTGACGCAAGCGCTATATCGCTGTCTACCAGCGATTGGGCAGCGGATAGAGGCGCGGTGGCCGCTAAGAGCAGCACCGCAACGACAAGAAAGCGCCAGGTAGTACGCAGGATGCCGATCACGTGGTTTCCTCCATATTTGTGAAGAATCTTGGCTGGTTATTGGATCAATCTGAGATTTACGAGGGTCTTGTGGCTTAGCCCACCCCAGATGCGCTCATTTTAACGCTGTTGTCTGAAATTCGCCAACAATGAACGCGTTGCTGCGCCAGCCAGTGCGCTGTCGGTTGCTCAAAGCCCGCGCCCACCGCGAGGACGCGGTGATAGAGCACTGCGGCTGAGCCTATTTGGCTGTGATAGGAAAATAAACCGAGTGTACTTGTTGTGCGACGATCAACTTCACCGGGATGGTCTGCGGTGTATTGAGCGTGCCGTCCGGTTCGGCCGACACCGTGATCGCGCCGGTATACGTGCCGAGTGCTCGCCCGCTGCTCGTCCACTTGACCTCCAGCGTCTGTGATGCACCGGCGGCAAGCGTGCCGTTATTGGGCGTGAGTGTGGGCACGATCTGCGCCCCGGCCGCGGCCGTCGCGGTCCAGGACAGCGACACCGCGCCGGCGTTGCCGATCACCAGTTGCAGCTGAGTGGTCACGGGTTGATCGTCTCGCTCGATGATCGCCGCGAGGGAAGTTCCCTGCACGACCAGCACGGCGTTCGGTTGAACCGGCCGCTTGACCAGCTGGGTCAGGGCTGTCTCTGCCGGTCGATTGGCGACGCCGTAGTAGCGCATCTGCTCGCACTCGGGGTACCAGTCGGCGAGGTTGAAGTCGAGGTTGAAGATGAACATGCCGCCCATCCACGGCCAGTTGGCGTCCGCATACTCGAATGCGCCGCGCAGATAATCGGCCTGTTGTTGCTCCGACACGATCTGCCACAAGCGCCCGGCCCATTCCGGTTGGCCCTGGCAGTGCGCGGGCGGCTCGGCGAGCCAGCCGAACTCGGTGGCCCACACCTGCTTGCCGCCCAGGCCGTGGGCCTGCATGAGCTCGTAGATTTTCTCCACGCCGCGAAAACAGAAACCGTTGGCGCATGCCCCACCGTCCGGCGGAGTATCGTGGGGGTCGTTGAAACCATAGGGGTGATAACCGACGGCGTCGAGACAGTTGCCTGCGCCGGCGGCGATCATTTCTTTGAGAAACTCGCGCTCGTCCTGAAAGGCGCCGTTGTGACCGGGATGCCCCTGCCAGTTGCCACTCACCCGACCGGTCGGCGCCAGGCCGGCGGAGATCACCTTGAAGTTGGCCGAGACGCCTTTGATCTCCTGGTAGGCGGCGCACAAAGCTGCGGTGTAGTCGGCAGCGACCGGCGGCTCGGCCCAGCCGTAACTGGCGTCGAGGTTCGGCTCGTTGCCGATTTCGAAGGCTTCGACGCAACCCGACAGCGAAGCAGCCAGACCGTGCGCGGTATTCTTTACCTCGTTCAAGCTCAGGTGTCCGGTGACGTCGATCCGCACCAGCACGTTGTGCGCCGAGCGAGGCGAGCAGGGCGCGCTGTTGAAGGTCTTGATCCAGTTGAAGCCGATCGCCGCCACGCGCGGCGAGTCGGGCTGCGCCACGTTGAAGCCGTAGCCCAGATGCGGCGTCGTCATCGCGGCGCTCGATTGCGGCGCGAAGAAGAGCAGCGCGACGAGCAGGCAAATCGGCCCGGCGCGCTGCACACGTAAGCGGTGCATCGCTTCCCCCTCGGAATTGCTCGCTGTGCTGAGCCATGTTAAGTGGGAGCGCATCCCATCACAATGGGGAAAAAGTCATCCGACGAAAGAGAGTAGGCAAACGTGATAGACCCTGCGCGCCTTCAGAATGAGATGAACGGGTTGGGGTGCAGCTCACGTTGCGCTTTGCGCTCTACCGCGGCGGGATGTGCAAACACTGGCCCGCTTGGATATAGTTCAGATTGTAGACCCCATTGGCCGCCGCGATGGACCACATACTCACACCATACCGCAACGAGATACGATACAGGTTTTCGCCCGGCGCGACGATGTAGCCGTACTGGCAATATGGCCCTGGCCAGGAGCCGGGATACCAGCCCGAAACCACCAGGCAGTCACCGGCGCGGACGTAGTTCACGTTGCTGATGTTGTTCCAGGCTGCGAGTTGGTAGTAGCCCACACCGTACCGCAGACCGATGCGGAACAGGTTCTCGCCGGGCTGCACCAGATGGCAGTACCATCGGGCCGGGGCGGCAGATGCGGTCGCCGGCAATATCAAGGCAACAATCAACGCCAACACGATTGCGAAAGACATTCGACGCATGACAATCCTCCTTAAACGCTGGGTCGCGCATCCCGGCGAGCCGGGTTAACTCGCTCGAAGTGAGGTGTCAGCCTGATGCCGACGGGGGATAATCTTCCGCAATGAATATCAGACAATGCGGCGTTTGGCGCTTGTCAAAGCGTCAACAGTCTCCTATCGTTTGCCTTTCGTAGCAATTACGCCTTAACCTGTACGACGAGTACGGCCTGATCGTGGCGCTGCTCGACGCCGTCTCGATGATCGTTCACCGCCTCGAACACGCGGTCGATCAGCGCTTCGGGCGAGTCCACCCCGCCGCTCAACGCCGCCTGCAAGCGTTCGAGGCCGAACGGCTTGCCGGCCGCATTCTCCGTCTGGACAATCCCATCGGTGTAAAGCGCCAGCGTCTGGCCGGGCCGCAACGTGACCGAGCGCTCTTCCGCTTCCATGCGCAGCGCCGAGGCCAGCTGTGTGCCCTCGCCCGGCAGCGCCTCGATCTGCCCGTCGGTGTGGCGCAGCAGCGGCGCGACGTGCCCGGCGTTGACGTACTTCATCGAACGGTCGCGCACGTCGACCACCCCGTAGAACAGCGCCACCGGCATCGTCGGCTTGGCGAGCTGCAAGAGCAAGCGATGCACGTGCGAGGCCACCAGCCTGGGCTGCTGCTGGCGCTGGCCTTCGGACACGACCAGCGCGCGGGTCAGCGCCATGAAGATCGCCGCGAACAACCCTTGCCCGGCTACTTCGGCGATCAGCAACCCGAAGAAGTTCGGCCCGATGGGAATAACATCGTAGAAATCGCCGCCGACCGCGCCGGCCGGACGGCTGCGCCCGGCGAAGTGAAACTCGTCGAGCGGCGGCAGCTCGCGCGGCAACAAGCTGTCCTGCAACTCGCGCGCCAGCTCCAGCTCGTATTCGAGACGCTTCTTCTGGATGAGCTCGTCCTGGGCTGCCTGAAGCGCCTGGTAGGCGCGCCGCAGCTCGGCGTTCTTCTTCTTCAGGTTCTGGATCATGGCCGAGTCGGATTGGCGCAGGTTGCTGCTGAGCTGGCGCGTCGTCTCCAGCAGCACGGCTGGATGCTTCAGCAAAGTCTGCATCACCACTTCGCCCGGCACCTCGATCAGCGTCACATTCGTGCGCGCCCGCGTGGCCGCTGAACGCTTAGCGCCCTCGATGATGCTCATTTCGCCGAAGAACTCCCCGGCGCGGCGCGTCGCCAGCGTCACCGCGTCTTTGCCGCTGCCCTTGACGATTTCGACTTCGCCCTCTTTGACGATATATAGCGTTGCCCCTCGCGCGCCTTCGCGGAAGATCGACTTGCCGGCTTTGAATGTCCGCGTGCGAGCCTGCCGGGCCAGCGCCGCATACGCCGCGCTCGACAATCCGCGTAGAAAGGGAATCGTGCTGAGGAGTTGTGCAGTCGCTTGGGTGTCAGCCATCGCGCCCCCATTCAATTGACGGCGAGTTCAAGGTGCGCGCAAATCATAGCATGAATGAGCGGCGAAATACAAATGACCGATAACTGATAACTGGTAATTAGCGATTGGTAATTGGTAATTGATTAACGCACACGCGCCGCTCCCCGACCGCGTCCGCGCGGTCGGGTGAACGGCTGGAAACGCCCGCGAGGACGCGGGCTTCGAGCGAAGTTGAACGGCGGCTGCGTAAGGTGAGTTGGTAATTGGTAATTGGCAACTGGTAACTGATTAGCGCTCATTCGCCGCCTGCACCAGCGCCTCAAATAGATGTTTCATCTCCGGCTGTCGATCGTACAGCGACTCCGGATGCCATTGCACGCCGATGACGAAGCGGTGACCGGACAGCTCCACCGCTTCGATCACGCCATCGGGCGCGCGGGCGACGACTTGCAGGCCGGGCGCGACTTGCCGGATCGACTGGTGGTGCCACGAATTGGCCTCGGCCCGATCCACGCCCATGACTTGATGCAGCTGCACGCCCGACTCGATATGCACGGCATGCGCCAGGTGCGCTCTAGGGAACTGTGTTTCGTCGAAAGCATGGGGCAGGGCGTCGGGGACTTGCGTCGGGATATCTTGTATCAGCGATCCGCCGAGCGCGACGTTCAAGACCTGGACGCCGCGACAGATCGCCAGCAGCGGCGTCTCCAACTCGATCGCCCGGCGCGTCAGCGCCAGCTCGATCCGATCGCGATCGGCGCTCACGTGCCCCAACGCCGGATGCGGCGCTTCGCCGTAGTGCGCCGGATCGATATCGCCGCCGCCGGACAACAGCAGCCCATTCAGGCGCGCAAAGAGCGCGTACAGGGATGCTTCATCGAGATTGGGCGGGATGATCAACGGCACGCCGCCGGCTGCGGCCACCGCCAAAACGTACTGCTGGTTGAGCGCGTAGATCGGCAGGTGGGGCGGATCGATACGGCGTGTTTCGAATGCGGTGATCCCGATCAGGGGCCGGTTGTGCATGGCTGCCTCCACATAGCAAAAAGGCGTAGGTGGTTTCACCTACGCCCAAACTCGTGCGCCAGAGGATTACGACTCGTTTTCTTTGGTGGTCGTCGCCTCTTTGAGGCGGCTCGCCTTGCCGCGCAGATCGCGCAGGTAGTACAGTTGCGCGCGGCGCACCTTGGCCCGCCGCACCACTTCGATCTTGTCGACGCGGGGCGAGTGCAGCGGGAACGTGCGCTCGACGCCGATGCCGTGCGAGGCGATGCGCCGCACGGTGAAGTTGGCCTGCGCCCCGCCTTTGCGCAGCCGGATGATCGTGCCCTGGAAAATCTGCACGCGCTCGCGGTTGCCTTCTACGATCAGCGCATGGACGCGCACCGTATCGCCGGGCTTCAGCTCGGGCAGGTCCGTCTTCTTCTTGGTGAGAGTGTCCAGCACATTCATGGCCGTCAGGTCCTTCTAGGATTCAAATGATGGGCGAAAAAGTTGCCGTCTCCCCTGACGGCGGAGCGCGATTATAACACGCGGGTAGCCTTTCGGCAAGGGAGGCGTGCTGGTGATTATTGATGAGAAAGCGTTTGGCCCCGACCATCCCGAAGTCGCCAGGGATGTCAACAACCTCGGCGGGGTGTACCACGCTCTGGGCGACTTGCCCGCCGCCCGCACGGCCTTCGAGCGCGCGCTGGCGATTGACGAGAAAGCATTTGGCCCCGACCATCCCGAAGTCTTTCCTGGCCGACCGCGAGGACGCGGTCGGTGAGCAAAAGCGCACATCATGCCCGTGTCGGGTATAGATACTCACCGCCGCAAATGATACGGGACGTCGATGATCACCCGTTGATAACCGAGCTCGCGCCGATGGTACAGCAGCGCCGCTTTCAGCAGCCAGGCCGTTTGATTGTGCAACAGCGCGTGCCACCATTTGACCGGCACAAATTCGGGCAAAATCACCACCGCCTGTTGGCCGTCGTTGCGTTGCCGATCGAGCTTGTCGAGAAACTCCAGCAGGCAACCGACGATCGCGCGATACGGCGAGGGCAAGATCACCAACGGCACATCCGGCCACCAATCTTCCCACGTCTCGCGGACATGCGCCCCCGCGTCCGGCTCCAACTCCACATACGCCGCCGTCACGTCGTCGCTGATCGAGCGGGCAAAATCCATCGCGTCGACGATGCCCCGGTGGACGCCGGAGATAGGTATGACCACGCGCGGCCTAGGAAACGGCTTGAGTGAAGGCGGCAGGCCGTGCAGCGTCAACTGCTTGCGGACTTCCTGGTAATGCGAGCGGACCCGGAAAAAGACGGTCACAATGAGGGGGATGAGTAGGATCGTGATCCAGGCGCCTTCGACAAACTTGCTGACCGCGATCACGCTTACGGCGATGCCGGTCGCCAGCGCTCCGACCCCATTGACCAGGGCCTTCAACTGCCAGCGACGGCCGCGCTCGCGCAGCCAGTGGATTACCATGCCGGCTTGCGACAGCGTGAACGCCAGAAAGGCGCCGATCGCGAACAGGGGAATCAGGGCGTGCGTATCGCCGCCGAAGATGACGATGAGCAGCGCGCCGGCCAGCGAGAGCAACGCGATGCCGTTGGCAAACACCAGCCGATCGCCCAGCCCGGTCAATTGGCGCGGCAGGAAGCCTTCTTTGGCCAGCAGCGCCGTTACGCGCGGGAATCCGGCGAAACTGGTATTGGCCGCTACCATCAGGATCAACATGGTTGCAACCTGGACGAGCAGATAAGGTAGCCCATCGCCCAACACGCGCCGGGCCAGCGCCGAGAGAATCGTCTCCTCCGGCCCGGCGACAACGGCCAACGCCTGCGTCAGCCCGATGCTGCCGACGAACAGCAGGCCCATCAGCGCGGCCATCACCAGTAGCGTCCGGCCGGCGTTCTTCGCTTCCGGCGGCTGAAAATTCGGCACGCCGTTGCTGATCGCCTCGATGCCGGTCAGCGCGGTGCTGCCGGTGGCGAAGGTGTGCAGGACGATGAATAGGGTTAACGGTTCCGTCGCGGGCGGCGCGACGACGGCCAGCGAGCCGCCGCCTGCGCTCACTAGCTGCACCAATCCGTACGCCAGCATCGAGAAGAAGGTGAAGAGAAACAGATAAACCGGAATCGCCATGAACGTGCCGGTCTCGCGCAGGCCGCGCAAGTTGATGATGGTGATGATCGCCAGCAGCACCAGCGACAGCGCGACCCGGTGAGGCCACAGGTCGGGAAACGCCGAGGCGATCGCGGCGACGCCCGCCGTTGCGCTCACGGCCACGTTGAGCAGATAATCGATCAACAGCGCGCCGGCCGCCACTAACCCGGCCAACGTTCCCAGGTTCATGCGCGCGACGATGTACGATCCTCCGCCGGAAGGATACGCCTGGATCGTCTGGTAATACGACAGCGCGACGATGATCAACAGGCCGGCGATCGTCAACCCGATCGGCCAGGCCAGCGATAGACCCGCCGTGCCCGCGACCACCAGGCCCAGGTAGATTTCTTGGTTCGCATAAGCGAGGGACGAGAGGGCATCGGGTGAAAAGGCGGCCAGCGCCCGAATCTTGTTCAAGCGCGCCTCGGCCAGCCGATGCGTCGGCAGGGGCGGCCCGATCAAGACTTCTTTGACTTTGTTCAGCATAGTTCGAATTGACCTCGGTACATTTGATACGCCAGGGCTTGTGCACAGTCACTTGGCACGGCCCCTGACGGTCATTCGGAGCCGCGCAGCGGCGAAGAATCTCAGCGACAATCGGCCAGCGCGCGCAGCGGGGAGATGCTTCGCTCCCTGTGGTCGCTCAACATGACAGGGCTAGACGGACTTGGCACAGGCCCTGTTTGATACGCCGATGGCTGTGGATGAAAACTCAAACGCATGCTACACTCAACGTCTGATGCCGCTACACATTTCGGGTGCTCGCAGGCCTGGAGCAGCCAATCGCATGCTACACTCAGCCTGAGCAGGAGGTGCAGGTGTATCCCCAACACCTTCCTGTCCGGATTTCTATATGGAAAACGCGCCGTAGCATAGCCGCTTGTCGGCGTTTTACTTGTGAAACTTGAACGCCCACAACCCCACACGGGGGCGCAAGCAGGGGGCTGAGCTACATTTTCCGACACGAACTATCTCTGCCGAGGAGCGACCATGCCTACTCGATATGCCGAGCTGTTGCCCGACGAACTCGCGCGTCTTTGGCAAGAACGGCCCCTGGCGTGCTGCGCCTGGGGCGCGTTGGAATGGCACGGCCCGCATCTGCCGCTCGGCCTGGATGGGCTGGTGGCCGAACGCTTCGCCGAGCGCCTGGCCGATCGCGCCGGGGGCGCCCTGCTGCCGAGCGTCTGGTTGCCGATCACGACGCTGCCGCATCCGCTCTCGCTCTCGATCCACGCCGATGTCGTGAAGGGCATCTGGCGCGATGGGCTGAATGAATTGTATCGCGCCGGCGCGCGCGTCATCTGCCTGATCAGCGGGCACTACGCGCAGGGACACCTGATCGAACTGTACAATGCCTCGGTCGCGGCGATGCGGTCTCATCCTGATCTGTGTGTGCTGTCCGCCACGCCGCTGGAGGTTCTGGGCAACGGCGCGTACCTCGACCATGCCGGCCGCTGGGAGACGGCGCAGTTGATGGCCGTCCGCCCGGACCTGGTGCATCTGGAGAAATTCCCCGGCATGCTTGGCGCGCAGCAGGTGGCCGTGCTCGGCGACGACCCGCGCTTGGCGCGGCCCGAAGACGGCGCAGCGGTGACGGTTGAAGCCTTGAACGCCTGGGCCGCGTGGATCGAGCAGTCGCTGAACGAACGCAATCAAGCGCCGCTCTTCAAGCTGTACGAGGAACGCATCGCGGCGTACGCGGATTACGTTCAGCGCTATTATGCCGGTTCGTGGGAAGAGGCCATTCAAAAGTGGTGGGCGGAGCGGAGTTAAAGAGTGGAGATTAGAGACCATGGCCCCCGGAGCGGAGCGAAGCGGGGTTAGAGATTGGGCGCAGCTTTCTGCATTCTTCATTCTCCATTCTTCATTCTTCATTCTTCATTCTGCATTCTGCATTCTTCATTCTCCATTCTTCATTCTGCATTCTCCATTCATCCTTCTTACGTCACTTCCGGTCGCCCCGCTGGGTACTTCTCGTATAGGCGCTCGTTCATCACGCGACACAGGCGCATCACGGCTGCGTGAATCTCCGCGAACGAGGTGTAAATCGGCGCGAGACCGAAGCGGATGTTGTCGGGGTAACGAAAATCGGGCAGCACATTCATATCTTCGATCAGCGCGCGATCGATACGCAGTCCATCGGGGTGCCCGAGCGAGACATGCGAACCGCGCAGGTTCGCCTGGCGTGGCGAGTTCAGCGTGAAGCCGAGCGGTTGCAATCGCGTTTCCCACAACCCGATCAAGTATTCGGTCTGCTGCACCGACTTTTCGCGCAAGCGCTCCAACCCGGCTTCCAATAATAAGTCGATACCTGGTTCGACTGCGGCCAGCGAAAGCAGCGTGGGCGTACCGGCGAGGAAGCGCGTGATACCGGGCGCCGGTTGATACTCCAACCCAAAATCGAACTGCCCGTGCTGTCCAAACCAACCCCAGATTGGGCTGCGCAGGCTCTGCTGCAAATCGCGTCGGATGTAGAGGAAGGCCGGCGCGCCGGGGCCGCCGTTGAGGTACTTGTAGGTGCAGCCGACGGCCAGATCGACGTTGGCGGCATCGAGCAGCAGCGGCATCGCCCCGACCGAGTGGCTCACATCCCACAGCATCAGCGCGCCGGCGCGCTGCGCCATCTCCGTCGCCGCTGGCATATCGTACACGAAGCCGCTCTTGAAGGCGGTGTGCGACAGCGTCACCAGCGCCACGCGCGCGTCGATCGCTTCGGCCAGCGCGGCGGGCGCTACGGTCAGCCCGTCCATCGAGCGAACGATTTTCAGCTGATAGTCCGGCCCCATCAGTTTCAGCGCGCCCTGCAAGACGTATACATCCGATGGGAAGTTGAGATCGTCGGTCACCACCTGGGTTCGGCCGGGGCGCGCTTGCAGCGCCGCGATGACGAGCTTGAAGAGGTTGACCGAGGTCGAATCGGCGAGGATGACTTCGTCGGCCGCCGCGCCGATCAGCTGCGCCAGCTTCGCCCCGACGCGCTGCGGCGCATTAAACCAGCCCTCCGCCCAACCGCGAATGAGCCGCCGGCCCCATTCACGTTCCAAGACCTCATGCGCGCGGGCAAGGCTGCGTCGGGGCAATCGGCCGAGCGAATTACCGTCGAGGTAAATCAGGTCGGGGTCGTCGCTGACAAACTCATCGCGGAAACGGGCGAGGGGGTCTTGCCGATCGAGCGCCTGGGCGTATTCGAGGTCGGTTCGCATAACGGAGTAGGGAGCAGGGCGCCCGGCGCTTTAACGCCACTCCATAGGTTCGGCGGCGAGGACGAGGTTCAACGTGTCGAGCAGCAGCTCGACCTCGTCCGTGTACAGGTACATTTCGACGGTATCCGAGCGCAGCGGGCCGTGCTCACGCGCGCGTGCGAACAGGTGCAGGTACTTGCCGCCCGGTCGACTGGCGCCGGTCGAGACGCGCTCCAGCACATCGCAATCGGCCGAGGGCGCTTGCTGCGCGTACCACAAATCGAACTCGGTTAGCGGCACGCCGCCCAGGATCGCGCCGCGAATGATGACGCGGCGATCGGTCACCAGCAGCTCGATATGATGCAGGCCGGGCACCGAGCCGGCGGCGTGGATCGTCGGCGCCGATTTATAGACCGCCAGCCCGACCCGCTTGTGATGATACAACAGTTTCTCTCCCTCGCGTAGTATGTCTTTCATCGCATGCCTCTCGCTTGAGAATTTGCCCGGAGCATCTGCCTGCGTAGCCCATCTTGCCACTCTCGACACTCGAAATAAAGTGCCATTCCACCAACCGCCCTCCGACAAATGTCACAGTTTCGGCCAGCGGCCAGCCCCACGCCGATTGCAGTTCCCCGCGACTCGTTGTAAGATTCTGCCCACGCTCTTCAGGAGATCAACATGACCCTCATCAAATTCACGCGCAACTACCACGATCGATCTACCGACAGCGGCTTCCAGTTCGAGTTTTTCTGCGACCGCTGCGGGAGCGGTTATCAGAGCAAGTTCGAGAATTCCGCGACGGGCCTGGCCAGCCAGGCGCTCGATGCAGCCGCCAACCTCTTCGGCGGGATCTTCGGCTCGGCGGCGCAAATCGGCGATCGGGCGCACTCGGCCGCCTGGGAAAAGCAGCACGACGAGGCGTTTGAGCGCGCCATCGAAGCGATGAAGCCGCACTTCCGCCAGTGTCGCCGTTGCAGTAAATGGGTGGACGATACGTGTTGGAACGCCGAACGCGGCCTGTGCCTGGACTGCGCGCCCGACCTGGAGTCGGAGTACTCGGCGGCGCAGGTGGGGGCGGCGATCGAAGATGCGCGTGAAAAGGCGCGCACGGTCGATTACGTTTCGGCTGACAAGTTTAAGCAGACGATAGCGGGAACCTGTCCGCATTGCGGCGCGCGTTTGACGGGCGGAAAGTTCTGCGGCGAGTGCGGTAAGCCGGTCGCGCAGCAGAAGTTCTGCACCGGCTGCGGTAAACCGATTCAGGCCGGCGTGAAATTCTGCCCCGAGTGCGGCGCGCAGCAGTAGAGGCCCACCGGAAACAGGCAAAATGCGAACAGCGCCAAAGAGCGCGCCGCTCTCGGCGCTGTTCGCTTTCTGTAGGCAAAATCCAAGCAATTGCGCTAAGATATAGGCGACGCCACATCTCTCGCACCGATTGGGATCGAATTGGGGAGGAGGCAAAGCGATGCGTGTCATCATCACCGGCGGCGCCGGGTTGATCGGTCGAGCGCTGGCTACGAGCCTGGCCGCCGATCAGCATGAAGTGATCGTGCTGACGCGCGAGCCTGAAAACACGGTGCGACTTCCACCGGGCGTGCGCGCTCAGCAGTGGGATGCGCGCACGGCCAACGGCTGGGGCCGCCTGGCCGATGGCGCAGACGCGATTGTCAACCTGGCCGGTGAGAACTTCGCAGGCACAAACCTGTTTGAGATTTTTTTCAAGCGTTGGACGAGCCGGCGCAAGCAGCGCATCCTCGACAGCCGCGTGCATGCCGGTCAGGCGGTGGTCGCGGCGATCGAGGCGGCCCGGCGCAAGCCGCGTGTTTTAATCCAGGCCGCTGCCGTCGGCTACTACGGCACGCTCCGCGACGAAGAACTCACCGAAGACATGCCGCGCGGCAATGATTTTCTGGCGCGCGTAGTCTGGGACTGGGCCAACTCTACCCTGCCGGTTGAAATGCTGGGCGTGCGCCGGGTCGTCACTCGTTCGGGCGTCGTGTTGAGCGGCAAGGGCGGTATCCTCTCGGTGATGCTGCTGCCGTTCAAGTTCTTCGTCGGCGGCAAGCTCGGCCGCGGCCGGCAGTGGTTCTCCTGGATTCATATTGAAGATGAAATTCGGGCGATGCGCTTCCTGATCGATACGCCCGCCGCGAAAGGCGCCTTCAACCTGACCGCGCCCCAGCCGATCCGGAATGCCGAGCTGGCCAAAACGATTGGGCGCGTCGTGCGCCGTCCCTCTTTTTTCCCGACTCCCGGCCTTCTCCTGCGTCTGATGTTGGGTGAAAAGTCGGTCGTCGTGCTCGAAGGACAGCGGCCCATCCCGCGCCGCCTGCTCGACCTGGGCTTCACCTTCCGTTTCCCCGAGGTGGAGTCGGCGTTGCGCGATCTGCTGAAGAAAAGGAGCCACGGATGACACGGAGTTCACGGATGTTAAAATCGTAAAAAACAATCCGCGCTATCCGTGAAATCCGTGGTCAAAAGGATACGCCCGCGAGGACGCGGGCTACGAGCGGCGGAAAAAGGAGCTTGCATGAAAATCGGAATTGTCGGCAGCGGCCTGGTCGGCGCGACCGCGGCGTATGCGCTGGTGATGCGCGGCGTTGGCCGCGAAATTGTTTTGGTCGATCTCAACACCGCACGCGCGCAGGCCGAGGCCGACGATATTCTGCACGCCGTCCCCTTCGCGCATCCCTTGAATGTGTCGGCCGGCGATTACGCCGCGTTGTCGGGCAGCCGCGTGGTGATCATCACCGCCGGGGTGGCGCAGCGTCCCGGCGAAACCCGGCTCCAACTGCTGGAGCGCAACGCGGCGGTGTTCCAGCAGATCGTGCCGCAGATTATGACGCACGCCCCCGAAGCCGTGCTGCTCGTCGCCACCAACCCGGTCGACGTCATGACGCACCTGGCGGCGCGCTACGCCGCCGCCCACGGTGTACCGTCGAGCCGCGTGATCGGATCGGGCACCACGCTCGACACCGCGCGTTTCCGGACGCTGCTCGGGCGCTACCTGGGCGTCGATGCGCAGCACATTCACGGCTACGTCGTCGGCGAGCACGGCGATTCGGAAGTGTTGACGTGGTCGCTGGCGGCTGTGGGCGGCATCCCGCTCGAAGATTACTGTCGCCGGCAAGGGATCGCGCTTGATCAAAGTGTGCGGCAGGACATCGATCAAAAGGTGCGGCGTGCGGCGTACAACATCATCGCCGGTAAGGGCGCGACGTATTACGGCATCGGCAGCGCGCTGGCGCGCATCGTCGACGTCATCCTGCGCGACCAGCGATCGATCCTGACGGTCTGCACGCCGGTGGAAGAAGTAGCCGGGGTGCGCGACGTGACGCTTTCATTGCCGAACCTGTTGGGGGGCGCGGGCGTGCTGGCGCATATCCCCGTACCGCTCTATCGCGAAGAACAGAACTTGCTCTGGGCCAGCGCCGAGGTGGTGCGCGGAGCGATTCAGAGTTTGGAAGCGGGAGCGACGGAGTAACCGTGGAACACAAGCGTCAGCGGGTCACGCTCATCCCCAGCCCGATTCAAATTCCACCGCTGGGTCTTGGCGCGTGGCAGTGGGGCGATCGCCTGCTGTGGGGCTATGGCCGCGATTACACGGACGCCGATCTGCGCGCTGCCTTCGATGCGGCGCTGGCCGCCGGGGTAAACTTTTTCGATACGGCCGAGTCGTATGGGGGTGGGCGATCCGAGCGTTTGCTGGGCGAATTCATCCGTTCGTCCGGTAACCCGGTCAGCGTCGCCACCAAGTTCATGCCCTATCCGTGGCGTCTGCAACGGCGGCACCTGGTCGATAAGTTGCGGCGCAGCTTAGAGCGCCTCGGCCTGCCGCGCGTCGATCTGTACCAGGTTCACTGGCCGATGCCGCCGCGCTCGATTGAAACCTGGGCGGATGCGTTAGCCGATGCGGTGGAGGCGGGCTTGACGCGCGCGGTCGGCGTGTCGAACTTCAACGTCGAACAGCTGCGGCGTGCGCATGCGACACTCGCCCGGCGCGGTGTGGCGCTCACCTCCAATCAAGTAGAGTACAGCTTGTTGCATCGAGCGCCGGAGCGCAACGGTTTACTGGCGGCCTGCCGTGAACTGAACGTGACGCTCATCGCGTATAGCCCCTTGGCCAAGGGCCTGTTGACCGGTAAGTATGCGCCCGGCCACCCGCCGCCAGGACTGCGCGGCCGCCGCTGGCGCGGCCAGGCCTTGACCTCCATCCAACCGCTCGTGGCACGCCTGCGCGAGATTGGCGCGCGGCACGGCAAGACGCCGTCGCAGGTTGCGCTTAACTGGCTCATCTACAAAGGCGCGGTCCCCATCCCCGGCGTGAAGAACGCGGCGCAGGTGCAAGATAATGCGGGCGCGTTGGGCTGGTCGCTGAAGCCGGATGAAGTAGCTGTCTTGGATCAGGCCAGCGATCACAAGCGGCAGCTATGACCGTTTCGCTCCTGTATTGAACACGTGCGCCGTAGTGTAGGGCCTTGTGCCCGTTGCACGCCCACAACCCCACACGGGGGCGCAAGCAGGGGGCTAAACTACTATCCCTGTTGATTTACGGAACTACAGTCCCCGTAGCGCAGCGGAGTGGGATGCGCTTTACGGGAATCATCGGAAACACGGGCATGCAGTATTCCGTAATCCGTAAAGCCAAGTGGAATCCGCTGTAGGAAAAGACTTCATGCCACGTGTAAAGTTGAATGCCGAAGCGCCGGATTTCGCGCTGGACGATTTCAAAGGCCGAAGCGTGCGCTTGTCGGATTACGCCGGGAACAAGAATATCGTGCTGGTGTTCAACCGGGGCTTTGCCTGAATGTATTGCCGCCGGCGCCTGGCGCAGTTGCGTCGGGACTACCCAAAGTTTGTGGAGCGCGACGCCGAGGTGATCGTGGTCGGCCCCGATGGGCCGCGCGCGTTTGAAACGTACTGGCGTAAAGAAAAACTTCCGTTTGCCGGCTTGCCCGATCCCAAAATGCACGTGCTCAATTTATACGGACAGGAAGTAAACTTGCTCAAGCTGGGCCGGATGCCCGCGCAGATCATGATCGATAAAGCCGGTCGGGTGCGCTACGCCCATTACAGCCGGTCGATGCGCGATATCCCAGCGAATGCCGAACTGTTGCAGCTGTTAGATCGGCTCAATCGGATCGACGCGCGTGAGGCGCGGCCACCCCAGGAGCAAGACGTCACTCGAGAGCAGGGACGGGATCGAGCGGGCGCCGATCAATCGATTACGCGCCGGGCCCCGAACGGCGCGGAGTGTTAGCGCGATGCCGAGCCGCGAAGCCCTCCTCATCACCAGCGCGCGCAACCCGCGCATCGTCGAAGCGCGCAAGCTGGATCAGCGCAAGCAGCGCCGGGAGCAAGGCCGTTTCCTGGTAGAAGGCTTGCAGTTGTTGCACATGGCGCTGGACGCCGGCGCGCGCCCGGTCGAGGTGTTTTACTGCGAGGAACAGTTCGAGGGAACCGAAGCGCGCGCTTTGCTGAAGCGGTTTCGGCAGACCGGGGCCGAACTCGTGCCGGTGTCGCCGAACGTCATGCAGACGCTCTCGGAGCGCGATACGCCGCAGGGCCTGGTGGCGACGTTTGCCTTGTTTGAAACCTCACTCGACGAAATCCGCTTGACCGGCCGGGAACTCGTCCTCGTGCTGGATCGGTTGCAGGACCCCGGCAATACCGGGACGCTGATCCGCACGGCCGATGCGGTGGGCGCGGCAGCGGTCATTCTGATCGAGCCGTGCGTCGATCCCTTCGATCTCAAAACCGTGCGCGGCAGCATGGGGTCGTTGTTCAACGTGCCGCTGGCGCGCACAACCGACCTGCCCGCGCTGTTCGATTGGCTACGCCAGTCCGGCCTGCGGCGTGTCGGTGCAGATGCGCAATCGGGTGCGGAGTGGGGCCAGGGCGTGTTAGATGGCGGCGTCGCGCTCGTTTTGGGCAACGAAGCGCGCGGACTTTCGGACGATGTGCGCGGCCACATCGATGCCTGGGCGCGTCTGCCAATCGCCGGCAAAGCCGAATCGCTCAACGTGGCCGTGGCCGGCGGGGTGTTGATGTACGAATGGCTGAAGGCAAATTACACGACGGCGGGATTGCCTGGATAGGTTATTGGAGATTGGAGATTACGGTGATTGCTGCGAGCGCGACGGCTTCATCTCCAGCAGTCGTTTTCAAGCGCGCATTCGATTCCGGATCGTACATCCCCGCGACGATGCGATATTCGCCGGGCGCGAGATCGCCGGGCAGTGTGATGGCATAGCGGTCGGCGATCACCTCGCCCGGTAGCCAGCCGGTTGTCGGGCGCGCGCCGTTCACCGGCGCGGCGTCGGCCTGCGCAACGACACGCCCTTCAGCGTTCACAAGATGCACGAATACTTTGTACGAAGTCTCCGTCTCGGCGCGCGCCTGCCAGTACAGCGTCAGCTCGATCGCATCGCCGGGTGACACACGATCGGTTGCCAGATCGAACCCCAGCAGCGTCGCAAATTCCCCAAGCGCTAATCTCAACGAATTTGCTATCGTTGGAATATCGAATGATCGCTCCGGCGCATCAACCCGAAACGCTGGCCGCATTTCAAAGGTCGCTGCCGGTTGCCCGGCGGCGTCGAGCAAGGCGCCGCGCCAGTGATACTCGCCCGATGGCGCGGCGGCCGGCACGCGCAGCGTCACCAGCGAGATGATCTGCTCCCCGGCGCTCCAGCGCGAAGTGGGATAGCCCTGACCTCCAACTACCACATCTTGACTTGCCAGCATCTCGTTCGAGGCGTTCGCTAACTCGACGCGAAACGCGCGATCGGTCTGCGGCGCGCGCTCGGCCTGCCAGAAGAACGTGAGCAAGACGCTCTCGCCGGGAACCGTATCGACGCGGTCGATGTTATAGCCGAGCAGCGTCAGGCCGGGATCGAGTGCGAGGCGCTCGCCGCCATAGATGCGCAGCTGTTGGACATCGAAGGAGCGCGTGGCGCGCTCGATGCGCATCGAGCCGATCGGCGCGGCGCTCGGTTGCAGCGGCGCGAGCGTGTTCCGGTCGAAGACCTGAACGACGATGTCGTAATCTCCAGGCGGTGTGCCGGGCAATACCTCAACCTCAAAACTATCGACGACGTATCCACCGGGCGGCCACAGCGGTGTAGTGGGATAGTCGGTGTGGTCGCGCGGGCGCTCGGCGTGCTTGGGACTCCACGGCCAGCCGTCCGCGCCGGCGATACCGACCTCGGCCTGATAGGCTGCGGCGAGCGGGCGCAGCGCGGTCCAATACAAATCGACGCGGATGATCTCGCCCGGCCGGGTCGTGACGGCGCTTGTCTCGTAACCCAACAAACGCAGCTGATCGCCGAAGGTCAGGTCGAGCGGATGCGCGACGCCGGCCAGCGGGTTGCCATTCAGGCGAGTGGCGCGCAGCGGCGTGAGGCCGGGGTCGATGAAGAGCGCCTTGACGAAAAGGAAGGCGGCTAGGGCGAGGAGTGTGGATAGTGAAACGTGAAACGTGAAGCGTGAGGCGTTTAGCGCAGTATCGGCGATGGGCGCCTCGTGACGAGCGACAGGCGATAGGCGCGAGCGCCGATAGAAAATGGCAACCGATACAATGGCGGCGATCAGCGCGATCAGCGATACGCCATCGGCAAGCGCGCGTTGGGGCGACTCGCCGAACGCGATGCGGATACGGTGCTCGCCGGATGGCACGTCGAAGGCGATCAAGCCGGTCGGGTCGGTGGGATGAGTCGCGACGGGTTGATCGTCGATCCACACCTGCCAGCCGGAAAAATTGAACGCCAGATAGGTTGCCGTGAAATCGGCCGGGGTGGAAACGACGAGGTCGGCGCGGGTGGGGCCGTAGTCGGCAGCGAGCAGGCGCGCACCGTCGGGCAAGGTCGTCGTATCGAACCGTTCGATGGTTGTTCCGGCGGCGTACTGCGCTTCGAGCGGCGATCCGGTTGGACGCTCGACGACGGTGCGCGGCAGGTACGCGCCCAACGGATCGACGCCGATGTGGCCGGTGGCGCGCTCGTAGGCGAACACGTCGTTGATATCCAAATCGTATGGCGTGGGGCACGCGCGCGGGTAGCTGAGCGGCGCGGTGAAGAGTAAGACTACGAAAGCAGCAATTCCAAAGGGGATAGATTTAACCGCAGAGGACGCAGAGAACGCAGAGTTGTCATTGACATTTCTCTGCGCTCGCTGCGGTAAGAATACTGCCCCGGCCAGCAGGGCAGCAGGCAGGATCGCGCGGCCGACGAAGCGCCAGGGGAATTGGACGAATCGGATCAATGGCAGTCTGTCCCACAGCGGCAGCGAAGCGGGCAACGCCATGAAGGCAAGCGCCAAAGTTGCAATCGCCGCCGCGACGATGATCGCCCGTTGCTCGCGTCCCCGTGCCCGCCGGTAGGCCAGTAAGCCCAGCGCGGCCAGCGCGAGTTGCGGCCAACCGAAGACGATGCGCCGCGGCGGATTGAGCAGGTTCGGGTCGGACGAGCCGGGGCCGCCGAGCAGCTCACGCAAGCCGATGAAGTTAAAATGATAATCGTTGCCGCGCGCCGAGTGCGTCAGGTATAGCTGCGCCTGATCTTGCTCGGCGATGGCGGGGAACCAGAAGAAGACGGTGAGCGCGAGGGTGAGGGCTACGGCGCTTATGGCATATCGCAGATGGCTTATAGAAACCAGGTTTCCCGAAGAAACCTGGTTTCTGGCTTCAAGCCGGCCCAGAAGCGCAAGGTACGCCAGCAGCAGCGGCGTGAACAGTAGGCTGGAGATGTTGTGCGTCAAGAACAGTGCAGCATAGGTCAAGATTGAAGCGACGAAGTAGCGCGTCTGCCTCAACAAGATCAGCCGTCGGAAACAAAACAAGATCAGCGGCATCAGCGCAAAGGCGATGACCTCCGGCAAGTTGCCGCGTACGATCGAGCCGATGAGCAGATAGGGCGCGCTCATGTAGGCGAGGCCGGCGAGCAGCCCGCCCCGCGCCCCAAAGATGTCGCGCGCCAGCAGGAACATGGCGATGCCGGACAGGATCACGCTGCCCGCCAACACCAGGTTGAAGGCGTTTGGCGCGCTGACGCCAAGCAGGTGTAATCCTTCCAACAGGTAATAGCCCAGCGGTTCGCGATACACGAAGAAGGGGAAGCCGTAACCGTAAGCCAGGTCGGGGAACCAGCGCGGGAATAGAACCCCATCGTGGACGGCGCGATCGAGCGCGACGGTGCGGTAGATGTGCAGCGCGCCGTCGTCGGTGCAGAGCGTCTGGCCCTGGAGGAGTGGGGCGGTAAGCACGAGGCCAATGGCGATGAGGATGAGTAGGGTGAAGGATGAAGGACGCATGTGCGAATCAGCGAGTCAGCGAGGCTTTCTTAACTTAGTGTTTCTTCGTGTCCTTCGTGGATCGTTTAGCCCAGGTAGCCCAGCGCGCGCAGCCGTTCTTCGACTTCGGCCTGCTCGTCGGCGCTGAGATCGACCTGCGCGGTCGTGTAGGCGCTTGCCTCGGTCGTCGTGACGGCGCGGGCGCGCAGATCGTCCGAGAGCGCTTCGGCCAGGACGCGGCCATCCATATCGGCGGGGACGGGCACACCCAGCAGGTGCAGGATCGTCGGGGCGAGATCGATGAGGCGCGCACCTTCGATCGCGCCGCGCGCAAAGGCCGGGCCGCTGGCGATGAGAACGCCGTGCAAGCGATGGCAGCCCGAATCGCCGCGAATTTGCTGCGTGACGATCTGGCCCTCGGCGGCGAACAGCGGGAAGGCGATGGCGCGGTAGCCGTCGAGCACGAGATGCAGGTCGGGCGCCCGATCGAGATACGGCCCCGACGCGGCTGCTTCGCGCGGGATGATGCGATCGACCAGGGGCCGGCCCGTATCCGGATCGTGCAGCGCGTTCAACACCTCGACGACCCGCTGGCGCGTCGCCTGATAATCGGACGGCTCGACAATGCCTTGAGGCTCGCGGCCCTGGAGATTGAGATACACCTGCCCGACGTGCCCCATGGAGTAAGCGACGGTGCGCGACCAATCCACGTCCTCGAACGATAGGAACTTGCCGACCATTTGATTGCGCGTCTGGCGGCTGACGCGGGCGGTGAGGTTCTGCACCCCGATTTTTTCGAGCAGGCGATACACACTCTTTGGCGTCAGGCCGCGCTTGAACATGGCGTAGCGCAGGCGCGTGAGCGCGTTCGACTTGAGGCGCATCAGCCCGGTCTCCAGGAACAGCATGTTGAGGTTGACCGTGCGGTGCAGCGGCCCAAAGCCGTGGTCGGACATGACGACGATGTTCGCTATTTCTGCATTCTGCATTCTGCATTCTGCATTCAGAGTCTGAACGGCGGTGTCGAGGTGCTTGTAAACGTTGAGCAGGGCAGCGCCGTATTTCGCGGCGAGCGCCGGATCGTGACGCGGATGGGTCGGGTCCATGTAGCGCCACAGCGCGTGTGAAGCGTTGTCGCTGGCCAGGAAGTGCAGCATCAACACGTCGGTCGGATAGTCGTGCAGCAGGCGCAGCGCGTAGCGCAACTGCGTATCGATCAGGTCGTGAATATCGGCGATGAATTCGTCTTCTTGGCCGGCGCTGAACTGCACATCGGGCGTGAGGCGGTAGCGGCCCAATTCGGCGCGGTAAGGCTTGAGCAGATCGGGCGGGTAGGTGGTGAGACCCTGATCGGGCGCCAGCAGGCCGGGAACCAGATAGCCGTTCACCGCGCGGGGCGGGTAGGTGATCGGCACATTGAGCACGCCGACCGAGTAACCGGCTTCGCTGAGGATTTCCCACAGCAGCTTGCCGTCGATTTGCGAGGCGTTGACCATCTCGAACGTGCCGGCGCTGGGCCGGATGAAATCGAACACGCCGTGCTTGCCGGGATTCTTGCCGGTCATGAAGGTGGGCCAGGCCGGCGAGGTGACGGGCGGCAGCGTCGATTCGAGCGGGCCGGTCACGCCGTCGTGCATGAGCTGCGCGAGCGCGGGCAAGTGGCCTTGCGCGGCCCACGGCTTGATCAGATCGAGTGTGGCCCCGTCAAGGCCGATGCTGAGTAGCTTCATGGCGCGGGAGATCGTGAGCGGGGTGGGTGGGTAATTGGTCGGTTGGATAGTTGGCTGGTTGGCTGGTGAGTTGGTTGTGGACGATCTGGCGAATCGTGTAGGTTTGTGTGTTCGTCGATTCGTGATAGATGCGCGTCATCATTTCGGCGATCAAGCCGAAGAACATGAACTGCACGCCGATGATGACGAGCATCACGCCCAACCATAAGATCGGGCGGTTGCTCAACAGCACGTTTTGCGTGAGCTTCAAATAGGTGAGATAGAGCAGGATCAGGAACCCGGCGCCCCCGGTGAGCAGGCCCAGCCCGCCGAACAACTGCATCGGTCTGGCCTGAAAGCCGAGCAGGAAATTGAGCGTGAACAGGTCGAGGATCACGCGGAACGTGCGCGAGAGGCCGTATTTGCTTTTGCCGAACTGGCGCGCGCGATCGTTCACCGGCACTTCGGCGGCGGTGACGCCCATGCCCGAAGCCAGCGCCGGGATGAAGCGATGCATCTCGCCGTACAAGCGCACATGCTTGACCACTTCGCGCCGGTAGGCTTTGAGCGAGCAGCCCGAATCGTGCAGCCGGACGCCGCTGCGCCGCGCCAGAATCCAATTGGCGATCAGCGACGGGATGCGGCGTGTGATAAACGGCTCTTTGCGATTCACTCGCCAGCCCGATGCGATATCGTAGCCCGCGTCGATCTTCGCCAGCAGCGCGAGAATGTCGGCCGGGTCGTTTTGGCCGTCGGCGTCCAGCGTGACGATGACTTCGCCTTGCGCCAGGTTGAAGCCGGCGGCGAAGGCGGCCGTCTGACCGAAATTGCGACGCAACTGCACGGCGATCAAGCAGGGATCTGCCTCGGCCAGCTGTTTCAAGACTTGAAACGTGCCATCGGTGCTGCCGTCGTCGACGACGATCACTTCGTAAGTCTTGTCCAGATGCGACAGCGCGGCGCGGAGCTCGGTAAGTAAGCCGGGCAGCGAGGCGGCCTCATTGTAGGCGGGTATGACGAGGGAGAGGTCAAGTAACTCAGTAACAGGTGCGCTCATTTCCATCACCCGCCTGAGAGTAGCCACAGGTCGCTTACAAGGAATTGCTGGAAGTCATGTATTTGCTCTCGCAGTCTTGCATTCGTGAGCATTTCCGGACGGGGATCAACGTAGTAGACACCGTCCAGTTTATTCAAAGCAACCGTGTAGCCTAGAAAGTGATTGCTTTTGAAGGTTGAGTTGATTCCAAAAATGCTATTGCCCCTCTGAGCGCGTTGAACATCGTGGAGAAAGATAGCGATGACCGGCACATTATTAATCTCTCTGGACGCTATGTACTGCTTGCTCCCCGCCCGATTGACTACGGCCTTCTGAAGACGCTTGAGGTCGGCGAGAAAGGTCATGAACCTGTCGAATGCGCGCTTGAAGTTGATCGACGAGTCGATAAACAGATTCGCGTTGAGCGGGCGGGTGATCTTGTGCCCGTATGCCTCACCATATTGATAAAAGATGTAACTGAGGTGAGAAGGAGATACAATGCGCGTCGGGCGGGTCTTCTTGACGAAGGCCAAGAAGGCGCGACAAATCGTGCAATAATCCGCTAGAGTCCTGAAAGCGAGCTTATCCTGAACGCTCTCCTGGAGGTCCTCCAACGTTACCTCTTTCATCGGATGGATTTCCTTCGCTCGGCGTTCTCCAAATCGTATCGAAGCCACTTCGCGATCGGCCAGTCTTCCACCAACTCAACTCGCCGGGCAGCCCATTGGCAGTACTCCAGTGAAAGGTCACATCCCTTCCATTTACGCTTCAGCTGCTCGGCGGCTACGACGGTTGTACCCGATCCCAGGAATGGATCGATGATCAGATCGCCGGGACTCGAAGACGCCAACACGATTTTTCTCAAAAGTTCTTCAGGCTTCTGAGTGGGATGAGGCGTCTTCTCGTGCATTCCATTACAGGTCGTGGGAATTTCAAGAACGTCTTTGGGTTTGGCCCCTTTGGGGTGTGGTTGCCACAGCCGATTCTTATCAGTTGTGCTCTTGCCATATTGGCTGGTCTCAGCCTGCGGATGCTCAGGATATTTTAGTGTGTGATTCCCATACGGGATCCGCACCTCATCAGTGTTGAAGGTGAAACGCTTGCTTTTCCTGAAATGCAGCATGCTCTCGTGTGACCGACCCCAGTCGGAGCCAAGGTTGGCTTTGTTCTTGTAATGCCACACCAGCCAGCGGCAGCCGCGAAAGAAGCGGGATGCAGGCAGCTTGAGATCGGCCAGGATTTCTGAAAACCCGCAGATGTAGAGTGTGCCGGTTGATTTCAGTACGCGAGCCGCCTGCTCAATCCATTCGAGTGACCAGTTAACGTAGTCTTGCTGCGATTCAAACGTGTCCCACTCTGCCTTCTTGATGTTGTAAGGTGGATCGGCAAAAATCAAATCCACCGATGCACTTTCCAGAGATCGTAACCAACTGACTGCATCTCCTGTCCAGATTTCTCCATTAGGGTGCGAGTAGAACAGAGCAGGCGATTCTGGATTGAGTTGCGCCGAATCGATTCGGGCGTATGCGCCTTTGAGCACGGGTTGGCCGAAGAAAACCGGAATCTCCTTGCTTCGGGTGTACTGCGCCGCCGGCTCTTGGACTTTCTTCCCGGTCTTCAGTTTCGTCGAAGTCTTTCTACCCATCTTTCGAGTGCTCAATACTAGTGGTCAGGCCATCTGAGAGTGATGGCCTGTAGCCTAGCCCCCTGCTTGCGCCCCCGTGTGGGATTGTGGGCGCCTTCGGCGGGCACACGGCCCTAGGCTACCCATCAAAAACAAATGGACTGACTACCAGGGGTGGTTCCGTGGTGTCGTTTCTTTCGCTCGGCGCCTGTTTACCGAGGAGGCGTAGAAACGATCATAAGCTATCCTACACTGATCGAATGTGTCTGCACAAATGGACAACCTAACTCTTCCATCGTTTGATCGATGTACTCGATATCGGATTCACTCAAATAGGCGCGATAGCCGCCCACGACGCCTTTGCGCACCTTGAAACTTTCCTCGTCGTTTAAGTTGCCGGGCCGCATCTTGGGGTCTTTGAAGTAGCCGTTGGCTTCCATTTTCTTCATATTCTCGAAGCCGGCGAAAGCGATCGCTTCTTTCAGTATGGAACGCTCGACTTCGGCGAGTCCCATCAGGCGCAGCGTTTGGGCTAGAATGTCTTCAGGCTGCCGATGCATCTCTTCGTACCGCAACAACAAGAACTCTTCAGGGACGTGCCGGTTCCGATACCAGATATTGTAGAACGTCACCACCTTCTTGACGCCGTACTTCTCGTTGCGGATAAAGTCCGACAGAGAGCCGGTGTACTTGTAGGTTCGCTTCGTCGCCTGGAAATAACTGGAGACCAGGACGTCTTTGACATCGCGCACGACGAAGATCACTTTCTTATCGGCATACTCGGACTTGACGGCGGGCAATGCGTAATAGGGCAGCCCGCTCAGGATTTCCGAGTAGTCGTGCGTGAAGTGTGTCGGCAGCAGCCCGGCGGCTTCGGTCAGCTCGAAGGTTTCGAGCAGCATGGAATCGGGCAGGCCGAATTTCAGGCACACCGCTTTCCCGATCAGCACTTTGAGCCAGGTTCGGCCGGACTTGGGGTAGGAGATGACGTACACCTGCGTGCGTCGCCGCATGACCTTGGGGCGCAGCAGCTTGATTTTAAGCGAGTGGTAAAGCGTCATGAGTTCAGCGAGTTGCTTTGTTAGTTTCCGCCAGTTGCCCGGCGTTTTGACTGCGCAAGTTCCCGATGACGTACAAGGCGCCGCCCAGCAAGCCGCTGATCAAGCGGACCACGTAGTACAACAACGATAGAGCGACGGCGGACGAGCCGGCCACCCCAACCGATCCAAACAGCACGCTGTATGCGCCTTCGCGCACGCCCAGGCCGTTGAGCGAGATCGGCAGCGCTTGGGTCAACGCGACGAGCGGCGTGAACAGCACGAAGTAACGCACGTCGATATTGAGACCGAGCGCGAGCGACAGAATGTACTGCGTTGCGATCAACGTTGCCGTGAAGGGCAGCGAGACGAGCGTCGAGCGGGCGATCGCGCCGAACGAGTACGAAGTGAGCGCCACATATAACTTGTGGAGACGCGCCTGAAACGGCAGATGCGCGAAAAACCGGCCGGGCGCGATGAGGCGATCGAACCGACGCCCTTGCGTCAAGAGCAGCGTCGCCAACAAGATGCCGCCCGATACGACGACGACCAGGGCCGACACATCGGGCGGCATATCGGCCGGATCGATCAGCGCGACGACGAGCGCGATCAAGGAGGAGCCGAGCAGGCCGGTCAATCGATCGGCGAAGACGGTGCTGAAGGCGTGCGCGCCGCCGCGCTCCGGCGACAGTTCGAGAATCTTGACCACGTCGCCGCCGATGCCGGTGGGGATGGGCAAGGCGGTGCTGAAGAAGTTTCCGACGAAGTAGAGGTACAGCAAGCGTTTGAACGAGACCGGCGTCCCCAGCGCCGCGACCAACAGCCACCAGCGATAGGCGCGGATGGCAATGCCGATCAGGTGTATCGCCAGCGCCAAGGCGAACCAACCCAGATCGATGCCGCGCAACACAGCGAGCAGGTTATCGGCGCCGACACTCACGATGACGACGATCAGCAGCGCGAGGCTGACGCCGATTTTGAGCAAGTTAGTCGCTTTGATCTTCATCGCTGTCGCAAAAAATTGCCCCGGAGCAGGGCAGGCGGGTGGATTATAGCATGAAGTTGGAGGCCCACGTGTGGAGCATGGGAGCTATTATAGCGGTTTCCTATGGGTTGCGGCTCAAGCAAGTTCTGGTCGGGTCTCCTGACCCGACCAGCGGCGCGGTCGGGAGACCTGCGCCGAACATAGCGGAGCGTAAACCAAAGTGGAATTTACTCTAAGGTGCGATGTGCCACGTGCCAAGTGAGATGGAGGCGCCGTGTTGGATCAGTTGCTCGTCGAGCAGGGCCAGCGGTTGTTGCGTGAAGCTGTCGTACAGGATGAGCGAGATCGTCGCCGGGCCAGGCGGCGCATCGGCGGGGATGTCGATGACGTGCCGATCGACGATCTCCGATCCAGCGATCCACTTCAGCGTCGGGATCGCGCCGAGCGCGGGCACTGAATCCGACGTGACTTTCCAGGCCTGACCTTGCCCGACCATTTGCACTGAGACGACAAAATCGCGCGTCAGCGGGCGGGTGGCGCGGAAGTGCAAGTCGAGCGTGAGGCGACTGCCGGGGGGGAGCGTGGACGCCTGCGGATACGGAAGTGGATCGAGGAAGTAGATGCCGTGGGCGAGGGGGATGGCGGGCGAAGTTGGTTGAATGGTCGGATAGTTTGTTGGATGGTTGGATGGTTGGATGGTAGCCGATGCAACTTGAACGCGATCGCCCACCTGAACGATGGCGCCGTTCTCGCTGGAGTAGATGCCGGTGACAAGCGCGTATTCGCCCGGCGCGGTATCCACTAGAGGCGCGACGAAGAATCGCTCGACGATTGCATCGCCGGAACGGTGGCGTGTGGTCGGCAGGGTACGATCGGATTGGCCGATGACGCGCCCGGTCGAATCGACGAGATGCACGAAGAACGAGTAATCACGGTCGGGCTGCGTTTCAACGCGCCAGGCGAGGAAGAGGGTGAGCGGTTCGCCGGGCGAGGTGTGAGTGTCGAGCAAACGGTAGCCGAGGAGAGTGAATCGATCGGCAAAGCGGGCTTCGAGCGGGGTCAAATCTGGTATTGGAAATTGGGAATCGGTAATTGGGGATTGGCGTACCAGGAAGGCTTCACGGCTGATCGGTTCGAAGATATAGGGCGAAGCGCTGAATTCATCGCGGAAGAACATATCGACCACGACCGGGCGGCCGGTTGCGAGCGATTCACTGATACTGTTCAGCCAGGAAACCGGCAGCGGCTCGCCGCGCGGGAACACGTACATCACCGCAACATCGGGCCGTAAGCCTTCGACCTGTTGCAGATACCACATAGGGTTGGCCCAATGCCAGTTGGAAAGAATAACCGCGTTGGGCGGGGCGTCGTTCAAGAGCGATTCGGCGTAAGCGCGGGTGTCTTCGTTCTGGGAGAGCCAGACGAAGGAGGGAAGGTTGGAGATTCCTTGCGCGAGGCCAACGCCGAGGGCGAGTAGCACTAATCCATAAGAGACGAAGGACGGGAGACGAAGGACGAAGGCGCTCTCCGTCTTTCGTCGCCTGCCACCTGCCCCGCCCGAAGGGCTGGGGTCGCTGTGCAGCAGCGGGGGTTCGTCACCTGCCCCCGGAGCATCGCGACGGGGGTTCGTTATTACCGATCGAATACCGCACCCGATCAAGATCGCCAATAGCACGTAGGCCGGCAACAGGTACTCGACCGTCTGCGGCGCGCGGTAGGTCAACGCGACGAACGTGTGAAGGAGGATTCCGCCGAGGAGCAAAACGAGCAAGCGCCATCTCTGTAGGAGGCACTTCCAGCTGCCGATGCCAGCCAGAACCATCACGCCGAGATTGAACTGAAAGTTGAACAGCGTCGGCAGTAACGCCAGCCGATCGCCGAGCAGGTCGGGTCGGGTGTTGAGGAAATAGAAGAAATCGCCTTCGAAGCCGCGCGCCAGGATGTAATCGAGGAACTTATCGGGTTGGGCCAGCGAGGTCGTCGGTTCGCCATCGGCCAGTGCGCCGCCGGTCGCGCCGCGAATGGGCAGGTATACGAGGACGGTCAAACCCAGTAGAAATACGAGCACGGGTCGAAGCCAGCGGCGCGGCTGTTTGACTAGTGCTGGATCGACCAGCAGCAAATAGACGACGAAGAAGATACCGGGAAACAGAATCGATGGATGATGGCCGAGGCCGAGGGAAAAGGCGAGGGCGAATTGGGTGAGATAGCGTCGGCGACTGGAGTCGCCTCCCACATCGCCTCCCACATCGCCTTCCACATCGATCTTGTAGGAGGCACACCTGCACTTGCGCTGCCCCCGACGCCTGCGGCTGGGGGCAAGCGCACCAGCGCAGGTGCAAGTGTCTCCAGATGCCGATGCATGTACCGATTTGTGGCAGCCCATCAGGGCATACACACACCCGGCCGTGAACAGCGCGGTCGGCATGCGGATGTTGGCGGTGGTCGCCTGCGCCCAGAACGTGGTCGATGTGCCGAGGATGATGGCTGCGGCGAGACCACCTATGATTGATCCAGTTGCGATTCGGACCGCACGGCTGACGAGCACGAGTGTAAACGCGGCGAGGATCGCGCTGAAGAGGTTGAGCGCGAAAGCCGGCGAGGTGAAGAATCGCGAGAACAGGAATCCGACGATTGTATACAGTGGGTAACCGGGTGGATGGGCGATGCCGAGCTTCCAGGCGACCAGCTGGAACTCGCCGTTGTCGGCAGACAGGACAGAGGGGGTTAGCGTTAGCGCGTAGAGTAAGAGCGAGGAGGCGAACAGCGCCAGGTCGATTGCAGATTGCGGGATGCTGAATACTGATCTTTTCGCGTTCATTCGCGGAGACTTAGCACTGCACAGCACGTGTTAGCGGATCTGCACCGACTCATACGCTTCGACCGTCTCGCGCACAGTCTTATCCCACGCGAATTTGGCGGCTTGCTTCAGCGCGCGCGCGCTGAGCGCCTGGCGCAAGGGCGGCTCGGTGACGATTGCGATCAGCGCCCCGGCCATCGCCCGCGCGTCGTCAGGATCGACGAGTGAGCCGGCAGCGCCGACGACTTCGGGAATCGATGCAGCGTTGGAACCGACAACCGGCACGCCGCAGGCCAGCGCTTCGAGCGCGGGCAAACCGAAGCCTTCGTAGCGCGAGGGATACAGGAAGGCGGCCGCACCCTGGTACAACGCCGCTTTATCTTCGGCGTCGACCTCGCCGATGAAGCGTACCACGTCTTCGACTTCGATCTGGCGGGCGATCGCGCGCGGGTCGGCGAAGAAGCCGTGGCTCTTTTCCGGCAGCCGGCCGGCGACGACGAGCGGGTGGGTGTACCCGATAGCGTCCTGTCCCCACGTATACACCTGTAACGCCGCTTCGACGTTCTTGCGTGGATCGAAGCCGCCCAGGTACAGCACGTAGTTGTCGGGCAAATCGTACTTCTTGCGAACGGCTGCGCGATCGACCGGATCGGGCCGTGGGTTGAACTTCGGGTCGGCGGCCAGGTAGATCGTCCGCACACGCGAGTCGGGTACGCCGAGGCGCTGGACGATATCGCGGCGTGAGGCGTTCGAGTCGGTCAGGATCAGTGTCGCGCCGCGCGCAGCGGCCGTCACCAGCCCGGTGTACAGCCGCACCAGCGGGCCGCCGCGATACGCCTTGAGCACGAGCGGGATGAGATCGTGAATCGTGACGACGATGGGCGCCGGCGCACGCAGGGGCGGCGCCCAGTACGGGACGTGGATCAAATCGACGCGCAGTGCGGCGGCGGCGCGCGGGATGACGGACTGCTCGAAGAGGAGCTTGCGGAAGTTGGATACCTGTTTACCTGTATCCCCATGCAGTATGTCCCCGGCTAGCTGGTTGGTTAAGTCGATGGCCTGGAACGAACGCCCGTCGGGCACAATGAGTGTAAACGTATGTTGCGGTGCGAGTCTCGGCAGGCGGGCAGCGAGTTGTTGAATATACTGCCCGCTGCCGGTGTTGGGTTGGTCGATGAACCAGCCATTGAGGAGAATATGCATGGTGAAAGGATGAAAGATGAGGGATGAAACCAATTCTTCACACCTGCACTTGCGCTGCCCCCGACGCCTGCGGCTAGGGGCAAGCGCGCCAGCGCAGGTGCAAGTGTCCCTCCGCCCTCATCCCTCATCCTTTGCTGTTATAGCCGTTCGGGTGTGTGCGGTGCCACTCCCAGGCGGTGGCGACGATATCGCGCAGCGCGCCGAAGCGCGGCTGCCAACCGAGTTCGCGCTTGATCTTCTCGCTGCTGGCGATGAGGATGGCCGGATCGCCGGGCCGGCGCGGCCCGAACTCGTAATTGATCTTCCGCCCAGTCACGGCTTCGGCGGTTTGGAGCACTTCCAGGATCGAATAGCCGTTGCCGTTGCCGAGGTTGTAGGTGCGGCTGCCCTGGTCGAGCGCCCGGAGCGCCAGGATGTGAGCCTGGGCCAGATCGGTGACGTGGATGTAGTCGCGGACGCAGGTGCCATCGGGTGTGGGATAGTCGTTGCCGTTGACGATGAGTTTCTCGCGCTGCCCCAACGCTACTTGCAGGACGATCGGGATCAAGTGGGTTTCGAGTCGCCGGTGGTCTTCACCGCGCTGGCCGGCGGGTGATGCGCCGGAAGCGTTGAAATAGCGCAGACAGGCGTAACGCAGGCCGCTGACTTTGTCCAGCCAGTACAGCTGCCGCTCGATGAGGTTCTTGCTCTCGCCATAGGGGCTGCCCGGCACGATGCGCTCGTTTTCATCGATCGGCATGCGCTCGGGTTGATCGAACAGGTTGGCGGTGGACGACAGGATGAAGCGCTTGACGTTGTGATCGAGCATCGCCCGGAACAGGTTGAGGGCGTTGGTGACGTTCTCGCCGATGTACAACAGCGGCTGCTCCATCGATTCGCCGACGAGCGTGTGCGAGGCGAAGTGCATCACGGCGTCGAACTGGTGCGCGGCGAACAACCGATTGACGGCTTCGGCGTCTTTCAAGTCGCCTTCGACGAAAGCGGCTTTAGGATGGACGGCTTCGCGGTGGCCGAAGAACAGGTTGTCGAACACGACGACTGCTTCGCCCGCTTCGCACAGTTCTTCAACGCAATGACTGCCGACATAACCGGCTCCGCCGGTGACGAGAATTTTCACGGTTCACTCCTTGCTAAACTTTGTACCTGTCTACTTGCTACCTGTTTACTGGTATACCAGTAGCAGTAAACAGGTAGCAGGTATGTCTTGTTTCTACTCGTCCATCGCGCCCAGCGCCTGCCGCGCGCGTTCATTGCCCGGCTCAAGCTCAAGGACGCGATTGTACCATAGGCGCGCAGCCTCGACCTGACCGGCCGCCAAATAGTTATCGGCAATGGCGAACCAGACGTCGAGATTATCCGAATCGGGGTACATCGCGTAGACCGTCTGATAGGCATGGGCGGCGAGCAACGGTCGACTCTGTTCGGAGTGATAGGAACCCCAGGTCATCAGCTCCTCGGCCATTGCTCCCAGATCGTCGAGCGCGAAAAACACGCGCGCTGCCTCTTCCGTCCGCCCCAGCCAGACGTAAGCCAACCCCAGCCCTTTGACAGTGGCCTGGTAAGGTGACTCACGCTTGAACGCAGCTTCGAGTAGCGGCGCCGCCTCTTCAAAACGGTCGAGGCCGATGAGCAGGTTGCCCAGGCGACGCTGGGCATTCGACCCGTCTGGATCGATCGCCAGCGCGTTTTGATAGGAAGCGGTAGCCGAGGCGAAGTGCGCGTCGCGCTGGGCGTCGGCCAGATCGGGCGCCAGCTCGCCGCGCGTCTCTTCGAGTGCGCCCAGGTTGGTGTACCAGGCGGCGCGAATGGGGCGGTTGAAGAGAGCGATTAGAGCGATGGCCGCGACTGCACCGATAACGATAAGGCGCTTGGAAACAAAAGGATTAGAGAGATTAGTTATTGGAGTTTGAGGAACGTCGCGGAGCGCTAACCGGCCCGATGCGATTGCCAAGCCCATACAGACAAACAGCATCGGCATCACCCAGTGGCTATCGGCGTACTGCGGCGCATCGGTCAGGCCGTGCAGCAGCGTCGCCGTGACACCCAACCACGCGCCGTGGAAGAGAGGAGACGGTTGCGCCTGGCGACGGGTGTGGTTCACGAATCGATAAAACGTCGCGACGATGCCGCCTAGCGCAATTAGACCAAGCAAACCCTGGTTCAGCCAGACCGACAAGGGCAGGTTGTGCGGATAGGTCAGGTACGGTACGAAGATAAGCAGGCTGTAACGCGCGTACACCATCGCGAAGGTGTCGCCTAGCCCCGCGCCGGTGAAGGCGTAATCACCTGCCAGACGCAGGCTGTTCTGGAACAGGAGACCGCGATCGGATGCGCGCGAGAAGGTCGAGGAGAGAAAGGGCAGGCGATCCGGCCCGAGCGCGAACACGGCGAGCAGGCCGACGGCAATCGCCGCTACCCCGAGCCCGACGAGAATGTTGGCGAGCCGATGCGGCAGGCGGGCCAACACGACCAACGCCAGCGCAACGCCAGAGGTAGCGGCGAGCGCCAGCCACGCGCCGCGCGAGGCGGTGAGGAAAACGGCGTAGAGGACCACCAGTGCGCCCAACCCAAAAGCGATGCGATGTGCGCGCGTTCGACTCATTGCAACCAGCGCAAGGCCCAGCGGCGCGGCCGCTTCCAAAAACGTGGCGGCCGCGTTAAGATGGGGTGTAAAGCCATTGAGATTGGGCAGCAGTGTGGTGAGCTGGCCCAGCCGCGCGATAATGCCGCCTTTTTCGGGATAGTCCTGGTAACCGTATTGGGTGATGAAGTACAACCCAAAGAGGATAGCGACGAGCAACGTCAGCGAGCCGATGCGGTACAGCGCCGCGTGTGAGCGCGGGAGGTGAGCCATAAGGAAGTATAAAGCCACGCTGGCGAAGATGGCGCTAAGCGCGCCCAGGCTCAAGCTTGGATCGTAGGCGGCCAGCACGCCTAAAACGGCGGTCAGCGCGAACAGCAGCATGAAGAAGTTGAGGAGGGTGAGTGACGGGTGGCGGGAGAGCATGTATGGTGACAATAAAGCTGTAGGAGTCGTCTTCAGACGACGACCGCCAGACGACAGGCCCGAAATCCTTGCGGCCACTACTACCCCGACCGCCTAATTCTGCGGGGTTGGGACGGCAGTTGCACTGCCGTCCGCCGCAGTCCAACTGCGGCGGGAACTATGCGATCCTTGCGGCCACTACGCTTGCGATTGTAGTCGCGGGGTTGGGACGGCAGTTGCACTGCCGTCCGCCGCAGTCCAACTGCGGCGGGAACTATGCAATCCTTGCGGCCACTACGCTTGCGATTGTAGTCGCGGGCCGGGCGAGGATCAAGGAGAGAGCGGTATGAATCGGCCGGGGCCGGGCGATCCTCGCCTCGCCCGGCGTCAGGCCAGCTTCAGGATCAGCTGGTTGCGCTTGTAATAGCCCTCTTCATCGGCCTGAATCAGGCCATCGGTTTCCTTTTGCAAGTAATTGAGCAGCTCCGTACTGATGAGATGGCGTCCGGCGTGCCAGTCGAAATCGGGTGGGATGATGAGTTCAAAGACCTGGCTGGACTGGGCTAAAAAGTCGAGGACGCGGCGCTTCCCCCGGCTAGCTTTAGCGTCGGCAGTGGCATCCATGAGCGCCCGCAGCCGCTCGGGCAGAGGCGCGTCGCCGTGCAGCGACTGGCGCTCGAGGCTGAGCGGCGCACGGCCGGAAGCGTAGAATAGGTGCAGGTGATGCCAGTTCTCGTAACTAAGGCTAAAAACACCGGATTCGATGCGCACAATGAAGCGCTGGCGAAGCAAATGATCGGCAATCGCCTGCGGACTGGGCACAGCCGGCGAGCGGGCGAAGACGCGCATGACGTAGACATCATCCCGATCTGGCATAGCTGCTCTCACGCGCGCCCCAGGTAGTCGTTGATCAGCACGCGCGACCCTGCTAGCCCGCGCGTGTAGAAATCTTCGATTGCGGCGCGAGATATATGGCTGAAGATCAACTCGTCCATGCGGTCTTCGGTGCTCAATACCCGCTCGAACGCCTCCGGCGCCACCTGACCGCGCTCGGCGAATACCTGTACGGTGCGAATCACCGCGCCGGGCGCGAACTGCTCGACCAGCACGTCGCGCCAGCGGCGCAAATGTGCGTCGGCGGTGAACGGCAGCCAACGATCGGGCCGGACGGCCGCCAGCAGCTCGCCGGCGCCGGCAACCAACCGCGCCTGGTCGCGCCGGTCGCACCAGGCGCGCAGAACGTTGTGCAGGAAAAGCCGATCGCGGAAGCTGCTCCAGCCCATGTCTGGTCCGAAAACGGGCGCAAAGATGTCGCGCACCCACATCACGTCAAGCAGGAGGTGTGTGATGTAACCGGCCAGGAAGGCGGCGTGCGCCGGGGCCAGTCGATCGGGGCGGCCCAGGTCTGGACACGCCTCGAACATCACCGCATGCGCAGGTCGCTCGGTGTCGAGTGGGACGTTGAAAAAGTGCGTCGCTTCGCGCGGCTGGCCGGATACCGTTTGGACGTCGGGCGCGGTGCTGCCGAACAGGAATGCGGCGCGGTGCGCCGCGAGCAGGCGACGCGCCGGGTCGGCCAGCTGAACATCGGACAGGATCGCTTCGGCGACGACAAGATGTTGTACCGGTGTCGGCATAGACGATTTTCAACCAAGTCGATCGAGTGTATTGTACCCCGGTCAAGCGTTGGGTCAAAGGCGCAGCACCACACGGATCACATGGATACGAGCCATCCGTATCGTGCCCGTGCTATTGATTCATCGTTGAAGTTGTATATAATGAGGCCGGGAGTCCTAATGAGTGATTTGGCCGACGGGGCCAAGCGCAACAAGCAACGCGTGATGATCCTGGCCGACGAAGTGATCGCCGCGCGCTGGGCGCAGGCATTAGCCGAGGAAAGCGTGGTCTGTCTCATTGCGGCGAATGTGGTGACGGCGGCTCATCTGCTGGAACACGAGTCGTCGCTTGAGTTGCTGTTGGTCGAACGCGCCCAGTTGGATCGTCAGTTTCAAACGCTCACGCGACTGTTCAAGACGAACGCGCATTGGCCGGTGATCGTGCCGATCAAGAGCAGCGGGCGCAAGCCGACGAAGGCGGATCGCAGCCGGGTGGTGGCAGCCCTGGCCTTGCTGCAGGCCCAGCGCCGCTCCGGTGAGTTGATTCGCCTGGGAGACTTGACGATTGACCTGGCGCGCAAGCGAGCTAAGTTTAGGCGACGGCGCTGGGTGCAATTGCCGCCGGTGCAATATCAGCTCCTGGTGACGCTGGCGCAAAAGCCGAACCAGGTGCTGGGCTTCCGCGAGCTGTTGCGGCAGGTGTGGAGCTACGATGGCAGTAAAGCGGAGGCGCAAGAGCTGCTCAAGGCGCACGTTCGGTTGATCCGCCGCAAGATGGGTTGGAATCCGCAGACCGGCGAGTATCTGCGATCGGTGCGCGGGTTCGGCTACATGCTGTCGGTGCCGGAGTAATCAGCGGACGCCTGCGGCGAAACGGACAAACGGATGCAGAACGGATACGGAGCACGGTCCACCGACCGTGCTCTTTTTGTTTCCACATGACCTTCGCCTGATAGACGAGGAAAGACGGATGACGAACCCCCGTCGCTATGCTCCGGGGGCAGGTGACGAAGGGTAACTTTCGTCTTTGGTCATTCGTCCTTCGGCGCCTGCCCTCACCGCGTAGCGGCGGGGGTTCGTCGCCTGTCTTCACCGGCATTTCACCGAAAACTTTTCACTGTCTTTATACTGTTGTGGGGATCAAACTGCTGTACAATGCAGGCCGAGTTACGCAGGATAGTCCAATTGTGTTACAGTTAGCATGAGTCGACTGGCCTAACACAATTGGAGGATACCCGGCATGTCATCACTGATCTTGAATAAACCGCGCGCACGCGCACCTTACTGGAAAGACGTATCCGATAGCGACTGGAATAACTGGCGCTGGCAGCTGGCGAATCGCCTGAACAGCGTAGAAGAACTCGCCCGCGTGGTCAACCTGACCGAGAGCGAGCTCAAGGCGTTGACAACCGAGAACCTGTTCCGCGTCGACATCACGCCCTACTTCGCCAGTCTGATCGATCCCGATGATGTCCACGATCCAATCCGCAAGCAAGTCATCCCCACGGCGCGTGAACTCGACGCATTCGAGTCGATGATGGAAGACTCGCTGGCCGAAGATCGCCACAGCCCGGTGCCGGGCTTGGTGCATCGCTATCCTGATCGGGTGCTGTTCCTGGTCACGACGCAGTGCGCCTCGTATTGCCGTTATTGCACCCGCAGCCGGATCGTCGGCGAACCGGGCGAGAACTTCAGCCGCAAAGAGTGGGACGCGGCCCTCGATTACATCAGCCGCACGCCGCAAATCCGCGACGTGCTGTTGAGCGGCGGCGACCCGCTGACGATCGCGCCCAAGCTGCTGGACAACCTGCTGGGCCGCCTGCGGGCGATCCCGCACGTCGAGATCATCCGCATCGGCAGCCGCGTGCCGGTCTTCATGCCGCAGCGCGTCGACGACGAGTTGTGCGAGACGCTGGCGAAGTACCACCCGATGTGGATGAACATCCACGTCAACCATCCCCAGGAAATCACGCCCGAATTGTACGAGGCGTGCGACCGGCTATCGCGCGCGGGCGTGCCGCTGGGCAACCAGAGCGTGTTGCTGGCCGGCGTGAACGACTCGGTACACATTCAGCGCCAGCTCGTCCATGAATTGGTGATGATGCGGGTGCGGCCCTACTACCTGTATCAATGCGACCTGGTTGAAGGCGCGGGCCACTTCCGTACGAGTGTGGCGAAAGGTATCGAGATCATCGAAGGTCTGCGCGGGCATACCAGCGGTTATGCCGTGCCGCACTATATCATCGACGCGCCCGGCGGCGGCGGCAAGATTCCCGTCGGGCCGAATTACGTGATCTCGCAGGCGCCAGGCAAGGTCGTGCTGCGCAACTACGAAGGCTTCATCACCACCTACACCGAGCCGACCCATTACGACCCGCACGAAATCGAATGGCTGGATCGACAGACGCCGCGCCGGGTAGAGTCGGGGCAAGCGGGCGTTTTGGCGCTGCTGGAAGGCGAGCGCCTGACGATCGAGCCGGAAGGCTTCAACCAGACTCACGCGCGCGGCGGCTCCGAGCACCGTTTGCGCGCCGATCCGTCCAAGTGGCAGCCGCTCGGTATTGGCACGGAGCACAAACCGCTGCTCGAAGGTGAATCGTCGCCGTCGAGCAACGGCGACGGCTCATAGCATCTTATCCGCCTTACGCTCAGGAGTCGAGTGACCGGTTCGGTTGAAGAATCAGAGACTTTCACTGTAACTGCGGAGCGGTCGCTGCGCGTGGCGCTGCTATTCAATTTGGCGTCGAACGCACCCGAACCGCCACCTGGCGCACCCCCCGATTATCTGTACGAGTTGGATCACGAGCATAACGTCGCCGCGTATCGTTCGGCATTGGAATCGCGCGGGCATATCGTCTTTCCCCTGGAAGGGAACCTCGATATGCTCGCGCGATTGCGCGAGACGCCTGCCGACATCTGCTTCAACACTTGCGAGGGCTTTCGGGGCAGCGCACGCGAGGCGCAGGTGCCGGCCCTGCTGGAAATGATCGGGGTTCCGTATACCGGCTCAAGCGTGTTGACGCTCGCGCTCACCCTGGACAAGCCGATGACCAAGCGCGTGCTGGCGTTTCACGGCCTGCCCACGCCGCAATTCCAGGAGTTCGCGACGCCTGACGACCCGCTCGATCCCTATCTGCTTGCCGGCCTTCAGGCAGGCATCCCGCTGTTTGCCAAGCCGGCCCGCGAAGGCACCGGCATGGGCATCAACGGCCGGTCGATCCTCCGCACGGAGCGCGAGCTGCGCGACCGGGTGGCGTACCTGATCGAAGCTTACCGCCAGTCGGCGCTGGTCGAAGAATATATCGAAGGACGCGATGTGACGGTGGGCCTCGTCGGCAACTGGCCCGACCTGCACATCTTCCCGCTCTCGATGGTCGATTACTCCGGCTATGGCAACGGCGCGGCGCCGGTGTACAGCGCAGAATACAAGGTCGATCGGGCCGACGAGTATCGCTGCGACTGCCCGGCCGATTTGCCCGAACCGCTGGCCGACGAGCTGCGCCGCCTGGCCGTCGCAACCATGCGCGTGACCGGGACGGTGGACATGGCGCGCGTCGATTTCCGGCTGAACCGCCGCGCCGGCGACCAACCGACGATTCTGGAGATCAACTCGCTGCCCGGCATGACCCCGATCAGCGATCTGACGCTGATGGCGGAAACCGAGGGTTGGACGCACGCCGACTTGATCAATAGCATCATGGATGCCGCGTTGTGGCGGCACGGCTTTGTCGACACACTGCTCCGCTGGGAGGAAAAAATAGGTCAATGGACACAAGCCTAGCAGGTGAAGAATCGCTGCTGGCGCCGGCCGTTTTCGGATTCAAAGGAGTCGCGCGCCCGGCGCATCCCCCGGCTCAACCGCTCGAACGGGTGCTGGTGGCCTACAGCGCGATTGAGCGATCGGTGCGCGGCGAGGCGCACGAGCTGGAGGCCGAGCTGGAGACGATCCAGACGGCGCGCACGATCGCCGAACAGCTCAACGTGGCCGGGCTGTATGCGCAGACTTACGTGGTTTACGATTTGAGCGATGTCGAGCGCATCGCGACCGAGTTCGATCTCGATCACACCCTGGTCTTTAACCTGTGCGAGCACCTGCAAGGCGATTCGCACCGCGACGGCGAAGTAGCTCAGCGCCTGACCGACCTGGGAGTTCAGTTCACCGGCGCATCGGTCACTGGATTGGCGAATTGCCTGGATAAGAGCCGCGCCAAAGCGATGCTCCAGGCGGCCGGCGTGCCGACCGCGCGTTATCAGGTCTTCACGCACCCGCGTGAGCCGATCCGCGTGCCCTTCCCGGCCTTCGTCAAGCCGCTGGCCGAGGACGCCAGCATCGGCATCGATCGCGACTCGGTGGTGCAGGATGAAGTTTCCCTGCGCCAGCGGATCGAATACCTGCTGGAGACTTATCACGAGCCGGCGCTGGTCGAAGAGTTTATCGACGGGCGCGAGTTCAACATCGGGATGTGGGGCAACGGCAAGTTGTACACCCTGCCAGTAGCCGAACTGGATTATTGCGATTGGGCCGACCCGTATCGGCGCTTCCTCCACTTCGACGCCAAGTGGAATCCCGCTGCGCTGGAATACCAGACGATGTATGTGCGTTGCCCGGCTGACGTTGATGGAGCCCTGGCCGAGAAGATGCGTAAAGTGGCTCGCCAGGCGTACAAGGTGATGGGCTGCCGCGATTATGCCCGCGTGGATATGCGGTTGCATCACGGCGAGCCGTACGTGTTGGAAGTGAACCCGAATCCCTGCCTGGCGCCCGATGCCGGTTTTGCGAACGGGGCGCGCGTGGCCGGTTACGACTACCCGGTGATGGTCAGCCGAATCGCCAAGTGGGCTTGGGGCCGGCGCGCGAAGCCGGGGACACACTGATGGCGACTAACGTGAGCGTGAGCACGCTGGCAGGCATCGGGTCGGTTCAGGCGACGTTGCCCTCGGAGCGAGAACAGATATTGGAGATTGCGGCAGCCGCCGATGTCTTCAACGCGATCGAGCTCAGCACCGTCGACGAGTTGCTGGCTGGCTATTTCCGCGATCCACGGCAGTCGGGCTACAACTTCCTATCGTACCGCGAGGCTGGAGCGGTGCTGGGCTTCGCGACGTGGGGCCCGCGCTCTTTGTCGGAGCGTGGGTATGACCTGTACTGGATCGCCACCCGGCCGGATGCGCAACGGCGCGGCGTCGCACGCGCATTATTGCTCCAGGTCGAGGATGAGGTGCGGGCGCGCGGCGGCGGTTGGGTGTGGGTGGAAACGTCCAGCACCGAGCTATACACGGCGGCCCGCGCTTTCTACGAAAAGTGTGGCTACAGCCGCCTGGCCGTCCTGGAGGATTTCTACCATAACGGCGACGGCCTGGTCATTTACCTGAAGCGGATCTAGTGGTCAGTCCATGTGAAATTGATGGGCCGTAGCATAGCCCCTCGTGGGCGTTGGACGGGCACAAGGCCCTATGCTACCCATCAAAATCAAGTGGACTGACCACTAGGGTAGGCTTCCCCAGGAGTGTTGGTCTTACCGCAGAGCACGCGGAGATCGCAGAGATTCTTGAATCACTCAGCGCGCTCCCCGCACTTGCCGACTTGCCCCCTGAAAGGGGGTACGCGGCAGCGTGGGGCAAGTGTGCGTTCTCAGCGGTGAGAAACAGGCCGATTTGCTCGCCAACCCTGAGGCGGGAGACCATCGGATTTAGAGATGCATGACATGAATCGTCCACCCGTCTTGTTGTTGAGCAACGTCGAATCGACCTGGACGCCCCAACAGGCCGCCGAGATTCAGCAGGAAGTCGATCTGCTCATCGAAGCGCTGCGCGCCCAGGGTCACACCGTCGCGCCGATCGAAGTGCGGCGCGACGTGGCCGGCCGGCTGGTCGAGTTCGATCCGCACGCGGCGGTTGTATTCAACTGGTGCGAGGGCCTCGACGGGCAACCCAAGGCCTACGACCGGGCTGCGCACGCGTTGGAATTGTCGGGGTTCGCATTCACCGGATCGGGTTCGTGGACGCTGGCGCATACGCAGAACAAGGGTAAATTCAAAGCGATTCTGGACTACGCGGGCGTCTCGACGCCGCGCTGGCTGGTGTTCACCAGCCCCCAGCAGGCGGCTGAGTGGACGATTTTTCCGGCCATCGTCAAGCCCGTGGGGGAGCACTGCTCGGAAGGCATCACGCTCGCCTCGGTGGTCACAGACCAGGCCAGCCTGCGGCGTCAAATCGAGACGATGCTGGATCAGTACGGCGTGGGCGCGCTGGTCGAAGAGTTCATCGGCGGGCGCGAGATTTACGCATCGATTTGGGGCGATGGCGCGCCGCACGTGTTGCCGCTTCACGAGGTGGATTTTTCCACAATTGCGAATCCCTTGCAGCGGCTGGTCGATTACGAGGCGAAGTGGGACGAGCAATCCGATCGCTTCAAGCGCATGCCGGAATATTGCCCGACCGATGTGGACACGGAGCTAGCCGGTCGCATTCGCACCGAAGCGCTGGCGGCGTATCGGGCGCTGCGCTGCCGCGATTATGGCCGGATCGATCTGCGGATACGCGATGGCGCGCCTTACGTGGTGGATGTGAACCCGAATTGTGATGTGACCGCGACGGGTGGTTTTGCCTTAGCCGCCCGCGTCGCCGGTTTCGATTACGGCCAGATGCTGTCGCAAATCGTCAGCTGGGCGGCCGAGCGAATGCCCGCTTGAACGAACGGAGCCGAAAGGAGGCAGGAATGAGTGTCGCGAACAGCGCGCAGCGCAATGTCTTGCTGTTATACAACGTCGATTCGACGTGGACGCCGGAAGATGCGCTCGATTGTCAACAGCATGTCGAGCGGTTGGCCGACGGGATGCGCGGTGTGGGACACGGTGTAGACCTGGTCGAAGTCCGCCAGGACGTCGTCGCCCCGTTGCACGGTCGCGATCCACGCGAGGCCATCATTTTCAACTGGTGCGAGGGTCTCGACGGTCAACCCAACGCCTACGATATTGTTACCCGGACGCTGGACGAGTTGGGGTTTGCCTACACCGGGTCGGGGCCGTGGGCGTTGGCGCACACTCAGAACAAGGCCGTCACCAAGCACGTCCTCGATCAGCTGGGTATCTCGACGCCCCGCTGGCGCGTGTTCACCAATACGCGCGCTGCGGACGAATGGACCGTCTTCCCGGCAATCGTGAAACCGGTGGCCGAGCATTGCTCGTATGGCATCACGGCCGATTCGGTGGTGGACGATGCCGCCGGACTGCGCCGCCAGATTGAGCTGATCATGGAGAAGTACGGCGTCGGCGCGCTGGCGGAGGAGTTTATCATCGGGCGCGAGATCAACGCCTCGATCTGGGGCAACGGCGCGCCGTACGTCCTGCCGCTGTACGAGATCATGTTTACCGATATTGAGGATCCACGCCGGCAGGTCGTGGATTTCGATGCGAAGTGGGCGATCGATTCGTTCCAGTACAACCACACCCCCTCGCATTGCCCGGCGGAACTGGACGAGCCATTGGCCGGGCGTATCCGCGCGACGGCCCTGGCGGCGTATCGCGCGCTGCGCTGCCGCGATTATGGCCGGATCGACATGCGCGTCCGCGACGGCGTGCCCTATGTGGTGGACGTGAACGCGAATTGCGATATCACCATCGACGGCGGGTTTGCGAAGACCGCTCAGGTTGCCGGTTACAACTACGGTGCGATGGCCTCCCAGATCGTGCAGTGGGCCAGCAAACGCATGCCGGCGTGAGCGAAGAGCTCAAACGGGACGCTTCAGAAACCAGGTTTCTCGACTGAGAAACCTGGTTTCTATATCTAGACCATGCCCGTTTTGTTTGTGTTATCTGCGAAGCGCCCCTTTGCAGGGTCGGGCTGCAGCGATTGAAGTCGCTCCTACAGACTTGCGCCCCCGCGGGACTACGTTCCGTCGCTCGTGTCCCCCTCTCCCGCGTTGAAGTCGGCGTTAGTGTCGCTGCCGAGACCGCCGCTGAACGAGTCGGCGCCCGCGCCGCCCGTCAGCGTGTCGCTCCCATTGTTGCCGGCCAGCACATCGTTGTCGGCGCCGCCGTCCAGCATGTCGTCGCCATTGCTGCCGGTCAGCGTGTCATTGCCGCTGCCGCCATCGAGTGTATCGTTGCCATTCTGGCCTCGCAACTCATCAATGCCATCGCCGCCGGTCAACGTGTCGTTGCCATTGCCGCCATCGAGCACGTCGTTCCCATAGCTGCCGATGAGCGTATCGTTCCCATTGCCGCCGTTCAACGTGTCGTCGCCGGCGTAGCCGCAGATCACATCGTCGCCATTGCCGCCGTTGATGAGGTCGTTCCCGCCCAAGCCGGCGATGACGTCCGGCCCGTTGGTGCCATTGATCACATCATTGCCAGGAGTGCCGACGATGGTGGCGGGCAGGCCATTACACGTGGCGTTGAGGTCCAAGCCCAAGCCGACGACAACTGGGTCGTGGTCCGACGAGCGGTACCCGTTCGGTTCGTAGATCGCGTCCTGAGCAGGCGGCTTAAAGGTGGTGTCGTAGTCCAGCAGGTCAGGCTCGTCGGCGTTGATGTGCCAGTCCGCAGCGCCGGTCACTTGCGCAGCCAGATTGGGATTGGCGAGCGCGTGATCTAAGTAGCCGGACTGGCCGTCGAAGACATACGAGTAGGCGTACGTGCCCTGGTACTGGGCGATCAGGTTGGTATAGTCGTCGCCGGTGCCCGCTGTGTCATCGGAGCCGGCCTGGATGGCGTCAATCGGGTCTTCCTTGGCGTACGAGTTTAGGTCGCCCATGATCAGGAAGTCCGGGTCGCCGCTGCCGGTCGGGTCGGTCGCCAGCCAATCCACCAGGGCTTGGGCGGCCAACTTGCGGGTCTGGTTGCAATTGCCCTGACCGTCGCCGATGTCCGGATCGCCCACATCGTTGCAGTCGGAGCCTTTGGACTTGAGGTGGTTGACCACAACGGTGAAACGGGCGCCAGTCGCGAGCTCCTCAAAGGTCTGGGCCAGCGCGGGACGATTCTTAGTATCGAGGAAGCGCGGATCCACCGCCGTCGTCAATAGCTTGAAGTCGCCGACCGGCACGACCTTGCTCGGCTTGTAGATCAAGCCGACACGGATAGCATCTGTGCCAATCACGCCGGTATCGATGTAGGCGTAAGCGCCGGCGCCCAACGCCGCGTTGAGGCCCGTCACGATTCCATTGGTCGGGTCGCCGAGCGGATCGACGCCGGTTGTGTTCTCCAACTCGTTGAGGCCGAGGATGTCGGCGTCCAGGCCTTGCAGCGCGGCCAGGAGCTTATCGCGCTGCCGTGTGAGCTCGGTGGACTGATCGGCGTCTGCGCCGCGGCACTCGACGTTTTGCAGCGGGCCACACTTGTTGTCAAGCGGATCGCCGGTTGGATAGTCGAGCGTGAGGAAGAAGTTGAGCGTGTTCATCGCCGCCACACGCAGGCTGCCGCCCACCGGCTCGGGCGCGGCCGGGCGCGGGTTGACGGCGGTATAGTCGGCCGGCCCGGTCGGCTGGATGCGGTACAGGCTGAAGTCGAAACCGAGCACGCCGACCGTGTTCTGCACCGTGTCGCCGCCCCGGAAGCGATTATTCAGCGCGAAGGCGCCGCCGTTCGGATGGCGCACGAAGTCTGGATTCTGGCTGCCTAGCCCGTCGTCCAGCGTGATGCGACTGAGGCTGTTTGCCAGGGCGCGAGCCAGAGCCGGCGGCCCCGGCTCGTCAATCGCCGTCGGCGTGAAGGGGCGCGTCTCGCCGGCGAGAGGCAGCGCCAGCACCATTTCGCCGAAGCGCTCATAGTTGAAGTACTCGGAGATCACCAGGGCCTGCGGCAGACGCACCAGCATGCCCTCGAAGCGCTCCGGGTAATCGGCATCGGGGAAGGGCAGTGTCACGTCGGTGGGCGTCACACTGCCCGTGCTTCCGCAGTCGGCGATGTTCGTCACCGGGGAGGTGTTGCTGTTCGCGCCGTTGAGCGTGGTCTGGTTGAAGCGCTCGCGGGCGAAGCCCGTGACCCGCACCAATTGGCCGGCGCTGACGTTATTGGCGTTGCCGGTGAAGACGAAGATGCCATCCGAGGTGGTCACGTCGCCGTCACCGGTGGAGTCCTGAAGATAGAAACCCTGAAGCCCGGTGCTGATGCTTCCCTCAAAATCGCCCACCACCACACCCTGGGTGGTGACGTTGCCGGTAATCGCTGCGGTCAGACCGCTGCCCTGGATGCTGTAGATCGGGGTGAAGGGCTGCTCGCAGGCCGGCCCTTCGGTGGTGAAGCTGGCCGTGAAGTCGGCTGCCATGTTGTCCGGCGGGTCGTCCGTATCCTCGTCCGTCACGCCACCCGCATCGACATTGATCACGCAACTGGCGAGCGTCGGCAAGTCGCTGGCCGGATCGATCACGACGCTGCTGACGTTATCGGCGGCGGCGTTGCTCGCCAGGATCGTTCCCGCCGGGCATTCGACCGTGATCGCGCCGGCGGCCACGTCCACGCTCTCGCTGAAGTCGACGGTGATGTTGCTGCCCACCAGCACACCCGTTGCACCATCTGCCGGAGTGGTGCTGGCGACGGTAGGAGGATTATCGGTCACGCAGGCGTTGAGCGAGCCGGGTGTGCTGGGGCGCTCGCTAAAGTCGACGTTGTTCTGATCGGTGTCGGAACCGTCGGGGCAGCGCGAGATGCTTTGTGTGCCCGAAGCGGAGTCGATCAGACCTACGCCCGAACCTTCGGTGTACGGCGCGCCGGTGTTGCCTTCATAGCTGACCGTATCGACGATCGCAGCGCCGAAGAGCAGCGCGACGGCGTCGGGCGCGCCGTTCTGGATCAGGTCGGTATCCGGCGACACGTCGAGGTCGCAGTTGGCGACGGTGGTTGCGTTGGCGCACAACACGAAGTAATCACCGGGTGCAAGACTGACAGCGGGGAGCGCGAAGAGACGATACTGAGCTGCGCCTCCCGCGTTGCCATTCACCATCTCAACGCTGTAGCCGCTCAGGTCCACGCTGACGCTGTCGTTGTTGCGGATCTCGACGAACTCGGCGGTGTCGGCGCTAGGCTGGTCGTAGTCGATTTCGTTGATGACCAAATCCGCGACAACACCGGGCGTTGGGGTCGGCGAGGGCGTCGGAGTCGGCGAGGGGGTCGGCGTTGGGCCTGTGCTGCACGTCTGCCCGGCGTTGACCGCTCCGAAGCTGGCGGTCGACGGGCTGCTCCAACCGAAATCGCCATACAGGCTTCCAGTGCCGACCAATTGCAGCGACTGGCCGATGGGTTCGCTGCCGTTCTCACTGACGCCGATGTCGGTGCTGGTCAATCCGTCGGTCACGCCACCCACACCGACGAAGGCTCCCTCATAGCTGAGGAACTGCACGACAGTGTTGCTAGCGTTGACTAACGCAATACCATCGGGCGAGCCGTTCTGAATGCCGTTCACCGGATAGCTCAAAGAGACGACGCCGAAACCGCCGCATAGATCGGGAATCGCGCCGCTCAACGCATCCGTGTCGTATACTGCGCCACCGGAACCGTTGACCAGCGCGATGCTCCAGCCGGTGAGGTCTGTTCCTGCCGGCCCGAAGATTTCTACGGCTTCGCCGGCATCCGTGCCGGTGTTGTCGTAGTGAATCTCGTTGATAAAAACGGCGTCTGTTGGGCTGGCGACACGGGCCGGCGCGGCAAACACAAGACCGGTCAGTGTCAGGCCCAGCAAGAGGCCAAGGGCGGCGATACTGATATGTCGTGTTTTCATCTGTATTTCCTTTCTAGCAGTTTGTCGGAGAGAAAGGCCTAATAGCAGCCCAAGCTGGCATTGGGCCCGGAATTAGCCGCCCATTCTGATAAGTGAGTGTTTAACTTGGCCTGTTTCACGGGTTGCCTCACTGGTTTTTTGGGTAGCAGGCAAG
>DATDPU010000081.1:0-39509 GCA_035292585.1 Anaerolineae bacterium | reverse complement strand
AAAATTAAGTGGTAGGGTACTAGCGGCGCGAGTCCTTCGTGCGTAGTTCCCGCCGCAGTTGAACTGCGGCGGACGGCAGTCCAACTGCCGTCCGAACCCCGCAAAATTAAGTGGTAGGGTACTAGCGGCACGAGTCCTTCGTGCGTAGTTCCCGCCGCAGTTGAACTGCGGCGGACGGCAGTCCAACTGCCGTCCGAACCCCGCAAAATTAAGTGGTAGGGTACTAGCGGCACGAGTCCTTCGTCCAGCGATCAGGGCACGCCGCCGCCTGGGCCGACGGCAGGTAATTGACGGCGAAATCCAGCTTGGGCGGCAGCGTGACGTTGAAGCTGTCGAACAGGTATTGCAGCGTGACCGTGCTGGTATCGACCGGCGCCCGATCGGTCGCACCGCGCAACGCCAGATCGATGATGGCGTCGCTCTCCCGCAGCCATTGCAGGATCAACGCCTGCTGCGGCGCGACGATCAGGATGACGACATTCGGCCGAGGCGGCGTACCGGTCGGTGTCGCGCCCGGCGCTACGCCGGGGGTTGGCGTGGGTATTTCCCCTTCAGGACCGGGCGTGATGCGCGGTATCGGCGTGGGTTCAGTCCAATCGCCAACGCTTAAGACTTCCAGGTCCTGGAGAATCATTTGAGAAGACAGGCGGGGGTAGGGTCGATCGCGGGTGGTCAACGCGACGGCCTGCTGAACCGCCGCCTCCGGGGGCAGCCCGGCGGCGACCAGCTCGTCCGACAAATTCCGGTTGAACAGGTAGGCGGCATACTGCCCTTCACGATCGGCGTCGAGCAGCCAGAGCGAGACCAGCACATCGACATGATCGCCCGGCTGCAGCGCATAGCCCACGCTGGCGAGCTGATCGATCGGCACGGCGACCGCACGGCGATCGTTGGGAATCAGCAAGGAAGCATCGGAGCCGCGTGACGTGAGCTGGGCGCGATCGCTGGTGAGCATCACATCGGTGAGCGGCTGGTTGAACAGGATGTCCGTGCGCGCAATCAAGTTCTGGACATCTTCCAGATTCGTGAAAGCGCCGGGGGGCAGACTGGTTTCCGGCCAATCGACCAGAATCACGGCATCCTCGGTGATGGCGCGGCCGCGCGGGATATTTTGCGCGGCGACGACGATCGGGACGGTTCGGATCACCGCCGTCGGCTCGGGCGTTGGCCCATCCGGCGAGGGCGTCTCGAGCGCCGGCTGATTCTGATTCGCCAGCACAAACGCGGCAACTGCGGCCAGCAGCAACACCACACCCAACAGGATCAGCGTGCGACTACGTCGCATGGACAAGCCTCCTCACGCGGGATAGGGCCGACCCACTTAGCCCCGGTCAGACGGTGCTTTGACTTCGACGTCGGATCAGACCGACCACTAACAAGATCGTTACAAACGCGCCGGCGACAACCAGCGCCATATCACCGGAGCCAGTGACCGGTAGTTGAGATTGTCCGGTCGGGGTATTCGCACTGGCAACCACCGGCCCGGCGGGCAAGGGCGAAGGCGACACGGATACCACCGTCCCCGTCGGCGCGACCAGCCCAAAACAGGCGCCCACCGACGGTACGAGGTGATCGTCGATCCCCCACCCGACCACGCCGGTACGCATCCTGACCTTCCACCACCACAAGCCATCGCCGCGCTGCGGCCCGTCTGTCACGAAGACGATGTCGTTCACGCCGACGATCTGCACATGTCCGAAGCTGAAACCCGGCCCTTCGCCCAGATTGAGACCTTCGGAGCGAGTAACACGGGCGCAGGCATTGACGGCCACACCCTTGCTCGGCCGGGGCGGCTCGCCCTGGGGTCTGGGAGTGCGGGCAGGCGGCCCGCCTGGGGGCTGAGTGGCCGTCGGTGAAACACCGGTAGCGCTGGGCGTATCCGTTGGGAAAACGCTGGTTGGAGTATCGCTCGGTACAGGTGTGGCGGTTGGCCCCGATGGCGTAAATGTCGGTGTGAAGGTCGGCGGCAGTGGTCCCTGGTCAGCCCTTGACCGTGGCAGGTAACGCAAGCCCAGACTGCTGAACCCCAGCAATACGGCGAAAACCGTCACGATACCGAGTGCCCACCGACCCCGCATGGAACGCTCCGATCCCCGGTTAGGTCTGGCTGCATTCAACTGACCGGCGCAAGGTGCCGTGATTGTAGCAGAAATCAAAATTCAAGGCAAACACGACAGGACACAAGTGCTATTCGGCAAAGATTTGTGAGCCGCCGGCCGCTCTTGTGGAGAATTAACAATTCACCTTACGCAGCCACCGGTCAAATCCTGCTCTAAGCCCGCGTCCACGCGGGCGTTGGTGGTTGCCGAACCGACCGCGAGGACGCGGTCGGGGAGCAAACTGCGTAAGGTGAGTTAACAAAATAAGCCCCATCGCGCCGATGGGGCTTGGGTCTCACGATGGTCGCAACAGCTTAGACGTTGCTGACGATGTTGGAGAAAATATTCCCGATGGAGGGGCCTAGTATGGCCAGAATAACGATCACGACAATGGCCACCAACACCAGAATCAAAGCATACTCCACCAACCCCTGACCTTCCTCACGCGGCAAGAATAACATTCCAATCACCTCCTTCCTGCCTCTGAACTGACCGGTTGCATCGCGCCACACAGGCTTATGACGGCCGGATTATAGCATCGGCGTTCGGCGCTTTACAATAGGAGAGTAGTCGCGTGGCGCAGCTGCCTGATTCCGCATGTTCAAAACGCGCCAAGCCAGACCAAAACGCGCAAGCTGGAAGGCTTCAGGGAAGGGGCAGGAGCAAGCCGACTTTAGTCCCACGCCCGGGGGCGCTATCGATCTGCACCTGGCCGCCCATCATCTCCACGCGCTCGCGGAGTGTGCTGAGACCGATGCCCTTCTTGGCGCTCAAGGTCTCACTCACATCGAAGCCGCTGCCGTTGTCTTCGACGGTGACGCGCACGGCGTCTTCGGTGAGGTCTAGCAACACCTGAGCACGCGTGGCATGTGAATGCTGGCGGACATTGCTCAACAGGTCTTGGACAATTCGAAACAGCGCCATCTCTTTGTAGCCGGTGAAGCGGCGTTCGTTGCCGGTGACGGTCAACGAAATGGGGATGCCGCTCTTTTCGGCGAAGCTGTCCACGTAGCGTTTAAGGGTCGGCACCAGGCCGAGATCGTCCAGCATCATCGGCCGCAGATCGAACATGAAGTCGCGCACCTTTTGAAAGGTGCCGGTGACGGCGGTCTTCAAGTTGCCCAGTTCTGAACGCGCCCGTTTGGCGTCGTTATCGAACAAGCGCTCACAGATTTCAGCTTGCAGGATCAAATTGGTGAGCGACTGCGCCGGCCCATCGTGCAGCTGGCGCACCAGGCGCTGGCGCTCCTGCTCCTGTGTTTCGATGATGCGCACAATCGCCGGCTGGCTGGTGTCGGCGCCTTCACCATCCTCGCCTGCGCCGAGGCCGCCCAGGCCCGGCGTTTCGGACAGCAGCTCGGTCGAGCGGCGCAGGGCATCGGTCAGCCGGCTCAGATGCTGCTGATCGCTCTGCAATTTTTCGAGCTGGCCGCGCATCATGAACAGGCGCTTCTGCGCTTCCTGCGCCTCGGTATACGCCTTCTGTAAATCGCCGCGCGGGACGGTGTCAAGGTTGATTTCCAGCTGCTTGACGCGGTTGGTCGCCTGCGCATTGCGTTGCGCCAACCGATCGACCTCGGCGCTGGTCTGTTGGATCAGCAAGTCGATCTCTTTCAGCTCGCGCTGGGCCTGCGCGTGCTCGGCTTTGAGCTCGTCGAGCTGAGAAGAAGACGCCGATGCTGCCGGTTTACCGCGTAAGGCGTTCATGAACGATCGCTTTCCGTACGCCGGGCGTTACTCGTGGGGCGGCTGCGGTCGCAACCCCAGCCGATCGGGCTGATGGGCCTGGGTATCTTGCAAGCGCACCCAGCCCCGCCGCAGCGCGTAGACCGCCGCCTGGGTGCGGTCTTCCACGTTCAGTTTGCGCAGGATCGAGGTCATGTGATTCTTGACGGTCTGGTGGCTGATGCCGAGCTGATGCGCGATTTCTTTATTGCTCAACCCGCGCGTAATGTGCTGCAAGATTTCCATCTCGCGCGGCGAGAGCGGGACAAAGGCCTCGTCGCCCAGCTCGCCTTCGACAATGCCGAAGCGCTCGGTCTGCTTGAACAACCACGGCGCCAGCTGGGCATCATCCATGATCAGATCGTTGATCACATAACGCCCCAGGCTCACCTCGCGCACGGCGTCGACCAGTTTCTGCGGTATGACGTCTTTCGGGAAGTAGGCGTAGGCGCCGGCGCGAATGGCGTGGAAGACCTGCTCGTCGTCGTCGTAGCCGGTCAGAATCACGGCGCGCGCGCCCGGCACTTCCTGGCGCAAGCGCCGCGCCACTTGCAAGCCGTTGATGGTGGGGATATTGATGTCCATCAGCACGATGCGCGGCAACAGCTCCCGCGCCACGCGCAGCGCCTCCTCACCATCGGAGGCTTCGCCGACGACGGCGAGATCAGGCTCAGCGCCCAGCACTTCACGCAGGCCCTGTCGAAAGAAGGGGTGGTCATCAACTATGAGAACGGTGATTGGCTGCTGCACGGTTGCGCCTTAGTAGTTTCAATATGAGGCGGATTGGAACACATTGGGTTGGAGTATACCAAAAAGGCAATCGGGGCGCAAGCGCGCCAACGCGCCTTAGAAAGTCGACACTCTTCTGAAATGATTCTGCAAGGCTACCAGCTCAGGCGAAACACCTGCCAATGCTGCTGCATAAACGGCGCGGCCCCGGCAAACACCGGCTCAAGCTCCGGCGCAGCCAGCAGCGTCGTGTAAAAATCCGGCGGCGCGGCGAGATAATCGGCGCGGCGCGCGCGCAACAGGTCTGATAGCGCCGCTTCATCCCGGATGATGGGAATGACTTCAGGTGAAATCAGTCCGGCCAGATCGAGCAGCGGTCGCCGGGCAAAGTAACCGATCGCGCCGATGTCGTGCGCAGCAACCAGCGCATCGGGCGCGGTGTTCATCGCGATCCACTGCGCCGAGGCGACCAGCTCGGTCTCGATGACGTTCACATCAACCCGATACGCACCCGCGCCGACGAGCCAGAACGCGGCAGCGGCGGCGAACAGCGATCCGATTCCCACCCGACGCAGAAACCCTGTAGGAGGCATCTCCCGATGCCGACCTTCCCGATGCCAACCTTCCCGATGCCGACCCTCTCGACGCCAACCCTCCCATCGCCGCAACCATCCTACGCTGCTATGCAGGCCGAACAGCAAAATGACCGGGATGACCGGAATCAAATAGCGGCCGTGTTGATACGTCACCGGCAAACGCGCGGCGTAGACGCCGAGATGCGCCACCACCCAGACGATCGGCAAGGCGCGCGGCCAGGTCGTGCGGTCGGGTAAGCGGCGCAGCGTGGAGAACGTCGCCCGCAGGAAGCCCGGCGCGAGCAAGACCTGCGGGCCGATAAACGGCGCGCTGACCACGGCGAGCGCGCGCGGCAACCAGGCGGCGAAGCTGCTGAAGTAACCGGCGTATTCCTGCTGCTTGGCGTAAAAAGTGTTGGGGAACGGCGTGCCGCTGGCCTGCCAGTTGAGCCAGGCAGCCGGGAGGACGAACACACCGAACCCTAGAAAAGATGCAACGACGAAACGGGGGAAGTTCCCGGCGGCTGAGATGAGAGATTCTTGGCTGCGCCCGCCTGCACGAGACCGGGCTAGAACGGCAAGGCCGGCCAACCCGACCAGCAAGAGGCCCTCAGGCCGGGTCACCGTCAGCAACCCGCCGAGCGCGCCGAAGATGAGTCCATCGCGCCAACTCGCGCGCGCCTGCACCGCTCGTTCCATGAGCGCCAGCGCCAGCGCGGTGAATAGAACCGTCTCCATGCCGGAAGCAGCGGCCCAGGCCAAATGCCATTCGAACAGACACAGCAGCCCCGCAGCTAACGCCAGCCGGGGACGATCGGGCCACAGCCGGAGTGATAGGCGGGTGAGGAACCACGCGGTCAGCGCCAGCGAAATCGCGCCGAGCGCATAAGTCCACAGTCGAGTGTCGATGTTCAGCTTGTAGCCGATCGCGATGAGCAAAGTCCACAGCGGCGAGGTGGAGCCGGCGGAGGGTTGGCCGGGAACGTAAGCCAGCTGGCCCGACCCGGCCAGGTTGCGGGCATACGTCTGGTGGATCCACGCATCGTCGAGCGGAAAGCCGCTCGACCCGCCGGTTGTCGCCAGGCCGACATAGACGGCAGCGCTGAGACCGGCCAGGGCGAGGAACACTAAGAACTGTTTGAGACCCGCGTTGATCATACGAATAGGGCGACCTCCTCAGTCGCCCTTATTGTGTACAGCAGCGTCCCTCTACTCACGGCGCTGAATCCGACAGTGGGGCAGGTTTTGTCACAATACTCGGCCGCTCCTTCTCGTCACCGGTTCTTAAGCACCACCGGGGTATACACACTATACGCGTATGGCTGGGCCAGGAAAATAGAATTGGTCCACGGGCCAGAATTACCGCTCTTATCGATCATGGCTACCCGCCAGTAATACTGAGCTGTATCGTAGCGCTTGGTCGGTATGAAGCGGGTATTGTCTGTCGTGGTCGAATCGAAGAGCGGAGAGAACTGGGCGTTCTTCGCGATTTCGATCCGATACCTCGCCGCGCCCTGCACCGGCGTCCAGACAAACGTTGGGAAGGCGCTCGACGTGGCGCCAGCGAGCGGCGCCAAAATGGTGGTTGCCGGGTACTGTTTGGTGAACGTGCGAACCGGCGAGAAGGGGCCGTCCCGATTCTGTGAATCTCGCACAGAGACCCGCCAGTAGTACGTCCCGTCAGGATAGGACTTGGTCGGCGTCCAAGTGATTGTATCGAGCACGACATCCTCGAACGGAGTATTGAAGCTATTGGGCGATGTGGCGACCTGCAGGCGATACTTGGCCGCACCCCAGGCCGGTTGACCAGTCGGCGTCAATACAGCCTGCCATTGGAATGTCGGAGCGGAGTTGACGATCGCGCCGGCTGACGGGGCAGTGAGCGATGTCACCGGCAGCGTAATATTAAGCGTCCTCGCTATCGACCATCCGCTCTGATATGACCCACCCTGCGCGTTTTCGGTCCGCACGCGCCAGTAGTACAGGCCCGGCGCATAAGCGGAAGGCGGCGTGTAGTTTTCGTGGTTGGCCGTCGTTTCCAGTGTGAGCGGTGAGAAGTCCGGATTCGTAGCGAGCTGGAGCCGGTAGGTGGCTGCCCCTTCCACCGCATTCCAGGTGAACGTCGGGGTGGAGTAATCACCATTGGTGCTTAAGTTGGCTGGCACCGGGCCGACCTTGATGAAGGCGTGCGGGTCGCCGGGTGGCGAGAATGAATCGATACCATTGAACCGGTGCTTAATCGCAAAGCGCCAGTACAGCGTGTTGTCCTCGTAGACGCGTAGCGTCGAGTACATGTATTGGAAAATATCGACGTAGACCTCGCAGCCCCAACAATCTAAGTTCTGGGTCTCGACCACGCTGGTGAATAGCGGATCGCGCGCCACTTCAAGTTTATAGCCGCGCAAAAGATCGACGTTGGGCACTTCCGCATAGATGTAGGACGTGTACGGCTGGTTGAGCGCGCCGCCCAGCGGGCTGTCGCCGGGCAGCGACAACGTGATGCGATCGGCGATCGACTTGAACTCGTTCAACGTGCTGGTCGATGTACCGTTGTTCGGCACGGTATCGGATGTCGTCGCCGCCCCGGGCGAGCTGACGCTAAATAGCGCCGCCGACAGCACGAATGGGCTGGTGCCCAGGTCGCCGATGGCGGTCTTGGGAATTCTCAATTCGACGTAGTCGAGCGTCGGATTGTAGTAGAGCGCCCCACCCACCTGCACGGTATCCACCAGATTACGGACCTCAGCATTCCAGCTCGACAGGGCAGGATTCCACTGGTGCAAATGCACCGTCTGGGTGACAAACTGAGTATCTGAGTAGACGACGTAGATCGCATACTCGGGCCGGTGATAAGGCGAGGTTGAAATCGACGGTCGGCCAGCCGGCGCGCCGGGCGCGCCCGATCCCTCCTTCTGATCTCCATCCAGGTATAGCCCATACCATACCGTACCGCTCACAGCGGGATCGACGTGGAACCCGATATACCAATTATCCTTGTCCTGTGCGGCGTACAACGAGGATAGTTCGGTGGCGCCCAGCCCTTCGATTGGATCGGATGCCAGCAGCGTACCAGTCGTTGAGTAAGCCGTCGAGATGAGCAACTCGGTCGGGTAGGGCCGCGCCAGCATCCAATGGGTCTGATAAGCAACGATCAGCCGCCGGCCGTCGCTCCATTGACCGACAGTCTGGCCCAATCCGTTCAGACCGCGCACTCGCCAGAAGTAGGTTCCCTTCGGCACACGCACAGAGGGAGTATGATGAGTGTATATCGTGCGCGTCACGTAGGTCGTCGTTGCAAAGTTCGGGTCCGCGCTCAACACGAACTCATAGCGTACCGCGCCCAGCTGGGGGAGCCATTCAAAGGATGGGAGGGTATCCATCACTTTTTCGCCATGTACCGGGCGTTGCAACGTTGGCGAGGTGGTAGCCGTTGGTGTGATCAGCCTAGCGGTATCGATACGCGCAGCCCAGGGTATATTCGTCGCGGATTGGGTGAGCACCGCACCTGACTGAAGGTAGGGCGTGACACGCCAGTAGTAGGTTGTGTTCTGATTCGGCGCGAACGATGCTCCATCAGTCGGCGTGGCGCTCAGGTTTTGGGTTTGGTACGACCAGTTCACATTGCCGAAGTTCGGATCGTCGTCGACTTCGATCTTGTAATAATCGGCCTCCACGCGCGGATTGACACCCGGGACGAAAGTGCGCGACCAATAGAAGGTCGGCGTATCCGCAGTGTAATCATACGACACCGGAATGTTATACGGCGCAGCGTAATTACCGCTGGCTATCGAAGGCGGCGAATAGTAGTAGCGCGGGAAGATCGGCTCGGGCAGCGCTATCGTATAGGTCGGTCTCAGGCTGCTCTGGACACTGAAGTCTCCCGCATTACCGCTATTATCGTAGGGTCTGACGCGCCAGAACATCGTCTTGCCCCAATCATTCTGATCCCATTGCGTCCGCCAATAAAAAGTGTTGGGAGTGTCGGCACTCCATCGGATCATAGCGAAACCAGGATCGAAGCTCGTCTCGATCTTGTAGGACTTCGCCTCGCGCACCGGCGTCCAGCTGAACAGCGTCACATTGACCAGTTCGCTGTCACGTGGGGTGAGTAGGATAGGCTGGTGATACCACTTCTTCTGAAACTGCCAGACCGCGCTGAATGGCCCTTCCGCACCCGAACCGTAAACTGCACTCACGCGCCAATAATAGTTCACGTCATTCGGCAACGATCCGGTAGGGGTATAGGTAGTCTGGTTGACGGTGACTTTGGTCACGCCAGTCTGAAAAGTCGGGTCCGTGCTGTAGTAAAGATTATAAGCATAAGCGCCTTTAACGGCCGTCCAGCTAAAACGAGGCGTGTAGACCGGCTGCGAGCCATTCGTCGGCTGGCGCAATTGGGAAACTTGCGCATACTGAACTGTGACCTGGCGGATTTCGCTGAGCTGACCCTCGCGCCCGGCAGGATCGCGCGGCACGACGCACCAATAGTAAGTGCCGTTGGTCAGGCGGGTTTGGAGATTATAGTGTGTCGTCAAAGTCGTATACGTCTGAAGTGGCGACGCGCAGTTGAAATCGTTATCGATCTTCAGGACGTAATCCACAGCGCCGGTCACCGCCGTCCACGAGAAGATTGGGTTCTCGAAGAACTCGATCGTCGCGCCGTCAGTCGGCGATGACAACGTCGGTGCATTGGCAGAGTCTCCCCAGTTCTTGGTGAACTGCCAGATATCGGACCAGTCACCTACTGGCGCGGGACTCTCAGCTCGCACTCGCCAATACCAGGTTCCATCGGCTAATGAGCCGTTCGAGGTAGGAATGTACTGTGTATTCGGCGTGGTGACGTTGTATTGGATCGGATCGGAGAACCCGATCTCACTGTCGATTTGAATCCGGTACGTTGCCGCGCCCGACACGGACTGCCACTGGAAATAGGGCGCCGCCGCCGGGGGATAACTAGCGACGGTAGTCACCACACCATTGGATGGCACCAGCAGGTTCGGCGCTGGCGACGCAGCTGGCGCTGAGAACAAGGGCATTGGCGCCGGCGAGAGCGTCAAGCCCAGGAGAATAGAGGCGATTAACATCCATCGGTAGACGCGGGCTACCGGACGATAAGCGGGCGGGGATGATGATTCTTTGCTCATTGAGCGTAGCTCCTATGATAGCTCACTTAGTTGATGCTCCCCGGCTGGTGTATGACATAACCTTACAGCGGTACCCCATGTCTTTAGCCGTGCGAAACGCGCGAGGGGCCATGCCATGCCTCCGTGGGGCGGACGAGGAAGACGTAACAAACCTACATGGCAGTAGTATAGGGAACCTGCGTCACGCCTGTCAATCGACATTCGTCACGAAATCATTTCACATGGCTTGCGATTGCAATCCGGTTAGCGGGAAGCGTCTGCAATCTGAAACAGATAGGCCCGATCGAAGGTTGCAGAAAGTTTGAGGCGCGGGTCGAGCTGGGGATCGTCGTACAGCGGGGCAAGCGGCGTGGGGCGGTTTGCATCGAGTATTAACCATTTGGCATTGAACTGGCGCGCCGCGGCGAGCAATGTGTCCACCTCACCGTTGGGGATCACGATCGAGGGGTGTCCGGTGTGATAGGTGAAGCCCGGCGGGTTGCCGGCCATGACGATCGAGTCCATATCGCCCTGACCGGCCAGCCAGGCGCCCGCTTCACGATACGCCGCATCCGCTCGATTCCAATCCGATCGGATCACACGGCCCCACACCAGCGCTGCCGAGAAGAGCGCCGCTAACGCGACAGCGCCGATGCCAAAAACCCGCTGCGCCACTTCCCCATTCCACGTCCGCCGCCTGCGCGCGATCGCGTTCACCACGGTTTCCAGCCCGATCGGCGCCGCTGCGCATAGAAATGGCATCAGCGCCGCGCTCGAATGGAACAACCCGCCGCGCTCGCCCACGAAGGTGAAGGCCAGCGTCATCGCCAGATACAACAGCACCAGATAAAGCAGCGCCGGGCGCACGCCGGGCTGGCGGCGCAGCCGCCACAGCCCGGCGGCCATCAGCGGCGCGAGGAAGACCAAGCCATTCTCAGCGCTCAGGTGTGCCAACCCCGTGCCCAGCGCGCGCACTTTCGTAATCGCCATCTGATCGAGGCCACACCCCAGCCAGTGATTGAGATCGAGGCGCACGCCATAGGAGAAGAGCTCATCGTAACTACACAGCCACAGCGTTTGCGCGCCGGCCGGCGCGATCGGCGCGCCAACGACGGCGATGTTACGCAGGAACCAGGGCAGCATGACGAGGAGGTAACCAATAAGGAGGAAGGATGAGGGATGAAGGATGAAGTTCAGCTTCATCCTTCCGCCTTCATCCCTCATCCTTAGGACTTGAGCGAACAACATTGGCGCAAGCAGCAGCATTCCATCCGCCCGACTCAGATGCGCCAGCCCGGCGCAGACCCCTGCCGCGAGCAGCGCCCGCTTCGATCGACCTGCGCCGCTCATCCATAGCGCCAGCGATCCAAACACGGCATACGGGGTGAAACTTTCGGGCACGCCCCAGAAGGGCAAGTAGAAACCGCTGAAGATCAGCAACAGCGCCGCGCCCCACGCCGCGCGCCGCTGCGCGGTGATGCGCCACGCGATCGCGTACGCGATGAGGGGAACGATCGCGGCGAGCAGGACGAAGGGCGCTTGCGCGGCGCGATAGCTGGAGCCGAAGAGCGCCATAAAGATTGCGCTTAACACCGAGGGCAGCGGCATCCAATACAAATGGCTGGGGTGCGGCAATCCGGTCGGGGGGTCGAGGTAATTCCAGACGTAGGGTTCGGTGAAGTCGAAGCCGGCGACCAGCCGCTGCGCGCCGACGGTGTAGTAATAGGCATCCATGTATCCGGGATGCGTTTGCAGCGCGGCGACGGCCAGCCGGAAGAGCAGCGTGATCGAAAAGATCGCCAGCAGGTCGCGTCGGTTCATGTGGCGGTAGACCTTCCAGAGAAACCCGGTTTCTCTTTTCTACTGCATCGCTTCGCGACAGAGAAACCTGGTTTCTCCAAGAAACCAGGTTTCTGAATGTTTCTATCTCATCGCTTCGATTTGAATTTTAAGCGCGAGCAGCTGATCTCTGCTCAACGTTAACTGGGTGTGGGTTTCTTCCAGCTGGGCGCGCTCGGCGCGAATGAAGCGGGTGTAAGGGGCAATCGCCTCCGTCAGGCGTCGCAGGCTGCGGGTCAGTTCCTTGTCGAACTGCGCCGTAAGATTGTCGGTGAGCCGCTGGCGCAGACCCGCCACCTTGTCGTGCAGTTGCTGCTTGGCCTCTTTACGGCGCGAGGGGATGACGAGCAGCCCGAGCGCCGCCAACGTGCCGGCCAGCAGCACGCCGGTAAAATCCAGCGCCGCAGTCGAGAGCAGCGACACAAGCAGCGCCCCCAGCCCGACCGCGCCGATCTCGACCAGGCCGGTCTCGGCGACGGCCTGCTGCGCCGCCGCAGCCAGCTGAGCGGCTTCCGCCTCGTGATCATAACTGTCGATGACTTGCTGCGCGGCGCGGCCTACGCTGTCCAGCAGGCGTCCCCGATCGTACTCGAACCGGCCCAGCGCGCCGACGACCCGATCGGCATGCTCGGTCCTGCGCCGATCGAGATGCGCGGTCACTGCCTGCCACTGGCGCAAATCCTGGTCCACCAGCCAATCGATTAATTCGTTGATGCTGCGCTCGATCTGTTGCGGCGTGTCGGCCACGACGTGCTCCGCGAACGTGCGCTTGATGTAATCGGTGCGGACTAAATCGAACACGCGCGCCAAGCGCAGCGTCTCGTCGAAGTAAGCCAAGCCGCGATTTTCCATCGCGTAGAGCAGGCTGGCGACTTCCGTCAGGCGGTAGCGAAAGTCACGCGTCATATCGGTCTGGTACAGCGCCGTTTGACGCTCGATGTCGTCGATCAGGGCGGTATCGACCTTGAGCCGCTCCTGCTGCTCAAGCACCTGCGCCGTATACTTCTCGACCAGGCGCAGCGCCACGCCGAGCGGGTTCGCCAGCTTCAGCCGAATGCGCTCGGTTTCATCCAGCGTGTGTCGGATGTAGCGCTCCAGCGGCTCGAACCGGCTGACGCTCATCAGCATGGCGTCGCCTTGCTTCGCGCGCAGCGCCAGCTTGGCCGACACCGGAAAGATTTCGGGGGTGAGGTTCAGCAGCGATTGCGCGCTGGCGGCGACAAAAGCCGCCACCTGCTCGACCTGCTGCGCGGTTTCCAGGATATCGATCTTGTTGATGACAAAGACGATCTTTTTGCCCCAGTTCTTGATCTGTTCCAGGAACGCGCGCTCGCTCTCGGTGAAGGGACGATCGGCTGAGGTGACGAACAATACCAGGTCGGCGCGGGGCACAAACTGCGCCGTGATCGCCTCGTGCTCGCGGATAATGGCATTCGTGCCGGGCGTATCCACGATGACGATGTCGCGCAGAATATCGGCCGGGAAGCGTTGCACCCACTGGCCGTCTTCCCGGCCGCGTTCGATCAGCGCGCCGTAGCGCAGGATGTTGATCTCGGTGGTCGTCGGCGTCACGCCCTCGTCCAGCAGCGGCTGGCCCAACAGCGCATTGATGAAAGCCGACTTGCCTGCATTGAATTCGCCCACGATCACCAGCAGGAACAGCTCGTCCAGCTGGCGGATCGAATCGACTAAGGCTTGTTGATCGTCCGGCGCCGCTTCGAGGCCCGACAACAACACGCGCAGATCGCTCAACAAGCTGCGTTCTTGCTTGAGGAGCTGCTCCTGGCGCTCGGACAGTATCGGCTTCAACATGGCGGGTTCAATTCTACCACGAATAACGGTGAGATTTGGTCGATCTCAGCGCGACATAGCAGAAACCGGGTTTCTCTGACTCGTTCCACTGCACCATGGGATCGTTCAGCAAGAAACCCGGTTTCTTCACGCTCGGCAGGTTTTAGTCTTGCAACAGCCTCCGATCGAAACCGATTGCCGCGCAGTTGAACTGCGGCGGCAGCAGTACAGAAACCGGGTTTCTCTGACTCGTTCCACTGCACCGTGGGATCGTTCAGCAAGAAACCCGGTTTCTTCACGCTCGGCAGGTTTTAGTCTTGCAACAGCCTCCGATCGAAACCGATTGCCGCGCACTTGAACTGCGGCGGCAGCAGTACAACTGCTGCCCGAACGACGCGGTCTTAGTCTTCCAACAACGCCTGATCGAAGCAGGCAAGCATACGGGCGGCGAACTCCTCCGGTCGCGCGGCCCACGTCTCCGAGTGGCCTGCTTCGGGGATCTCCCACAGCCACTTGGGCGGCTATCCGCGTGCCGGAGCGGCAGGAGGATGTAACTCCAAGCCAGCAGTGTGACGAGCGCCCCGATCAGCGCGACGATCGTCAGGTTGCGCCAGCGCCGCCAGTTACGTTTGTCGGGCATGAGCGATACAGTCTCAATACACCGGCAGATACTTCTCCAATTCCCAGGTGCTGACCTGGATGCGATACTCGTCCCAGGCCTGTTTCTGCGCCTCGATGTAACGCTCAAACAGGTGATCGCCGAGCGTCGCCCGCATCAGTTCGTCCCGTTTCAACTCCTCGATCGCCTCACCCAGCGAGCCGGGCATCGCCGTCATCTCCTGGCGGGCTGCATCTTCCAGGTGATACAAATCTTCTTCCGCTGCCGGCGGAACCGGCAGATCGCGCCGGACGCCGTCGAGGCCGGCCGTCAGCATCGCGGCAAAGGCAAGATACGGATTGGCCGAAGGATCGGGGCAGCGCAACTCGATGCGGCTGGCGGTGGCGGCGCGGCCGGGGCTGACCTTCGGCACGCGGATCAAGGCCGAGCGGTTGACGCGCGCCCAGCTCAGGTACACCGGCGCTTCGTAACCCGGCACCAGGCGCTTATAGCTGTTCACCAACGGCGCGATGATGGCCGACATGCCGCGCGCGTGCGCCAGCTGCCCGGCGATGAACTTCTTGGCGAGCAAGCTCAGGCCATACTCGTCGTCCGGATCGGCGAAGACGTTCTTGCCGTCACGCCACAGGCTCTGATGCGTATGCATGCCGTTGCCGTTGATGCCGGCCATCGGCTTGGGCATGAACGTGGCATACAGACCGTTGCGCTGCGCGATGGCTTTGAGCGTAACCCGCAACGTGACGGCGTTGTCGGCGGTGCGCAGCGCGTGATCGTATTTGAAATCGATCTCGTGCTGGCCCACGGCGACCTCGTGATGCAGCGCCTCGACGGTGATGCCGACGGCCTGCAAGGCGGCGACCATTTGCCGCCGCACCGTATGCGCCAGGTCGGTGCTGACGTCGAAATAGCCCGCCTGATCGTGCGGCGCCAGCGGCCAGAGGTCGCCGTTGGCGTGCGGCCGGAACAGGAAGAACTCCAGCTCGGGGCCGGTGAAATACGCATAACCCTGCTCGGCCGCCGCCGCGAGCGCCCGCTTCAACACATGGCGCGGGTCCCCTTCGAAAGGCTCACCGCTCGGCGAGTGGACATCGCAAATCACGCGCGCCGTGGGCACATCGGTATCCCACGGGATGACGGCGAACGTGTCGAGATCGGGGTGCAGCAACATGTCGCTCTCGGCAATCCGGGCGAAGCCCTGGATCGAAGAACCGTCGAACCACAGTCCGTGGTCGAGCACCTCCGACCACATCTCGATCGGGATACCGATCGTTTTGACGATCCCCATGATGTCGGTGAATTGCAGGCTGACGAACTTGATGCCGGCGCTTGCGATTTCCGCTTCTACACGCTCGACAGTGGTACGATCTCGATTCATCTTATCTCTCCTTTGTTTGAATGGTCTGAGGTGAGCCGGATTGCGTTATCTGGCGCGCCGAATGAAGTCGACCGTCGCCTGTATCGCTTGCTCCGACAGGCGATGTCCCAGGTGCTCGAACTCGAGTCGTGTCACTGTGTAACCCGCTGCCTCGAGGGCGTCGGCGAACCAGCGCGCCAGATCGACACGCTCGACGTCGTCCAAGCCGACGGTGACGAGAAATGGAATGTATGCAGCGCCTGGCTTCGGCTCGTCGTATGATCCAGCCGAATGCACGGCGACCGCTTGAACCCGCTCCGGATGAGCGAACGCGAAACGATGTGCGAACTGCGCGCCGCCTGAAAAGCCACTCAGAATGATCCGTGCCGGGACCGGGTAGCTTTGCCCCACTTCATCCAAGATGGCGGTGAGGCCTACGACTGCGGTGTTGGCCAGCCGCTGATATCCATCGCCGAAAGTGGGGCAGATGAGGATGAAGCCTTCGCGATCGGCATAGCCGCGCCAGGTCTTGATATACTCGCGCCCGCTGCCACCCGTGCCATGCACAAACACGAACACCGGGCAGCTCTCCCCGGCGGAACACCTGCCAGGTACGTGCAGCCAGTATTCCAGATGTGGATCGACAGCAAGCACGCGCCGATATTGGTAAATATCCCAATACAGAAACCCCAGAACGGCCAGGCCAAGGGTGATCAAGCTGAGATAGATCGTGATGCGCGTCTGGCGCGTCATAGGTGTTTCGGAGCAGCGGGCATACTAATACGCTTTGGCGAAAATCGCCATTTCTTTCGCCGGTTTGCCGGTAAAGAAACACACGCCCTCGCCCTCGGGCTGGTCCAGCGGGATGCAGCGAAGCGTGGCTTTCGTCTCGTCCTTCACCCGGAGTTCGTCGGCGTCGCTGCCCGCCCACCACACGCGCGCAAAGCTAGCCTCGACCACCGCTTTGAATTCCGCATAGGTGGTCGGCGCGTGGGTGTTGGCATCGCGAAAGGCGAGCGCGGCGCGATGCATATCGGCCTGAACGGTATCCAACAGCTCGTGCACCCGCTCGCGCAGCCCGGCCTGCGGCGCGACCGACTTGCCTTCGCGCCCCGGCACATCGCGCCGCGCCAACACGACCTGTTCCTGATCGACATCCTTCGGCCCGATCTCCAGGCGCAGCGGCGCGCCGCGCAGCTCCCACTCATTGAACTTGAAGCCGGGCGAGACTTCTTCACGATCATCGACTTTATACCGCACGGCGTGGCCCAACTGCGCCTTGAGGTGTTCGATCGCGCCCAGGACTTTGCTCTTCTCGTCATCGCGCTTGAAGATAGGGACGATGATCAGTTGGATCGGCGCCAGCCGGGGCGGCAGCTTGAGACCCCGATCGTCGCCGTGCACCATGATGATGCCGCCGATCATGCGCGTCGACAGGCCCCACGACGTCGTCCAGCAATACTGCAGCGCATTGTTCCGATCGAGGTACTTCATCTCGAACGCCTGGGCGAAGTTCTGCCCCAAGAAGTGGGAGGTGCCCGATTGCAGCGCCTTCTTGTCGCCCATCATCGCCTCGATCGTGTACGAGCGGACCGCGCCGGCAAACTTCTCCAGGTTCGATTTGCGGCCGGGGATGACGGGGATGGCCGCGTCGGACACGGCGAAGTCGGTATACACGTCGAGCATTTGCAACGTTTCGGCTTCGGCCTCGGCGGCCGTCGCGTGCGCCGTATGGCCTTCCTGCCAGAGGAACTCGGCCGTGCGCAAGAATAACCGCGTGCGCAGCTCCCAGCGCACGACGTTGTTCCAACAGTTGATCAAGATCGGCAAGTCGCGGTAGCTCTTGATCCACTGCGCGTACATGTGGCCGATGATCGTCTCGGAGGTTGGCCGCACCACCAACGGCTCTTCGAGCAGTTCGCCCCCGGCGTGCGTGACCACCGCCAGCTCCGGCGAGAAGCCTGCGACGTGCTCTTTCTCCTTTTGCAGAAACGACATCGGGATGAACAACGGGAAGTAGGCATTGACATGACCGGTCGCCTTGAAGCGGCGGTCAAGCGCGCTCTGGACATTCTCCCACAGCGTATAGCCGTAGGGCCGGATCACCATCGACCCGCGCACGGGCGAGTAATCGGCCAGTTCGGCGCGTTGCACCACTTCGTTGTACCATTTCGAGTAATCTTCACTGCGGGGCGTGAGTTTATCGGCCATGAGCAAACTCCTGATGAGTGATCACGTCATCACGTTTCACGTATCACGTCTCACGTTTCAGCAAAGCCGTTACCTCTTCCACCGTCTCGGCATAGGCGAGCAGCTCATGCTGGTGCGCCTGAACGTAGCCATTGTGCGCGAATGTGTGCAGCGCCTGCCGCCACATCGCGCCGACCAGCACGAACGGCTTGCGTTCGATTTCGCCGACCTGCATCAGGCTCCACGTCAACGCAACTTCGCTCAACGTCCCGATCCCGCCGGGCAGCGCCACCCAGGCGTCGGCGCACGTCACCAGATAATGCAGCCGTTGAAAGAGCGTCGGGAACTTGATCTCTTCGGCGACGTAGGGATTGCAGCTCAGGCGGACAGCATCGAAGATGGAGGTCGTCACGCCGATGACGTGTCCACCCGCTTCTTGAGCGCCCCGGCTGGCGCCCTCCATCGTCCCGCCATATCCGCCGGTCGCCACCACGTAGCCGGCCTGCGCCAGCAGCCGGCCCAGGCGGCGCGCCTGCTCATAATCCGCCTCATCCGGCTTGGGCGCATTACTGCCATAAACGGCGACGAGGACGCCCTGTGTGTGCGGCATCTGCACCTCCCTGCGCGTGATGCGCGATCATGTGATCGCTCACGTCGCGTCGTCTCCCGCTTCCGTCTGCTGATCTTCACCCGGAGACTCCAGGCGCTGGGCCTCGCGTTCGCCCTGGTCCAACATCTCAAGCGTGCGCTGCACCTCGCGGACGAGCTTCTGCATCCGGCGCTCGCTGAACTGATCGGCGAAATCCTCGACGGCCGCGTCGACCTCGACGCCATCCCCGCTCTCCCGCAGAAAGTACAGGTGGTCGACGATCCACAAATACAGATCGGCCTCGGTACGCTTCGGGAAGCTGGCCAGCATATTGTGTCGGCGGATCGCCTCGACAATCGGGGTGTAGACGGTATCGTACCAGTGACCGACGGCTTCCTCGTCGCTCACATCGCGTTGTAAATCAAGCCCCATGAAGTAGCGATGCACCGCGATATGCTCGATCAGCTGCGCGTAGCCGCCGGCGATCGTCAGACGCAGCACTTTCTGCTGCGGCCGGATCTCGTCCAGGCGCGTGCGCTCCAGGAACTCGCGATACTCGTGCAGCACCTTGAGGTCTTCCGCCTGCAAGTCGGCAGTCACCGGCACGCGCGAGTACGCTTCCTGCACCTCGGCGTCGATATACGCCATGCCTTGTTCGCGCGCCACCGACACGCGGTGATGGCCGTCGAGCACAAAGTAGGCGTCGCCGACTTTGTACAGCTTGACCGGCGGCAAATCGACATCGCGGTAGAAGGCGCGGGCGATGTTCTTCCACTTCTGAGCTGTGTGCCTTTGCGCCGGCAGGAACTCGCGATCGAAATCGCGGTAACGATCGACGCTGCCGACGATCTGCGCGACCGGCACCGGGCGGGCGCCCCGGTACACCGGGCCGCCCAGGCGCAACGATTGTTTGACTTCTTCGAAGGACAACAAGCGATTCGCGCGGCCCGCCAGGCGAGCGCGAATCTCGTGAAACAGCGCGCGCCGCCTGGCCCGTTGATAATCGGCCTCGGCGCGTTCATGTTCAGTCGACATCCTCAGGCCCCCATTCAATCACCCGATAAGGGAACACGTTCAACACCTGCGTCGCCGCAAAGCGCGTACCCGGCTGCAGCCCCCGATAGTAATGTTGATGGCCGTGCAGCAGGTAGCGCGGTTTGAACCAGCGCATGAGCGTATTGAACGCGCGGAAACCGATGTGCGCCGCATCCGGGCCATCGCCCACCCCGAACGGCGGCGAGTGCGTCACCAGGATATCCAACCAGCGACCGTAGCGCAGCCGGTTTGCCGCCAGGCGCAACGCGAGCGCTAACGTCTTGCGCTGCATCTCGGCCTGGGAGAACTGATACGGGCTGCCGTAATTGTAGCGAATCGACCCATCCAACCCGGCCAACAGCAGCCCTTTGTAATTCACCGTGCGGCCGCCCAGCCAGTTGCAGCCCTCCGCCGTAATCCGCCGCTCGCCTTCAGCGCTAATCTCGATCGACTGATCGTGATTGCCGTGTACAAAGTACACATCGCGATTGAGCACGGTCGTCAAGAACTCCAGATAGTAGTAAGGCAGATCGCCGCAGCCCAGAATCAGGTCGATATCACTAAAGCGCTCCCTCACACTCACCGTGTACAAACTGTCCACGACCTGATCGCTGACGGCCAGTATCTTCATCCCAGCGCTCCGGCGATGAACCCCCAACACAGCGCGGTCAGCGAAAGACCGTCGGGAATTTCATTGCGCACGATCAGGCCGCGCACCTCTTCACGGCTGAACCAGCGCAGGCCCAGCGTTTCGTTCGCGTCCAGCGGATCGGACCGGCGCAGCAAGCCGCGCGCGACGACGACGTAAAAGACTTGATTGCTCGATCCATTCGACGGGTGATATTTACCCAGCGCGCGCCACGCCGACGCCGTGTAGCCCGTTTCCTCCAACAGTTCGCGGGCCGCCGCCTGCTCCATCGACTCGCCCGCGTCGATCCGGCCGCTGGGCACTTCCCAGCCGCGGGTGTCTGTGATGAAGCGATAGTGATCGATCATCAGGATGCGGTCAGCTGGCCCGATCGGGATCACGGCCACCGCCGCGCTGGGATAGTCGAGGACGTGGTGATCGGGAATGAGGCTGCCATCGGGCAGCCGCACCGACCACTGCGCCAGGTTGATCCACTCGCTCGAATAGATCGTGCGTTTAGCCAGCACCTGCCAGGGCGGCGCGTCACTCCCAGGTTCGGCCATAGTTCACCTTGAGCTTGTCGAGCGCCGCCTGCTCCAGATCGATGCCGGTGACCGCCGCCAGTTCGAGCAGGTACAACAGCACATCGGCGAGCTCGCCGCTTAACGCCCGCTGATCGACCTTGTCCGCGCCCCATTGAAAGTGTTCCAGCACTTCCGCCGCTTCGATCGCCAGCGAGGCGGCGATGTTGCGCGGCGTCTGCGGCCGTGGCGAATCGGCTTGGAACCAACCCTTACTGGCGACGAAGCGGGTCATCGCCTCCGAGAGCTGCTTGAGATCCACCTTCACTCCACAACAAAAAAGCCAGTCCTCCCGCGATGGCCTGGAGAGGACTGGCGCTGGTTATCAGTCACGCTTAAAACGCGCCAGCAAGCCTATCCAGACCGTCGGTCTGGCGGGTTCGGGCACGGCTGGGCAGGTGACGGCGCGCGGGATAACATCTCAACATCCAGTGGGCGGGTTTGGCAAGTCGCCTCTTGGGCTGGGCGGATTATAAGAGGGATTGGGGAGAGTGTCAATCAGCCGGGTGTAAAAGAAATTTGATGGAGCGAGACAAAGCAAAAGCCCCACCCGGGGGGAGGCGGGGCTTTCAATAGACTAGTGAGGCCCACGGGGGAGTAAGGTCTCACCAGCACCGCCCATCGATCGTCCCAAGTAACAGTGTGGCGGGGCGGCAGCGCCATCCGGCTTTTGTCGAGTTTGGACTCTGGGGGGCCGGACTTGATGTTATTATCTTCAGATCGAGTAAAAAAAACATAACAGACGGCCCATCTCTCATAACAGCCGCATAACAAAAAGGAGTCCCGGTCTCTGCACCAAACCGGAACTCCCGCTAACCCAGACGCGGCGTGGAGCCAGCCCGCCGCTCTGAAGCGGGCTGACCTCACTCCGGCGGTTTTCGGATAGGCGCTCAGGTCTTGGCCGCCGCGCTCATCATCCCGATACCGGCGGTAAGCGTCGGCGCCAGCCCAATCTCGGCGCGAATCGCCTCGGCCTTGTCGGTCAACTCCCACGGCGCATCGATATCGTCGCGGCCAAAGTGACCATAGGCCGCGGTCGGCCGGTAGATTGGCCGGCGGAGGTTGAGGTTCTGAATGATCGCGCCCGGCCTGAAGTCGAAATGCCGGACGAGGATATCCAGGATTTTCTCATCGGGCACTTTGCCGGTATCGAATGTCTCGACCATAATCGACAGCGGGCGAGCCACTCCAATCGCGTACGAGACCTGAATCTCCAGCCGCTCGGCCAGCCCGGCCGCGACCAGGTTCTTCGCGGCGTAGCGCGCGTAGTACGCCGCCGAGCGATCGACCTTCGTCGGGTCTTTGCCGGAGAACGCGCCGCCGCCGTGTCGGGCCATGCCGCCATACGTGTCGACGATGATCTTGCGACCGGTCAGCCCGGCGTCGCCCATCGGCCCGCCGATCACAAAGCGGCCGGTCGGGTTGACGTAGTACTTGGTCTTGTCGTCGAGCAGCGCGGCGGGGATGATCGGCCGGACGACCTGCTCGATCATCGCTTCGCGGATGTGTTGCTGTGTGACGCGATCGTCGTGTTGGGTTGAAATCAGCGCCGTGTCGACGCGCCGCGGCTTGCCGTAAGCATATTCCACGGTGACTTGCGATTTGGCATCCGGCCGTAGCCAAGCGATCGCGCCCGTTTTGCGCAGATGCGCGAGCTGGCGGCACAAGCGATGCGCCAGTGCAATCGGCAGGGGCATCAGCTCCGGCGTCTCGTTACAGGCAAACCCGATCATCATGCCCTGATCGCCCGCGCCCACCGCCTCGATCTGCGCATCGGTCATCTCGCCGCTCTTGGCCTCAGCGGCCTTATCCACCCCCAGGGCGATATCGGGCGATTGGCCTTTGAGTGAGACGATCACGCCGCAGGTGCGCGCATCGAAGCCGTAAGCGCCGTCGGTGTAGCCAATGTCGGTGACGGTCTGGCGCACCACATCCTGGATTTCCACGTAGGCGTTGGTGGTGACCTCGCCCAGCACCACAATCAACCCGGTGGTGGTGGAGGTTTCGCACGCCACGCGCGAACGCGCATCCTGTTCGAGCATCGCGTCCAGGATCGCATCCGAGATTTGGTCGCACATTTTGTCGGGATGGCCTTCGCTCACCGACTCCGAGGTGAAGAACAACTGCGGCGACTGCATAAAGGTGTTGGTCATGGAGCATCCTCGCAGATTGGATTTCGCAGACCTGCGGCTCAAAACTCAAAAAAAGATGCCTCTTTGCGACGCAGAAGAGGCAGGATGATCGGGACACGATCGACCTCTCATCTTCCAGAACTCTCTTCTGCCGGAATTGGCACCGTAGTTCTTAGCTTGATAGTTGGCTCGTTGGCTCGTTGGATAGTCGAGCAATCTACTATCACACCCACCAACTAACAAACCAGCAAACTAACACTGGTTGCCGAGGCTTCGCAGGGCCGGTCCCTCCGCCTCTCTGGATAAGAGCATCGCAAGTCTTCGATTGGATTGGGCGCGAGTGTACCATGCCGATATGCTTTTGTCAATCGGGCGACACCCATCGATTCAGACTTAGTTGCCAAGTGTATCAGAGGATGCTATAATGCGCGTCGTCCCGGGCGCGTAGCTCAGCTGGTCAGAGCACACGGTTCACATCCGTGGGGTCACAGGTTCAAGTCCTGTCGCGCCCACCAGGCCGCGGCCGCGGATGCGCCGGATACGAAGCGCGCCGCGGCCGTGTGTATACGCCAGATCGACTTGCCCACTCGAATGTTGGTACGCCTCAGCGTAAAAAACCTCTTGGGTCGCAGCTAACGGATGCGGACAACCAAACCTCTTTACCAGATTGACGGACTGCTTACGACGCTGCGTTGGCTGTTGTTGATCGGCGTGGGCGTGGTGATCGTCCTGCAAGCCGAGGCGACCGGGTCACGCCCGTCCCTCTCCCTCCTCGCGCTGGTCGTGCTCGCCGGGATTGGCAACCTGTTCATCGTCATCTCGTTGGCCGTCGACGTCTCGCCCCGGCCGGTGCCCCTGCTGGCGCTGGTGGGCGATACGCTGCTGGCCGTCGCCTTCATCGTCTTGGGCGGCGGCATCAACAACCCGTTGCTGTTTTACGCCGTGTTCCCCATCCTCACCTCGGCGCTGCGCTTCGATTGGCGCTACAACGTCATCACGGCGGGCGCCATCATGGGCGCCTACATTGCGACCAAGGTGATCGGCCACTCGCTCAACCCCGCCGATCAAAGCCGCGCGTTAGGCGCGTTGCTGCTGTTGGGCCTGGTTGCGATCGTGTCCGGCACGATTGGCGGGCGCGTGAAGAACCTGGTGCTGCACGCCATGCGCAACGAGGCGGAGGGCGAGCTGCGCCAGTTGCGCACCCGCCGTGAACAGGCCCGCGCCATCTTCGAGATGGCGTCTACCTTGAGCGCGACCTTGTCGTACGAGCGCATCCTCGATGCCGTGCTGGACGTTGGGGCGATGGGACTGCGCGAATTCGGATCGGTGGCCCAGCGGCTGGTCAGCATCGTTTTGTTGTTCACGAAGGATGGCCTGGTGGTGAGCGCCTCACGCCGGCTTACCGTGCGCGACGAGGCGACCCGCTTCAACGATGTGCGCGGCGTGATCGCCAAAGCGCTCAAGTCTGCCGAGCCGGAGACCTGCGACGATCCCAAATCCGATCCGGAACTGGCGTCCTTCGTGGCCTTGCATCGCTGCGTGACGGCTGTCGTCGTCCCGCTGCGCGCCGGCTTTGAATCGTACGGGGTAGCGGTCTTCGGCAGCCCGGAGCCGAACGTGTTCACCCCCGATCATCTGGAGCTGCTCACCGCCGTCGCTTCGCAAGCCATCATCGCGCTGCAAAATGCGCAGCTGTATCAGCGGCTACAGGAAGAGAAGAACCGCATCGTGGACATTGAGGAAGACGCGCGCAAGAAGCTGGCGCGCGACCTGCACGACGGGCCGACCCAGAGCGTGGCCGCCATCGCCATGCGATTGAACTTCACGCGCACGCTCCTGAAACGCAACCCCTCCCGCGTCGAGGACGAATTGGAGAAGCTGGAAGAGCTCGCGCGCAAGACGACCAAGGAAATCCGGCACATGCTGTTCACGCTGCGCCCCTTGGTGCTGGAGACGCAGGGTCTGGTAGCGGCGCTCGAACAATATGTCCAAAAGCTGCACGATTCAGACGATTCGATCGAGGTCATTTTGGACGCCATCCGGCTGTCCGATCGGGTTGGCAAAGATGCGCAGGGGGTGATCTTTTACATCATCGAGGAGGCGGTCGGCAACGCTCGCAAGCATGCCCAGGCGCGCCACATCTGGATTCGGCTGCTCGAGGATTCGCGGCAGCTGACGGCCGAGGTGCGCGACGATGGGGTCGGGTTCGAGGTGCAGGCGGTGCAGGCTTCCTACGACAAGCGCGGCAGCCTGGGCATGGTGAACATGCACGAGCGCGCACAGCTCATCAACGGCACACTCTCGGTCGCCTCCGCGCCCGGCCAGGGCACGCGCGTGGTGTTGAGCATGCCGATCAGCATGAATTAAGGAGCATGGGCTGGACGGGTTAGTGCTTTGGACGCTAGGCTCCATCGCGCTCTTCGTGATCGGGGCGCGGCTGATCCCGTCGCGATTGAGCGCCACGTTGCGCGCAGCTCCAGTAGGACAGATAGCACTGGAAGCGGCGCGCTTTGTTTTCTACGTGGGGTTGCCTTACGCCGCACTGCTGACCGGGGCCTTCGCACCGCGCGATATCGGCCTGCAAGGCTCGCCCGCACCCGACCTGATCTTGGGTTGGACGGCCGAAGACTGGGCGCGGGCACTGGGACATGCCGCCGCGCTAGGTGGACTGACCCTGGCCGTCCTGGCCGTCCTGGCCTGGCAAATACGGCGTGGCGGGGGTTCTTTGCTGGCGGCATTGGACATCGATCGGATATCGGTCGCGCGGGCGATCGGCAACGGGGTCTACGCCGAGGCCCATTGGTCTTTCTATCGCGCGCTGCCGATGCTCGCGCTTGCACTCGGCGAAGCGCGCTGGGCCGCGCTGGCCGGGCTGGCGCTCGTCGCCGGCGAGGCGCTGTTGGCCGGGCGGTATACGGAAACCGGCGCGCAGCGGCTCAGCTTGTTCGAGGGGCTGCTGGCAGGGTTGAGCGCAACCTATTTCGTGCTGACCGGCGGCAATCTCTGGCTGGCAATCCTCCTGCAGATCGTCGTCCGGGTCGGGGTGAGCCGGATGATCGCCACGGCGCGCTCGGACGAGTCGTTGCACGAAGCACCGGAAGAAATCATCGTTTAGTGGATCACAAACGAGAGCGCGATCAGGACGGCCGTGATGCCAATCGCCAGCATGGCGATCCGGCGCAAATCGGCGCGAGCGCGCTGGTGCTCTTCCTGCCGCTCCAACAGCGCCTGATTACTCGAAGAGATGAGCGGCGCCGCCGTGGGCATACTCGGCCGAACGCCGGTCAGCGAAACGTTCGCCGCCGCCTGTTGGATGGCGCGCTGCTGGGCGAGCTCTTTACGTTGTCGGGTTGTTTTCTTCGCCATTCAATTTCCTTTCGATGATGAAAGACGAGGGACAAATGACGAAAGTTGCTCAATTTCGTCCGTGGTCTTCCGTCCTTCGTCAGAGTTCACGATTGCAATGAAGCGAACACGACGATGCGCTGCGTGTCCACCCGATACGGATAGCACGAAATCAGCGTAGCCGTCGGCTCGCTGGTCGAGCTCATCACTTCGACATCGGTCGGCTCGACGAGGCGCGTCTCGGTGACGCGATAGCGATACACCCGATCGATCGAGTACACGACGACTTCGTCGCCGGGCGCCAGTTGATCCAGGTCGCGGAAGATTTCGCCGAAGACGTCATTGTGCGCGGCCAGCACCAGGTTGCCGCGCTCGCCTGGATTGGCCGCGCCGGGTTGATGGCCCACGCCTTTCTTCAACTGCTCCCAATCCGTGCCCGGCACAATTTGGGCGTCGACGCCCAGCGCGGGGATGACGATGCGCGTCGGCTGGCCGGGGCCGGCGGTCGGAATCGGCAGCGGCGTCACCGATTGAACATAGGCGCGCAGATGCGCCGGGATTTCATCGAAATTCGGCTCCACCACGCCATCCGCGCTCGGCGGCTTGTGGCCGCTGGGCAGCACCACGGCGCTCAACAGCGGCGTCGGCTCAGCGGTGGGTTTCCCGGCGTCGCGCGCAACCGCGACATCTCGATTGAGTTCCTGCCGGGTCTGCTCGATGCCGACGATCACCAGCACCAGCCCGATCAGCGCGCCCACCTCGACCAGCAGTAAAAACCGATCGCGCACGGCCCGCCAGGGGAACACACGCCGCCGCCGGGCTGCCGCCCCTGAATCGAGTTCGACGGTGCGGTAGCGCGAGCGGACTAGCGGCGCGCCGGCGGGGCTAGCGTTCGGTGCGGGTTGACTGGCCGGTTCTTCGACCGAACTGAGATCGACGATGCGGCCCTCGCCCTTCAAGCGGCGCAACGTCGCCTCGCGCGCCTGGCGCTTCCGCAGGGCGAGGATTTGCTCCAGTTCCTCGATGCTCAGTTCGTCAATCGTGCGTCGGTCGCTCATCAACCGCTCAATTCGCTCCCACGGCGAAAACTTCTCGCTCGAAGAACCAGCGGAAGGGCGGCGCGTCGAACGCAATTTTGCGCAGCGTGCGAAACACGCCATGCTCCTGCCGATTCTGCGGCGGGCTGTCCAGCCAGACTTTGATGTTGCGGAAGCCGGCGCGTCTCAAGTAGCGGCGCAGGCTCAACACGTCTTGTTCGTTGACGTGAACATCCACGTTGGCGGCGACGTTCAGCGCGCGCGGGTTCGCCGGGTACTGCGCGCCTCGGCCCTGCAACGTCCGCACCAGGCGCACCGCCGGGTAAGCATAGGCATCGTACCAGCGGTTGGGCGCGGTGTGGATGGCGACCATCCCGGCGGGTTTCAGCACCCGCCGAACTTCCTGCAACGCGGTGTTGAGTTCCCAGGGAAAGAGGTGCTCGACCACGTCGAACAGCAGCACGCGCTCGAACGCCGCATCGGGATAAGGCAGCGCTTTGGCGTCGGCGCGGTACACGCCGATCGGCGGCTGAGCGCCCGATCGCGCTTCGACCCGCGCCACCTCGCGGCTCAGGCGCACCGCCACGTCGGCATAGTCGATGCCGTAGGCGCGCGCGCCGAGCTGGGCGCAGTGCCGCAGGATTTCACCGCGCCCGCAACCCACGTCCAGCACGCGCATGCCCGGCTCGACCGAGGCCACGGCGAACGCCGCCTTCAAGCGGCGCGACAAATGCTCGCCGTGACTCTCGACGAATTCTGCATAACCCTCGCACGCCGTCAAGAAATAATCTTCGGTATACAGCGTCGAGGGCAGTGAAGTCTGGTTCGGTTCGCGTGACATGATCAGTGAATAGTAATTAGTGCTTTCCCGATTCACACTGCACTGCAATGCAAGTGTCATTCCGCGTTCTGCACTCAGCATTCTACATTCTACATTCTACATTCTACATTCTGCATTCTGCATTCTGCATTCCGCATTATACCTTGCCCGATCCGCTCAGGCAACCCGGCGGCGAATCAGCTCGCCGAGATGCGCCACCTCGCCCACGTGCAGCAGCGCCAGCACGCCGACGTAGATCGCTACGCCGATCAGCGCCGCGCCGCCAACTTGTACAACTTCGCCCCATAAGGCTGCGCCACTCAGCGCATTGGCCAGGATTCCGGCAACCGCCCACACCCCGGCGCCCATCGCCGCCGAGCCGAGCAAGGCTTTGAGCGTCAGCCCGCTCAGGCCAAAACCGCGCAGCCCGCCCACGCGCCGCTCCAGCAGCCACAGCATGATCAGCGCGTGGCTGATCCATTGAACCGAATTGGCGAAGGCCAGATCGACCACTTGCAGCGGTCGGCCCAGCAACCCGCTGGGCGCGAGCGCAGCCGCCAGATAGATGGCGACGTTGGATACCAGCCCGACGATCGCCGGCGTGAGCGTATCCTTGCGCGCATAAAATGCGAAGACCAGCGGCAGATCGACGGCGGCAAAGGCCAGACCCGGCAGGTAAAAGTGCAGCACGTTGGTGACGGCAGCGGTATCGGCCGGCATGAACCGGCCGTGCTCGAACAGCAGTGCGATGATCGGTCGGGCCAGGGCAAACAGTCCAACCGTGGCGGGAACAATCAAGACCAACACTAGTTTCAGCCCGCGCGCCAGCGTCGCTTTGAAATCGGTATTATGGTTCGAGCCGTCCAACGCGGCCTGGCGCGACAACGTGGGCAAAATCGCAATCGAGACAGCAGTGGCCACCAGCCCGAGCGGGAACTGGATCAGCGTCGTCGCGTAGCGCATCCAGGAGATACCTTCCGCGCTGGCGCGTGAAGCCAGGTTGTACGACAGCAGGATGGCCACTTCGTTGACGGCCAATCCCAGGATGACCGGCAGATACAGTTTCCCGATTTGCCGCAGGCCCGGATGGCGCAAATCCCAGGCCGGGCGCAGGCGCACATCGCGCAGACCGGGCAACTGGAGCAGCACTTGCAACGCAGCGCCGGCCAGCAGACCGATCGCCATGCTGGCGATCCCGTAGCGCGAGCCGAACCACAAGGCGCACACGACAATCGCCGCATTGAAGATGGCCGCCGTGAACGCGGGCAACGTGAACCGCTTCAGCGCCTGCAGCAGTCCACCGATGACGCCCGACAGGCTGATGAAGACGGCGGCGACGACCGTGATGCGCAGTAAACTCGCCGTCTGGTCGAGCAGGTCAGGTTCGAGACCGCCGCTGATCAATCGGGCCGCCAGCGGCGCGGCCAGCTCGACCACCAACGCCAGCGCGACCAGCACGACCACCGCCAGCGTCACGACGAGTGAGGCCAGTCGCCACAACTCGCGCCGATCGCGGTTGGCGTATTCGCTGAACACCGGCACCAGCGCCGAGGACACCATCCCGCCGACGAGCAGATCGTACAGCAGCGTCGGCGCGAGGGCGGCGGCTTCGTAGGCGCTCACCAACCCGGTCGCCCCGAACAGGTTCGCCTTGACCGTGTCGCGCGCCAGGCCCAGGATGCGGCTGGCGACATTGCCCAGGGCGATGATCGACGCCGCCCGCGCGATGTGAACGGTCTCGCTTGTCGCGTCGGGCACGATTGAGACTTCGGCCGGTTCGAGAAGTTCGCTCATAATCAGGTTGAGGCACAGCAAGGGCGGCCCATCGCCGCCCGCGCGGGCATTGTACCCCAGGCGCCATCGGTTGCCAACCAGCTACCCGGCCAAGCAGGCTTGCTCCTCGTCCGCTTCACGCCGCCCGTACCCTCCGCTGCGCTACGGGCATCTACGACGAGACGCAGGCCGGAAGCAATCGTATTTAACTCCGTTGGCGCCAAAATAAATGCGGAGTGCAGCCTGAAGGCTGCACCGTTTTAAGACAAAGCAGGTTGACCCCACTGCGCCACGCGGCGGAGCAAGTAAGCCTGCGCTCCCCTTGAAGATGCGATTGCCCTATCGGCCAATAGCCCCGGTGGACGTGCCACGGGCACAAGGCCCTATGCTACGCCGTGCTTGTTCAATGCATGAGCCTGGATGTTTAATGCGGGTTCAGCTGCTGAAGGTAATCCACCGCGAATTGCAGCACTTCGTCCGCCTCTGTGTTCGGATCGTCCGTGACGGAGATATCCGGCGGTACACCGTGCCCCCCGAACCATTGGCCGGAAGGCGATAACCACTTGGCGATCGAGTAGTGCAGCAGATGATTTTCGATCAGCGGAACCGTCGTCTGAATCGTGCCTTTGCCATAAGTCGTGCCGCCGATCAGCATGCCGCGCTCCCGTTCGTGGATCGCGGCAGCGGCCGTTTCGGCGGACGAAAACGTCGTCGGCCCGATCAGCACGACCAGCGGAATGTCGCCGGCCAGCGCTTCGCCTTGCGCCATGAAGGGCCGCTGCTGCCCGTCCTTGAGCTCGGCGCTGAACAGCAAGCCTTCTTTGACAAAATAACTCAATATCTCGCGCGTGATCTCCATCGAGCCGCCGCCGTTCAACCGCAAATCCCAGATCAGGCCCCTGGGATTCTGAGCGAGCAGCTCGCGCAAGGCAGCTTCCACGACGGGGGCGACGTTGGTGGTGAAGGCATGTTGCTTCAGATAGGCCACCCCGCCGTCGAGCATTTCAGCCGTCGCGAAAACCCTTTTGCGGCGCACTGGGTCAAAGGTGAGGGTCGCGCCATCGCGTTGCGCCACGATGTGCGCCGGGGCGCCGATCGGCCCGCGCACCAGCAGGCTGGCCTCGGTATACGTGGTCGCCTCGTCAAATTCCACCTCGTCGACCGATAGCAGCACATCGCCAACGCGCAGGCCCGCTCGTTCGGCCGGGTCGCCGGGCAGCAGATTGGCGACGACGATCTTGCCGTCTCGAACCTCAGGCGACAGGCCAATCGTCCCATTATCGCCGTCGAAGTCCACTTGAAACCGCGCGCTCGCCTCCGGCTCAAGCAACGCGGCGTATGGATCAGCGGTAAGACGCAGCATGCCCCGGATGGCGGCCAGCGTCAGATCGCGCGAGGTGGGCGCTTCGCCCGGATAGGCGGTCAGCAACTCCTGTCGCGCTTGTTCGACCAGCACCACCTCCGGCCCTAACGACCAGCCGCGCACGAACCAGCCGATCAAGAACCAGACGGCCGAGAGTATCAACAGGAACACAAAATCGGTGAGGTGTTTTCGGGTGAGCTTGATCTTCATCGTAGATAACCTCTAGCACGCACAACAGCGATGGCGGCCGGGCCATCGCTGTTGTCGAAACCTGCGCTGCCCAAGGCGAGGGATCAATCTCCCCAGAATCCGCCGCCCGCCCAAATAATCATGCCGCCAGCCCAGGCAGCGTAGCTGCCGGCCCAGATAATTGTGCCTCCGGCCCACGACCCATAGTCGCCGGCCCAGATAATTGTGCCCCCAGCCCACGACCCATACTCCCCTCCCCAGCTGCCCGTGCCGGCCGCCAGAAGCGGAACTGCTAGTAGGGCGACCAAAATCACGATACTGATCAATGTGAATCGTTTGACCATTTTTTTCTCTCCTTGAGATGAACTGCGATGAACCTGGGAAATATCAACCAGCCGGGGTGTTGAAAAAGCGACGATCTCCGGAGGGCTTGAGCAGGTTTGCTGCAAGTTTAAGCAAAACGCCGTGCGCCTGTCAAGTGATGAACGACCCAATCTGAGATTCTTGAAGTCATTTGGTATGAATTGAGATCGCTCGGCGTGAACCCGAACGTTATAGCTGGCTTTTGATGGCGTCCGCCACCTCGCGGGGAATGCCCGGCACCGAGGCAATGTCGTCGGCGCTGGCCGCCCGAATCGCATCGAGCGAACCGAAGTGTTTGAGCAGCGCCCGGCGGCGCGCCGGGCCGACGCCAGGGATCGCGTCGAGCTGCGAGGCAATGCCCTGCTTGGCGCGCAGCGAGCGATGCGCGGTGATCGCAAAGCGGTGCGCCTCGTCGCGGATACGCTGGATCAGGAACAGTCCCTGCGAGCGGCGCGGCAGGAGAATCGAATCGGGCCGGCCGGGCAGGAAAATCTCCTCCTGCTGCTTGGCCAGGCCGCACACCGGCACCTGGCCGAACAAGTCGAACTCCTTCAAGACTTCGACCGCCACGCCCAATTGGCCTTTTCCGCCATCCACGATCAGCAGGTCGGGCAGCACGGCGAAACTCTCATCCTTCTTCTGGCCGGGCAGATGCCTCTGTCGGGATGGCAGCTGCTGGGACGGCAGTTGAACTGCCATCCCAGCGACCGCCATTCCATCGGCGGCTTTCGCGTCGAAATAGCGGCGCAGCCGGCGCGTGAGCGCCTCGCGCATCGAGGCGAAATCGTCGGGGCCTTGCACCGTCTTGATGTTGAACTTGCGATAGTGGCTCTTGCGCGGCACGCCCTTGACGAACACGACCATCGACGCCACCGCATGCGTACCTTGTGTGTTGCTGATATCGAAACACTCGATGCGTCCCGGCGGCGCTTCCAACCCGACGCCGTCGGCCAGCTCTTTCAACGCCTGCTCGTTCTTGTGCTCGTCGGCCAGCCACTGCGCCTGCAGCGCAGACAGCGTCTCGGCGGCATTCTCGGCGGCCATCGAGACCAGCTCCGCCGGCGGGCCTTCGCGCGGTACGTCCAGCAGCACGTGCGCGCCGCGTTTCTGGCGCAACCACTGCTCGATGATCTGCGCCTCTTCGATTTCCACCTGCATCAGAATTTCCGGCGGGACGGTCGCCGCTTCTTCGTAGAACTGCTTGAGGAAGCTCGACATGATCTCGCGCGTGTCTTCACCCTCCGCGCCTTCCAGCACGAAATACTCGCGGCCGATCAGCTTGCCCTGCCGGATGAAGAACACCTGCACGCACGCATCGCCGCGCTGCTCGTCGCGGGCGAAGGCAACCACGTCTTGATCCTTGCCCGTCGTCGAAACCACCTTCTGCCGTTCGACAATGTGCCGGATCGAGTGCAGCTGATCGCGATACTCGGCGGCGCGCTCGAACTGCATCGCTTCGCTGGCCGCTTCCATCTTGTGCTCGATGTCGGCCACGACCCGATCAGTCTTGCCCTCCAGAAAAGCGCACAGCCGGTCGAGCGTGGCGCGATACTCTTCTTTGTTCACCGCGCCGATACAGGGCGCGTTGCACAGCTTGATATCGTAATACAGGCAGGCGCGCCTATCCTTGCCGGTGATCTCGCGGTCGCAAGTCAGATACGGGAAGATGCGCCGCAGCGTATCGAGCGTGGCGTACACCGCGCCGGCGTTCGTGTATGGGCCGTAATAGCGCGCGCCGTCCTGCTCGATCTTGCGCACCGTCAGCACCTTCGGAAAATCGTTTTGCCATTCGATCTTGATGTAGGGGTAGCGCTTGTCGTCCTTCAGCCGGATGTTGAAGCGCGGCCGATGCTTCTTGATCAGGTTCGCTTCAAGGACCAGCGCCTCCAGCTCGGTTTCGGTGATGATCCATTCCAGGTCGGCGATCTCGCTGACCAGGCGCAACGTCTTGAGCGAATCGTGCGAGGCGTGGAAGTACGAGCGGACGCGGTTGCGCAGGTTGATGGCTTTGCCGACGTAGAGGATGGCTGCCTTGGCGTCGCGATAAAGATACACACCGGGCCTGGCCGGCAGTGTCTTCAGTTTTTCGAGGACGAGCTCGTTGGACATAGCGGTGAAAATTGTATCACGTGGGCGGAGGAGGGTCAACGAAAACAGCCCGACCGTCAAGGTCAGGCTGCTGCGGCTGGCGATCGAATGTAAGCAGTTACTTGATCGTGCCCTGGTTGACCAGGAACGAGTAGCCAAACGCCCCGCCCGCGCCCAAGGCCGCGCCGATCACGACCGACGTGATTAAGCTGCCCACGCCAAACGCGCTGAAAGCGAAGAGGCCAAGGCTGGCGGAACTGACAGCAATGCCGGACGTAATTAACGCAACGATGCCATAGACCAGCGCCGCTACCGCGCCCAATATCGCGCCGTTGACGAGCGAATCCATCTGAGCGGGCATCGCGCCTGCCTTGCGGGCAGTCATGACATACCACACGCCTGCAAAAATGGGCACCACGTATCCGAGCAGGCTAGCGATACTCCACAGGCCAATTGAGATCCACAGCAGACCGGCTACGGCCCCGACTACGACGGCGACCGGCCCTGCTTTCATGAGCCCCGGTTGATCGACCTTGAACTGTTGTCCACCCTGCATGTTGATTCCTCCTGGATGATTGAGATGGGCGTATTTTAGCCTCGATAACCCGCTTGCGCAAACTGAACTTGCGCACCACTCATCTAGAACACTTATCCCGGCGAGAGGTTGCTCTCACCGGCTAACAGGCGCTTTGGGAGACCCGCTTCACACCAGCCCCGCCCGCAACACGTCGATCACCACGAACTCGGTCAGCGCCAACCCGATTCCGATCAGTCCCGGCGTCACCAACTCGCGCCAGCGCGAATAGGTGTTGGCGCGGCCGGCCAGCATCACTACCAGCGAGGCATTCATCGCCGCCATCAGGCCCACGACGCCGACGACCGACGCGATCACCAGCGGCCACAACAAAAACGAAGCCCCGGTCAGCGCCGCCAGCGCCAACGCCGCGGCAATGTTCACCAGCAGTAACAGCTCGCCCGGCCCCTTCAGCGTGCGCTCGCCGGTCGGGTCGCGCCACCAGGTGAGCGTGATGTAAGGCGTCAGCAGCGTGCTCAGGGCGATGCCGTACAGCGACCCGGTGAAAATCCGCATCCAGTTTTCCGTTTCGTACAGATGGGGAAAACCGGGGATCAACATCATCAGCGAGTTCAGGCCATCCACGCCCATCAGGACGATGAAGCCGATCAGCGCGAGCGTGATCGGGCGCGGCGGAAGTTGTGCGGCGCGTGTCCGTCGCCGCGCGATCAGCCACAGCCAGCCAGTGAGTGCGCCGAGGTAAATGCCGGTGCAGCGCGCGCACAGCGGCAGCTGCTGACCGGCGATAATCAGCGAACGTTCGGCAATACGATGGCAGGTGGCGAAACCGATCAGGTCGGCTTTGACCAGCGCATCGTGCGGCTCGGCGAACACGAACAGGGCGATGGCGGATAAAGCCGCTCCGAGGAGGAGAGACCGCCGAAGGATCGGCGTGAGCGGAAGCGGACGATCGAAAACCGGGCGCATATGTGTCATCGCTCCATGCGCCCACCCCGGGCAGATTATACGGCATCCCGTGCAGAACGAAAAGTTCACCGCAAAGACACAAAGCCATCTGCGCGCCTTCGTGGTAAAAACTATCTCAGAAATCGGGAAACGCGGCCAGGAGTTCGTCGCGGATGGCCGGTTCGGGACACCAAATGATCAACACTTCATCCAGCCGCCGGCTGAGGTAAGCCGCGACTTGATCGGCGTCGAAGTACGCCCGATCATTCTCTACTGAAGAGGGCTGGACTTCCGCCCGCTGCGCCAGCATCTCACCGGCCGCCTGCTGGAACTCGCGGGCATCTTCTTCACTATCCCAGGCCGTCAACAGAACGTAGACCCACTGATCGGATTGATCGGTCCATACACGCAACACGTCGCCGCCCCAACCGGCCGCCGCCTGTATCGCGCGCGGCGGATCGTCGATGAAATCATCCAACACCAGGGACAACACGAACTCGCCCAGTGTATCGTTCTCGACGACGAGCGTGTAATCGGACCACGCTGAAGCAGCGCTGTCGGGCAAGGCCAGCGCCCGCGGCGGATCGGCGGCGGCCAGGTATTTATCGGGGTGCAGGATCTGCTCGGTCGAAGCCGGGATATTCGTGTAGGCTTGATTCACCCGATCCCATCCGCCGGACTCGCGCAAGTTCCAGGCAAACTCCCAGCCTTCGACGTAGGGAAACGATTGAATGAAGAGCAACGCAGGCGAGACGCCCGACTGGCGCAGCAGCGGCACGGCCCAGCGCGCATCTTGCGCGTACTCCGCCCAGCCGTCCGACTCGTAGTTTCCCCAGCGGCTGGAATTCTCGGCCAACGTCGCATCGCCTTCGCCCAAGGCGCGCGCGGCCAGGTCGGCATCGGTCGTCGCCTGGCCCGAGCGGTACAGGCGGCTCAAGTCGAAGTGCATATCGGTCAGCGCGTGCACGTACTCGTGGACGATCACGGCATACTCGTTCGGCTCGATCCGGCTGGACTGGGTGACGGCATACAGCGTCTTATCGGCCGTCGAGTAAAACCCGCCCAGCTGCCGGCTGGTGGCGTCGATGATCTGCTGGCGATCGTACTCGACGTCGAAATCGACCAGCCCTAGCGCCTGCACCTCATCCCAGAAGGTATTCGCCAACACGACCGATTGCGCATCCAGATCGTTGCGCAAATACAAATCGAGGTCGAACTGCGCGGACAAGACGTAGTGGATCGATTCGATGGGCGCGAGCGCGCGCACCCGGACGGCTTCCTCGACCAGCGGTTGCAGCTGGGTCGGGGCCGGCCGAGGGGTCGGGCGCGGGGCAGGCGTGCCGGTCGGCGTCGGCGTCCAGGTCGGTGGACGGGTGGCGGTTGCGACCGGCGTGGCCTGGGAAACGGCGACCGCCGGAGTCTCAGTCCGATCGGCCAAGAGCGCGACGATCAAGCCGAACACGCCGAGCACGCCGATGATCAACACGGCCAGTATCAGTGTTAGCCCACGGCGCGGAACGGGTCGGGATGCGGGTGTTGAGCGTGGCGCAAGGGGTGCGGGTTCGATTGGGAGAGGCGGCGCTTGCGGCGCGAGCGGTTCCTCAGCAAACAGCGTCCTCGGCTCCGGTCCGAGCAACTCCAGCCCGCGCCTTGCGGCGGCGTGCTGCGGATCGATCGCCAGGACGCGCTTGAGGCACGCGCGCTTCTCTTCCAACGTGCCGACCACACTGCTCAACCATAACCAGGCGGTGGCATCGTTAGGATTCTCGGCCAGTGCGGTGTTCAGGAACTGCTGGGCCAGGCGCCGATTGCCCGCCTTCACTGCCGCGATCCCTTTTTGCGTATACGTTGCTGGCGCGCCGCTCACTCAGTCACTCCCCGACTCTTCTGCTAGACCTCCACCGACTCCCGCCAGTCTACCCCTGCCTGCCAAAAGGGTCAATCCCACTTAAGCCTATCGCCCGATTTCGTACTATACTCTAACTCTGAACTCTAAACTCTAACTCAGGCGCCCACCGGCACTCGATGAACCCACCTATCCCTACCCACGCTGCCAACCCACGCGCCGTCATCGTTATCGGTGCAGGCATCGCCGGCTTGAGCGCAGCGTTGAGCTTGGCCGAACGCGGCGTGTCGCCGCTTGTCCTGGAAGCCGACCCGCACTTTGCCGGCGGCCGGGTGGCTGGCGGGCCGGTCGCCGAGTTCGAGCACCAGGGCGAGATGTGGCAGTTTAGAGGCGAACACGGCATCCACGGCTTCTGGTCGCAGTATCACAACCTGCGCGCCGTGCTCAAGCGCAACACCATCCTGCCCCACTTCAACTCAGCCATCGAAGAGGAGTGGATTCTGGCCCGCCACGGGCACATCACCCGCGCCGCCGCCGGCAGCGCGATTCGGGACAGCTTCTTCCCCGCGCCGTTCCATTACGCCATGATGTTTTTGCGGCCGCGCTTTTGGACGATGCTCGGCTTGCGCGACTGGCTCTCGATCCCGCTGGTGCTCGGCCGCTTGCTGGGCGCGCTGTCGATCGATCCGCTGCGCGAAGGCAAATCGCTGCGCGGGCTGACGCTCGAAGACTTCTGCCGGGGCTGGTCGCCGTCACTGCGCGCGTTCTTCGCGGGGCTGGCGCGCAGCGGCTTATCGGCGCATCCCGAAGAAGTGCCGCTCGACGGCTTCATCGCCTTCCTGCGCTTCTACACGTTACTCCGCCGCGATAGCTGGCGCTTCGATTACCTGACCGCCGATTCGGGCATTGCCCTGATCGAGCCGATGTTGACGCGCCTGCAAGCGCTAGGCGGCGAAGTGATCCTCGGCGCGCAGGTGACGCAGATTCAGCGCGAGGACGAGCCGGCCGGCTGGCGCGTCCGCTTCGACTTTGACGGCAACCCGATCTACACGCGCGCCCGACGCCTCATCCTGGCGACCGATGCGCCGGCCGCGCAGCGCATTCTGCGCCACAGCCCCGATACCGCGCCGCAGGCCGAGCCGCTGATCTTTCCCACCGGCTTATCCACCGCCGTCGTCCGCTTGTGGTTCAACACCGCGCCGCGCTTCGGGCCGGAGGCCGGCATCTTCACCGGCGACTTCATCCTCGATAACTTCTTCTGGCTGCATCGCTTCCAGACCGACTTTGCCCTGTGGCACGCGGCCACCGGCGGCAGCGCGCTCGAAGCGCACGTCTACGGCCCACCTGCCGTGATCGATCAGCTCGACGCCGTGTTGCTGGCGCAGATGATCACCGATGTATACCGCGCCTGGCCCGAACTGCGCGGGCAGCTGGCGCATCAGGTGCTGCGGCGCAATCCGGCCGCGCACACGCTCTTCAAAATCGGCGCGAGTGAAGATCGACTCGCCACCCACACACCCTGGCCTGGCATCACCGCCTGCGGCGATTGGGTGCGCCATCCCACGCCGGCCCTCTTTCTTGAGCGCGCCTGTGTCACCGGTATCGACGCGGCGAATGCCGTGCTCGAAGCGCTGGGCAAATCAGCCTGGCCGCTCGTCCCTCACACCAAACCGGAACTGCTCGCCGGGTTGATGGAAAAAGCCCTGCGCGGCAGCCGGCATTTGTTGCGCGCGCTCGCGAAGCGGAAATCTGTGGACACGGGTAAACGCGGATTACACTGATTTTCCTCTGCGTTCGGCGCAGGTCTCCTGACCGCTAAAAAATGACCGTGGGTTGCCCCTCACCCAGCCTCTCCCCACTGGGGAGAGGGGATGTGTGCTCCCTCTCCTACGCTCGGCGCAGGTTTCCCCGCCTGGCGCGCCGAGCAGGAACCGCAGGCCCTCAGAGCCTCGGTCGGGAGACCTTCGGCCAGCGCGTGATAACCGATTCTGATTTTACCGCCGAGCGCGCTGCGAAATCTGAAACCTCTGCGTTCTCTGCGTTCTCAGCGGTGAACGGGTGCATTTCAGTTCTGGGGCGAACTTCTGGCTGGCGGTTGGAAACCGCGCCTATAATCCCGCGAAGCCGACCTGCGCCGGCTGGAGGTGCAGTCCGCGCAGGCGGCCTTCGCGTTAGGGTTGCCGCGACTTCCAGTCG
>DATDPU010000080.1:0-5988 GCA_035292585.1 Anaerolineae bacterium | reverse complement strand
TCCACGAGTTGATCGAATTCGGTCACAGACAGGCCGGTCATTGACCGAAAGACTTTCGGAAATCGCACTAAGCGAGCGTAGTACATGAGCATGCCTGACATCTTAACCGCTATTGCGTTAATTGTGAAGCTTGTCTAGTTGCTGTAAACGGTTCGTTTGAGGCATGTGCCAAGCCCTGTCCGCTTGCGCCCAGCAGCCGCGCCTCGGTCAGGCTTGAGAATCACTCCCCCTCCTCCGGCGATGCTTTGAGTCTGGGGCGTGGGCCAAAACGCAACAACACAAATACCAAAACAGCCGTCGCCACCGACATGAGCACCATGCCCACGCCGACGGCGAGGCCGATCGCGGCGGTAACCCACAGGCTGGCGGCCGTCGTCAGTCCGTGAACGCGACCGCGCTCGCGCTCGTAGCCGACCAGTGCGCCGAGCACGACCGCGATGAGCAAGCGCAGAAACATCTGCACATCGATGTCAAATGGAATCGTGTTGAGGCTCATCCTGCCAGCTTATTTCGAACGATATAACCTGCCCCCCTCATTCAATAGTGTTCATACCAGTTGGATTGCACATCCGTCAGCGCCGCGATCGATCCACCCCATTTCTTCCACCAGGGTCGACCGAAATCACCGGCAATGTCGTGCAGGCGGCGCATTCGATCGGCGCCTATTGTGCCGAGCCACTGCCGCCGCTCACGCGCGTCCGGCATGTTCATGGCCTCTTCCCAGATTGCGCGCCCACCCAGGAAGCCGGACGCGCCAGCCTGACAGGCGATCTTCACCTGACGCGCGAACTCGTCGAAGGTGACGCCGGCGCTGAGCAGAATCCACGGCGACTGCGAAGCGTTATTCAACTGGTCGCAGGCTGCGCGCAGTTTGCCATCGTCTTTCTCGTAGCGCATGTCGGCGGGGAATTCGGCTTTCAGGACATCCACCCCCAGCGGCGTCAGGTCGCGCGCCGATTGCGCCACCAGGCAGGGTTTGCGCGCGGCGAAGACCGAAGGGTTACGCTCGGCCTCGGAGATCGGGTAGGCGATCGGTTCCAGCAGAAAGGGAATGTCGGCGCGGATGCATGCGTCAGCCACGCGGCGAGTGACATCCCTTTGGCGAGGCGCGTTGTCAGCCAGATCGGGTCGACACTTGATCTTGTCGACGCTCCAATTCGGCAGCAAGGTGGTGACCCGTCCCTGTGCGTCCTGTTCGTAGCCGGTTTCTTCCAGACTTACCAGCAGCCCGGTATAACCCGGCAACGCGCCACTGGCAATGGCTTGAGCCGCGCCAAAGATCGGATCGAGCAGCACGGCGGTGGAGACCGGCGCGAGCGTTTCGGTGAGATCGCGCTTGTATTCCACGAGCACATCGTAAGTGACTTGATCGGGCGCAGCTTTGTTGATCAGCCGCTGCATCGAGCCGCGATGATCCATCGCACACATGGCAAAGATACCATCTGGATCGGCTAGCTGCTGCAAGCCGCGCAGTTTCCCGATGGTGAGTTGTTTGGTCATTGGATTATCCTGTTCGTGCTCCCCAGAAAACGATGAAGAATGAAGCATCCTGAGCGGAACGGAATCACCGTGCCCGCCGCTCAGGATGCGAGGCTCATTGTCGGGCAAGCTCTAGGCCGCGACGAGTTCGCCTGCGGCCATAAATTCGCGCACCAGCCCCAGCGCCTTGTCGGTCTTGGCGATCGATGCCGCGCCGTTTTTCTCAACGCCGGACAGCGCACGAACAGCGTCGATCGTCTCCGGGACGACGATGGCCTGGTTGTAGACTTGATAGTTGTAGAACAGCTCGTTGCCTTTCACGGTCAGGCTGTCTTCCCACAGACCCACTTCCCACATGTCGCCGCGCGGCCGGCCCAGATCGGCCATCATCTCCAGCGTGCTGTTAAGAGCGACCACGCCGTCCGACGCGCGCAGGAAAGCGATGCGCGGCGCAGCGCGAAACGCAGCCAGCACCTCGTCTTTGATCGCCGGCCGGGTGAGTTCGACACTCCATGCATGCAGGTGGCTGGTCGTGTGCGCCGCCACCACGGCGATCGTCATCACGTCGAGTTCGGGATCGACGGTCTGCGCATCAGGGCCTTGGTGCGAAGGGATGGTCGTCTCGGGCACGACGGTGTTCATCACGCCGCTGTGGTCGGATTCCCACGGGTCGGTCGCGCGACGGATCAGCACACCGCGCGCCTTCTTGAGCAGCCCGGCCTTCTTGAGCGCGCCCAGCGTGCGGACGATGCTGGTGGTATTGCACGATACCACACGGGTCGTGTCGCGCCCGATCGCCGTTTCGTAATTGGCCTGCGCCACAAACGAGTGGCCGGTCAGGCTGTGCTTCTCGCCGCCCTGGAAGATCGATTTGACGCTGGCGGCGCGATACTTCTCCAGGTTGGCCGGCGCAACCTTCTTAGGCGTGGCATCCGCGACGACATCGACCCAGCCGAGCAGCTCGTCCAGACTTCCGACGACAGGGATACCCGCAGCGCGCATCTGATCCGCGGCCTGCGGTGTCGAAGCATATACCGGGTAGCCCTTCTCGACGGCTACCCTGATACGCCAATCGCTGACGACATCGGCCACGCCGATCAATTCCATATCATCTTGCGCGGCAACCGCGTCGGCGATGCGCTTGCCGATGACGCCGTAGCCGTTGACGGCTACGAGAACTTTACGAGTAGACATGTATGCCTCCTGTAGACAGATGTGAGATGCTCCGACTGACAACAGCGTTCACGACGCCTGGGCTTGTTGCTTGCGATAGGGATGACGGTCTGTTTTCTTCCGGACCTTTTCACCCACTTCCGGCCTGGCGTACATCTTGGGCGCACGCTCGAACTCGGCCTGACACCGCGGGCAACACAAAGAGTAAGCGATACCTTCATACTCGATAACGGTATGTGCTTTGCCATGATTGATGCGCTTACCACAAACAGGATCGGTTATCACAATGACCTCACTTTCTCATCAAGTTGGTTTGCACGCTCGCGCTGACCCAATAAACCCTCGGACAGGTCCTCTTCCAGGCCGGGGTCAGAGTCGGGACACCTATGACTTTAGCCCAGTTCTACTTCTGATAAAAGTGCCATCTGGCGCAATGGGGATCAGGCATTTTGGCGGGGTGAAGGTGCGCCGTGCTACCCTCGCCCGGAGCGCCAGATGATCCACATCATCCAGAGACCGAAGCCGATTGAAAAGAGAAACGCCAGCCCAAGCCGTGACGGCTGAGAATCGACGCGATTTCGCGTGCACGGTGCAACAAATGGCCGTGGGTGAACCACGGCACGGGTAAAAAGGTTCTGGACATATTCAGGTCCGTCCGACTACACTGCGACGATCATGGGGTAGCCTGTTCTCCAGACGCGGCCTGCGTTCGACGCCGTAGCCCAGAGGGTGGAACGTCGGTCACGACAGCGCCGTAGGTGTGCCTGCTGCCGCCTGCGTGGACAACAGCATCAATCATGGCCGATATGCTGGTCAGGTCGGAATCAAACGCGACTTCAGCCATCCCTACGGCGTGATTCACATGGGCCTCTATCACGCCGTTGAGCGCGATCAGGCGGCTGAAGATGCGAGTTGCGCAGTTGGGACAGACCATCCCCCAGATGACGAGCCGCGTCACACAAATACAGCGTCGATCGATATCGAACCGAGCATCCCCCGATGGGTCGACTGAACAAGCCTCGTCCACGAGACTGCCCCCGTTTGATGTGATGAAACGTTCGTCACTCGATCGTCGCGCCTGAATACATCGCCGATCGCAGCCGGCGCCGGCGCTCGGGCCCGCCGAGCCGCCCGGCCAGACCGGCCACAACCTCGGTGAGCAGGAAGAGCGGCAGAGTGCCGAACAGCCGCTTGATCACGTCCAGATAGTCTGCGCGATCGGAAAGCATGTCCACGAAGGCACGCGTGGCGAACGGGTTGCGCACGCCCAGCGTGAAGCAGCCGCGCGGGAAGCGGTACAAGAGAAACGCCAGCCCCAGGCCGAAAGTGTGGCATAGGCCAATCTGGCGATGAATGGTCACCGGATACCGATCGGGACGACCGGCCAGGATGGCCTCAGCAGCCAACTTGCCGCTTTTGATCGCCAGCCGGATGCCTTCACCGGACAGTGGGTCGACCAGCCCCGCCGCATCCCCCACTAACAATGTGTGCGCCGTCGCGATGGGTTCGCGGCGCAAGTAGATCGGAATCGGGTGGCCGTGCAGACGTGCGCCTTGCATCGGCACACCGTAACGGGCCATCACGCGCGCCAACATCGCCTGCAACGCACCAGGTTTTGGATGCAACGCGCCGATGCCAACGGAGAGGTGGTCGGCCTTGGGGAAGATCCACAGGTAGCCCATACGCATCTCGCCGAGGATAAAGAGCAGCGCATCGTCGAAACGGCGCAAGACCTCCGGCGCAGCAGGAACTTCAGCCTCGATAGCGGCTGCCAGCGTCTTGCCTCGACGCAACCCCATCAAGCGGGCAACGACCGAATTCGCGCCGTCGGCGCCGATGAGATAGCGTCCCTCGAACACACCACCATCCGAGGTTTCAACTACAACCCGATCGTCGCGTTCATTCACCGCATGGACGCCAACGCCCTGATGCACCTCGGCGCGGGCATGCGCTAGAATGTGCGCGTCGAACCGGTCGCGCATGACGGTGCGCACCGCTTGATCGGGGACGGGGAGCCTGACGGTTCGGTCACCAAAGGCGTAGGCGACGGCCTTCACGCGGGATTCCAGCACCGGCTCGAAGGAAAACGGGAACGTTTCTTCCAGCATGCGCACCGAAAGTCCGCCGCCGCATGGCTTGTAACGTGGCAACGTTTCTTTTTCGAGCACCAGCACACGCCGGCCGGCTTCACCGAGGAAGTAGGCCGCTGTCGCCCCACCGGGGCCCGCGCCTGCAATGATGACGTCGTACGCCGTAGACATTGCACACCCCAAATGTCACATCAACTTGCCAGCTCGGCTCGATACTCATGTCGCCCGTCGCCGCCCGCCTCCGCGACGGCGCGAATCAGCGCCGGGATGGTTACGAGATTGGGGTTGAACGCTACATCGGCGCTCCCCCGCGTGTGATCGACGTAGGCCTCGAGGACGCCCCTGACCGAGATCAGGCTGTTGCGGACACGATTCGCGCAGTTGGGACAGCCCATCCCGTAAACGGCCAGCAGGGTCCAGGTCGTGTTGCTCCGCTCATCGGTCGTGGCAACTTTCTGCAACGGCTCGACGTGGCAATTCTCGTCCATGTGGTTCCTCCTTGTCCGATTAGTGGCACCCGCCGGAGTGGCCGGTCTGCTTGTCTTTGGTTTGAGCAGCGCCGGTTGAGTCATCCGTACTCGCTGATGTGTTGCTATGTTGTTCATGACCGGCCTGTCCGGCCTGGCCGCCGTGCCCACCGTGGCTGCCGTGCATGAAGAAGTGGCTGCCGATCATCAGGACGATGAACCCGTAGTACAACACCGTACTCGCGGGCACGTTGAATACAAAGATCGCTGCCAGCGCCACGAGCACTCCGCCGCCCAGAATCCAAGCAATGCGTGGGATGCGTATCAGACGATCGGTGGTGGGTGAAATGTGTTCCATGAAAATCTCTCCTCGAAATCGGTGTGATGTTTCAGAGTGATTCTAGGTGGGATTGTGGAAACGCGTAAGGCGGATTTGGCCTGTTTTGAAGTGCGCCATTTGGCGGGGGCGGCATCCGGACCTGGCGGCGAAACCAAACACCGCCGGCCAGCGCGCGCGCCAGCCGACGGCGAAAGAAGAAAAACACTCACCCATCACTCTACATCGTCGTCATAAATTTACACGAACTAGTACTACAACGTGACTTTTGGCGGCGACGTTTTCAGTTCGCGCAACCGTTGCTTACGATGTGATCGATATGCCGCGTAGTTTTGGCGCTGTGTGCGCTCCAGCGCGTCAATCGCGGCTTGGGCATCGAACTCGCGTTGAGGCAAAACCACCTGCAGCAACTGGCGGACTTGAGACACGGTGAGTGCGGGCG
>DATDPU010000079.1:0-6524 GCA_035292585.1 Anaerolineae bacterium | reverse complement strand
TCCACGAGTTGATCGAATTCGGTCACAGACAGGCCGGTCATTGACCGAAAGACTTTCGGAAATCGCACTAAGCGAGCGTAGTACATGAGCATGCCTGACATCTTAACCGCTATTGCGTTAATTGTGAAGCTTGTCTAGTTGTAGGAACCGTCTCCCGACGGCGATAGGGCAACGGATAGGCAGTTGTAGGAGCCGTCTCCCGACGGCGATAGGGCAACGGATAGGCAGTTGTAGGAGCCGTCTCCCGACGGCGATAGGGCGACGGATAGGCAGTTGTAGGAGCCGTCTCCCGACGGCGATAGGGCGACGATATGGGGCAACCGGGCAACGATAAGGAGGGCGCATGGACTACATCCAGATTATTCTCGCCGCACTGGCGACCGGCGCAATGGAATCCGCCAAGCGCCCGGAGGTCGCGCGCGCGTACGACGAACTGCGCGCGCGGGTGTTGCAGCAGTTCGGCGACAATGCGCGCGCCGTGCGCGCGCTCGAAGATCACGCCGAAGACCCGGAGGTCTACGAACGGCCGCTGGCGAAAGCGCTGACGGAGACCGGGGCCGACCAGCGGGAGGAGATTCGCAACGCCGCCGAGCGACTGATGCAGCTCGCGGGCGCGCAGGCGTTCGACGTGCTGAAGGAGATCGGCGCGCGCGAGGCGATCCGCACCGGCGATCGGTTCACGCGCATGGCCCAGAACGTGCCGGAACTCAAGGCTCAGGCAGAGGCCGCCTCGCACGAACGGATGGAACAATATTGGCAAGCAGAGTTCGAACGCCGCGCGGCGCTGGCGGAGCGCCAGGCCAAACAAATGCGCCGGGAGCGGCAGGTGCTGATCGGCGCGGTGCTGCTGGCCGTGCTGATCATCGCGGTCTTTCTTGCCATTACGCTCATCACGGCGCGCGGATAGCGATCAACGGACTTATCAACGAATAAACGGACAGGCAACGGACTTGAACATCTCAATTCCTCGATGCTATAATCCGAAACATTCATCGACCATCATTTGAAGTTGCATAGTGTCTGCCGCATGACCGTGGCCCTTCATTTGCAGTTTAGGAGGGCGGGCGGACAGCACTGCTGCGGACAGCAGTGCAACTGCTGTCCGAACCCAGTACAAAACTATCTTGAATGCACTTTGGGATTCTGAAAGGAGACAGGCATGGCGATCCCCGGAGAGTCCGATTACATTTACGGCTTCCACGATCCCGGCAACTGGCGCTGGGTTTTGACCGAGAAGGGCCGGGCCGGGTGGGTCTTGTTCACGGAAGAGATCGGGTACGATCCCGACGCGCACAGCGCGCCCGACTATCGCGAATGGTCGGACGCCGGCTTCGGCGTGCTGGTGCGCCTGAACAACGGCTACGCGCCCGGCGGCACGATCCCGCACAGCCGCAACTACGACAAGTTCGCCCGGCGCTGCGCCAATCACGTGGGCGACTCGAAGGGCGCGCACATCTGGATCATCGGCAACGAGATGAATCACGCCAACGAGCAGCCGAACGTCGCGTTCAATGCCGGGGGATTTACCGCCGAAGAGCTGATCACGCCCGACAAATATGCCGCCTGCTTCAAAAAAGTCCGCAACGCCATCAAGGCGGTGCGCGGGCACGAGACCGATCAGGTGATCCTCGGCGCGGTGGCGCCCTACACGGCGGTGGTGCGTTATTCCGGCAACGAAGGCGCGAGCTGGATCAAGTACTTCACCGACATCCTCGACGTGCTTGGTAACGGGCTGGACGGGATCGCGCTGCACACCTATACACACGGCGCGGACCCGAACCTGATCTTCGACGAGAAACAACCGTGGCCGCAGTTCCCCGGTCTGCACTATCACTTTCGGGCGTACCGCGATTTTATGAAGGCGATCCCGCGCGCGTTGCGCCAACTGCCCATCTATCTCACCGAAACCGATCAAAGCGACGACGGCCAAGGTCACATCCTGCCGTGGGCCGATACCAACTCCGGCTGGGTGCGCAACGCGTACCAGGAAATCAACGACTGGAACCAGACGCCGGGCAACCAGCAAATCCGCTGCCTGCTGCTGTACCGCTGGGGTCGCTACGACGATTGGTACATCGACGGCAAGCGCGGTGTGATCGAGGATATGCGGCTGGCCGCCGAGGCAGGCTACAAGTGGAAGCCCAAACCGGCCGAAGCGCCGCTGGCCGCGACGCCGATCCCGCCTACTCCGGGCAAGCCGACCGCCACCGCCAGCGATAATCTCAACGTGCGGACCGGGCCGGGCACGGGGTTCGATCGGATCGGGCGCATGCCAAACGGGACAACTTATGAAATCGTCGGGCGCAATCAAGACAGCACATGGCTGCAAATCCCCTACCCCAACGCCCAGGGACGCGGCTGGGTCAGCGCGGAGTATGCCAACATAGCCGGGAACCTGGAGACAATTGCGGTGGTTAGCACTCCAACGACGCCGACACCGCCTGCGCCTACGCCTCCACCGCCTGCGCCTGAGCCGGTCACACCGCCACCCGGCAAGCCGACGGCCACGCCCAAGGATACGCTCAACGTGCGGGGCGGGCCGGGCGCGCAGTTCAAGCGGATCGGAGGCGTCGCGGCGCGGGCAACGCTCGATATCGTCGGGCGCAGCGCAGATAATGCCTGGCTGCAAATCCCTTATCCCGATGCCACTGGTCGGGGCTGGATCGCCGCGCAGTTCGTCACCGTCGCCGGCAATCTCAACGCCGTTCCGATCGCCGGCGCGCCGGCGCAACCCGCCGAAGAAAAGCTGGTCGTCGGCGATTACACGCTGACCGGCGCATTCCTGAAGTTCTATCAGGCGAATCAGCCGCTGACGGGCGCGCCGATCTCGAATGCGCTCACCGAGAATGGCGTCCCAACCCAATACTTCGAATCATTGGCCGTGCAAGCCGCCGCCAGCGGTGTGCGCCCGCTGCCGATCGGCGCCGAGGTGCTCAACGCGCGGCGCACGATCGCGGAGCTGCGGCAACGGCCAGCCGGGAGCGCGGGCTATCCGCCGCAGATGTTCGGGGTCGAGTTGCGGGAGGTGAGCGCAACGTTGCCGACGGCAGCGGGCAAGACCTGGCCGCGCCGGCCGCTGAGCGATATCGCGTTCATCGTCATCCATCACACGGCGGCGGCCGGCACGCTGTCGCCCAGCGACCTGGCCCGCGCGCTGGTGGAGCAGCAGGGCAAGCCGGGCATCAAGTATCACTTCTACATCACGGCCGACGGGAGCGTGTATCAGACGCTGCCGCTCGACGCGCTGACCGACCACGCGGCAGGGCAAAGCCGCACGAGCATCGGGGTGGCGCTGGCGGGCAACTTCGTCGGCCAGGCGCGGCCCAGCGCGGCCCAGCTCTCCGGCGCGGGCGCGTTGTGCGCGTGGCTGATGGCGCAACACGGCCTGTCGCCGTCGCGCATGCGGGGCATGTCGGAGATCGTGCCGACGCATCAATCGCCGGGCGAGCAGTGGATCAAGGGCGAAAACTGGAAGGAGCGCCTGCTGGCGGTGACCGAGGCGGCGCTCGACGCGCTGCGCGGCCGCATCCCGATCGCGCTGACGGTCAACGTGACGCAGCCGCCGTGGGACGATCGGACGAAGGCGCTGCCGACCTACAACAAGTTGCCGGCGGCGCAGAAGTTGCAAGGCGACCGACTCGATTACCCGACCCGCACGCTCGACAGCATCCGCTACCTGGTGGTGCATCACAGCGGCACGGCGGCGACGACGCCGGTCGAGCAGATCGCCGACTATCAGGTTCGGACGCAGCTGCGGAACAATTCGGGCGAAGTGACGAAAGAGCAGTGGCCGGGCATCGGGTATCACTTCTACATCACCGCCGAAGGGACGATCGTCAAATGCCAGGAGCTGACGACGGCGTGTTATCACGTGGCCCGGCAGAACGCGGTGAGCGTGGGCGTGTGCTTCGCGGGCAACTACACCACCAGCGCCACACCACCCAACGGGGCGCAGCTGGCGGCCGGCGGCCAGCTGATCGCTTACTTGATGGATCAACTGAATCTCGACCTGGACGCGATCAAGGGCCACCAGGACCTGGACAACACCGACTGCCCTGGACAGTGGACGACCGGCTTCGCGTGGAAACCGATGCTGCTGGCGGCGGTCGGCGCGAAGCTGACGCTATCCGCGTGAGGCGCACATTCGGGATAAGCGCGCGCAACACTTTCACACATGCTCAGTCCAACGAACGCCTACAATATCAAACTGCCCGACTTCGAAGGGCCGCTCGATCTGCTGCTGCACCTGATCGAGCGGCAGGAGCTGGACATCACAACCGTGTCGCTGGCGGCGGTCACCGGGCAATACCTCGAGTCCCTCACGATCCTTGAGACACTGGAGGTCGATGCGCTCACCGATTTCCTGGTCATCGCGGCCAAGTTGATTCTGATCAAGTCGCAGGCGCTGCTGCCGCGCCCGCCCGAATCGGAGGCGGATGACGAAGAGAGCGCGGGCGACGAACTGGTACGGCAGTTGATCACGTATAAGCAGTTCAAGGCAGTGGCGCAGGGCTTGAGCGAGCTGGAGGCGGCGAACCGGCAGACGTTCGTGCGCGTGGCGCCGCCGCCGAAGATCGAGACGAAGGTCGATCTCAGCGGGGTGACGGCAGAGCACCTATGGCGGTTGGTGCGCGAGGCGCTGGCGGTCGAGCGGCCCACGGCATCGGTGGGCGCGGTGGTGCGACCGTTCACGCTGACGATCCGCGATCAGATCGCGCTGATCGAACACCGGCTCGCGCAGCAGCAGCACGTCAGTTTTCGACGCTTGTTGGAGCGCGCACACTCGCGGGTGGAGATCATCGTCACTTTTCTGGCCGTGCTGGAGTTGTTGAAGCGCCGCGCGGTCAAGTTGGAGCAGGCCGAGATATTCGGGGACATCGTGATTGCGCCGTCGGAGGAGCAACCGCCCGCCGGGGAGGCGGTCGACGAGCCGTTGATGGACGAGGAGAGCGGCGGCTGAGGCCGGGCTACCCGGTTTGGGGGATATTCGGCGCAAGAATTCAGCGCGGGCGAGCCTTATACTCAAGTAGGCGTTTGATCCTTTTCTGTGTTTGTCCATGTGCAGCCATGTCGTGTTCCCGCCCAAGCCGGAAGAGCCGGTTTTGCGTGAAGGCGCGAGAGGCGTATACTACCGGCCATGCAGACCAGACTGAAGCTAAAGCCCGGACAACCTGGAACCAAGAAACAAGTGGCGGAGTATGGCGACAAACTGGTCTGTGTCCGCTATCGCTACGACGTTCAGAAGAAGAAACGCTACAAAACGGTCGAGTTGATCATCGAGGAAGTCGATTGGCAACCCCAGCTCAAGCCGCTGCCGGCTGACACGCTGCTGTTGGTCAAGGTGAAATGGGGCGAGCTGGAGCTGGCGCGACAGGTGAAGCAGGCGGGCGGAAAGTGGAACGCCGACGTGCGGGCGTGGGAATTACGCTACGACCGAGTCGTGCAGCTCAGGCTGGAGGAGCGGGTCATTGGAGGCATCTAAATATAGATGGCGCGCCGGGGATATAGATGTATATACCCCATCTAGTATTAGATGGTCGGCGTGGCCAACTTTCAGACCGCCTCACGCCCATCTACTGCTAGATATGCAAATTCCACCTAATTCATAGTTGGGCGGCGCGGGTCTTCAATGATTCTATTTTGAGGAGATATCACGGCACACCTGGCCCGAGAGTCTATCATAACAGGCGGTGGCAATATCGCCCGCTGGGTTCCACAAGCAGATTGCCTGAGGTGACCATGCAGCAGGTGCCGCGTCGGGTGTGTAAACCGCGTTTTGAAAGGAAGGCACTGAGCCTGCGGTGGGCCGCCCAACCAGCGCATGCAGCCGACCACCTACCGCGCCGCGGTCCAAGTATCCTGGCGCTTGTGTCGTGGCTCTGGGTGGAGTACACTTGCCGGTAGTCGCGCCCGGCCAACAGTGTAGCGGTGTGGTTGTCGCGTCTAGCCTGCGTCGGCTCTGGGCGCAAAACGGCGGTCGGCTGATGCGCGAGCCGTTGGGCGGCGCGGGTCTTCAGAGATTTTACTTTGGGGAGATAGCACGGCGCGACTTGCCTGGGAGTCTATCACTGCTGTCGGAGATAATCTTACGGGCTGGGTTACACACACAGCTCGCCTGCGGCGACCATGCCTCAGTCGCCGCGCCGGAATGCGTAAACCGCGTTTTGAAAGGCAGGCACGGAGCCCGCCGTGGGCCGCCCAACCAGCGCATGCAGCCGACCGGCTACCGCGCCGCGTTCTCAAGTACCCTGGCGCTTGCAGCGTGTCGTCGGGGAGAGTATACTTGCCGTCAGTCTCGTCCGGCCAACGGTGTAGCGGTGAGGTTGTCGCCCTTGGCCTGCATCGGCTCTGGGCGCAAGACGGCGGTCGGCTGATGCGCGTGCCGTTGGGCGGCACGGGTCTTCAGCGATTCTAATTTGGGAAGATAGCACGGCGCCTCTGGCCCGAGGGCCAATGCTAACAGTCGGTGGTAAATATCGCCCGCTGGCGTTCAACCAGCATCTTGCCTGCGGCGATTATGCAGC
>DATDPU010000078.1:0-19620 GCA_035292585.1 Anaerolineae bacterium | reverse complement strand
CACCCGCAAGTTTCCGATTGAGGAACCCGTGCATGATCTACTACCCGAATTCCGACGTAACCGCACACGATGTCGTGGCGCTTGGCCTGACTAGAGATTGGCTCAAAATGCACACACGATGTCGTGGCGGTTGACAAGTAGCAAGTAGCAGGTAGCGGGCTTCAGTTGTTCATCCCTCATCCTTCACCCTTCATCCTTCACTCACAAGTCTCGCCGCCGGAACGAGCCGATCGCCAACAGCAGCGCCGCAGCAGCGAACAGCAGCGCGTACAGCACCACACCCGAGTCGGGCGTGCCCAGGGCGCTAAACATCAAGCTGAAAGGGTTGAGGCCGGTGCTCGCTTGCGAGAGCGCGTAGCGCCACAACGCTTCGCTGGGCATCACGAACGAGGTGATTTTGCCAATCGCCACGGCCGCGTCGCTCTCGATGCCGGGGAGGCCGCCGATCTGTTCCATCCAACTACCGACGAAGGCCAGCCCGAATAGCCCAAAACCGAGCACACCCGTCGTCAGCGTCGAGAGGCGCGTGCCGCCCAGGATTGATACACTCAACAACACCAGCGCCTCAAGGAACATCAAGCCCAGCGTCAACGCCACATTCGGCGGCGCGTAGCCGGTGATCAAACGGGTCACGCCGATCACGCCGCCCACCAGCAGGGCGATGTAGCAACCGAGCATCAGCGCAAAACCCAGCCACTTGCCCAGCACGATCTCGAACCGGCGCAGCGGCTTCACGGCAATCGATTGAATCGTGCCGCTGGCGATCTCCCCGGCGACGGTATCGACCGAGGTCAACACCGCCATCATCACGATCAGGAAGTTGGCCGCATACAACGCGGCCGTCAGCCAGAAATTCCAGACATCGTTGAGCGTGAACAGGCGCGACGCCCCGCGCGGCAGGCCGCCACTCCGCATGATCTGATCGTGGACAAAGTTCAAGCCCAGCGCATACACTCCCCAAAACAACGCCGTCAGAATCAGCAGTCCCCACAGCACTTTGCGCCGGGCCGCCTCGCGCAACGTCAACTCGATGATAATGCCGATCGACATCCTACAAGCCTCCATCCATGCCGATAATTTGCAGGAACAGCTCTTCCAGCGAAGCGCGCCGTGGGATCAACCCATACAAATCGATCCCCTGTCCGATCAGCCAGCGCGCGATTTCGGGCAACGCCTTTTCGTCGTCGACCGTCAGGTGCAGCCGATCGGTGTCGATGTGAACAGCGCGCCCCCAGCGCGCCAGCCCGGCCAGCAGATCGGTGCGCGCCGCCGGATCGAGCGGCAGCGGCCCGGTGCGAACCTCGACCGGGACCGCGCCCTGCCCCAGCTCCTTAAGCCCCACCGTCCGAATCACCACGCCATGCTTGATGAACACCACCCGATCGCAGGTGATTTCAACCTCGGACAGCAAGTGCGAGTTGAGGAAGACCGTGGTGCCTTGCTCACGCAGCTCACGGATGATGTCGCGCACGAGAATGCGACCGACCGGATCGAGGCCCGACGTCGGCTCGTCCAGGAAGACGACGGCGGGCCGGTTGAGCAAGGCCTGCGCCAGCCCGATGCGTTGCAGCATGCCTTTGGAGTAGCCGCGCAGCCGCTTGTCGGCGTGTTCCTCCAACCCAACCCGCGTCAGCAGCTCCGGCACGCGCCGCTGCCGATCGGCCGGGTTCATCTGGTATAGCCGCCCATGCAGATGCAGGAACTCAGCGCCCGTCAGCCAATCGTGAAAACGAAAATGCTCCGGCAGGAAACCGACCTGCGCGCGCGCCGCCGGATCGCCGATCGGTTTGCCGAGCAACCGCGCCTCGCCGCTCGTCGGCGCAGCCAGGCCCAGCAGCATCTTGATCGCGGTGGTCTTGCCTGCGCCATTCGGGCCGAGAAACCCGAACACTTCGCCCTGCGCCACGCTCAAGGTCAGATCGGCTACGGCCGCCTTGCGGCCATACACCTTACGCAGGTGCGACGTTTCGATGGCAGATGAAACACTCATGCGTTGTCCTTGAAATGAGAAATGAGGACACAGATCGGAAAGGTTGTATCCGTGCAACCCGTGTTCCTCCGTGTCCCTAACTTCCTAGACCCATTATAATCGGCCTCCGCTCGCACTTGTGTGCAACGGCGGGAAATGAAAAGGCCGCTCAAGATGAGCGGCCTCCTGCGTTTAAGAACTAGTAGTCCGCCAAACTGATTTTGATGGGTGTAGCCTAGGGCCTTGTGCCCGTTCATGACGCCCACGAGGGGCTAGGCTACCCATCGTTTTCCCTTTGGCCGACTACTAGCGGATATCGGTCAAAAAGGGGTTGACGTTCTTGAGCTTTTCGAGCAGCCGGGCCTTCAGCTTATTATCGCTGGTCGCCCGAATCCGTTCCTTCAGCTTCTTCGTCTTCCGCCGGCGCGCCCGGCGGCGGTTGATTTCGTGATTGCGTGTTTTCATGCTCGCGCTCTCCTCTTCAGTCTCACAGGTTAAGAATACTCATCGCACCGGCGGCGTGGATTATACCACGACTTAGCGGCCCGGCGTCGTGAGCGCCTCAGCTTCGTGCGTCAATCCGATCGACCCCGGCGGCCCAACCAGCGGCGCAGCCGGCCCGGCGGGCCAACGAGGCGGCGATAGCGCTCGAGCGCCGGATCTTCGGGATTGACGTCGCCCCACATCTCCAGCCACGATTGAGCGGCGTCCCGATTTCCTTCGGCCAACAGCAGATCGATCTGCGCGCTGCAAAAGCTGGTGAACTCGCTGAAGTGCCAGCGCCGCCGCGCCAGCAGCGGCGCCAGCAATGCCTTGGCCTCGTCCAGCCGGCCCTGGGTCACGTGGAGCCGCGCCAATCCCAGACAAGCGAACACATAATCGGGATGGCGCTCACAGGTCTGCCGGACCAGCGCCTGCGCCTCCGGCGAACGTCCTTGCATTTCGTAAGCCATCGCTAGGTTGTTTGTCAGGTCGGGCATATCAGGTTCGATCTCGAGGGCCTGCTTCAACAGGCGCTCGGCCGTTTGCGGGTCGTCGTCGCGGATCGCCTGGATCGCCTCGATCAACAATGCCTCAACTTGAGGCGGATGGCTGATGAGCGGGTCATCGTGCAATTCGAACCCCATCAGCATGATCTCACGCCACGCGCCGTCCATCCAGAGGCGCGTCAAGCCGGGGGACAGCAAGCCCGCCTGGTTGGCCGCTTGCGCGGCTTCAAAGCGCAATTGGTCGGGGCCGTGTTGCCCCAAAGCAAAGTCGCGTAGCGCCGCCAACAGTTCGGGGGTGCGGGCCATCAGCGCCAGACGCACGGCGAACTCGCGTCCGTCCGGATCGCCGCGATCGAGCAGGATCGGCATCACCCCCACCACTTCCGGGTGACGCCGCAAAAAACGACGCGCCCCCTGCGAGACTGCCTCCGCATCGTCACGCCGGGCGGCCGGCTCGATCTGTGCGGCGAAGTCCTCGATGGCCTGGCGCGTGACCCAGTTAGCCAGCGGGAGCGCCCACGGTGCGTGCCGCTCCCCCACGCGCTTGCGTAGATCGTCCAGGTTCTGCCGCGCCAGATCGAGACCCGGGTTCAGTTTAAGAGCCTGCTGCCAGTAGCGGCGCGCGTCACTCTCGCCCCCCGCGCGCAGCGCCGCAACCGCGGCGAGGTGATAGACCATTGCACTCGTCGGCATCTCGTTCAGATCACCCGACTGTTCGGCCTGGCGGAAGAGCTCCAACACGCCGTGATCGTCACCGACCACGCTCAACGCTTCTGCTTTTTTGAGCCAGACCTCGGCGGCCTTCGCCGAGCTGGCTTTTAAACGTTCCAGCAGCGGCGGCGTCTCGCCCACGCGACCACTCAACACCAGGTAGCGCGCGAGGTTGGACAGCGCATGGACGTTGTCGGGGTCGAACGCCAGCACTTGCTGCGTCGTGGCAATCGCCCGATCGAGTTTGCCTTCCGCAAAATACGTCTGACTGATGTTGTTGAGCGCGGGCGCGAACTTCGGGTGGCGCCGCAGGAGCTCCTCGGCGGCCTGGCGCGCCTCACGGTAGCGGCCCTGCTCCAGATACGCCTGCACCGTTTCGTGCTGGAGGGCGAGCGCAAAGCCTTCATCACCCTCAACGCCCACTTCGTCCAAGACGCCGTCCAGCGCGGGTTCCAGTTCGGACAGCGTCTTGCGCACCTCCGCGGCGCGAGCATGATCGGGCCAGCGCTCGAGAAAACGGCGAAACGTGTGCAGCGCCAGGGCTGGGTGGAGGTTGCTGAGGTAAGCGCCGGCCAGGGCCAGCGTCAAGTCGGGGTCGCGCGGCGTCACTCGATGCAGGTTCTCACAGGCGCGCTGATAGCCCAGCCTATCGCCGAGCTCGTAGTAGACGTTCACCAATTCCGTCAAAACTTCAGCGCGATGGGGATAGCGCCGATCGAGAGATTCAAGCAGCTCGGCCGCTTCGCCCCAGCGCCGCCGCTGCGTGAGTGACTCGACCTCGCTCAGCCTGCTCAAGAGCTGCCCGGACGGGGGCCGAACCATCTGGCGATCGGGCTTAGGTTGCGTATCGCGTTTCTTCTTCGACATGACACCTTTGCGACAACTTGAAGCGTGACGCGCAACACAATTGCTCAGGTGTCGAACCCGCGCGCCGTAGCGTAGGGCCGCGTGCCCGCCGAAGGCGCCCACGACCCCACCAGGGAACGTAAGCAGGGGTTAAATATCCAGGTTGCGCACTTCTTTCGCGTGCGTTTGAATAAACCGGTAGCGGGGCGGCACCTCGTCGCCCATCAGCATGTCGAAGGTCTTGTCGGCCGCGGCCGCGTCCTCGACCGTCACTTGCAGCAGCGTGCGGTTCTCCGGGTTCATCGTCGTATCCCACAGCTGCTCGGCGCTCATCTCACCCAGACCTTTGTAGCGCTGCGTCATCACCTGCTTATCATCCGACGGGTCCAGCCCTTTCTTGCGCAGCTGGACGTTGATGCCTTCGCGCTCCGGGTCGGAATAGGCGAACACCACGTCCTTCTCGCCCTTCTTCACCTCGATGCGATACAGCGGCGGCTGGGCGATGTACAGGTGCCCGGCCTCGATCAACGACTCCATGTAGCGGAAGAAGAACGTCAGCAGCAACGTGCGGATGTGGCTGCCGTCCACGTCGGCATCGGTCATGATGATGACGCGGTGATAGCGCAACCCGCTCAGGTCGAACTGATCGCCGATGCTGCAACCCAGCGCGCTGATCAGCGCTTTCACTTCGTTGTTGGCGAGGATCTTGTCCAGACGCGCGCGCTCGGTGTTGAGGATTTTACCGCGCAGCGGCAGCACCGCCTGGAAGTGCCGGTCGCGGCCTTGCTTGGCCGAGCCGCCGGCCGAATCGCCCTCGACGATGTAGACTTCGCACTTGGCGGGATCGCGCTCCGAGCAGTCGGCCAACTTGCCCGGCAGCGTCAACGACTCCAGCGCCGACTTGCGAATCACCAAGTCGCGCGCCTGGCGCGCCGCTTCACGCGCCCGCGAGGACGTCAGACACTTTTGGACGATGTGCTTGCTCTCGCGCGGGTTCTCTTCCAGGAACTGCCCAAACGCCTCGGCCACCACCGACTCGACGTGACCTTTCACCTCGGCGTTGCCCAGCTTCGACTTGGTCTGCGACTCGAACTGCGGGTCTTGCAGCTTGACGCTGACGATGGCCGTCAACCCTTCGCGCACGTCCTCGCCGCTGAAGTTCGGGTCGGAATCCTTGAGCAACCCGGCCTTGCGCGCGTAATCGTTGATCGTGCGCGTCAGCGCCGAGCGGAAACCCGTCATGTGCGTGCCGCCGTCGACCGTGTTGATGTTGTTGGCGAATGCGAACACCGACTCGTTGTAGCCGTCGGTATACTGGATCGCCACCTCGACCGCTGTGCCGTTGACTTGTTTCTCCATGTGCACCGGCTCGTGCAGCATGGTGCGGTTCTTGTTGAGATAGCGCACAAACGAGCGCACGCCGCCCTCGAAGTGGAACGACATCTCGCGCCCATCGCGCTCGTCGCAGAACGTGATCGTCAAGCCCTTGGTGAGGAAGGCCATTTCGCGGAAGCGCTGCGCCAGCGTATCGAACTTGTAGTCGATCTCTTCCTTGAAGATGCGCCGGTCCGGCATAAACCGCTGCTGCGTGCCGTGCTGGTAGAGATCGTCTTTCAACACGCGCCCGACTGCTTCGACCTTGCCCTTGGGCCGGCCCAGCTCGTAGCGCTGGCCGTAAATCTTGCCGTCACGCCGGACGCGCGTTTCCATCCACGCGCTCAACGCGTTGACGGCGCTGACGCCCACGCCATGCAGGCCGGAGGCAACCTTGTACCCCTGGCCGCCGAACTTGCCGCCGGCGTGCAGAATGGTCATCACCACGTCCAGCGCATCCATCGGCTTGCCATGCGCATCCTTCTGCGTGGGATGCGGGCCGACCGGGATACCGCGCCCGTTATCGCGCACCGAGACGCTGAGGTCGGTGTGGATCGCCACATCGATCTGATCGGCGGCCCCGGCCAGCGCCTCGTCGATCGCGTTGTCCACCACTTCGTAGACCAGTTGGTGCAGGCCGCGAATATCGGTCGAGCCGATGTACATGCCGGGCCGGCGTCGCACCGCCTCCAGACCTTCCAACACTTGGATTTGACTAGCATCATACACAGGTTGTTTGTCGTTACTCGCCATGCTATCCTTGACACCTTTCTACTATAACGGTTTCCTGATGCATTTAAGGGCGGATTGCTCCCAGCCCGCGTCTCGCGGGCGCCGCCGCCGTGTCCTGGCGGCGGCGCGCCATCAGTTGCGCCCTCAACGCGACTGGAATTCGCTTTAGGGCGCCAGTGTCGAGCGCGGGATCGGCGCGCGATCCATGTAAAACACCATCGACGCCATGGACAGACCCGCTACCACGAACGCATTTCCACCGATCGACACCAGCCACAACCATGAATCGGACGGCGCGAGACCCCAGATTAATCCCATGCCGGACTGAATCGCGATGAGCGCCAGCAACAGGCCCAGCATCGACCAGAAATTCGTCCGACCCAACCGGATGCTGGCGCGCACCGCCTCGAGCACGCGCTGGTTATACAACACGATTCCATGAAGGCTGAAGCTGATATAAAACAGGAACCACACCAACAACGACAGCGCCAGCATGACGATCAGCGCGCCAATCAGCCCGAAGGCCGACTCAAAAAACACGCTCATCAATACGACCGGGATCCACACCGCGAACACGATGCTCGCGATGAACAACGCCAACCCGACCAGTCGGGGCCACACCGACACCATTCGTCCCAACACCGCGCCCCAGTCGATCCGGCCATCACGCGCCTGCCGCGCCACCGCACTCCAGTACAGACCGCCCAGCCCAATTCCGATCACGGCCAACACCGCCAGTGCGGCGAAGAAAGTCCAGAAGCTGGTCAACTGCCATTCAGGCGGTGCGCTATCGGGCGGCGACAGGCTGACACCCGTGACCAGGCCGGGGACGCCGAAATAAGTCGGCCGCAGCCAGCTCAACCAGTTCGTCGTTTCGAATGTCCGGCGGACGGACATTTGCAGGCTCTGGGCGAATAGGCGCGTCTGCGGATCAAGCCCAGCTGGAATATCGAAGGCCACCAGTGTCCACAAACTGGCCGCCTTGAGGCGTGGCCCCAGCCACAGGAACACATCTAGCCCGGCTGGTAGAAGCAATAGCCAGAGCTGGCGGGTTACCGTGTCGAACCCGGTCGAGAGCGCCGTGAGGATCCCAATTGGCTGTTTCGGCAAACTATATGCCACGGATGCCAATTTTACCACAGCGAGCAGATTTCGTAAAACAAATGTGCGGTTTCACCCGTTGCTCGAACGTAGGCTAATCACTGGCTGGCTGGGTTGCCCGCAATTGGCCCGTGTGGTAGTATCGAATCAACCAGATTCTAAGGAATTTGTCAGCAATGGAACAATTCGTCATCGAGGGCGGCAACCCGGTCAGCGGCGTTATCACGCCCAGCGGCAACAAAAACGCCGCGCTGCCGTTGATCGCCGCCTCGCTCTTGACCGATCAGCCCGTTACCCTGCATAACATTCCGCGCATACGCGATGTGGGCACCATGCTCAAGCTGGTGGGTGACCTGGGCGCCGAGGTTTCCGAGCAGGACAGCGGCCACACTATCCGTATTCGCGCCGCGAATCTGCACAAAACCGACCTGGATGCCGACTTGTGCCGCGACATCCGCGCCTCAATCTTGCTGGCCGGGCCGATGCTGGCGCGGCTGCACCAGGTCGAGCTGCCGCCGCCTGGCGGCGACATCATCGGACGCCGGCGGCTCGACACGCACTTCCTCGCCTTCGACGCGCTCGGCGCGCACGTCGAAGTGAACAGCCGCTTCCGCTTGAGCGCGCAACGGCTGGTCGGCACGGAAATTTTGTTAGATGAAGCCAGCGTCACCGGCACCGAGAATGCGATCATGGCGGCGGCACTGGCCGAAGGCGTCACGATCCTGCGCAACGCCGCATCCGAGCCGCACGTTCAGGAACTGTGCCAGCTGCTCCAGCGCATGGGCGCGTGTATCGAAGGCATTGGCAGCAACGCCTTGACGATCCACGGCGTTAAAGCGCTCGGGGGAGCCGAATTCACTATCGGGCCAGACTATCACGAGGTCGGATCGTATATCGGCCTGGCTGCCATCACCGATGGCGAGATTTTGATCAAAGACGCGGCCCCGGAGCATCTGGGGATGATCCGGCTGGTGTTCAAGCGCCTGGGCGTGCGCTTTGAGCGCCAGGGTCAGGATGTTTTCATGCCGCGCGGCCAGTCGCTCACGATCGTGCCCGATCTGGGTGACGCGATTCCCAAGATCGATGATGGCCCGTGGCCCGCTTTCCCGGCCGATATCATGAGCACGGCCATCATCATCGCGACACAGGCGGCCGGCACCGTGTTGTTTCACGAGAAGATGTTCGAGAGCCGGTTGTTCTTCATCGATCGCCTGATCGGCATGGGGGCGCGCATTATCTTGTGCGACCCGCACCGCTGTTTAGTGCAAGGGCCAAACTGGTTGCATCCCGAAGCCGGCGGCGTCGCCAGCCCCGACATTCGCGCCGGCATGGCGCTCATGTTGGCGGCGCTGTGCGCCAAGGGGACGAGTATTATTCGCAACATCGGGCAGATCGATCGAGGCTACGAACACATCGAGGAAAAATTGCAAGCGCTTGGCGCGAAGATCGAGCGCGTGAAGACTGGATAAATAGAAACCAGGTTTCTCGAAGAAACCTGGTTTCTCTTGTGCAGATCGATCGAGGCTACGAACACATCGAGGAAAAACTGCAAGCGCTCGGCGCGAAGATCGAGCGCGTGAAGACTGGATAAATAGAAACCAGGTTTCTCGAAGAAACCTGGTTTCTCTTGTTCGGCGCTGGTCTCCCGACCACGCCGAATGTAGTTGGGTCCGGTATACCACCCAGGTAGACCTCAGAAGTCTGAAAGCTTATCCTACGCCGGCCGGCTCGGACGTGGTACCCGCCGGGCCTTCGCTCCTCGGCATCGCCACGAGCATGGATTGTGATGCGCCCGTGGCCTTGGCCGTGGCGGCTTCCGCGCTCGCTTTCATCGTCTCCGCGCTCGCCTCGGCCATAGCTACCGATGCTTCATTCCGCGCCTTGCTCTTCTCACTGCTGCGCTCGAACGCCTTGAGCAGCGACTCCAACCAGGCATAGACGTAGTGCTGCCGGAAGGCTGCCGCGATCGCGATCAGCGCGCCGATCGCCACGAACGCCGGGCCGGTCGCATCCAAGAGTTGGAATAGACCCGCCACGATGAACAGGTGAACGATCGCGCCCATGAGGATGCCCATAAACGGCTGCACCAGATACCAGAGCAGAAACTGTCGATCGAAATCCCGCTCGATGGCGACATGCTTAAACAGGCTGTACAACAGACCGAGCACACCTCCCAGGCCGCCCGCCACGACGCTGGTGAAAAAGCCCGAGGCGCCGGTGATGACAGCCGGCTCAAGGTTCAACGTCGCCAGCCACCTTTCGACAAGCCCCAGCGTAGCCAACCCCATGCCCGCGCCAAACACCGTTAACCAGATGAGGCCGTAGAGGAAGACGAACACGCCCCAGGTATACGACCAGATCCGCACCTGAGCGACCGTGGCCTCATGACTCACCGAGTATTGCGCCACGTTGACCAGGTACTCGGCCTCGTCGAACTGGCGCGGGTCTTCCAGCTCTTTATCACGCGCCTTCAGCAAGTGGCCCATGGCTTTGTTGGCCCGCGCTTCACTGGCAATCGCGCCGCCGGCAATCTGCGCATACAGCTCGTCGATGCGTTTGGATAAGGCGCGGGGTCGCTCAGCGCCGAGCCGTTTAAATACCTCTGCATCGCTGGCGACCGGTTTAACGTCGCTGACCGCAAGCACTTGCAGCCCGGTGTGCGTCACTCCGGTAGGCGGTTCAAAGGTATCCGAATCCGGTATCACGGGTATGCTCATCGAGAGTCCTCCGATCTTGGGCGTCTTGATTAAGGTCGGATCTGTGGGCAGCGGCACCGACACCGGCCCGCTATCGGCGGGCGCCGGCTCGCCGGTATCTGGCAGCGGCGCGGCCTCGTCGGCCAGCCAGGGCATTTCCTCCGGCGGCAGCGAAGTCGACGCCGACGTAGCGGGCTGTCCACTCACCGCTTCGCTCTCAAAAGAGGTTTCATCAACTGCCGGGGGTTCGACGGCTGGAACTGACACATCGGGCGACGACTCGAATGCCTGCGCAGCGGGCATGGGGTTAACGGCCGATTCGGCCAGCAGCGATTCCGCCGGCGGCGTCGCTTCGATCGAAGCAGGCGGGGATTCAACCAAGGGAGTCGGCCGCGCCGTGTCAGGCGCAGGTTCGGCAAACGGATTAGGGGCTGTGGCAGCCGGGGCCGGCTCGGCGAAGGGATTCGGTGATGCAGCGTCGGCAGTGGACTCAGCAAACGGGTTGGTTGCGGGCGCGGGTTGAACGGGGCGAGCGTCGGGCTTGGGAATAGCCGGTGTCGGCTGCGCGGGGCCAACGGCGCCGCCGAACAAAATATCGACGCCCTTGCCTTTCAAGGATGCTTTACTTTTTGTCATCCACCACCTCCGCTAATGCGCGGTAGGCCTTGGCGCCGGGATGATTCCGCTCATACTCCAGAATGGTTTTATGGGCGACAGGCGCCTCCGCAAAGCGCACGCTATTGTTGATTACAATATCGAATACCTTGTCACCAAAGATACTGCGCACTTCTGACAATACTTCCTGGTTGTGGGTCGTGCGGCTATTGTACATCGTGGGCAGGATGCCGAGCAGGTCGAGATTCGGGTTCAGCTTGCGCTTGACTTTCCAAATCGTGTCGAGCAGCACGCGCACCCCGCGCATCGCCAGAAACTCGCATTGCAGGGGAACGATCAATTCGTTCGTCACCACCAGCGCATTCACGGTGAGCAGGCCCAGGCTCGGTGGGGTATCGATGATCACGTAGTCGTAGCTGTCCAACACCGGCTCCAGCGCTTCTTTGAGGACGAACTCGCGCCCCAGCATCACCACCAACTCGATCTCGGCGGCTGCCAGATCGATATTGGCCGGGACAATGTCGAGGTTGGGCCGAATGTTGTACATCACCGAAGTCACAGGAACTTCGTTGCCCCGCACCAGCGTGTCGTAGATCGTTTTTTGTAGCGCATACGCATCGATGCCAAAGCCGGCCGTCAACGCTGCTTGCGGATCGAGATCGACCAGGAGAGTCCGGCGGCCGCGCTCGGCCAGCGCCGCGCCCAGACTGCTCGACGTGGTCGTTTTGCCAACGCCCCCCTTTTGGTTGGCTACGGCTATCACCCGCGCCATGCGGCATCTCCTGTCGATCCGGCCTGTGACGCGAGTATTATAGCCCATTTATGATAGCAGACGCAAATTGATCTTTCAAGTCGGTGGCAGATTTCCGGCGACTGACCGCACTCCGCTCCACTTAGAGAGCCAGTGAGTCGCGGCAACCCATGCGCCAAGTCCGCTGTAGACGCGGTTTTAACTGCGGGCACAGTCTTCACAACGTATGCCGCGCGAAGATCATCGCACGTGATTTGACCGGAGAGAATGCATCGGGTATAATCTGCCACGCTATGTTGACCCAGAATTGAAGGATAGCTTGGTGAGGGCACGCCGCCCTTGCACGTCACGTGAGGATAAAGCATGCCGAAGCGAACTTATCAACCCAAGAAACGCCATCGAATGCGCACGCACGGCTTCCGCGCGCGGATGGCGACCAAGGGCGGCCGCAAAGTGCTCAAGGCGCGCCGGCTGAAAGGCCGGCGCAACATCGCGCTGAAACCGCGACTTGCCAAACGCATCAACTGGAAGGACTAGCGTTCAGCGGTTGACCTCGCTGGCAGACATTGAGCGCGTCCGCCAGCAGGGTCAGGCGCACGGCGCCTCGCTGTGCGTGGTGATCGCAGCGCGAGGCGCAGCCGGCCCGGCCCGGATCGGTGTCGCCGCCGGCAAGCGGGTCGGGGGCGCGGTCCAGCGCAATCGCGCCAAGCGCTTGTTGCGCGAAGGTGTGCGCCCGCTCTATCCAACCATCGAGCCGGGTTGGGACATCCTGTTACTGGCGCGCCGCCCGATTCTCGATGTTAAGTCGATGCAGGTCACACCCCAGTTAGAGAGAGCGTTGCGCAAGCTCAATGTGATCGTGTTGGCGGGCGCGACTGAGGAACCGGCAGTCTTATGAAGTATTTGGCGTTGGGTGTGATTCGGTTATGGCAGGTGACCTTTGCCAAAGCGTTGCCGCCGGTATGCCGGTTCACGCCCTCCTGCTCACATTACGGTTACGAAGCGATTTCAAAGTACGGTTTCATCAAGGGCGGTTGGCTGGCGCTGAAGCGTATCGCGCGCTGCCAGCCGCTCCATCCTGGCGGATACGACCCCGTCCCGTGAGGGCAAGGAGCCTAGTTGACGACGATTCATCCCCGGCGATGGACCTCCATCGCCGTCATCGTGTTAGTGGCCGGACTTCTGGCAGCCTGTGGCGGATCGCCAGGCCCCAACTCGTGGTCGGGCCTGGCCGTCTCCGGCGAGACGGCTTACCTGACCTCGACCGATCGCATCTACGCGATCGATACTAACCCTGAGACCAACCATCAACAACGCCTGTTATGGAGTTATCCGCCTATCGGCCAGAATGCCGCGGTGACTTTCCACAGCGAGCCATTCCTGACCGACGACGGTATACTCTATACCGGCAGCGATAGTCTGAGTAACCGGGGCGCGGTCTTCGCGCTCGATACCACGCAGACCATCGAAGCCGGCGAGCCGCCCGACACCAGCCCAACCGTCAACGTCGAGTGGGCTTATCCGCCGGACGAGAACGCGCTGCCCTTGGGCAGTATCTTTGGGGGAATCGCCTTCGACGGCGACTCGGTATATGCCGGCGCCAACGATGGGCATATCGTTTCGTTGAACGCGGCGAGCGGACAGCTCAACTGGGTCTATACCACCACCCAGCGCATCTGGTCGACGCCGGTCGTGACCAATGCGACCGTCTACGTCACGTCGCAAGACCATCAGCTGTACGCCCTGAATGCGGGCAATGGCTCTCTCAAGTGGCAGTTTGTAGCGGGCGCGGTGCTGGCCGGCACACCGACCGTTTATCAGGATACCGTCTATGCCGGTTCCTTCGACCAGAAACTGTATGCCGTGGACGCGGCGACCGGGGCGAAGAAATGGGAATTCACCGCGCAGGGCTGGCTGTGGGATGGCCCGGCGGTCGCTGACGATGTGCTGTACTTCGGCGATCTGAGCGGCCGCTTGTATGCCGTGAACACAGAGGGTACGGCAGTGTGGACGCAACCGCTCACGCTCGAAGGGATGATCCGCGCTCAACCGCTGATCGACGGCGATCGCCTGTACGTGGTCACCAGCGCGCGCAAGTTGTATGCGATCAACCGGACGACACAGAAGATCGATTGGACGTTCACGACCTTGCAAGACGGCGAATCGCTCTTGACGACGCCGGAGCTGGCCGGCGATCAGTTGCTCGTCGCGCCGCTGCCGGCCGGCGGTTCGCCGGTGCGTCTGTACGCGCTGAACACCCGATCGGGCAATCTGGCCTGGCAATTCCCGCCGCCGGCGCCCCAGTAGTCGGAAGCGGTCTTACAGAAAGAGTCTACTATGGATTTTCTGATTTCTCCGTTAGTCAACGCGCTGCTGATTTTCTACAGCGTCCTAGGCAATAGTTTTCCGCTGGCCATCATCGTGCTGACCGTGTTGGTGCGCCTGGTCACGCTGCCGTTGACCTTGCCCCAGCAACGTTCGATGCGCCGCATGAACGCGCTGCAACCCCAGCTCAAGGAGATACAGAAGAAGTACGCGGGCAACCGTCAGAAGCTCAGCGAAGAGCAGATGAAGCTGTATCGTGAGTACGGCGTCAACCCGCTGGGCGGCTGCCTGCCGCTGATCTTGCAGCTGTTCATCATGATCGCGCTGTACAACGCGATCACCGGGTCGCTGGCGCTGACCCCGCTGCAATTGATGGAACTCTCGCACCGCGTCGGGCCAAGCATCGCGCCGCTGTTGCCGATCAATAGCCGCTTCTTGTGGCTCGACCTGGGCCAGCCCGATCCTTTCTTTGCGCTGCCGATCCTGGTGGTGGTGACCACCTATCTTCAGCAGAAAGTCATGACGCCGGCCAACCCCGATCCGACGGCCAGCGCTACCGCGCGGCAGATGAACATCATCACGCCGCTGATGTTCGGGATGTTCGCGTTGCAGTTCGCATCGGGGTTGAGCATCTACTTCATCGTGTCCAACCTGATCGGCATCGCCCAATACACCTTGATCGGTCGCAAGAACGTCGTTGCTCCGGCGCAAGTGGAGAACAAACCAGTCCCGGCCAAAAACAAGGCGGCGGCGAAAAAGTAGACAGCGTAGCTCGGCTGCCTAACGGGAGAGAGCCGTGGAAACACCGCAATCGATCGAAGCGATTGGCATATCGGTTGAAGAAGCCATTGGCCGTGGGCTGGATGCGCTCAATGTGACGCGCGACCAGGTTAGCGTAGACGTGATCGAGCCGGGCGGCGGCAAGGGCATGGCGCGTGTCCGCGTTACCCTTCTGCCCCGATCGGAAACGCCGCCTCCCAACCCACCGGCGCCGGAGCCAGCGCCGATCATCGCGCCGACGCCCACCACGGTTGAAGAAGTGCGCGTGGCGCGCGAGGTGTTGGCGCAGTTGTTGCGCTATTTGCGCGTGAAGGCCGAGGTCGAAGCGCACCAGGCCGCCGCCGAGGACGAGCACGACTTGAACGCGCAGGGCGGCCCCCCCTTAATTCTCAACCTCAAAGGCGACGATCTGGGCATTCTGATTGGCCGCCGAGGCGAGACGCTGCGCGATCTGCAATACCTCGCGCGGGCGATCGTCAGCAAACAGGTCGGGCGCAACATCAATCTCATCGTCGACGTGGAAGGCTACAAGAGCCGCCGCGAACAGACCCTGCGCCAGCTGGCGACCCGCATGGCCGAGCGCGTCGTAGCAACCCACAAGCCGCTCGCGCTCGAACCCATGCCCGCTAATGAGCGCCGTATCATTCACCTCGCGCTGCGCAACCATCCTTCGGTGACGACGCAGAGCATCGGCCAGGGCGAAGACCGCAAAGTCACGCTGATCCCCAAATCGCACCGGTCGTGAATACGGCATTTAGAAACCCGGTTTCCCGAAGGCCCCGCAGCGCGGCGCAGGGAGTGAGAAACCGGGTTTCTCTTTCGCCTTGAAGAAATCGCCGTTCTTGGCTACAATCGCATTCGAATGCAGTACCTCGCCATCGGCCATGTGTGCCACGATATTCTGCCCGGCGGTCGCGTGCTCGGCGGAACGGTCACTTTTTCAGCGCTCACGGCCCTGGCGCTGGGCTGGCGCGCGGCGATCGTCACGCGCGCCCATCCGGCGATCGATCTGGCTCCGCTGCGCCCGGCCGAGTGCGTGTGTCTGCCCGACGCGGCCACGACGACCTTTGAAAACATTTATTCACCGGCCGGCCGCGTTCAGATTCTGCACGCCGTCGCCGGCCCGATCCGAACGATCGATCTTCCGGCGCGCCTGCGCCGCGCCGAGGTGATTCATCTCGCGCCCATCGCCAACGAAGTCGATCCGGCGCTCGTCGGCGCCTTTGACGACGCCTTGATCGGCGTGACGCCGCAAGGCTGGTTGAGACAGTGGGATGCGTCGGGCCGGGTCGCGCCGCGAACCTGGACTGAAGCGGAAGCAATTCTCAATCACGTGGACGCCGCCGTTTTGAGCATCGACGATGTCGACGGCGATTGGGCGCAAATTGAACGCTGGGCTGCGCTGGCGCGCGTGTTCGTCGTCACACAGGGCCGGGCGGGTTGCACGGTGTATGTCCATGGCGCTCGCGCGCAAGTGCCGGCGCCGCCTGTCAGCGAAGTCGACTCGACCGGCGCGGGCGATATTTTCGCCGCAGCGTTCTTCATGCGGCTGAAGCGGTCCGGGGACGCAGTGTTAGCGGCGCGCTTCGCGAACTGTATCGCCGCCCGATCCGTCACCCGGCGCGGGCTAGACAGCGTGCCAACGCCGCCGGACGTGGTCGGCTGTGAGAAACGCGCGACCGTTTAGACCCGCGTAGCATAGCCCCTCGTGGGCGGGCACAAGGCCCTATACTACGGCTACCGGTTTCTTTTGAATGACGCACATCTACGCTTTCGCCAATCAAAAAGGCGGGGTCGGCAAAACCACGACGGCGGTCAATCTAGGCGCGTGTGTCGCGGCGAAGGGCAAACGCGTACTCTTGATCGATCTCGATCCGCAGGCGAACGCCACCTCCTGGCTCGGTTTTGATAAACGCGCGATCGTCCTCTCGACCTATGATACGCTGATCAACGGGACGCCCCTGCCCGATTTGATTCAGCTCACCAAGCGCGTGCGGCTCGATCTCGCGCCTTCGGCGGCGGCGCTATCCGGCGCGGAAGTGGAGCTGGTGCCGTTGCCTGCTCGCGAGCAGCGCCTCAAACAGGCCCTCGCTGCGGTGAGCACGAACTACGACTACATCCTGATCGACTCGCCCCCGTCGCTGGGGCTGCTCACCCTCAATGCGCTGGTCGCGGCCCACGGGGTGATCGTGCCGGTGCAGTGCGAATACCTGGCGCTGGAAGGGCTGACCCGGCTGATGCAGACGATCAGCATCGTGCGCAAATCGCTCAACCCCCGGCTGCTGGTGCGCGGCATGCTGATGACGATGTACGATAGCCGCGCCCGGCTGTCTCAGCAAGTGGTCAACGAGGTGCGCCAGCACTTTCCGGATCGCGTGTTTCGGACGATCGTGCCGCGCAGCGTGCGGCTGGGCGAAGCGCCCTCCTACGGTGAACCGATCTTGTCGTACGCGCCGTCGTCGTCCGGCGGTCTCGCCTACGCGCAGCTGGCCGATGAGCTGCTGGCGGGAGATAATGGACTGAGTAACAGAAAGTGAACAGTATGCCGTGATCAGTAAGCGGGGTTGTGGGCATTGGACGGGCACGAGGCCCTACGCTACGCCCATCAAAATCCCTGCGGCAGAGCGCTAGCACGCATAACTGTTTACCTGCTACCTGTCTACCTGTTTACCAGTTACTGAAGCGACAACCCATCATGAACAAGAAAAAGGGCGGACTCGGTAAAGGTTTGGGCGCGCTGTTGCCCGAAACAGACGTGACGGCCGGCTTGAGCGAAGTGCCGACCCGCTCGATCACGCCCAATCCACGCCAGCCGCGCGCGCATATCGAGGAGACGCAGCTGCGCGAGCTGGCCGAGTCGATCCGCGAACACGGCTTGATTCAGCCGCTGGTCGTCACCCGCGCGGGCGAAAGCGCGTATACCTTGATTGCCGGCGAGCGGCGCTGGCGCGCGGCGCAACTGATCGGGTTGGAGAGCGTGCCCGTCGTCGTCAAGGACGTCGCGCCGCAGCAAATGCTCGAACTGGCGCTGATCGAAAATGTGCAGCGCGCCGATCTGAACCCGCTGGAAGAGGCGCTGGCGTACCGGCAGTTGATCGACGAGTTTGGGCTGACGCAGGAACAGGTGGCGCAGCGCGTCGGCAAGAGCCGCGTCGCCGTCGCCAACACGCTGCGGCTGCTCAAGCTGCCCGATCCGATCCAACGCCGCCTGGCCGATGCGTCCCTCAGCGAGGGCCACGCCCGCGCGCTGCTGATGCTCAACGATACCACGCACATGCAGCGGTTGGTCAGCCAGATCGTGAGCAGCGACCTGAGCGTGCGGCAGGTCGAAGAGCTGGTGCGCCGCTTGAATGCGGGCAAGCCCCAACCCAAGAAGCGCAAAAGCGCCGACGGCGTCTCGGCCAACACGCGCTCGCTCGAAGACAAGATGCGCCGCGCGCTCGGCACCAAGGTCAATTTGTACCGCTCCAGCCGGGGCGGCAAAGTCGTGATCCATTTTTATTCCGAAGACGAGCTCGATGCCATCTACCGCCGGATCACACACGACGATTAGACCCTCAAAGGTCGCCGCCGGCGACACCGAACTCGTTCGCTCCGCAGTTGCCCTGCGGAATGTGGGCCGCCGTGCAACTGCCGCCCGAACTTCTGAAGATTGTTATCCGTGGTTAAAACCCTTCAAGCGGGGGAATCCATGAGCCTGATTGAGCTGATTATCCTAATCGTCGTCGCCGGCCTGGCCGGTGCGATTGGGCAGGCGCTCGCCGGCAACTCGCGCGGCGGCTGTCTCGTCTCGATCGCGCTCGGCTTCGTGGGCGCAGTGATCGGCGTGTGGCTGGCGCGAAGCCTCGGCCTGCCGGAGATCTTTGTGATCACGGTTGGTGGGACGACCTTCCCCATCGTCTGGTCGATCATTGGCGCGGCGCTGTTCGTCGCCATCCTGGGTTTCTTCTCTCGGCGCTGATGGCCAAGCGAATTCTATACCTCGTGCGACACGGACAGCAGGACTCCAAGCATACCCCGGCCGATGACTTGGGCGGCCGGTTAACGGCGCTGGGCCGGCAGCAAGCTGCCCTGACGGCGCGGCGCCTGGCCCAGCTGCCAATCCGCGCCATCCATCACAGTGACCTGCGCCGGGCGGCGGAGACGGCGAGCATCATCGCCAGGAAGTTTCAAGAGGCGCCGCTGCGGCAGTCACGCCGGCTGCGCGAGTGCATCCCCACGATTCCGTGGGCCTTTTCCGAGTACTTCGCGGAGCTTCCCGCCACTGCGCTGGCGCGCGATCAACGGCAGGCGGAGAGTGTTTTCAAAACGCACTTCCGAGCCGCGCGCAGCGACGAACGGCACGAAGTGGTCGTGTGTCACGGGAACCTGATCCGCTATCTCGTCTGCCGGGCGCTGTGTGTGCCGCCCGAGGCCTGGATGAATCTGGATATCTGCAATTGCGGGATCAGTATCGTCTCGATCGAGCCGAAGCGCATGGTGTTGATCGCGCATAATGATGTGGGGCATTTGCCGCCAGCCTTGACGACCTTCATCTAGTGGCACTCTTCGTCGCCGCGAGCGGCCTGTTCTCGCGGCGTAGTTACTAGTTGTCAGGGCTCACGACATCGTGCACAGCGAAGGCTCACGACATCGTGTACAGGTTAGGTCAGCTAAGGCTCAGGACATCGTGCACACTGGGTGCGGTGCATACTGCCTCCCTAAGGAGGCAGTATGGACGAGAAACACGAA
>DATDPU010000077.1:0-38521 GCA_035292585.1 Anaerolineae bacterium | reverse complement strand
CACCCGCAAGTTTCCGATTGAGGAACCCGTGCATGATCTACTACCCGAATTCCGACGTAACCGCACACGATGTCGTGGCGCTTGGCCTGACTAGAGATTGGCTCAAAATGCACACACGATGTCGTGGCGGTTGACACGTAGGCTTGCGCCACACGCTGAGCGGGATGGCGTCCGAGGCTGAAGCCTCGGCCTGACAGCGGAACCCGGTCGCCGCCGCGTGTAGCGAGACGCGCGGGTGAAGGCTGCGCTACCAGCCGGCAGCCGCGCAGGATGTTGATTTGTGCAGTCCACCGTAGCACGGACCACCGTCGGGAAAGTTGGCTTTGGAGGAGACCGGTGTTGGGCGGAGGTTGTTGAAATGCTTTGCAGGTGGAGCCAGGCGAGCCTGAACCCGAGCGAGCCAGGCCGCGAGGGGCCAATCGCTCTATCTATACTGCGCGCGGGCACAAGTTGCGCGGTTTGCTGCTCCACGCCCGCGCGGACGCGGGCGTGGAGCACACCCGCTCGCAAAGAAACCGGGGTTCCAGCTTCTCAGACCTCCGAGGTCTCTGCACGGATGGACGCCCGGCGCACTATCGGGCGTTTTGCTTCCCTCGCGGCTTCAGTGTAAACTTGCCTCAGCATGCCTTCACGCGAGCGGAACATGGCCCCTACCTTTGAGCACTCCCGCGAACAAGTCGCCCAACTCGTCCAGCACTATCGCACCAACCGGACTGCGTACCATGCCGCCAGCTATAAAGAGGCGCACGTGCGGCAGGAATTCATCGATCCGCTGTTCGTTGCGCTCGGGTGGGACGTCCACAACGCGCAGCGGGCCGCGCCCGATTACCGCGAGGTGACGTTTGAAGGCTCGGTCGAGATCGGCGGACAGAGCCGCGCGCCCGACTACGTGTTTCGCGTGGGTCGTGATCGCAAGTTCTTCGTCGAGGCCAAGAAGCCCGGCGTCTCGCTCAAGACCGACTCGCGCCCGGCCTATCAACTGCGCTCCTACGCCTGGAGTGCCAAACTTCCGCTCTCGCTGCTGACCGACTTTGAAGAACTCGCGGTGTATGACTGCCGCTTTCGGCCCGCCGAAAAGGACAAGGCGACGGTCGGGTGTCTCAATTATTACGAGTTCGAGGAGTACCCTGATCGCTGGCGCGAGGTCTGGGACGTGTTCTCGCGGGAGGCGGTGTGGGGCGGCTCGTTCGATCAATACGCCCAGGCCAGCAAAGCCAGGCGCGGCACGTCTGAGGTAGACAGCGAGTTCTTGAAAGAGATTGAAGGCTGGCGCGACGCTCTGGCGCGCAACCTCGCCCTTCGCAATCAGAAGTTGACCACCGGGGAACTTAACGACGCGGTGCAGCGCACGATCGACCGCATCATCTTTTTGCGGATGGCGGAGGATCGCGGCGTCGAGGAGTACGAGCAACTCCGCCGGCTGGCCGAGCGCGAAGGCGTGTATGCCGGGCTGATTCACTTGTCGCGCCGGGCCGATTCCAAGTACAACTCCGGGTTGTTCGATTTTTCGGCTAAAGGCGATACGTTGACGCCGGGCCTGTTCATTGACGATAAAGTGCTCAAGCCGATACTCGCCAATCTCTACTACCCGCAGTCCCCGTACCGCTTCAATCTGCTGCCCGTTGAAATCCTGGGCAACGTGTACGAGCAATTCTTGGGCAAGGTGATTCGTCTCACGCCCGCGCACCAGGCGAAGGTGGAGGAAAAGCCGGAGGTCAAGAAGGCCGGGGGCGTTTACTATACGCCGGACTACATCGTCAAGTACATCGTCCAAAACACCGTCGGCAAGTTGATCGAGGGCAAATCGCCCAAGCAGCTGCGCACCTTCCGCGTCGTGGATATCGCCTGTGGCTCCGGCTCATTCTTGCTGGGCGCGTATCAATGCCTGCTCGATTACTACTTGCACTGGTACATTGACCACGACCTGGCGAAGCACCCCGACGCGGTTTGGAAACACGGCGAGGAGTGGCGGCTGACAGTGGCCGAGCGGAAACGCATCCTGACGACGCACATTTTCGGCGTGGACATTGACCGGCAGGCAGTCGAGGTCACCAAACTGAGCCTGCTGTTGAAGGTGCTCGAAGGCGAGAGCGACGAGACGCTCGGCAAGCAGTTGGCCATGTTCCCCGAACGCGCGCTGCCCAACCTCGACGCGAATATCAAGTGCGGCAACAGCCTGATCGGGCCGGATTACTTTGCCGGGCAGCTCATGCCCGACGCCGACGAGCTGCGCCGCGTCAACCCGTTCGATTGGTGGCAGGAGTTCCCGGAGATAATGAAGGCGGGCGGGTTCGACTGCGTGATTGGGAATCCGCCGTATATTCGCATTCAGACCATGAAGGAATGGGCGCCGCTCGAAGTGGAGCTCTACAAGCAAAAGTATGTTGTTGCCGGCACAGGCAATTACGACATTTACGTGGTGTTTGTCGAGAAGGGCTTGAGTCTGCTGAACAAGAGCGGGCGATTAGGATTCATTCTGCCGCACAAGTTCTTCAACTCCAAGTATGGCGAGCCGTTGCGCCGCTTGATCGCGGAAGGCAGACATTTGGAGCACGTCGTTCACTTTGGCGATCAGCAGGTGTTCGTCGGAGCAACCACTTATACCACGCTCATGTTTCTGGATAAAGCGGGGAGCGGTGAATGCCGCTTTGCAAAGGTAGATGATCTGGCTGCGTGGCGCAGTACTGGCGTGGCAACCGAGGGAATAGTTCTTGCGGAAAGCATTACAGCTAAAGAATGGAATTTTGCTGTAGGGCAAGGTGCGGCTCTGTTTGAGAAGTTGAGCAGGATGCCGGTGAAGTTGGAGAATGTCACCAGTCGCATTTTTCAAGGAATCAAGACAGGCGCGGATAAGATTTACATTTGTGAAGAGATTGAACGCAAGCCTAAACGTGTTAAGGTTTACTCTAAAGAGAAGGATAAGGAGTATTTTCTTGAGCCTGACCTGCTTCATCCTTTAATCAAGGGTGGAGACAGCAGACGCTACCATCTCTCGCGCACGAATCGGTTAATCCTATTTCCATACGAACTACAGGCAGACAATCCTACTCTGCTACTAACAGCGGCAAAGCTGAAGGCTCGTTATCCACTTACCTGGGCTTACCTTGTAGATAACGAGGCGTATTTAGAGAATCGAGAAAATGGTAAATTGCGCGGTTCACAATGGTATGCCTATAGCCGAAGTCAAGCATTGGACGTAATGCCACTATCGAAGATTTTTACGCCAGATATTGCGGCTCGATCCGCATTTTCCGTAGACGATACTGGTGAAGCATTCTTCACCGGCGGTGTAGCGGGTGGATATGGCATTCTTGTAATGCCCGAATACTCGCGTGGGTATATTCTTGGCTTGCTCAACAGTAAGTTGCTAGAGTGGTATTTACGACACACAGCTACACAAATGCGGGGCGGTTACTACAGCTATGAGTCGCGCTTTATTCGTGGTCTTCCCATTCGCACCATCAACTTCTCCGACCCTGCCGACAAAACCCGCCACGACAAGATGGTGCTATTGGTCGAGCAAATGCTTGAGCTGCATAAGCGCCTATCCAGCGCCAGGACGCAGGCCGACCGCGAACTGCATCAACGCCAGATCGACGCGACCGACCGGCAGATCGACGCGCTCGTGTACGAACTGTACGAGTTGACGCCAGAGGAGATCAAGATTGTCGAGGACAGCGGGCGCAAGAGTTGAAGCGCATAAGTCTTCACCCTCACCCCAGCCCGCTCCCTCCAGGGAGCGGGAGCACCTCCCCTCTCCCCAGCGGGGAGAGGCCGGGTGAGGGGCCGCCCCCGGTTGTTTTCATCCGCGGCGGCGAACGTCATCCATGATGACTGACTTGAGAATGCGATAAGTCTTCACCCTCACCCCAGCCCTCTCCCTCCAGGGAGCGGGAGCACCTCCCCTCGCCCCAGCGGGGAGAGGCCGGGTGAGGGGCCGCCCCCCGGTTGTTTTCATCCGCGGCGGTGAATGTCATCCATGATGACTGACTTGAGAATGCGATAAGTCTTCACCCTCACCCCAGCCCGCTCCCTCCAGGGAGCGGGAGCACCTCTCCTCGCCCCAGCGGGGAGAGGCCGGGTGAGGGGCCGCCCCTGGCTGTTTTCATCCGCGGCGGCGAACGTCATCCATGATGACTGACTTGAGAATGCGATAAGTCTTCACCCTCACCCCAGCCCGCTCCCTCCAGGGAGCGGGAGCGCCTCTCCTCTCCCCGCTGGGGAGAGGCCGGGTGAGGGGCCGCCCCCGGCTGTGATTCAACCGATACAGCCTCGCCCGGCCATAAAATCGTCCCTTTATACTTGTTGGCATACACCTGCGTGAACTCCGCGCCGAAGTAAAAGATTTGCGCCGAGTAATACACCCACAACAGCAGCACGACGAAGGTTCCCGCCGCGCCGTACACCGACGCGGCGCTGCTGTTGCCCAGGTACAGCCCGATCAAGTGTTGGCCGATCGTGAACAGCAGCGAGGTGACCGCCGCGCCCAGCCACACCTCGCTCCAGGCGATTTTCACCTGCGGCAGAATCCGAAAAATCAGCGCGATCAGCAGCGTGATAATCGCGAAAGAGAAAACGGCGTTGAAGAACTGCAGCAGCGCCAGTTGTTCGGGCAACAGTTGGTTCAAGAACCGCCCGACCGCCGCCAGCCCGGCGCTGATCACGAGCGAGATCAACAACAGGAAGGCGATCACCAACACCAGCGTGAAGGCCAGCAGGCGCTCTTGGATGAAGGCCCGCAGGCCCGGCGTCGGCTGCGCCGTGACGCCCCAGATCAGGTTCAACGTTGCCTGGAGCTCGGTGAACACGCCGAGCGCGCCAAACAGCAAGGTCGCCACGCCCACCAGCGCGGCCAGCGTGCTCGAGGCCGGATTGCGCAGACCCGCGATCATCGAACCGACGAACCGTGCGCCTTCATCGCCCAGCACCTGGCGAACCTGGTTCAGAATCTCCGCCTGGGCAGCCTGCTGCTGCCCCAGCACCAGCCCCGCGAGGGCGATCACCAGCACCAGCAACGGCGCGAGCGAGAACGCCGTGTAATACGCCAGCGCCGCAGCCAGGCGCGGCGCGGCGTGCGCGTTCCATTCGGCGATGGTATCTTTTAGCAACGACCAGATGTTTCTGAGATTCATGCGCCAGTCCGGCGTCGGGGCGCCGCCTGCATTCTACAATCCTTAGCGATTGCTAACCACCCAGGCACGACCCCGCAAAAAGATGCGGGGCAAGCGACGCCAAAAAACACCCGTGTCATTCTGAGCGGCCCAGCGGGCCGCGAAGAATCTCAGCCGGCACAGCCGAGACCCTGCGCCGCGGTGCGGCTCAGGGTGACAGTTATCAACTCACCTTACGCCGTCTGCTCCCCGACCGCGTCCCATAGGCGGTGCAGTGCTCCCGTCGCGGTCGGGTGAACGGCTGGCAACACCCGCGCGGACGCGGGCTTAGAGCGAGACCCTTCGCCGCGGTGCGGCTCAGGGTGACAGTTATCAAGTTTCTGAGTAGCGGACTTTGAAGACGCTTTCTCACAACCGAATGCGCGAGAAGAACTCCGGCTTGCCCGCGATCGGCGAGCGCAGCCGGAACAGCGCGCCGGCGGCGGGGTCGGCAGCCGAGTCATCGCCCCCGGCCGACGTGACGTACACGTCCCGATAATCTTCTCCGCCGAACGCCAGGCTCGTGATCTTGAGCGTCGGGAACTGCACGCGACGCTCCTCGCGCCCGTCAGGCGTATACCGCACGATCGTGCCCGCGCCCCAGCGCGCCGACCACACGCCGCCCTCGGCATCGACCGCGAGACCGTCGGCGCTGCCCTCGTGCTCGAAGACCTGCACAAAGCGGCGTGGGTTCGACAGCGCGCCGCTTTGCTCCGCGTACGCGTACCGCTCGATCTTGCGCGCCAGCGTGTCGGTGAAATACATCCCCGTCCGATCGGGGGTGAAGCCCATGCCGTTAGCCATGCCGACATTTTCGATCACCGGGGTCAGCGCGCCATCGACGTCGAGGCGATACAGGCTGGCGGGGTGCGTTTCACCGGCGAGCGTGCCGCAAAACACGCGGCCGGCCGGATCGGCGCTGACATCGTTGAAGCGCGTATCCCGCTCGGCGGGAATCTCGGCGACGATGGCGGTCAGCCGGCCTTCACGCCAAACCTTGATCGCGCCGCGCTCCATAAACAGCAACAGCGAGCCGTCGGCCTGGAGCGTCAGCCCGCCGACGACGCCGCCCTCGAAAAACACTTCGTGTTTGTCGGCGACCGGATCGTAACGATACAGGCGTCCCTGGGGAATATCGGTCCAATACACGCGCCGATCAAATGGGTTCCATACCGGCGATTCGCCGAGCGCGCAGCGACACGGCGCTACGATGCTGGGTTCCATCGGTTCACTCCTGCTCGCAAGCGGTTGCGATTCTAAGGCTTCACCCGGCCGGCACGCTGGAATCCTCACGGCGAGTTGCGAAGGCGGCGCCTCCGACCGCCCGCTTTTTTTCCATCACATAGGCATCGTCGCCATTGCCAAAGTACCGGGGTAAGACTTTGACCACCGTGTAACCCAGTTTATGATAAAGTTGGATTGCCGGCAAATTGCCGGCGCGCACCTGCAAACGCAGATAGGGCAGCTCCGCGTGTAGCTCGCACGCGCGCATTAAACACTCGCCCACGCCCCGTTTACGCCAGGCGGGCGAGACTCCCAACGAAAAAATGACCGCACGGCCCCGCAGCCGATGGGGGTGGAGCGCGACCATGCCCACCAGCTCGCCGGCGGCCAGCGCTTTTAACACCAGGATGTCCGAACCCAGCAGCAGGCGTATCTGTCTGAGCCAACTCTGCGCGCCGCTCGAAAAACAAGCGCGGTAGAGGCGACTCAAAGACCAGACGTCCCACCCGCCGGCCCGAATGATGTCAATCTGCGACATACACGTTACGATTGCTGTGGTAACCGCTCGTACTTGCCCTCGACATACTTCTTGAAGTTACGCAAATCCTCGTCCAGGCGTTTTTCTGGATTCGCAAACAGCGCCGCCGCAATCTCGCCCGCCAGGCCGGCCAGCGGCGCGTAGTGCAGCATGACCGTGATCTCCGTTTCGCCATGGGACAACGGGTTGAAGGTGACCTGGCCGCTGGTTTTGAGCGTGTTGCCGTTGGTCATATCCTGGCTGCTCCAGGCGATACGCTTGTTCTCCTCGAACGTGGTGATCTGGGCGTCCCACTCGATCGTCTTGCCCAGCGGCCCGTCCATCACCCAGTGGCTGGTAAGCGGGCTGGTGCGGGTCACCGCTTGGATGTTCTTCATGAAGTAGGGGAAGTTCTCGAAATTCGCCCAGACTTGGAACACTGCGGCTACGTCGCGCTTGACGATGATGCTGTTGGTTACTCGGTCTCCCATGTTGCCCTCCTTCTTGCCCCGTTCGGCGGGAACAGACCCGTCACTCTGCCTCTTCGTCCTCAGCCGATTCGGGATCGAGCTCTCAGCGCCTCGCCCTCGACCTCGTTGAAATCGATCTCTTCCACGTCCTCGTCGAGGTCTTCGTCCTCCGACTCGTCTTCCAAATCTGCTTCGTCTTCCTCTAACTCAGCCTCGACCTCGGCTTCGTTCACGTCTTCGTCCTCTTCAGCCTCAACCGCCTCGTCTTCATCGACTTCATCGAAGTCCGCTTCGAGCGCGACTTCGTCGTCCTCTTCAGCTTCAGCTTCGTCATCGGTATCCGTCTCCTCATCCATCTCGTCGAAGTCGGCCTCAACGTAGTCCTCATCTTCATCCGCTTCTTCTTTAAGACTTTCTAATATACGGGGATGACGCAAACGACTTTCCCTTGTCGCCATGGCTTTCCGCCTCCTCGCAGCGGGGTCGGTTAAGACCCGCGCCGGAAATGGGTTTAAATCAGCCGACTCAAAACACTCGCACCAGAAACCGCTTCAAGCGCCATCTTCCATCCACCCTATAGTATTAACCCGATGAGCCCGCTTCTTTGCGAGCCGCCTGGCCGGTCCAACCGAGCGCCTCGGTCAGCGCATTGAGCCGCTCGCCGATGCCGATCGTGCCCATGATAGTCCTGAAGACGCGCGTAGGGCCGGGGATGAGATGCAGCCCATAGACCAGTAAGGCTCGAACACTTTATCGTAGGCCGCCAGGCGGCCTAGCCGGTAAGTGGCTACGCTCAACAAGCCCAAGTCCAGGGGGCGCAACTCCAATTCCCGGCGATGGCGGCGTCCCAACTGCGCGGCGAACGCGACGAAGATCGTCACGAAGATGCTCATGAGGGCAAACTTGGCCGCGCGTTCTTCAGACGCCGTTCGACTCACAGGCATTCGATACCTCCTCACACGTGAAAACCACCCTACGACGATTTTTCAACGTTTGGGTTTGGCCGGTTGTGAGATGTCTTCCAGCACATCGCCCGCCAGCATCGCCTGGTTGGTATCGACCGCCAGGTCGCCCAGCGAGAGGATGCCGACCAGCTCTTTGTCCCGATTGATGATCGGCAGCCGGCGGATCTGCTGCTCGGCCATGAGGGCGGCCGCTTCTGCGACGTCCTGATCTTCGAAGCAGTACGTCACGTCCGGCGTCATCACCGCTTCGGCGCGCGTGTTCATCGGGTCGCGGCCCTCGGCGACAACGCGCAGCGTGATATCGCGATCGGTCAACATGCCGACCATGCGCCGGCCGGTGCAGACCGGCAGCGCGCCGATGTCGAGCGTCTTCATTTTTTCGGCCGCTTCTCGTACCGGCGCGTTGGGCCGAACCACTGCGACGTCACGCGTCATGATTTGTTTGAGTTCCATCTGTACCTCCCGATAAGCCTGGTATCCGTAAAAGCCCGTTCTGAAAAGTCGCTGTTCGGGCCGCCGTTGCCCTGCGAGCGCGCAGGAGTTTACCGCTATCATGCGTCTCACCCCTTGCTGCATCATTGCCCGGCGGCCGCGGCCAGCTCCGCGAACGCCGTGAAGTTGCCGACCGTGCGTTTTTCCCAGAGCCGCGCGCTAACGAAGAGATAAACGTAGATCACGACCGCCCGTACCGCGGTCAGCCCTAATTCTTGAAGATCCATATTGCGCCGCCAGGCCGTCCGCGACGGCTGTCACGTTGAGCGCTCTAGCCTTCGCTCCGAGCGAACCTGCCAAGACATTGCCCGCGGATGGAAAACCGCCCAGGTATCCGAACTTGGAAAACGTTTACGGTCACCTGGACGGCCATGCCCTTCCCGGATACACACGGCTGTTGCGACGCACCTGCGCCGGGTATACGCGCCGAGTCGCGGGCTTACATTCGCTCGGAGTGCATCGGCGCCGCTTCGGTTTCGGTCATCTCTGCCTGTTGGCCGCCGTTGGTGGCCTGGATATTGATCCGGCTCTCGGCGATTTGCGTCAGGCGCTCATCCGTCAGCTTCTCTTCGTCGAGCGTTCGGGAGAGCAGGTCAACGGCAGCGGTGTAACCCAGCAGCCGGGCGTAGGCGCGCGCCGTGCCATAGCCGGCGATCTCGTAATGCTCGATGCGCTGCGCCGCGCTGATCAAGGCCACGTCCAACACATCGGGGTCTACGGCCTGCTCCAGCATTTCCTTGCCTTCCTCGATCAGCGCTTCCATGCCTTTGCACTTCTTGCGGCCGGGACTGGTTTCCAGCTCCTGGAAGGCGCGGTCAAGGCGATCGACATGCCGCCGCGTCTGCTCCAGATGCTCTTCAAAGCCCCGCTGAAGTTCGGAAGAGGAAGTGGCTTTGATCATTTTGGGCAGCGCTTTGACGAGTTGGGTTTCAGCGCTGTACAGGTCCTTCAATTCCGCAACATACAAGTCTTCCAGTGATTTGAGTTTCATCGTTCCTCCCCAGTAATTTGAGCTGCTTGACTGCAACCCCTTTCCGCTAAACTTGGAAGCCCTACCCCGCAACATTCCAGAAGGGCGGCGGCAGACGATCTCGCCGCCGCTCAAATACACGCCCGCTTCCCTGTTCCCTTGCCGATCACGATAACGCAAACCCAGGTGAGTGTCTATATATCAGGATACAGAAACAGGGTATATCTTGAGGGCTGACTGCGGCGGGGAGACCGGCAGAACAGGCCCACGCCGCCGCGCGATTCGACTTGCAGCGACCGGTCTGACACACGGAGAAACTCTTTGAAGTAGAGGTCGGCTGAGGGAACTAGTTGAGGAGTGGCCGCGCGCGCAGGATTCGAACTAAATCTTCGAACGACAAATCGTCGTGGGTTTCTTCATGGCCCTGCCATTTGATCTGAACCCGGCTGCCATCCGGCGCGACCCCCAGGATGTGGAGCGCCGGATGCCGCTTCAGCAATGATTCGATGATGTCCGGTATCCGGCCGCTCGGTAAGAGCGAGACGATCAGCCAGTGCGGATCCGACCGCTCCAGCAAGACCAGCACGTCCACCAGATTTACGGTTTCTCCGACGACTTGCATGCCCAACACTGAGCTGAGCGCGCGTTGGAACGCCTCGCGCAGCAGGCGGGAGTCATTCGCGATCAGGATGCGATTAAAGCGTAGACCATCGATTCGGGTGTGAAACAGTGTTACCTCCCCGTGCCCGCTATTTGCGAATCGCTCCGGGACAACCAGCGTCGGTGGCGCCTGTAAGGTGGGGCGGGAGCAGGTCCTGACATGGCGGGGTCTTATATTGCTAAATCGGCGCACCGAGAACGAAGTTCGTCTGGCTTGAAACGCGCGCGGGTTGCGCCGGAGTTGCATGGTGAAGTGCTTTCTTCTATCAGGGGAGCCGGGGCTGGAGGAGACCTGAGCGCGGTCCCAGGTCTCCTCTCGTCCGTTTCCGTTAAGAACTCACCTTACGCAGCCGCCGATCAACTTCGCTCGAAGCCCGCGTCCTCGCGGGCGTTTCCAGCCGTTCACCCGACCGCGACGGGAGCACTGCACCGCCTATGGGACGCGGTCGGGGAGCAAACTGCGTAAGGTGAGTTAAGAACTTAAACCGGCGATCGGCCGGGCAGCGCGCGCACCAACGCAATGACGACTACCGCGCCGAGGAAGGCAATCAGAAGCGTGCCCACGTTGACGCCGGTCATGGGATCGGGTATGTTGAACAGCGCGCTGGCCAGAAAACCGCCCACGAGAGCGCCGACAATCCCCATGAGGATGTTGCCGAACAGGCCGTAGCCGCCGCCCCGCATGACAGCCCCCGCCAGCCAGCCGGCGATGAGACCCACCATCAGCCACGATAGAAGACCCATCGATCGTTCCTCCTGTGTCGCGTGCGCTCAAACGCCGCGCTACGAACTCAAAGTCAGACGGGCGAGCGCCCCGGTAAAGCCCGGATCAGGGCAATCGCCACTACGGCTCCCAGGAAGGCCACCAGAATCGTGCCGACGTTCACGCCGTTCACCGGATCGGGCACGCCGAACAACGAGGTTGACAGGAAGCCGCCCACGATGGCGCCGACAATCCCGATCACGATATTGCCGACCAGGCCATACCCGCCGCCGCGCATGACCATCCCGGCCAGCCAGCCGGCGATCAGGCCCACGATAATCCAAGACAGGATCCCCATTTTTATTCCTCCCCTTCACTCGGATGATGTAGGTTCCTTGAACCTGAGGCCATTAATAGCGTATGATCCGGGCGCTGTCCATAGATCGGGATACACAAAGAAGATATAGATTCGGGTAGGTCTTGGAGCCGACCGGTGCGTTTAGCGCCCGGCGGATTTCACCCGCAAAGCAACATACGCCACGGGCGAGTACGGGGAGGCGCCGTGGCCGGCAGAGGATTCAATCTAGCCGCTTAGACTTCCATTGGTCGCGCAGGTTATCCCGGATCGCCATGTAAGTCTCGCCCTTCCGAAGCGCCTGGTGGATGGCCGGGGCAAAGACCTTCTTATAAAAATCCTCGCCCATCCGATTTACGATTTCCTTATCGAACAGCTCATCCGTCTGAGGTTCCCCGCCGAGCGTGCGCCACTTGCTCCTCTCGGCCGGGAGCACGCGTGTATGCACGTGTCGCCGCCCCGACTGGGCGGCATGCGAGGCGGCCGTCGAATGTCCTGCGCGTCGTCCGGCGACCAGTTTTGCTAACCACAAGCCATAACCTTTTGCCACATCCGGCGGCGTACCTTCCTGAACACCTTTCTGGCGATTGTATTCGGCAAAGATATCGAAGCGTCGGATGCGCGCCTTCGGTTTAGGCGAAGCGCGTTTGCCCGGCATAGCTCATCAACTCCTATCAAGGCCCCGGCCGGCTAAGGGTCAGTCCACTTGAACGCGGTAGTGTAGCCCCCTTGTGGGTCGTAGACGTTTGGCGGGCACACGGCCCGCAGCTTACGCCGCCGTTCAACGTCCTCGCGGGCGTTTCCAGCCATTCACCCGACTGCGTAAGGTGAGTGACTACCTGCCAGCCCGGTCGAGTTCAAGATCGGCGCTACCATGCAACGGGGAGTTTGGCGGCCTGTCACCGGCCAGCTTTTCCCATTAACCCGTTCCGCCTAGCCTGAATGCCGCTTGCCATCTCCTTGATAACCGATCGGCAACCTGCCGGCCAAACTCCCAGCGTTAGATTAACTTGAAACCCCCGGCTTAACATGTACAATGGATACAAAACAGGATACATTTCTGGTTACAAACCATCCAGCTTCATTTATAATAGCCCAATTGCCTCTATCTTGGCTAACCCGGCGCTTCCAGTCGCCATGATTTTGGCAGGCTTAACCGCGTGGCGCAGCAAAACCATCGACTCGCTGCCGGTCGATTTGACTTGGTTCACTCTACGCTGAGGATGCCATGGCACGCTTCTTTCCATCCAGCCTTCGTTCCCGCTTAATCCTGCTCGTCCTGCTCGCGGTTATCCCGGTGGTCGGGCTGGTCATAGGCGCCGACCTGGAACAGCGCTACCGGGATACGCTTCAGGCCCAGGCCACGGCGCGCGCCTGGGTCAGGCTCCTGGCCGCCGATCAAGAGAAGAACGTCGATGACGCCCGCCAGGTGCTCATCGCGCTCACGCGCTCTCCCGAAGTGCGCAGCGGCGACCCGGCGCGCTGCACCGATAAACTGTTTGAACTGCTCACGTTATATGCCGATGATTACTCCGGCTTTGGCCTGGCGCGTCCCGATGGCAGTCTCTTCTGTAGCACGGTTGACCTGACCCAACCGGTCAACATTTCCGACCGTCTTTTTTTCCAGCGCGCGATCGAAACGCGCGACTTTGCCGTTGGCGACTATCGAATCGCGCCGCAGACCGGCAATCCGGTCTTGACCTTTGGTTATCCCCTGGTCGATGCGAACGGGCAGTTGGAAGGCGTGGTTTTCGCCACGAAGCGCCTGGCCGCGCTGACCGAGCTCGTCGATCGGGCCGAGTTGCCGAACGAGGCCGTCGTCATCATCGTCGATCGCGACGGCACGATTATGGATCGCCGCCCGACCCCGGAGAATCTGGATCAAGACCGGAACGCCTTCGCCCACACGCCGCTCATCCAAACCCTGCTCGCTCAAGAGCAGGGGGTCGCCGAACTGCCCGATATCGATGGTGTCACCCGCCTGACGGCCTTTCAGCGCGTGCCCGGCCCCGGCGACACGGGCATCACCCTCGGCGTGGGCCTCCCGTTGCAAGTGGCCTTCGCGGAAGCGAATCAGCGCCTGGCGCTCAAGCTGGGGCTGCTGGGGCTGTTTGCTCTGCTCGGGCTGGCCCTCGCCCGCTATTTCGGCAACGTGTTCGTCCTGCGCGGCGTCAACTTGCTAATGCGAACGACGCAGCAAGTGCGCGAGGGCAACTTCAGCGCGCGCAGCAAACCCGCGCGGCGCGGCGCGGCCGAGCTCAAGCAGCTGGCGAGCGCCTTCAACGCGATGACCGCTGCGCTGGAACAGCGCGAGGCCGAACGCCGAGTGATCGAGAACACCATCCGCGAGCAGCGGGAGTTGCTGCGGGTGACGCTGGCGAGCATCGGCGACGCGGTGATCGCCACCGACACCCAGGGGCGCGTGACGTTCTTGAACCCGATCGCCGAGTCGCTCACCGGTTGGGCGCAGGACGAGGCGACCGGCCAACCGCTGCCCGCCGTCTTCGATATCCTTAACGAATATACCCGCCAGACCGTCGAAAGCCCGGCCACCCGCGTGCTGCGCGAAGGCGTGATCGTCGGGCTGGCGAATCACACCTTGCTGCGCCGCCGCGACGGCCGCGAGTTGCCCATCGACGACAGCGGCGCGCCCATCCGCGACGAGACCGGCCGCGTCTCCGGCGTCGTCCTCGTCTTCCGCGATGTTACCGAGCGCCGCAGCATGGAGCGCGCGCTGCAGGATTCCGAACGCAAACTGCGGCTGATCGCCGAGAACATGCGCGATACCGTATTCGCCTACGATATGGATCGCGTATTGTTGTACGTGAACCCGGCCTTCGAGACGCTCACCGGCTACACCGTCCAGGAACTCTACGAGAAAAACTTCATCGATTACCTGTATCCCGACGATGCGCCTCGGATATTGCAACTGTTCGAGCAGCTGTACGCGGGCCGGGCCTTTGCCGGAGAAGAGTTCCGCATCGTGACGAAGAACGGCCAGCTCAAGTGGTGCGCCGGCACCTGGAACCCGCTGCTCGACGAGGCCGGGCGGCAGATCGGCGTGCAGGGTCGGGAGCTGGACATCCACGAGCGCAAGCGGGCCGAGCGCGCGCTGTTGGTTCAATATCGCGTGGCCCGCATCCTGGCCGAGTCCGAGAGCGTGGCTGAAATCTATGCCAGAGCCTTGCAGGCGATCTGCGAAGGGTTAGAGTGGAAACTGGGCAGCCTGTGGCATGTGGACCCGGCGGCCCAGGTTCTGCGCTATCAAAGCGTGTGGCAGACGGCGGCGCTCGACGCGCTGGACTGGGAGGACGCCAACCAGGACCTCACCTTTGCACGCGGCGCCGATTGGGTGGGGCGCGTATGGGCTGATGGGCGGCCGCTCTGGCTCGCCGACATTGGAACCGAGCCGGGCTTCAGCCGCCGGCCCTTGGCGCTGCGTGCGGGCTTGCGCGCCGCGCTCGCCTTCCCGATTCGCAGTGGCAGTGAAGTGATCGGCGTGCTGGAGTGCCTGACCGATCAGCTGCCGGAGCCGGCAGAAGACCTGCTGGCGCTGCTCGAAGCGTTGGGCAACCAGCTCGGCAACTTTATCGAACGCAAGCGGGCGGAAGAAGCGCTGCGCGAATCGCGCAACCAGCTGGCCATTATTCTACAGAGCGTTGCCGACGGCATCACCGCGCAAGACCCGCAGGGCCGATTGGTGTATGCCAACGCGGCGGCGGCGCGCATCATCGGCTTCGACTCGCCCGAGGCGCTGCTGCAAACGCCTCTTCCGCAGATCATGCAGAAGTTCCAGGTGTTCGATGAAGCCGGCCGGCCTTTCCCGCTCAACGAGCTGCCCGGTCGCCACGCGCTGCAGGGCCGCGAGGCCGCCTCGGTCATGCTCCGCTATCAAGTGGCCGACACGGGCGCGGAGCATTGGTCGATCACCAAAGCCCGGCCGGTGTTCAACGATCGCGGCGAAGTCATTCTCGCCGTCAACATCTTCCAAGATGTGACGGAGCTCAAGCGCTCCGAGATCAGCCAGCGCGTGCTGGCCGAGGCGGGTCGCATACTCTCCAGCGAACTGGATTACGAGACCCGGCTGAGAAATGTGGCGCAGCTGGCCGTGCCGCACCTGGCCGACTGGTGCACCTGCGATGTGCTCGAAGATGAGGAGATTCGGCGCGTCGCCGTGGCGCATGTCAATCCCGATAAGATCGCGCTGGCCCGCGAGTTGCGGCAGCGCTATCCGACCGATCCCCTCGCGCGAACCGGCGTGCCGCACGTGCTGCGCACCGGCCAACCCGAGCTGTACCCTGACATCACGGACGAGATGCTCGTCGCCGGCGCGCGCGATGCGGAACAGCTCCGCATCGCGCGCGAGCTGAACTTACGCTCGCTCATGGTCGTGCCGCTGATCGCGCGCGGGCGCACCCTGGGCGCGCTGACGTTCGTGTGGGCCGAGTCGGGTCGGCATTACGGCCCGGCCGACCTGGAGCTGGCCGAAGGGCTGGCGCGCCGCATTGCGCTCGCCATAGACAACGCGCGACTGTACCGGGAAGCGCAGCAACTCAACGCCGAGCTGGAACAGCGGGTGCGCGAACGCACCTTCGAGTTGCAGACGGCGAACATCGAGCTGGAGACGGAAATCGAGGAGCGCCGGCAGGCCGAGGAACAACTGCAAGCGATGAACGTGGAACTGGAGGCGGAAGTGTCCGAGCGCCAGCGCGCCGAGGCCGAGCTGGCCGAGACGCAGCGCCTGCTGACGCATAGCCGCGACGCCGAGCGCCTGCGCCTGGCGCAGGAGCTGCACGATGGGCCGATCCAGGACCTGTACGGCATCACCTACCGGCTGGTCAACCTGCGCGACATGCTGTGCGACGATGGCGGCCTGCGGCAGCTGGGCGAAGCCGAGACGCTGCTGCATCAGGTGAACAGCACCTTGCGCCTCATCTGTGAAGACCTGCGCCCGTCGACGCTGATGCCCTTTGGATTGGAAAAGGCGATTCGCTCCGATGTCGAGCGTTTGCAGGCGGCTCACCCGGAGCTCCGCTTTGAACTGCAGCTGATGCCGGATGAGCAGGCGCTGCCCGATCGCGTGCGCTTTGCGCTGTATCGCATTTACCAACACTCGCTGATGAACGTGATCCGCCACGCCGAGGCGCGCCAGGTTACCATCCGTCTCCAACTCGACGCGGAAGGCGCGCTGTTGGAGGTTCGGGACGATGGGCGCGGGTTCGAGGTGCCGGCGCGTTGGATCGAGCTGGCGCGCAAAGGACACCTGGGGCTGATCGGGGCGGTCGAGCGCGCCGAGTCGGTGGGTGGACAATTGAAGGTCGCTTCAGCGCCGGGTCACGGCACCCTGGTGCAGGTAAGCGTCCCTCACTTCAGCGAGTCGTAGTTTTATAGAAACCAGGTCTCTCGGAGAGACCTGGTTTCTTCCCTGTGCGGCGGGCAGTTGCAGCGCGCGCCGAGCCGCCAGACACTCAGCTGAAGACCTCCGCGGTCTCAAGCGCCAGCTAGAAAAGAGCCAACATGCCAGGGCATGACCTGAGTGTGATCGGTGCATCGGCCGGGGGCGTGGAAGCGCTCAACCCGCCCGATTTGGGGGTAAAATCACCAGTGAACCCAAATCGTGTGAAACCAAAGAAGCGGACGTGACATGCAGCACTTCCCGAATGCCGCTTTTGATGTGATCGCGCTCGCGTCCTCGGCCGGCGGGCTGAAAGCGTTGAGCCAGCTCATATCGGCGCTGCCAGGCGCTTTCCCCGCAGCGGTCGTGGTGGTGCAACACCTCGACCCGCGCCACCGCAGCTTGATGGCCGATATCCTGGCCCGCCGCACCGTCTTGCAGGTCAAGCAGGCTCAGGAGGGCGACCAGCTCTGTCCGGCGACGGTGTACATCGCCCCGCCCAACCGGCACTTGCTGGTCAACTCCGATGGCACCTTGTCGCTGGCGCAGACCGAGCTGGTGCACTTCGTGCGCCCCTCGGCCGACTTGCTGTTCGAGTCGGTCGCGGCCAGCTTCAAAGATCGCGTCATCGCGGTGGTGCTGACCGGCACAGGCAGCGATGGCGGAATGGGGGTGCAGGCGATCAAGAAGATGGGCGGCACGGTGATCGCGCAGGACGAGGCCACGTCCGAGTTCTTCGGCATGCCCGGCGCGGCAATCCAAACCGGCTGCGTCGATTTCGTCCTGCCGCTGGACGAGATCGCGGCCGCGTTGGTCACGCTGGTGATGACGGGAGATGTGCGATGACGACTCCTCCGGCCTCCGACTTCGAAGCGCTGCTCGAATACCTGGCGCGCACGCGCGGATTCGACTTCACCGCCTACAAGCCCGCCAGTCTGATGCGGCGCATCCAGAAACGCATGCAGATGCTCAGCCTCGAAGCCTTCAACGATTACATCGACTACCTGGAGGTGCATCCCGACGAGTTCGCGGCGCTGTTCAACATGATCTTGATCAACGTCACCGCCTTCTTCCGCGACCCGCCGGCCTGGGAGTACATCGCGCAAGACGTCCTCCCGCGTATCCTCGAAGCGAAAGAAGCGCAGGGCCTGATCCGCGTGTGGAGCGCCGGGTGCGCCTCGGGCGAGGAAGCCTACACCATCGCGATGTTGCTGGCGGAGGCGCTCGGAACCGAGCCGTTCAGCCGCCGCGTCAAGATCTACGCCACGGACGTGGACGAGGACGCGCTCAGCCAGGCGCGGCTGGCCGCTTACACCGAACACCAGGTGCAGGGTATCCCGCCGCACCTCTTGGAAAAGTATTTCGCCAGCGCCAACGGCCGCTTCAGCTTCAACAAAGACTTGCGCCGCGCGGTCATCTTCGGCCGGCACGACCTGATCCAGGATGCGCCGATCTCGCACATCGACCTGTTGATCTGCCGCAACACGCTGATGTACCTGAACGCCGAGACTCAGTCCAAAATCCTGAAGCGTTTCGACTTCGCGCTGAATGGCGGGGGTTACCTGTTCCTGGGCAAGGCCGAGGTGCTGCTCACCCGCAGCAACGCCTTCACGCCGATCGATTTGAAGCGGCGCGTCTTCACCAAAGTGTTCAAAGCGGGCGCGCGCGAGCGCCTGGCTATACCGCAGGTGGGGGTCGAGGAAATGAATCATAACTCCGAGGACCACGTGCGCATCCGTGAACTGGCGGTGGATGCGGATCCCGTGGCGAGCATCGTCATCGACGCCACGGGCGCTCTGGCGGCGGCGAACGAGCAGGCGCGCGGGCTGTTCAACTTGACGCCCGCCGAGATTGGCCGGCCCTACCAGGACCTGGAAGTCTCCTACCGGCCGGTCGAGCTGCGCGCCGTCGTCGAGCAAGTCTTCAGCGAACACCGGCCGCGCAGCCTGAAGGACATTGAATGGTTCACACGCAGCGGCGAGCGCCGTTACCTGGACGTGCAGATCATCCCGCTGCTCAACCGCGAGCGCCGGCTGGCCGGCGTCAAGATCGTCTTCAACGACGTCTCGCGCTACCGCCGCTTGCAGGAAGAGCTCCAGCAGTCGCGCCAGGAATTGGAAACGATGAACGAGGAATTGCAGTCATCGAACGAAGAACTCGAAACGACCAACGAGGAACTGCAATCGACGGTCGAGGAGCTGGAGACCACCAACGAGGAGCTCCAGTCCACCAACGAAGAGATGGAGACGATGAACGAGGAACTCCAGTCCACCAATGAGGAACTGGAGGCGACCAACACAGAGCTGCAGCAGCGCACCGACGAGCTAAACCAGCTGAACGCCTTCCTCGGCTCGATCCTCTCCAGCCTGCGCGACGGCGTGGCCGTCGTCGATCGCAACCTGCAGGTGCTCGCCTGGAACTACCGGGCGGAAGACCTGTGGGGCCTGCGCGCGGATGAAGTGCGCGGCAAGAACTTCCTCAACCTGGACATCGGGCTACCGGCCGAGCAGATCATGCACCCGATTCGGGATTGCCTGGCCGGCCGCTCGGAGCATCACGAAATGGAACTCGACGCCGTCAACCGGCGTGGCAAGGCGATCCACGTGCAGGTGACGATCAGCCGGCTGGACAGCGCGGGCCAGGAGGCGCAAGGCGCGATCTTGGTGATGCAGGAGAACAAGGTAGACGGCAGCTAAACACCCACCCGCCTTTATTGTTCCACGACGCTTCGGGTATCGTCTCCTGGCGCGCTCGCCCAGTGTCAAGAGAAGGAAACTGCTTCTGCTCCGAGGCGTTTGTGTTTAAGAGATCGGCGGTAGATCTCCGAGGTCCGTAGTTCAGAACTTACGCAGTTGCATGTTGCTGCCGCAGTTGTACTGCGGCAGCTGAGGCGACGGCAGTACAACTGCCGCGCCAACTGCGTAAGTCCTAGAGTTGATGTTTTCCCCCATTGGACCAATCGGCGCGGGTTGTGCCAGTGAAGATTTATCGCATTTTCAAGTCGGGCTGGCTAGTGGTCAGTCCACTTGATTTTGATGGGTAGCCTAGGGCCTTGTGCCCATCCAACGCCCACAACCCCGCAAGGGGGCGCAAGCAGGGGGCTAGGCTACGCCCCATCAAATAGTACCCCGACCGCCTAATTCTGCGGGGTTGGGAGGGCACAACCCTCTTCGCTGCGCTCGTGGGCAGGCCGCCGCCCTCTTTAGAAGGCAGTGCAAGGCGGCGGCGGGCCCTGCCGTCCGCCGCACAACCGCCACCCTCCCTCTTAAACTGTAATGCAGGGTGGCGGCTGAACTGCGGCAGGAACTATGCAACTTCAAGTTGTCGAAGGACCAGAGGGTTTATGCGATGAGCACGAAATCGATCGACGCGATCGTTCAACGCATCGAAGACTTGCGCCAGCGCGCACTGGAGTTGCAGGCCGGCCACGCCCCGCCACTAGCGGCAGGCGCGGCGGTGCTCGCGGACGCGCTGCAAGAGCTGAGTACCGCGCTGGAAGAACTCCAGGTCGCCGAAGAAGAACTGCTCCAGCAGAACGACGAGCTGCAGACGGCGCGTCACCTGGCCGAGGCCGAGCAGCAGCGCTACCGCGACCTGTTCGAGTTCGCGCCCGACGGCTACCTGGTCACCGACCTGAACGGCGTCATCCGGGAGGCCAACAGCGCGGCGGGCCAGCTCTTCAGCATCGCGCCCCAGCTGCTGATCGGGAAACCGCTGATCGTCTTCACGCACGCCTCGGATCATTCTGCTTTCCGCGCGCAGCTGCAGCGCCTGCTCCAGGCCGACCGGCTTCAGGGATGGAACGTCACCTTCTGGCCGCGCGCCGGCGCAGAGTTCCACGCCGAGCTCACCGTGGCCGTCGTCCGCACCGCGCCGGGTAAAGCGGTGGCGCTACGCTGGCTGGTGCGCGACATCACCGAGCGCACCCGCGCCGCCGAGCAGATCGAGCGCAGCCGGCAACAACTCGAACACGCGCAGCGCGTCGCGCACCTGGGAAGTTGGGAATGGGACATCCCGGCCAACGTCGTCACCTGGTCTGATGAGCTCTATCGGCTCTACGGTTTGCAGCCGGGAGAAACCTCCATCACCTACGCGGGCTTCCTGGCGCGCGTTCACCCCGACGACCGGGAGGCGGTGAACCAGGCCGTGCAACGGGCCTATCATACGCGCGAGCCGTTCCGCTTCGAGCACCGCATCGTTCGCCCCGAGGGGAGCATCCGCGCCCTGCAAGCGCACGGCGAAGTGATCGTGGATGAACGGGGCGAGCCGATCAGGATGATCGGGACCGGGCACGACATTACGGCGCGCCGGCAGGCCGAAGACGAAGTGCGGCAGCTGAACGCCGAACTGGAACAGCGCGTGATCGAACGCACGGCGCAACTGGAGGCGGCCAATCAGGCCTTGCGCGCAGAGATCGCCGAGCGCGAGCAGATCGAGGCCGAGCGGCGCGAGAGCGAAGAACGTTATCGGCAGTTAGTCGATCTATCACCAGACGCGATTTTCATCGAAGAAATCGACGCAGGTGAGCGGCTGGCCTTCGTCAACTCAGCCGGCGCCCGTTTGCTCGGCGCGGCGGCGCCCGGCGACCTGATCGGCAAACCGATCTGGGAGTTCGTGCACCCGGACTACCACGACCGGGTCAGAGACCGTATTCAGCAGTTGAAGCATAACCCGGCCGCGCCGTCGCTCGAAGAGAAGTTCGTCCGGCTGGATGGCGCCGTGGTCGATGTGGAAGTGTCGGCGGCCCGGCTTACCTATCGGGATAAGTTAGCCATCCAGGTGATCGCGCATGACATTACCGAGCGCAAGCGGACGGAAGAACAGCTGCAGCTATCGCAGGCGCGCTTCGCCGGCATCATCCGGCTGTCCGACGACGCGATCCTATCGATCGACGCCGAGCAGCGCATCACGCTCGCCAATCCCGGCGTCGAGCGCATTTTTGGTTACCGACCGGAAGAGCTCCTGGGGCAGCCGCTCGAGACGTTGCTCCCCCAACGCTTCGCCGAAAACCACCAGCGTCACATCGAGCACTTCGCCGCCTCGGTCGACGCGACGCGCCCCATGCATGAGCGCGGTCCCATCCTGGCGCGGCGCAAGGCTGGGGAGGAGTTTCCGGCCGAAGCGTCCATCTCCAAGTTCGAGGTCGGCGGCGAAAAGGTGCTCACCGTCCGGCTGCGCGACATCACCGCGCGGGTTCAGGCGGAAGACGCCATCCAGCGCTTGAACCAGGACTTGAACCGCCGGGTGAGCGAGCTGCAAGCGTTGTTCGACATCTTGCCCGTTGGCATCTGCCTCGCCCACGATCCGGAGTTGCAGCGCATGACGGTCAACCCGGCCGGCGCGCGCATGTTGAACATTTCGCCGGAGGCCAACCCGTCCAAGAGCGCGCCCGGCGGCGAGCAATTGCCGTTCAAAGTCTTGAAAAACGGCCGCGAACTCGCGCCCGATGAGTTACCCATGCAGTACGCCGCAGCCCACCACACGACGTTGCGCGACCTGGAGCTCGACGTCCTCCATCAGGATGGCGCGCGGTTCAGCTTGTTGGAGTACGCCTCGCCGTTATACGACGAGCAGCGCCGCGTTCGAGGCTGTCTGGGCGTGTTCGTCGACATCACCGAGCGCAAGGCGGCCGAGCGGCGCTTGGACGTTCAGTACACGGTCACGCGCGCCCTGGCCGAGTCTGGCAGCCTCGACGAGGCTTACCGGCGCGCCTTGCAGGCGATCGGCGAGGGCGTGGGCTGGGAATTTGGCGCGCTCTGGCGCGTGGATCACGACATGCACGTGTTGCGCAACCAAAGCCTCTGGCGCGCGCCAACGCTGACGAACCGGGTGGAGGCGTTCGAAGCGGCGACGCGAACCCTGCTCTACTCAAAGCACACCGGCTTGCCCGGTCAAGTCTGGGCGGAAGGCCGGGCCAAGTGGGCGCCCGACCTGCGCGGGACCGATCAGCCACGGGCGCAGCTGGCCGCCCAGGCCGGGCTGCACGCCGCCTTCGCCTTCCCCATCTACAGCGGCGCCGAGGTGATCGCCGTTATCGAGTGTTACAGCCGCCAGCTGGAGCCGCCTAACGCCGACCTGCTTGAAATGCTGGAGGCCATCGGCAGCCAGATCGGCAACTACATCGAGCGCCGGCAGGCCGAGGACGAGATCAGGATTCGGGCGCGGCAGCAAGCCGCGGTGGCGGCGTTGGGCCAGCGCGCGCTGGCCGGTATCGATCTTTCAGAACTGATGGACGAAGCGGTGGCCCACGTCGCGCTGACGCTCGCCGTGGGATACGTGAAAGTGTTAGAGCTGCTGCCGAACGGCCAGACCCTGCGCTTACGCTCGGGGGTGGGCTGGCAGGCTGGCCTGGTCGGCCAGGCGCTGGTCGATGCCGACCGCGGCTCGCAAGCCGGTTACACGCTGCTCTCCGGCGGCCCGGTGATCGTTGAAGACCTGCGGGCAGAGACACGTTTCACCGGCGCGGCGTTACTCCGCGAGCACAACGTGGTCAGCGGGTTGAGCGTCATCATCCCCGGTCGCGAGCGCCCATTCGGCGTGCTGGGCGCGCATAGCCCGAAGCGCCGGACGTTCACCCCCGACGACACGAACTTCTTGCAAGCGGTCGCCAACGTGCTGGCGGCGGCGATCGAGCGCAAGCGGTCTGAGGATGAGCTGCGCTTATCGCGCGATCAGCTGGCGGTCATCCTGGAAGGCGTCGCCGACGGCATCACGGCGCAGGACGCCACCGGCCGCCTGGTGTATGCGAACGAGGCCGCGGCGCGCGTCTCGGGTTATGCCTCACCCGAAGCGCTGTTGGACGCGCCGAGCGAGTCCGTCGAGCACTCGTTCGAAATCTTCGATGAAATGGGGCAGCCGGTCGCGCTCGACCAGTTGCCCGGAAGCCTGGCGCTCCACGGCATGATTGCGCCGAGCCAACTGCGGCGTTATCGGGCCACCACCGGAAAAGAGCGTTGGTTGATCAGCAAGGCCCGGCCGATTCTGAACGAGCACGGGCAGGTGGAGCTGGCCGTCAACATTTTTCAAGACGTCACCCCGCTCAAGCGCGCCGAGCAGGCCCAGCGTCTGCTGGCCGAGGCCGGCCAACTGCTGGCGGCCGCGCTCGACCACGAGACCCGGCTTGCCCAACTGGCGCAGTTGGTCGTGCCGGTGCTCGCCGACTGGTGCGCGATCAATGTGCGCGCCGAAGAGGGATCGATCCGCCAGATCGCCGTGGCACATAGCGATCCGAATAAAGCGGCGCTGGTGGCTGAACTGCGCCGCCGTTACCCGATCGCTCCAGAGTTGACCGCTGGCGTGGCGAACGTGCTGCGCACCGGTCGATCGGAAGTGGACGAAAGCGTGACGGTTGAGCGGCTGGCGCTCCACGCCGTCGACGCCGAGCACTTGCAGCTGCTGCGCGCGCTGGGGCTGCGCTCGAAGATGGACGTGCCGTTGATCGCCCGTGGGCGGACGATCGGCGTCATCACGTTTGTGCGCGGCGAGCTCGGGCGGCCCTATACGCCGGATGACCTGGCGTTGGCCGAGGAGTTGGCCCGGCGCGCCGCGCTGGCCGTGGACAACGCCCGGCTCTACCAGGAAGCGCAACAGCTCAACGCCGAACTGGAACAGCGCGTCAACCGGCGGACCGCGCAGCTGCAGCTGTCCAACCGCCGGCTGGAAGCCGAAATCGCGGAACGCCGGCGCGCGCAGGCCGAGCTGGTCGAGACGCAGCGCCGCCTGACCGAAGGCCGCGAGGCCGAACGCCTGCAGCTGGCGCAGGAGTTGCACGATGGCCCGGTGCAGGACTTGTACGGCATCACTTATCGACTGGCCGGTCTGAAGAGCGATATGAAAGGCGAAGCGGGCGTGGCGAACCTGAGCGCAGCCCAAATCGCGCTCCAGCAAGTGATCCACACGCTGCGCACGATTTCGGGCGACCTGCGCCCGCCGACGCTTACCCCCTTTGGGCTGGAGACGGCGATTCGCTCGCACGCCGAACACTTCCAGGAGGAGCACCCGGAGCTGGAGATCGAACTCGATCTCGCCTCCGATCAGCAAGCGCTGCCTGAGCGCGTGCGGCTGGCCCTGTTCCGCATTTACCAGCAGGCGCTGATCAATGTGGCCCGGCATGCCGAGGCGCAGCAGGTTGCCGTTCGCCTCGACGTCGACGAAAGCACGGTGCGGCTGGAGATCAGCGACGATGGGCGCGGCTTCGAGGCGCCGGCGCGCTGGATCGATTTCGCGCGGCAAGGACATCTGGGCTTGATCGGCGCGGCGGAGCGGGCCGAGGCGGTGGGCGGGGAGATGAAGGTCTCCTCTACGCCGGGCGCAGGCACGCGCATCCAGGTCAGCGTGCCGCTCGGCGCGGAAGACGGCGGCGCGCCGGGTTCCAACGGCGCGCTCGGCTTACGGGGAGATGAGCGATGAGGCGATCGACGCACCCTCTTTGGCAGCGCTATGGCATTGCCGTTCTGGCATGCACACTTGCGGCGCTGCTCACATTGGCGCTCAAGCCGGCGCTCGACCCGGTCCCGGCGGTGCTGTTCTTCCCGGCCATCGTCGTCAGCGCGTGGTACGGCGGGCGGTGGCCGGGCGTCCTGGCCGGCGTGATGACCAGCCTGTGGATCCATTGGCAAACGGCGCCAGCCAACCTGCTGAATTTTGAACTGGCGAGCCTGGTGCGCACTGCCATTTTCGTGTTCGTGTCCATGATGATCGGCGTGTTTGTGGCCGAGCGGAGACGCATCGAGGAACAGTTAGACCGGCAGTTGGCGCAGCTCGAAACGGTCTATCGCACCAGCGAGTCGGCCAGCCGCGCGGCGCGCCTGGAGCAGGTTTACGCCGAGGCGCTCGACCACATCCAGAAAGCATTGAGCGCCAACCGCGCTTCTATCCTGCTGTTCGACGCCGACGGCGTGATGCGCTTCAAGGCCTGGCGCGGATTGTCCGACGCCTATCGCGCGCGCACCGAGGGGCATTCGCCGTGGTCGCGCGAGTCACGCGATCCGCAGCCCGTGCTCGTCGCCGACGTGACGACCGACCCCAGCCTGGCCGCCTTGCGCGATCCGATCTTAAGCGAAGGCATCCACGCCTTAGGCTTCTTTCCCCTGGTCGCCGAAGACCAGCTGCTCGGCAAGTTCATGGTGTATTACGATGCGCCGCACGTCTTCAGCGCAGACGAAACGCAACTGGCGCAGACGATTGCCCAGCACCTGGCCCTCGCCCTCCAGCGTAAACAGTCCGAAGAAGCGTTGCGCGCCAGCAACGCGATTCTGAACGCGGTGATCGAAGGGACGACGGACGATGTCTACGTGAAGGATCGGCAAGGCCGCTACCTGTTGATCAACTCGACCGGCGCGCGCAGCATTGGCCAACCGCCGGAAGAGGTGATCGGCAAGGATGATACCCAACTGTTGTCACCCACGGAGGCGCGCGTCGTGATGGAGGATGACCAGCGCGTCATGGCGCAGGGTCTGGCGCAAACGCTGGAGAACTTGATTACGCTCAAAGGCGAAATGCACACCTATCAGTCCGTCAAAGCGCCCTATCGCGATGCACAGGGAAACGTGATTGGCATCATCGGCGTCTCGCGCAACATCAGCGACTTGAAACGGACGGAGCAGACCCAGCGCGTGCTGGCCGAAGCCGGCAAACTGCTAGGGATGCCGCTGACAGTCGAGAGCCGGCTGACGGCGCTGGCCCAGCTGGTGGTGCCCACGCTGGCCGATTGGTGCGCCATCGATATGGTGGAGGCAGAGGGAACCACCCGGCGCGGGGCTGTGGCGCACCGCGATCCGGCCCAGGTCGAACTCGCGGACAAGTTGTATCGCCAGTATCCGCCCGACTGGACTGCGCCGCGCGGCCTGGGGCACGTGCTATGCACCGGACAATCGGAGCTCTACTCCGACATTTCCGATGAAATGCTGCAAACCGACGCCCGCGCTGAAGCCCACTTGAAGTTCATGGGTGAGCTGCGCCTGAAGTCTCTGCTGATCGCGCCGTTGAACGCGGGTGGCCGGACGCTGGGCGCGCTGACGCTGGCCTGGGCGGAATCCGACCGCCGTTACACGCCGGCCGATCTGGCGCTGGTCGAAGAACTGGCCCACCGCACGGCGCTGGCGCTGGACCATGCGCGACTGTATGAAGCCGAACAACACGCGCGCCGCTCCGCCGAGCAAGTTGCCCAACACCTCTCCCGGCTGCAAAGAGTCACCGCCGCCCTCTCAAAAGCGCTGACTTCGGCGCAAGTTGCCGAAGTGATCGTCAACGAGGGCATTGCGGCGTTCAGCGCCCAAGCCGGCATGCTCCTCCTCGTAGCGGAAGGGGGCGTTGCACTCAAAGCGGTATCTTCCGTGGGTGATTTGGACACGCCGGGCGATCAACCTATACCGTCCTTGGCGCCGGTTATCGCCGCGGATGTCATACGCGATGGAAAACCGCTGTGGCTTGAGTCTCAATCCGCTTTTACCGAGCGCTATCCCCGCTTCGCCGAGGCGCGCGCGGCCCTGAGCCACGAAGCCGCCGCCGGCATCCCCTTGGGTTTGAACGGGACGATTTTAGGCGTCCTCGTGCTCGGTTTTGCCGAAGTGCGCACCTTCGATGCGGGTGAGCGCAACTTCCTGCTGACACTCGGCCAGCAATGCGCGCAGGCGCTGGATCGCACCGACCTGTACGAAGCGGAACAGCGGGCGCGCCACGTGGCCGAGGAAGCCGCCGAGCGCACCACCCGTCTACAAGCGATCACCGCCGCGCTTTCCAGAGCGCTGACGCCGGCGCAAGTGGCTGCGGTGATCGTCGAAGAGGCCGTCGCCGCGTATGAAGCGCGCAGCGGCACGGTCATGCTCGTGTCGGAGGATGGGACAGACCTGGAATGGGCGCAGTCCGTCGGCTACCCGGAAGAGATCGTCGATCACTATCGGCGCGTCCCGCTCTCCGCGCCGATTCCCGCCGCCGAAGTCACGCGGACCGGCCAGCCGGTATTCATTGAGTCGCCCGCCGACTTCGCCCAGCGCTATCCGCAGTTGGCCTCGGCCCGCACCGCGTTCAGCAATCAGGCTGTCGCCCTCATCCCGCTCGACCTCGATGGGCGCGTGCTGGGCACGATGGTCTTAGGCTTCTCCGAGCAGCGGGGTTTCGATGCGGAAGATCGCAACTTTATGCTGACGTTGGGCCGGCAGGGCGCCCAGGCATTGGAGCGCGCCCGGTTGTACGAGACCGAACGACAGGTGCGCCGGGCAGCGGAAGAGGCCGCCGAGCGCACGGGGCAATTGCAGACCGTCACCGCCGCCTTAGCCGAGGCGCTAACGCCGGCCCAGGTGGCCGAGGTGATCGTCCACGAAGCGGTCGGGGCGTATGGGGCGCGGAGCGGCAAGGTCATGGCCGTCTCGGAGGATGGCCGGTCGCTGGAGTGGGTCCAGTCGTTGGGTTATCCCGAAACGATCGTCGAACGCTTCCGGCGCACGTCGCTCAAGTCGTCCATCCCGGCCGCCGAGGTGGCCCGCACCGGGCAGCCGGTCTGGATCGAGTCGCGCGACGACTACGCCGACCGCTATCCAGGTTGGGTCGAGGCGCGCGCCCCGCTGGGGAACGAAGCCGCCGTCTTCCTACCCTTGAACCTCCACGAAGACTTAATCGGCGTGATGGCGCTGGGCTTCTCCGAACGGCGGACGTTTGACGCAAAAGATCGCGATTTCTTGTTGACGTTGAGCCGGCAGTGCGCGCAGGCGTTGGAGCGCGCCCGGCTGTACGAGGCCGAACGGCGGGTGCGCCGGGCCGCCGAGCAAGCCGCCGCGCGCATCGCGCTGCTCCAAACGATCACGGCGGCGCTGTCTGAAGCGCTCACGCCTGGCCAGGTCGCCCGCGCGATCATCGATCGCGGCGTGGCGGCGTTGGACGCGAGCGCCGGCTACGTCGCGTTGGTTGCTGAAGGCGGGGAAGAGTTTGAAATCGTCGCGCACGTTGGGTATGCACAAGACACGATGGAAAAGTGGCGTCGCTTCCCGCTGGCCCTGCCAACGCCGCTCGGCGATAGCGCACGCTTGGGGCAGCCGGTCTGGGTCGAGTCTCCCGAAAAGTACCTCGACCGGTATCCCGCCCTCGATCCGGATGCGATTGCGTCGCACAACGCCTGGGCCGCGCTGCCCTTGCTGGCCGAGGGTCGGGCCATTGGCGCGATCGGTCTCAGCTTCCCCGCCGCGCGGGAATTCAGCCCAGAAGATCGTGATCTCATGTCATCGCTCGCCCGGCAGTGCGCGCAGGCGATCGAGCGGACGCGGCTGTATGCGGCGGAATCGCTGGCGCGCGCGGAAGCGGAAGCGGCTCAGCAACGCCTGGAACTCCTGGCCGATGCCAGCAGCGTGCTGACGGCCTCGCTCGATTACGAGACGACGCTGCAGGGTTTGGCGCGTCTGATCCTGCCCCGGCTGGCCGACCTGTGCACTATTTACATCGCCGAACCCGGCGGCCCGACCCGACTGGTGGCCGTGGCACACGTGAATCCGGACCAGGAAGTGCTGCTGCGCGAACTGTCGCAACGCCACGTGCCCGGCCCGGATATGCCTGACAGCCGCATCGGAGCTGTGCTACGCTCAGGCACGGCGGTATGCCTGAGCGATCTCCCGGAAACTGTCGAAGAGGCCATCGCGGATGAAGAACTGAGGAGCCTCTATCGCCGGTTGCACCTTCGCTCGGCGCTCATCGTCCCCTTCAGCATTCACGGACAGGTGTTGGGCGCGATCGGTCTGAACATGGCCGAATCCGGCCGGCGCTATGGGCAGACGGATCTGGCGCTGGCCGAGGAACTGGCGCGCCACGTTGCGCTGGCTGTGGATAATGCGCTGTTGTACCAGGAAGCGCAACGCCTGAACGCCGACCTGGAGCAGCGCATCGCCCGGCGCACCGCGCAACTGCAAGTCGCCAACGCGCAGCTACAAGAGGAGGCCATCGAGCGCAAGCGCGCGCAGGTCGAGCTGGCCGAAGTGCAACGCCGCCTGATGGACAGCCGCGAGGCCGAGCGCGTGCACCTGGCGCGCGAATTGCACGATGGGCCGGTGCAGGCGCTGTACGGCATCTCGTATCGGTTAGAAGGGCTGCGCGAGATTCTCCGCGAAGAAGAAGACCTGGCTTACCTGGCCGCCGGCCAGGCGATGTTACAGCAGGTGATCGAAGCGCTGCGCGCGATCTGTGGCGAGCTGCGGCCGCCAACCCTGACGCCCTTCGGCCTGGAAGCGGCCATCCGCTCGGATGTCGAACGTTTCCGCATCTTGCATCCAGATTTGAAGGTTCAATTGGAACTGATGCCCGACGAACAAAGATTGCCCGAGCCGGTGCGCCTGGCGCTGTTCCGCATTTATCAACAGACGCTGGCGAATGTGGCCCGGCATGCCGAGGCGCACTCGGCGCTGATCCGGCTGGTGGTGGATGCCGAGCAGGCGCGGCTGGAGATACAGGACGATGGGCGCGGCTTCGAAGTGCCGACCCGTTGGCTGGATCTGGCGCGCGAGGGGCATTTGGGCCTGATCGGCGCGGTCGAGCGCGCCGAGGCGATCGGTGGACAGCTGAAGATTGTTTCCCGGCCGGGCGAAGGCACCCAGATACAAGTCAGTGTGCCCTTCACCACCGGCAATGACAAAGCACAGGCAGCCGAGAGCATGGAGGAAAGAGGATGACGACGATACGCGTCATGCTGGCCGACGATCACCCGATCGTGCGGAGCGGGATTCGAAACCTATTGGAGCGGGCGCCCGATATCGATGTGGTCGGCGAAGCCAACAACGGCATGGAAGCGTTGCGACTGGTCGAGGAACTCCGGCCCGACGTGCTGCTGTTGGATATGGAGATGCCCGGCTTGAAGGGCGCAGAGGTCGCCCGGCAGTTGAAGGCCACCAGCTCGCCGGTGCAGATCCTGGCCTTGAGCGCCTATGATGACAAGCAGTACATCATCGGGTTGTTGGCCGCCGGCGCCGCCGGGTATCTGACGAAAGAGGAAGTGCCGGAAGCCATCATCGAAGCAGTGCGCGGCGTGGCGCGGGGCGAGCAAGGCTGGGTCAGCCGCCGCGTGGCGGCGCAGATGGCGACGTGGACCCGCGAGGGCACGTCGGAGAAAACGGCCTTGACCAATCGTGAAACCGAAGTGCTGCGCCTGGTCGTCGCCGGCAAGACGAACCTGGAAATCGGGGCGTCGCTCGGCATTCGGGACAAGACGGTGGAGAAGCACCTGGAAGCGATCTTCGCCAAACTTGGCGTGGCGTCGCGCGTCGAGGCGGCGGTGCGCGCGGTGCGCGAGGGGCTGGTGTAGCGCGGGCTATGGGCAAACAGCAACCGGGTTTCTTGCGAACTCACTTACGCAGCCGCCGCTCAACTTTGCTCGAAACCCGCGTCCGCGCGGTCGGGGAGCAAACGGCGTAAAGTGAGTTACGAAATGCCCGTAGACCGGCGAAAAGAGATGAGAAAACATCGGAAAACAAGGTAGGGAAATCCCCTATACCCTGACAGGTATATCCCCACTCCGAAAAAGGTATATCCCCAATTGCCCGGCTTTGGATCGCCGGGTATAGTAACAGCATGTAGGGTCAATGGTTAGGCCATTTAGCACGGTTGATTGTAGATATGGTCAACCATTTGCCCACATAAAAGTCCTGAGCCTGTCATTACTGATTGGACCATTTACAGTCTTGGCAGGCTCAGGCACACTCTAAACCCATCCCAAGCCAAAACGTCATAGTACAGAAGGGCTGGCCGTTTAACTCTCGGTTAATACGGGTGGGATGAGTGTTGGTTCATTCCAGGCGAATACATCAGCCGCCTTTTACCCCAGTTACTGCCGGCGGCGAGTCGGATAGTTATATTCAGGACTTACGCCGTTGCATGTTGCTGCCGCAGTTGTACTGCGGCAGCTGAGGCGGCGGCAGTGCAACTGCCGCGCCAACTGCGTAAGTCCTAATATTGAAGGAGGTTCCAATGATTCGAGTTCTTCTTGTCGATGCCAGCAACCTGATCTGCAGCATGTTTACGGCCGTGGTGGACAGCGAGCCTGACATGCAGGTGGTGGGATGCGCCAACACACTTGAGAAAGCGCTCGCCCAGGTGAATATGTGTGATGTCGCAATCGTATCCCCTACCCTGCCTGAGGATGGCGCGCCGGAGTTTGTACGCAGCGTCACGCTCACACATCCATTCGTCAAGGTGCTGGTGATGGGTCTGGCAGAGTCGAAGCCGGAGATCATTCGGTATCTCGAAGCTGGCGCCTTTGGCTACGTCCATCGAGAAGATTCGATCGAGAAGCTGTTGAACAACATCCGAGGGGCCTACGCAGGCGAAGCGCTGCTCGCGCCCGATTTGACCGCCGCCTTGGTCACGCGCCTGGCGGAGCTGTCGACGGCGCGCAAGACCCGCAACGTCCCGATTGAATCCGCCGCCCTCACCCCCCGCGAGCGCGAAGTGCTGCGCTTGATGGCGCAGGACCTGAGCAACCGCGAAATCGCTCACCGGCTGATCATCGAGGTGGGCACGGTCAAGAATCACGTCCACAACATCTTGGCGAAACTGAACCTGAGCAGCCGGCGCGACCTCATCAACTACCCGGCGATCGGCGCGGCTGCCGACAGCCTATCGAATCGCTACGTCGACTCGCGGGTGTGAAGCTCGGTGCGCCTCCCCGCCTAAGTAAGAGACTCGGTGTTTCCCGCCGGCCTGAGCGCCGGCGCTCCCTAAGGAATAAAGAGCCTCAGTGCAGAGGCTCTTTATCTTCCTGTTCATGCCGTATCACAATCGCATGGATAGGACTTACGCAGTTGGTGCGGCAGTTGCACTGCCGCCCTAGCTGCCGCAGTACAACTGCGGCAGCAACATGCAACTGCGTAAGTCCTGATGGAGCAGAGCCACCCCATTCGGAGCAGCACATCTCGGCATCGGCGCGCCCTGGCGTCTCCCCGATGCCGAGGGCGCGGCAGACACAAAAGAGGCTCGCCGGCGGGCCAGGTGACATAGTCTCCAACCAGTCATCCAGAGTGAGGGCAAGATGGCGCGCTGTGAAGTCTGCGGCAATGATTATGATAAAGCGTTCGAGGTCATCCTGGCCGGCCGGCGTCACGTGTTCGACTCTTTCGAATGCGCCATCCACTCGCTGGCGCCAACGTGTCGGCACTGCGGCTGCCGAATCATGGGACACGGGATAGAGGCTGGCAACGGCTTCTTTTACTGTTGTGCGCACTGCGCCAGCGCAGAGGGCATCCAGGCGGCGCAAGATCGGGTTGAACCGGCCCCGTCGCCGGGTGCATGAGCAGAGCACCAATTGCCGGTAACGCTAAGTGCAATCAAAGAAATCGTGCGGGGTGTCGATCAACTCTGTCCGGTGTCACCCTGAGCGGCGCAGCCGCGAAGGGTCTCGGTTGAGAGATGCTTCGGCGCGGCGCGCCTCAGCATGACCTCCCGTATAACTTTCTGGATCGCACTTAGTACTTCGACAACTTGAAGTTGCCTAGTTCCCGCCGCTGCCTTTCACTGCCTTCTTAAAGAGGGCGGCGGCCTGCCCACGAGCGCAGCGAAGAGGGTTGTGCCGTCCGAACCCCGCAGAATTAGATGGTCGGGGTACTAATTACGCGAGGAGCGCAGCTTGAAGCAGATCGCTTTTATCGGAAACTATTTGCCGCGCCAATGCGGCATTGCCACGTTCACAACGGATTTATGCGAGTCCGTGGCGGAGTTGAATCCAGACATGAATTGTCTGGCGGCGGCGGTGACGGATACGGAGGCCGGTTACGCTTATCCGCCGCAGGTGCGGCTCGAACTGATCGAGAACGATTTGCTGTCGTACGAGCGCGCCGCCGATTTTTTGAACCTGCAAAACGTCGATGTGGTGTGCCTGCAACACGAGTTCGGAATTTTCGGCGGTCGCGCCGGAAGCCACCTCTTGACGTTATTGCGTCGTCTGCGGATGCCCATCGTCACCACACTGCACACCGTGCTGTGCGATCCAAATCCGCAACAACGCGAAGTGTTCGAGGAGGTCCTGCGCTTGTCGGAGCGTCTGGCGGTGATGAGCCAGACGGCCCTGCACTACTTGAAAACCATCTACCACGTCCCGGATGAAAGAATCGATTTTATCCCACACGGCATTCCCGACGTGCCTTTCATCGACCCGAACTTCTACAAAGACCAGTTTGACGTCGAAGGGAAGACCGTCTTGCTGACCTTCGGGCTGCTCTCACCCAACAAAGGCATCGAGCACGTCATCGAAGCATTGCCCACGGTGCTGGCGCGCTACCCCGACGTCGTCTACATCGTGCTGGGGGCAACGCACCCCAACGTGAAACGCGAACAGGGCGAAGCCTACCGGCACGGCTTGCGGCGCCTGGCCCGCGAGCGCGGCGTGGAACCGAACGTCATCTTCCACGATCGGTTCGTGAGCTTGCAGGAGTTGGTCGAGTTCATCGGCGCAGCCGACATCTACGTGACGCCTTATCTCAACCCGCAGCAAATCGTGTCCGGCGCCCTGGCCTACACGGTCGGCGCGGGCAAAGCCGTCATCTCGACGCCCTACGGGTACGCGGAAGAGTTGCTGGCCGATGGGCGCGGCCTGCTCGTCCCGTTTGGCGATCCGGCGGCAATCGCGCAGCAGGTGTTGTACCTGCTCGATCACGAAGCGGAGCGCCACGCGATGCGCAAGCGCGCGTATCGCTATGGGCGGGACATGATCTGGCCGGAAGTGGCGCAACGCTATGTCGAGAGTTTCGAGCGCGCGCGCGCGCGGCGCGTCCGCCAGCCGCGACTCGCGTCGGGAGCGGCGACCCGCTCGGCCGAGCCGGAACGGCTGCCTGCACTCAACCTCGATCAGCTGCGGCGCCTGACCGATTCGATCGGCCTGCTGCAACACGCCATCTATACGCTGCCCCATTACGGCGAAGGCTACACGACCGATGACAACGCGCGGGCGCTGAGTGTGAGCATCTCACTTGAGGAGGTGGAGCGAGACTGGTACGCCGACACGGAAGAGCTGTCTACCCGTTATCTCGCGTTTTTGTGGCACGCTTTTAACGCAGAGACAGGCCGCTTTCGAAACTTCATGAGCTTCGACCGGCGCTGGCTCGAAGCGGTTGGCTCGGAAGAGTGCCACGGCCGGGCAGTGCGCAGCCTGGGACTGGCGCTCAATCGCTCCAGCCGCGACTTGCTGTGCGACGCGGCGACCCGGTTGTTTGATGCCGCCTTACCCGCGGCGCTAGAGTTCACCAGCCCACGGGCGTGGGCCGATACGCTCATCGGTCTCCAGGGTTACCTGCACCAGTTCCCCGGCGACCGGCGGGCAGGCATGATCAACGAAGTATTGGCTGAACGGTTGATGGCGCTGTATCGCGCCAACCGAACCCAGGACTGGCGCTGGTTCGAGGATCGCCTGACTTACGACAACGCCAAACTGGCGCATGCGCTGCTGGCGTGTGGGCAAGGGCATGGCGCGATGCGGCTGGAGCTGATCGAAACCGGTCTGGAAGCGCTGGATTGGCTCACGCGCATACAACGCCCCAACCACGGGCACTTTGCGCCGATCGGTTGCCAGGGCTTCTGGCCGCGTGAGGGCCAGCGCGCACATTTTGATCAGCAACCGATCGAGGCCTACAGCACGGTGGCCGCCTGCCTGGAGGCGTATCGCCTGACCGGCCATGAACACTGGCGCCGCGAAGCGCGCTATGCTTTCGAATGGTTCCTGGGACGCAACGATCTGGGGTTGCCGCTGTACGACCCGAACACCGGTGGCTGCTGCGACGGCTTGCAGCCGGACGGCATCAACCGTAACCAGGGCGCGGAGTCGACGCTGGCGTTTCTTCTGGCGTTGCTGGAGATGCGCCGCTGCGAATTGGCAATCCATTCGGAAATCGAAGCGCCGGCAAAACTGCCCCGCCTGCGCATGAATGCGCCAACCCGCTAAGACCGGATCGCTAGATGGACAATGGCTCTACCTACGCAACGCTGTTTCAACGACATCCGGGTAACCCGATCTTAACCGCCGCCGATTGGCCGTACCCGGTGCATAGCGTGTTTAACCCCGGCGCGACGACGCTCGCCGATGGAACCACGCTGTTGTTGTGCCGGGCCGAAGACCGGCGGGGCCATTCGCATTTGTGTGCGGCGCGCTCGAAGAACGGCATCGACCAGTGGGAAATCGATCCCCAGCCGACCTTGATGCCGGACCCGCAGAACTTTCCTGAAGAGCTGTGGGGCATCGAAGACCCGCGCATCACTTTTGTGCCGGAGCTGGGCAAGTACGTCGTCGTCTACACCTCGTACTCGCGGGGCGGCCCCGGCGTTTCGGTGGCGCTGACCGTGGACTTCCGCACGTTCGAGCGCCTGGGCGTGATCATGTCGCCCGAAGACAAAGATGCGGCATTGTTTCCCCGGCGCATTCGAGGCTCCTGGGTCCTGATCCACCGGCCGGTCGGTTACCTGGGCGCGCACATGTGGATTTCGTACTCGCCGGACCTGCGCAACTGGGGCCAGCACAAGTTGATGCTCGAAGCCCGGCGCGGGGCGTGGTGGGACGCTTACAAAATCGGTTTGTCGTCTCCGCCGATCGAAACCCGGCAAGGCTGGTTGATCATTTATCACGGGGTGCGCCAAACCGCTGCGGGGACGCTCTACCGGATCGGGCTGGCGTTGGCCGACCTGGAGCAGCCAGACAATATCGTGCTGCGCGGTGATGCCTGGGTATTCGGACCTGAAGAACCTTACGAGCGGTTTGGCGATGTCGATAACGCCGTGTTCCCCTGCGGCCAAACGATCGACCCCGACGGCGACAAGATCAGCCTGTATTACGGCGCCGCCGACAACAGCATCGCCCTGGCGACGGGCAGCATTGAAGCGTTATTGGCCTGGTTGGATGAGCACGGGCGATCACCCGAGAAGGTTGGCGAACGAGCCGTGTAGGTTTAGGCGTCTTTAAGGAGGATGTCCCGCACGGGACAGGAGAAAGAATATGGCGCTCATACGTGTGGTGTTGGCTGACGATCATGCAATCGTGAGGAGAGGCATCCGCAGTTTGCTGTACAAGGTACCCGATATCGTCGTCGTGGGAGAAGCAGCCAGCGGGATGCAGGCGCTGCAGCTGGCACACGAGCTGCGACCCGATGTGCTGGTGTTGGATATGGAGATGCCGGGCCTGAAGGGTCTGGACGTGGCGCGGCAGTTGCGAGCCGAAGATTCACCTGTTCGCGTGCTGGCGCTCAGCGCGTACGACGATAAGCAATATATCCTGGGATTGCTGGCTAACGGCGCGGCGGGTTACCTGCTGAAAGAGGATGCGCCGGGTATCCTGATCGACGCCGTGCGCGGCGTGGCGCGCGGTGAGCATAATTGGATTAGCCCCCGGATGACCCAGCGTGTCGCGCAGTGGGTCCACGAAGCGCCCCAGGCGCAAATGTAACTGAATCTGTATCTGCGACGTATATCTGGATGGATGGTCAACCTGGCCGTCTTGCACTATGCTACAACTGATCGAGAGACACCTCTCTTGGAAAGGAAGGTTCTTGATCAAGCCACTATTTCCTCACGTAACTCCCTTTCTCTGGCAACGTTTCGGCGTTCCGATCAGAAAGGGCGCCTCAAAAACGGCCTCTCTCCTGGCGACGGTATCCCGCCCGTCGCTTTGGCGATAAAGCGGCCTTCCCTGCCAGGCGCTTGCCGATCAGCAGGGCCGCCGCCAGGAGAGCCCCGCCGGGGTGGAGGAAAGGGGCGCTGGAGGTAAAGCATGAGCGTCGCCGAAACTCAAACTTTGACGCGGGTGATTGCAGCTCTGCTGGAAGACCCGCGTGCGGGTAAGGGTCTTATCGAGGTTCGGAACGAGCGCGGCACGATCACGCTCTCAGGCTTGGTGCCGCGCCCGGAAGATCGCTCTGGAGTCGAGCAGATTGTCCGCCAACAGACAGGCGTCGTGGCGGTCATCAACGATCTGCGCGTTACGCCGGAGCAAACGCCGATGGCGCTGCTCGGCTGGTGAGAGGGGCAGGCAACGTAAGCGTATCGAGTTGCGCCTGCCACACCTTCGCGCGGGCGTAATAAGTCATGGTGTGTCGTGCAGCCAGCGTTGAGCTGGTTAACGATGGGGGAGCGCGTTTTTATAGCCAGGTATGCACGAGCCGAGTCGAGTCATCAAAACGGAGGGTGACTCGACTCGGTGAGTCCGGGGAGAAGGTCGGGGCGGGTTGACCGGATTACGGCGCTTACAGGTGAAGTCAACCGGCCTGCTTCATGAAGTTTTTGTAGACCCGGCTCAACGCTGGATTAGCTTGGACGCGCTCCTCCATCATGGGAAAGCCCTCACGGGCCTCGTGGCTCCAGGCAAATCGGCTCTGCGCCGGCCACGGCGTACCGTGTTGAGTCAACTGCCGCCATCCCTGGCGGCGGTTGCATATCTTGACCGAGAGGCGGTCTGAAAAGTTGCTCGCAGCCCGCGTCTCGCGGGCGTCTACTCCGCGAACAGCGCACGGAGCGCAAGCAGCCGCGAGGACGCGGTAGACTCAGTAGATCCAAGATTTAGAGTCTGGGCAGTGCCGGAGCTTCGATTTCGTGAACGCAGCCATACAGCTGTTCCAAGGCGCGCAGGATGAATCGGGCGAGTCGAAGCAATTGGAAGCGTCGCGTATCCAACCAGC
>DATDPU010000076.1:0-27023 GCA_035292585.1 Anaerolineae bacterium | reverse complement strand
GAAATCGGCGAACTCGAAGATCATCACCGGCGCCTTCGGGTCGCCGATGCGGTTGGCTTCGCGAATGGTGAAGGCTGACGACACCTGGGCGACCGCGGTGGCATCGGGCGCGGTGCTGGACGAGGGCGATCCGCCCGCCTGTAGCGTGGCGATCGCGTCGAGCGTGCCATCGCGCGCGGCCGCGCGCACCGCGGCCTGATCGAGGGGGGCGCTATTCAATGCGGTGTACGCCGCAAAACTCACCATGCCAACCAGCACGCCCAGTCCGAACCAGAGGGAGGCTATCCGGTGACGCAGGCGTGCTGGCGGCAGCACGGTTTCGGCCGTCTTATCCGTCATGTTGTGTTCTGTTTCGACCGGCTGAGAGAGGCTCACGTGAATGTCCTTTCCGCTTGGCCGCATGTTTTCCAACAGGCAGCCACCGACGGCTGCGGTCGGGAAAGGCCGGGCAACAATCCATAACAGCGCCTTCCAACAAGCGCTGCAAATTGATGAATAAACGAGAAATTTGCCTTAAGAATATAAGGGGTTTGTGGGCGGAAGTCTATACATCAGTCCTAGCGCAGGGGGGCAAAAAAGAGCTATCTTTACGCTAGCCCTGAGAGTGTCCTGGATAACCTTTGGAGGGAGCAGGGTTAGACGGGAGAGCCGCTCATACCCTCTACCGAATCTCCTCGCCGCCGGTATCAACCGGATGAGCCTGAATCGACAGATTGCTCATTCCGTTGCGGCGGGCAAAGTTGGCCGCTTTGCTGCGGCTCGGCAGTCCGAGCTTGTCGAGGATGTTATGGACGTGGGCTTTAACCGTGTTTTCCGTGATGAACAGGCGCCTGGCGATCTCGTGGTTGGAGGCGCCAGTCCCCAGCAGTTTCAGAACGTCCAACTCCCGCACGGTGAGGGCTTTGAGGGACGACTGAGGCACACCCTGCAGCGATCCCAACCTGGAGAATTCTTCCAGGACGCGCGTCACCATGCCGTGGGAGAACGCTGCGTCGCCTTGATCGAGGGAACGCAAGGCCGCCAGCAAATCCATGACCGTCGCGTTCTTGAGGAGATAGCCACGGGCGCCCAGGCGTATCGCCGCGAAAAGCATCTCGTCCGAATCGTGAACCGTCAGCACGACAATGCGTATATCCGGCAGAGTGGGTCGGATGGCGGTAATCACTTCTAGCCCCTCGCCATCCGGCAAGCCGAGGTCGAGGAGCATCACATCCGGCTTCTCATTCAATGCGACTGAGATTGCGCCGGAAACATAGCTAGCCGTGCCGACAACTTCAATGTCTGGCTGCGAGCCTAACAGGCAGGCCAAGCTTTCCCGGAAGAGTTCATGATCCTCGACGATAACCACTCGCATGTTATCACCTCCAGGGAGTGTTAGCTCGGTCGCAGGCGAGGGTACGCTCAAGAACGCATAACTTTCAGGACTTACGCAGTTGGCGCGGCAGTGCAACTGCCGCGCCTCATCTGCCGCAGTACAACTGCGGCAGCAACATGCAGCTGCGTAAGTCCTGACTTTGTTAGCCGCAGATTAATTCACCCCACATCGGCATTATAACCGATTTTCTACGGGAGAACTCTTTGAGATTATTGGAACTATCGCGTGCCCGCAAGGTTGTCAGTTCGCCCACTGCCGGGGGCTGAAGTCGACCCGCTCAGACGGTTCAGCCCGCGTCAGGCGCAAACAGCCTGTCATGTTTGGCGTGCACACGAATCGCGCATTTCAAGTTGCGGACGAACTTCCGGCGACTCAACCCCACTCCGCTTCGCTCCGGGGGCAAGTGAGTCGCTGGAACAAGTGCGCCAAGCCCGCACCACTCCGCTCACCTGCACGGCGCTCCGCGCAGCGCGGCGCAAGTGTCGCTGCGGGTGTTATGACCTGCGCGGACGAGCCGACGCAGGTCGGCTGAGCGGGTTGTAAGCGCGGTTTCAACCGCCAGCCATATGTTCGCCCCAGAACTGAAAGACACCCCCGCACGAATATCCCGCTTGTCTTTGTATGCTCTTTCATGCTATAAAAGTGATTGATGAACCCGTTAAGAATCGTCAGAGTGCTCAAGGAAACCGTAATTCGATGGCGCTGGAGAATCGTCATTGCCCTCATGCTGTTCGCATTCTGTACAGAGACCATCGAACACCTTCCAATCCTCAACTCGATTGACAGCTACTACATTTGGGAAGTCATTCAATTTGCGATCCTCCTCCCGCTGCTGATTGGAACGCTGCTCAGCCTGTTTGATACTCAGTCCAGGCTATCGAAAACCATCACCCGACAGGAAAAACAGCGCATCATCCGCAGGCAGCTCTCGGGCGCCAGAGATTGGGAAGAGCTGGTCACGATCATGCTTCAATTGCCGCGCACACTCGCGCCAATTGTCGGCAACGTACTGTTAGTTTACGATGCTCATTCCAAAAACTTTGAACTGGCAGGACAATGGAGCCAGACCGGGTACACTCCGCCAAAAGTCATGTGCTGTCCGGATAATCCCACCTGTGCGCTCAATCTGGCAAAGCAAGAACACGATTCGAACTCGTTGTACCCATGCCAGTGCTTGATGCGTATGCCTCGTCAGGCCAACTATGGGGTCTATTGCCTGCCCTTGCTGCACGCCGATCAGCCAGTTGCTATGCTGCAGCTTTTTTTCCAGCCTGAGGCCGATCTGAGTAAGAAGCAGATCGATCTGTTATCCGACGTAGCGCCCAAAATGGCGCTAGCGGTAGAGAGTCTTCTTCTCAAGCGATCGGCGCGCAGTATTTCACTCGTTAAGGGAGAAGAACGACAGCGCATCGCCCGGCATTTGCACGATACGATCTCGCCCGACCTCGCTTATCTCCACCTGCGCCTGGATCAGCTTTCAGGCGATGAGCGCGTAGCCGGAGGGGGACAGCTCAGCCCTAAGATCGCTCAGATGTGTGAAGTGGCGAATCATTGCTATGAACAAGTACGCAACTTGCTGGCAGACCTACAACAAGAGGAAGGCGCCCTCGATTTCATTACCGCCCTAACCGATTTTGTGAATGCGACCGGCGCACGGGCGGGATTCCAGGTCGAGCTGGCCCAAACCGGCGCGCCCAGGAATCTCAGTTCGAAGGTTGGACGCCAAATCCTCTTTATCACCAGAGAGGCGATTAGGAATGCCGCACGGCATGCACATGCCACCAGGGTCATGATCGATGTGGCCTGGGAGTGGGACCAGCTTTACATTGAGGTGTCGGATAATGGGGACGGCTTTCAGCTCGATCGAGTCAGAAGCCTGGAAACCAGTTACGGCCTGCACATGATGCAGGACTACGCCGATGAACTACGAGGCCGGCTCAGCATCCACTCGAAGCCGGAGGCCGGTACAACGCTGAAGCTGTGGGTCCCGCTCTAATGGTCAGTCCACTTGAAAGCGATGGGCCGTAGCATAGCCCCGTGTGGGCGTTGGACGGGCACAAGGCCCTAGGCTACCCATCAAAATCAACTGGACTGACCACTAAGCGGCTCCAGCCGTAAAGCGTGTGGCCCCGATGAAAATGACGATCCAACCCATCACTAAGACCAGGATATTCACCGCCAGCCACAGAGTTTCGGACCGCCTCGACGAAATCCGACGCTGAGCGCTGCGCCCGAACAACCACCGGTCTACGGCGTTAGCCGCCGGGTGCGAGCAGACGTATAGACCGAGGATCACGCCGATGCTGCCTTCCAGCGTTTGCGTTTCCGTTGGGGCGGGTTGGTTGTCGAGCCAGCTGCTGTAAGCGAAGGCCACGAGGATCAGGCCCAGCAATCTCTGGCTCGTGTGCCTGCGTTGATCTTGACCCATGCCGTTGAGGGGTGGCCTTACTCGTAGCGCAGCGCCTCGATCGGCTTGAGGCCGGCGGCGCGATTCGCCGGATAGATGCCGAAAAAGATACCGACCGCCGCCGAGAAACCGAAGGCCAGCACGACCGACTCAATCGATACCACCGTAGCGATCAACCCCGATGCATTCACCAGCGCCGCGATGCCGGCGCCGGTCAAGATGCCGATCACGCCCCCCAACACCGACAGCGTGAGCGTCTCCGTCAGGAACTGATACAGGATGTCGCTGCGCCGCGCGCCGACCGCTTTGCGCAAGCCGATCTCCCGCGTGCGTTCGGTGACGGACACCAACATGATGTTCATCACGCCGATGCCGCCGACCACCAGCGAGATGCCCGCAATCGCGCCGAGGAATACGGTCAACGTGCCGGTGATGCTCGTCGCCGCCGAGAGAATATCGGATTGAGACTGCACGGTAAAGTCAGCGTCCTCGCCTAAGCCGATCGCGTGCAACGTGCGCAGCCTGTCCGTGATCGCGCTAATGGCGGCGTCGATGCTGTCGGCGTTCGTAGCCGACACCTCGATCGTCGAGACGGATTTCTCGTTGCCCACGCGCTGGTTCGACAGGCGCGCGAACGCCGTCGTGATCGGGATGTACGTCGTCGCATCCCGGCTGAAGCCAAACCCGCCCGAGCCTTGCGACTTCATCACGCCGACGACCCGAAACAGAATGCCGTTGATCTTGATCGATTTGCCGACCGGGTCCAGGCCGCCAAACAGATCGGCGGCAATCTGCGCGCCGACGACGACGATGCGCGAGCGGTTGCTGACATCGCCGGTCGAGATGAAGCGGCCGTGGTCGAGTTGATCGGGGTGCGCGATCGCGTAGTCCGGCGTCACGCCGACGATCTGCACACTCGTTTGCTTGCTTTGATACTTCACCGGTTGCCGCGATTGCACCTGCGGCGAGACGGCCGCCACGCCGGGCAGTCCTTTCAACTGTTGCGCTTCCTCGTACGTCAACGGCGCGGTCGCGCCGCCGCCCGCGCCAGACGGGGCGAAGCTATTGCGCGAGCCGGCAAAGACCGTGATCAGATTTGAGCCGATGCTTTCAATCCGCCCCGTAATCGCGGCCTGCGCGCCGGTGCCGATCGACAAGAGCGCCACCACCGCGCCCACGCCAATCACGATGCCCAGCATCGTCAAGGCCGAGCGCAGCTTGTTCGCCACCAGGCCGCGCAGGGCGCTGCGGACGTTCTGCGAGAAATTGAGTCTCATACGATCACCCCATCTTTGAGAGGTATCACGCGCTGCGCATTCGCTGCAATCGCCGGGTCATGCGTCACGAAGATGACGGTGAGGCCGCGCGTGCGGTGCAGCTCGCCGATCAGCGCCATGAGCTCGGCGCCCGTCCTGGAGTCCAGGTTGCCGGTCGGTTCGTCGGCCAGCAGGATCGACGGCTCGGTGACGAGCGCGCGCGCAATCGCTACGCGCTGCTGCTGCCCGCCCGACAGTTCATTCGGGCGATGCGTCAGCCGGTCGCCCAGGCCCACGGCCTCCAGCGCCGCTTTCGCCTTCTCGCGCCGATGGTTCGTGCTGGAATACAGCAAGGGCAGTTCCACGTTTTCCAGCGCGCTCGTCCGCGCCAGCAGGTTGAACTGTTGAAACACGAACCCGATCTTCTTGTTGCGCACGGCGGCTAAGTCGTCGTCGCGCATCTTGGCGACGTCCAACCCATCGAGGCGATACACGCCGCTCGTCGGCGAATCGAGGCAGCCGATAATCGCCATCAGCGTGCTCTTGCCCGAACCCGACGGCCCGGTGATGGCGACCCATTCGCCGTCGGCGATCTGCAACGAGACGCCGTCGAGCGCGCGCACTTCGGTCTGGCCCATGGGATACACTTTGGTGACGTTCTCGATCTCGATCATATGCGTGGCCTCCTACCATAAGTCAGCCTGACGATCCACGAATTCACACGAATGAACACGAACAAAGAAAAGAAAGTTTTGAAATTGCTCGAAGCCAGTATCCCGCATGCTGGGCGCTTCCAGTCGCGAAGACGCAGTTGACTAAAGCGGTGAATCTCTACGGCGCACCGCCGGGCGGCGGGCCGCCCCCTCCGTCAGGTGGCCCTCCGCCGCCGAAAAAGCCGAAGCCGCCGGGGAAGCCGCCGCCGCTCTGGGCAGAGTTGAGCGTGCTGATTACGACTTGATCGCCTTCTTGCAGCTCACCGGACACTTCCGTCAGATCGCCGGCCGTCATCCCCACCATCACTTCAACCGGGCGCGGCTGGCCGTTGGCGATCACCAAAACGAAGCTGTCCGGTAGGCGTTGCCCGCCCTGTCCGCTTTGACCGCCAAAGCCGCCAAAGCCGCCTTGCCCGCCCTGTCGAATCGCCGAAGTGGGAACCGCTAATACATTCTCGTGCGTCTTGCCGCGGATGGCGGCGTTCGCCGTCATGTCCAGGCGCAGCGGCGCAGCGGTGACATCGAGATCGACGCGCACGTTGTAATTGACCACGCCGTTGCTGACCGTGCCGGCCGGATCGATGCGGGCGACCTGCCCGGTCAGCGTGATACCCGTCAGCGCATCCAGTGTGAGTTCGACCTTTTGCCCGGCCTGAACGATCGCGATCTCGGTCTCGTCCACCAGCACATCCACGTGCAGTTGGCGGGCGTCGACCATTTCGATCGCCGCGCCGGAGCCGCTCGACCCGCCGGCCTGGATGTTGACGGCGGTGATCACCCCATCGAACGGCGCGACGAGCGTCGCCTCGGCCAGATTCTGCTGCGCCTGGTCCAGCGACAATCGCGCTTGTTCCAGCTTGGCCTGGGCCTGGATCAACGTCTCGGCGCGCGGCGAGAGCAAGTTATCCAATTTAGACTTCGCGCTTTGCAGCTGCGTCTGCGCCGAGCGCAACGCGCTATCGTTGAGATTGAGCCTGGCGATGTTGCAGTTGGCAAGCGCCTGATCATAGGCCGCTTGCGCGTTCGTCAGTCCGTTCACCACCGACCGGAAAGGCCCCCAGTCGCTGCTCAAGTAGTTCTTCGCCTGGGCATCGTTGGCCAGTCGATCGTAGGCCGTCTGCGCCCGGTCGAGCGCCTGTTGGGCGCTGGTCAGCTGTGAGCACTGCACCCGCTCTTTTTCGGGGAGGCTCTCATAGTCTTGCCGGGCGGCGTTGTAAGCGGCCAGGGCGCTGTTGTACGACGCCTGCGCTACCGCGATATCCCCCGCGTCCGCTTGAAGCGTGGCGCTGTAAGTCAATTGTTGAATGAGGTAAGCTTGCGCGGCCTGCGTGACCGCGAGTTGCAGATCGGTCGTGTCGAGCGTCGCCAGGGCCTCGCCGCGCTTCACCGGATCGCCCGGCGCGACTGTCACTTCGCCGACGGCGCCCGCTGTCCCGAATGATAGCTGCACTGTCGCCTCAGGCGCGATGCTCCCGCTCGATTCCACCGAATTCGACAAGGTCGTGCGTGTCACGCTCGCCGTTTGCAGGTTAGCCAGCAAGCGGCTGGCGCGTGTCTGCCCGGTCGTCTGTTCGGTCGTCTGGCGGGTCGCCAGGTACACGCCCCCGGCGCTGAGCGCGACGATAATGCCAAGAATGATCCACGTGCGTTTCTTCTTCATCGTGACTCCTTGATACTCACCGGCCGCCGAGCCGGAGGCCGAACAGGTTGAAGCCCGATTGTTGCGACTGAGATTCCGCCGGTTCACCGATGTAGATCGGCTGGCCCGGCTGTAGGTCGCCGGTGACCTCGGTCAGATCGCCGTCGGTGTAACCCGTGGTCACGTCGACGCGTTGCGCCGCGCCGTTGGCATCCACCCCGTTCACGTAATAGGTGTTCCCGTCCGAGCGCAGCGCGCCGCCGGGCACGGCCAACACGTCGGCATGCGTATCCAGGATGACGCGCGCATTCGCCGTCATGTCGATCCGCAGCGCCGCCGCCGTCGGATCGAGATCGACGCGGACGGTGTAATTCACGACCCCGTTACTGATCGTTGCGACCGGGTCGATCCGGCTGACCACGCCCGCCACCGTCACGTCGGGCAGGGCATCAAAGGTAGTCTGGGCGGTTTGGCCGAGCTGCACCTGCGCGATCTCCGTTTCGTCGACGAGCACGTCGACGTGATAGCGGCTGAGGTCGGCCAGCAGAATCGAGGCGCCGCTGCCCGGCCCACCGACGACGGCGGCGACTTGGGTGACTACCCCCTCGAACGGCGCGATGAGCTGCGCCTGGTCTAACTGCCGCCGGGCTTGATCGAGCGATTGGCGCGCCTGGTCCAGCTGCGCCTGGGCCGTCGCCAGGGTGAGCTCGGAGGGATTCACCAGCTGGTCGAGCGCGACTTTGGCGCTTTGGAGTTGCGCAAACGCGGCCTTGACGCTGCTGTCATCGCCGGCGCTGTTCTTGGCCAGGTTGCAGCTGGCGAGCGCCTGGTCATACGCCGCCGTCGCCCGGTCGAGCTGCGCTTTTTGGGGCGAGACTTCATAGGTCCCGTAGACCTGCACATGCCAGTCGGACCGGTAGTTGTTGTACGCCGTCACCGCGTCATCGTAAGCCTTCTTGGCGTTATCGACGTTGAGGCAGCTGAGCATTACTTGATCGGCGCCGTTGACGGCATACTTTTGTTGCGCCAGCTGGTAAGCTGCCGAGGCATTGTTCAACGCGGCCTGCGCCGCCGCGACTTCAGCCGGATCGGGCTGGACGGTCAGGCTGTAGCCGGCCTGCTGACTCAAGTACGCCTGCTCTTGCATTGCCACTTGCCGCTCCAGGCCGCGCGTGTCCAGCGTCGCCAGGACGTCGCCCTGCTTCACGCGATCGCCGACTTGCACGTTCACCCTGGCGACGGTTCCGGCGGTCTCAAACGCTAAGGTGACGGCGGATTCGGCGAGCACACTGCCCGAAGATTCCACCACCGAGGACAGCGTGGCGCGCGTCACCCGGCCGAGCTGGACATCGGCCTGCGCCGCGCTGCTCTGATTGTTGCTGGCGATCACGACGCCCACCGCAATCAGCACAACCACGATTCCAATGACGAGCTTGGTTCGTTTCTTCATTGACACCTGCTCCTACGCAGCAGTGGTTAGACCCATGACGTCATCAGTATTACACAGGCTTGTGGAGAAATTATGGAGGCCGGGTGAGCGGTCGATAAGCTTTGGGGCCGGTTATCAAATTCATGGCACTCCCGCAACTGCCGACCTTCATCCTGAATCGGTCTGGCCTTAGCGTCAAGGGTAGGACAATCGCATTTCACCAGGATGCTCCCGCCGGGTCACACGTGTGCCGCGCTGTACGCCGCACAGTGCAGGCAGACACGGCGGCTGGAAGTCGGCAGTCAGTGCGACACCTGCACCTATCGGCAGGTGCGGGTGTTGCGAGCCGCCGACCCCATTCCGCTGCGGGGCTTGCGGGCAGCGAAGCAATCCCGTTGCCGCCTGGAGGTTGCTGCGCGCCCGCAGGGCGCGCAGTGACATCCGCCATCCAAATGAAATGCGCATGTGCGGCGCGCGGCGCAAGTGGTTTGACAGGCTACTTACGCTTGTGCTATCATGCGCTCCGTACCGTCCATCATCACAACTCACTCCACTCCCAAATCACTGTGCCTGTTTGCCAACTGTAAGCCAGCCAAGGCGTCGTTCAACTGCGGATGATGTGGCGGCCGCGTGTTGAATCGATCCCTGCGTCGTTAGACAATCGAATCTCATCAACGTTGACACCGAGCATGGTCGCCCCATGTCTTCTCGTTCGGTGTTTTCTTTCGCCTTGAAAACTATAACACAAAAGGAGACAACCAATGAGCAACGACGTGTTCGCAACCGGTCAGGAAGTCAAACCAGAAGTCAGAACAGGTTACATCGCGGGAGAGACTTTTGACGCAAAGTTAGTCCGCTATAGCGTGGTGGGGGATCTGGCAATCTTTGAGGGCGATATCATCCTGGGCACGGTCGAAGAAGTTGAGCGGTTCACCAAGCTGGTCGATGAGAAAGACATCGCCCGATTCGACCCGACAGCTGAATCTGGTGAGATAAAGCCGGAGGGCGTGGTTATTCCTGGCAGCCGATTCCGCTGGCGAGACGGTGTTGTCCCGTTTCAAATTGATCCGAATCTGCCGGCGGCTCAAGCCACGGCTGCGAATAACGCTGTAACGCACTGGCGCAACAATACCCGGCTCAACCTTGTCCAGCGCAACGCGGCCAACGCCGCGCAATTTCCGGATTTCATCGAGTTCGTGCGGGGCGACGGCTGTTCGTCGCCCGTCGGCCGTCAAGGCGGCCGGCAGACCCTCAACCTCGCCGCCGGCTGCGGCACGACTCAGGCCATCCACGAGATGGGGCACGCGGTCGGTCTGTGGCACGAACAGAGTCGAGAAGATCGTGACTCTTTCGTGACCATCAATTGGCAGAACATCCAAGATGGGCGGGAGCATAACTTCAACCAGCACATCAGCGACGGCGACGATGTGGGGCCGTACGATTATGCGTCGCTTATGCACTACGATCGCTGCGCATTCTCGGACGACTGCCCGGCCGGGCAGTCGTGCAATTGCACGCGTGAGACCATCACACCCACGCAGGCCGGGGCCGTCATTGGCACGGGCACCGGGTTGAGCGCGGGGGATCGACACGCGGTGCGCTACATGTATAGCAATATCGAGCCGGCTTTGACGAACACCTACGTGGGAAACTTCTCCGGCGGCGGCAAGGTCGAGCTGCTGTATTATCTGCGCAGCCGGATGACGTGGTATCACGGAACGTGGAATAGCGGCAATCTGCTCTGGTCGCAGGTAGGCGATACCAGCGGCTTCGGGCAGATAGGCGATGGCTGCCCCTTCTGGGTCGGTGATTTCAATGCCGACGGCAAAGCGGAGGTTCTTTTCTATTATCCGGGCGACGGCAACTGGTGGCTGGGGAGGTTGGTCAGCGGCCAGCTCCAATGGAGCCTGATCTGCAATACGCGGGGCCAGATTGCCGGCGACCCCAATTTCGGCCAGGTGTGGGATGGCCGGCCGTTTTGGGTCGGCAGTTTCTCTCAGACCGGCCGCAGCGAGATACTTTTCTACTATCCGGGTGACGACAATTGGTGGCTCGGCTCCTGGAACGGCGCGCGCCTGGCGTGGAGCCTCGCCGGCAACACGGCCGGCTTTGGGCACGGCATCAACGATGGCCGGCCTTTCTGGATCGGTGACTTTAACGGCGATGGCCGAGACGACGTTCTGTTTTACTTTCCAGGCGATGGCAACTGGTGGCTGGGCGCGCACAACGGCGGCACGCTCCAGTGGAGCTTCGTCAGCAACACCTCGGGCGCGCAGCGGCCGCCGCCGCCTTTTCCGGCCCAGTGTCAAGGGCTTCTCAACGAGCTGAACGACCTTCAAGCCCAGATTGCGGCCTTACAAGCAGAGCTGAGCACCGCTGGGCCAACCGAGAAACCCGCGATCGTCCGGCAAATCCGGGCGTTGCAGAGCCAGGCCAATACGGTTCAACAGAACCTTAATACGTGTATCGCGCAAAACACTCCGCCCCAACCACCGCCCTGGCCAAACTTCGGCCAGATTTGGGATGGACGCCCATTCTGGATCGGTCGTTTCTCACGGGCCGACCGGGCGGAAGTTCTTTTCTACAATCCTGGCGATGGCAACTGGCAGCTCGGCTCGTACAACGGCAGCGAGCTGCGCTGGAGCTTCGCGGGTAACACGGAAGGCTTCGGGCATGGCATCAACGATGGCCGGCCGTTCTGGATCGGCGACTTCAACGGCGATGGCCGAGACGATGTTCTGTTTTACTTTCCAGGCGATGGCAACTGGTGGCTGGGCGTACACAACGGCAGCCAGCTGCAATGGAGTTGTGTGAGCAACACGGAAGGATTCGGTCACGGCATCAACGATGGTCGTCCGTTCTGGATCGGTCGTTTCTCCCGTGCGGACAAGGCGCAAGTGCTCTTCTATTTCTCAGGCGATGGCTTCTGCTGGCTGGCAACCCATAATGGAAGCCAACTGGCATGGACCTATGAAGCGACATTTGAATTCTGAAACCAGCCTCAGGCTGACACATCCGGGGGACCTATGAAATTGCACTGCACGGTGAGTATGTCCATACCGGCTCGAGACGTCGCGGAGAAAACGCTCGAAGTGATCGTCGAAGATGTCACGCGAGCCGATGACCCGGCCACGGTTCTCACACGCTTCCGGTCTCGCGTGGAGGAGCTTCCGCAGACCGGGCATCAACTCGGGCCGATCGACATCGATGTGGAGTTGCCTGATCCCAAAGCTCGTTACAATGTTCGCGCCAGAGTGATGAGCGGCGCGAAGCTGAGTACCGGCGACCTGTCGAGCACCCGTAGTTATCCGATCGCTTCCGGCCAACAAGAAGTGACTCTGAACATCCAAGTCGAGCTGATACGCTAAGGCCTTGTCCAATTTGATATACGAGCGTGGCAGCCGTTGCCACGCTCGTATGTTTGTACGGGTTGAGAACAATTTTGGTTCATTGGGAACTGCCGTGATCGCAGGCTTGACAGGGCATCTGTGCTGCCACATACGGTGGGTTGCTCGCTCGACAATGCACATATACGGCGACGAACATCAGTTCGCCACGGCAACTCCCAGAGAGCCACAATTTTGGGATCAGCCGTTGCGCGTGTTGGGAGAGACACTATCACTATTCGGCGCATCGAAACCACGGAACCCGCTTCGACCTGAGAACCCGGCCCCACCGAAACCGAAGGGCCTGCCGCTAGGGAATCCGCCACGGCCGAAGCCGTGGCCGCCCCAGTAGCCGTTATCGAGACCCTCCAACAACCAGTCCGCCTGCGCTTGTGTGATGCGGCCATCCTCCACGGCCTGTGCGATGTCCGCCCGACTGGCTTCCAGCTGCGCCGCCTCCACCGCATCCCGCACAACCTGCAACTCCACACCGGCCTCGTCTGCAATCTCGGCCAGCGTCTTGCCGCCCCATAGCTGGGTGGACAGCTCGTCGGCCGTCATGCCCAAAGCCTCGGCTGCCGCCTCCAATGCTGCCTGGCTGCCCAGGCCGCGTCCAAAGCCGCTGTGCGCGAAGGGCGCGGCTGGCGCGGCCGGTGTTGCTTCCTGAGCGAATGCCGCCGAGCTGATGCCGAGCGCCGCGACGACCGCTATGAGCACGGCGACTCCCGCATACTTCCTTAATCGAAACATACTGCACCTCTCTCCATGCAAGTAGTCTAGCTGGTTCAGCTATCTGTTTATAAGATAGCCGCTGGAGGCGCAGATTTTGTGGAGAAGAGATGAGTGGCAGATAAGAGCGATCGGGCGGGTGAGTGGGTTCGCGAACGTGCGCTGAATGAGGGGAGTCTTGGCAATCAGACCGAACAGGTCTTGTTCACTGCCTGGGTAAACGGAGCCAGAAGCGGCTGCCCTGGCCGACCTGGCTCTCGACGCCGATTTGACCGCGCTGCGCCTCGATCAGACGGCGGGCAATCGCCAGCCCCAAGCCCGAGCCGCCGGTTTCGCGCCCGCGCGATTTATCGCCGCGCCAGAACCGATCGAACACGTGCGGCAGGTCTCCCGCCGCGATGCCTTCGCCCGTATCCGATACACTTACCTCGACCCAGCCGGCTCTGTGCGAAGCGCTAACTTCGATCTTCCCGCCCGCAGGCGTGTGGCGCAGCGCGTTGGAGAGCAAGTTGCGCAGCACCTGAGCCACCCGTTCCGCGTCGGCCACAACCGGCGGCAGCTCAGAAGCAGTTTCGCCGGTCAGTGTGACCTGCTGCTCTGAGGCGGCAGCCGAGAACGCCTCAACGGTGGAGCGCACAATGGCCGAGACATCAATCGGGCGGAGATCGAGACGGAGTTGCCCGGCTTCGGCCTGCGCCAGTTCGCGCAAGTCCTCGACCAGACGATTGAGCAGGCGGGTCTCGTCATACAGCCGCGCGACCTCGGCCATCTCCAGCGGGAAGACGCCATCGAGCAACCCGCTCAGGTTGCCCTGGAGGACGCTCAACGGCGTGCGCAGCTCGTGGGCCACGTCGGCTACCAGGTTGCGCCGAAGCCGTTCGGCTTTCTCCAGCGAAGCCGCCATCTCGTTGAAGGCGTGACCGACTTCGACCACCTCGGCTGCGCCGCCCGGCTCCACCCGCTGCGACAGATCGTTTGCCGCGATAGCGTGCGCGGCGGCCGCGAGTCGATTCAGCGGCTGCGCCAGACCACGGCTAAAGGCCACGCCGAACACGATCGCGACGCCGCCGGCGACCAGCGCCGCAACCACGAGGTTGCGCCGCGAGCCTTCGATGAAGGTTCGCTCTTCCGGCCGCAATGAATCGCTGGGGCCGGGCAGCATCGCTAAGTAGCCAATGGTGTCTTGGCCCGACTGTAGCTGCGCGGCAACCTGGCGCTCCGGGTTTGAGAGGAATTCGTTCACCCGCCGGTCGTAGTTGTCGTACACGATGCGACCGGCGGCGTCGGCCACCAGCAGCTGTGGCCCCGCGCGCCGCCTGCCTGGCCCGCTAGCGGGTGGGCCAGAGACCCGATCCCGCTCCGGCACAAACTCCGCGATCGCCCGATCGACGCCTGCCCAGGTCTGGTGCGTCTCGAAGTACGTGACGAGTTCGGTTGCCAGCGCGCTGCTTTGCAGACTGGCTTCGTAGCGCGCGATGAAATCGCGGAACCCGCGCCCGATGGCGACGTCCGCCAGCACCGCCACCGCGCCGATACCGATCAGGACGACCAGCGCAAAAGCCAGTGTCAGGCGCACCCACAGTCGATTCATGCCGCTGCCCTATTCACGCAAGCTCATGCGATAGCCCACGCCGAACACTGTGTGGATATACGTGGGTTTGGCCGGGTCCGGCTCGATCTTCTTGCGCAGATTCTTGATGTGGCTGTCGAGCGTGCGCTCCAGACCTTCATAGGTGTACCCCAGACCTTTCTCGATGAGCTCCTGGCGCGTAAAGGCGTGACCGGGGTGCTCCATCAGCGCGCGCAGGATGTTGAACTCGGTCGCCGTCAGTTCGACCGGCCCGCCATCGACCTGGACTTCGCGCCGATCGACGTCGAGCAGGAGCGCGCCGAATTGAATGACGTGGGGCTGAGCCACGGTGTTGCTGGCGCGGCGCAGCACGGCGCGCACGCGCGCCACCAGCTCATGCGGGTTGAACGGTTTGGGAATATAGTCGTCAGCGCCCAGTTCCAGACCCGCGATCTTGTCGCTTTCTTCAACACGGGCGGTGAGCATGATGATCGGTGTGCGGGCGAGCGTCTCGTTACTGCGTACGATGCGGGTGATGTCCCAACCGTCGCGATCGGGCAGCATCAGGTCGAGCACGACGAGATCAGGCCGCTCGCTGCGGATGGTATGCAGCGCGGTTTCTCCCATGTGTGCCGTGAGGACCAGGTAACCGGCCTGTTCGAGATAGGCCCGCACCACCCGCACGATTTCTTTGTCGTCATCGACAATCAGTATGCGCTGATTCAAGGCTGCGTCCTCGCACTTTTTTGCTCGGTCGTGCTTAGAGGATAACACAAACTTATGGAGAAAGTGTGGAGTGTATACATAAGTCCCACGGGGCGTATTTACAGACAGGACTTACGCAGTTGCATGTTGCTGCCGCAGTTGTACTGCGGCAGATGGGGCGGCGGCAGTGCAACTGCCGCACCAACTGCGTAAGTCCTAATAGACTCACCTTACGCAGTTTGCTCCCCGACCGCGTCCTCCCGGTCGGTTCGGAACCACCAACGCCCGCGTGGACGCGGGCTTAGAGCAGGATTTGACCGGTGGCGGCGTAAGCTGAGTTATAGACATTTGTCACTTGTTTTTGAGATTAGATCGGTCTAACATGCACTGTATTATCGTGGGTTCTCGCTTTTCCCCGTTTAGATTGTGACGAGTACCCGATCTTGAACGCGCTCGTGCTGTCTGATGTCTTATTAGGACTTGTCCAAAAACAACTTCCCGATTTCCGCAGCAGCGCATCCCAATGCGCTGCATTTGGCGGGCATCGGGATGCCCGCCTGCGGGTTCACCCCACAAACGCGGAGGTTATTTTCGGACGGCTCCTTAGCAGTGGGCGACTGAACCTCCCGACCTGGTACAAAACTTCGACGCGCACCCAGTATACTGAATCCGCTTGACCCATTGAGCGATGTTATCCTGGCAGAAGTGATGGCTGAATTCACCCAACCGATCCTCACTCGGATAGAAAGGTTGTGGGACGAGGCCGAAGTCGAGCCGGACTATCGGAGCCGTATGCGTTCAGCGCTTGCCCCGCTGCAAGCGCTGTTAGCCGGTTCACGCGATGCGAGCGGAGGTTTATCCATCCTGGCCTTGCCCGGTCTATGCTGTGAGGCCCTGGGCGGCGATCGACGCCAGGCAGAAATGGTGACGCTGGCGTGGAGTCTACTGTACGCCGCGGCCCATGTGTTGGATGGCGTCGAAGATGGAGAGATTCAAGCCGGGTTATTGCCTCCAGGTGACCAGGGTTCGATCATTAACGTCGCCACGGGATTAATCGCCAGCGCTGGTTTGGTGTTGAGCCTGCTTGAGGAAACCCGCGTCGACGCCGCTGTCGCCCGCGCCATTCGCTGTGACTTTTACCGGGCCGGGCTAAAAATGTGCGCCGGGCAGCACGCCGATCTTATGCTCGCGGAGTCAACGCTCCAGCAGTGTTGGCAGATAGCCGAGGCGAAGTCCGCCGCGTTCTTTGCGATGGTGTGTCGGGCGGGTGCGCGACTCGCGACCGATGACACAGCGCGTGTTGATCTTATCGGTCAATTTGGCTATGATCTGGGTATCCTGCTCCAGATCGGGGACGATATCGGGGGACTCTGGTCCAAAGCGGGAGAACAGAGCGACCTCGTCGCACGGCGTAGATGGACGCTGCCTATCGCTTACACGATGCAGGTCATTCCCCCTCAGCAGTCCAGCGGGTTGCGCCAGTGCTTAGAGACCGCGTCGCCGGATTCAAGCGCCGAAGCGGAAGCCCGCCGCCAGATTATCGAGAGCGGCGCCGCGTTATACCTGGCGATCGAAGCGGAACAGCGCCGTCATCGGGCGGAAACGGCCTTGCGGTCGGCTGCGCCGCCCTCGCCCGCTCGCAATGAGCTGCTGTTGCTGCTGGATCAGATGGCTGCCCCATGCTCCAAATGAATCGCTACCGCCTGCACCGCGCCGGTTCGTTCACGCTGTTTGCCATGGCCCTGGCCGGTATGATTCTGCTCGGTTGGGTCGCCGGGCGCATGTTGCATCATCCGGATGCCGGCGTTACCTGGTCGCTGCTCACCGGGCTGGTCGATTGGGTCGATCCCGTTGGGCCGGCAGCCGGCCAACTGCAGCCCGGCGATCGCATTCTCAGCATCGATGGCGTTCCGCTTCAAGAGGAGTTGCTCCTTCTCAATCGGCAAGCCGGGGACACGACCAGCTTCCTCATCGCGCGCCATGGGGAAAGCCAGAGGGTTGTGCTGCGCCTGATCCGAGCTTCCCCGGCCGTCGTTCTATCCAGATTAGAACCCCTGCTCATTGCGCTGGCTTTCTGGGTTTTGGGAAGCGGGGTGCTGGTTTTCGGCTCGACCGGCGCGCAAAGCACTCTCTTATTCCTTGTCTGTCAGGTGAGCAGTGCTACTTTGACCTCGGGCGCGCTATCCGCTTTTGGCCCCCCGTGGACTGCCTGGCTATTTAGCCTCCTCCGCTGGTGGCTCAGCCCGCTTGCAATTCACTTCCATCTCCTCTTTCCGCAGCCAGCCGCGCCGCGTCGGGCGCGCCGGTTCTTGATCGTGTTGTACGCCGTGGCGACGCTGGCGAGCCTGCTAGAAACGGTACTGCCCCTCTCCGTTGGAGCGCCGCTGCTCTACCTGGCGCGTCGGCTGTGGTTGGGGATTGGCCTGGCGAGTGTCGTGGTCTTGCTGGCGCAGGCGTATCGGCACGCGGCTTCTCCAAACGCGCGCCGGCAGGTGGGGCTGGTCTTTCTCGGCGGGACAATCGCTCTAACGCCTTTTCTTTTCTTATCGCTGCTGCCCGATGCGCTCCTGCATCAAATGGTGCTGCCCTACGACATCTCTTTCTTGTTCCTGCTGACAATTCCGCTGGCTTACGGTTACGCTGTTTTGCGCTATCGACTGATTCGCCTGGAGCGCTTCATCAGTCGCGGCGTGACGTACGCCCTGGTGATCACCCTGCTCGGTAGCCTGTATCTCATCGTCTATTCCGGGCTGGCCACTATGCTTCGCTCGGAGATTCGCCAACACCCGGTGACGAATCTCTTCATCATGTTAGTGCTGGTCGTGGCTTTTCAGCCGTTGCATCGTCGCCTGCGCATCATCGTCAATCGAATCTTTTACGGGGGCTGGTACGATTATCGCACCGCGGTGCATGAGCTCAGCCAGATGTTGGGACAGCCTGCCAATAGCGCTGCGTTGGCCCAAACGCTTTGCCAGGAAATCCAGCGGGCCATGCAGTTAGAGTGCGCCTGTCTGCTGTTGCGGGATGGGAATGGGAATCTCGTCGCATCCGGCGTCGTGTGTCGAACTTGCGTCGCTCCGCGCCTGCGCCAGGTGCGGTTGAGCGCGTTGGGAGCGCTTGACTCATACTTCAACGGCCAGGCAACGCCGATCGATGCCGGCATCCTGCGACGAGCGATGGCGAACTCCGCATGGTCTGAGGATGAAACGCAACTGCTGGCGTGTGAGCAGGCGCGCTTGTGGCTCCCCCTGCCGGGGCGCGATCATCACGTAGGGGTACTGGCGCTAGGCTCCAAGCGCGGCGGAGAGCCTTTCGACATCACGGATATGGAAATCCTAAACGTGGTGGCTCGACAAGCCGGTGTCGCCTTCGAAAACACCTACTTGTTTGCCGAACTTGAACAGCGCGCACTGGAAAATGAGCGGCTCCACCGGCAGGCCCTGTCCGCGCGCGAGGAAGAGCGCAAACGGCTCGCCCGCGAGCTGCACGATCAGATCATCCAGGCGCTCGTCGGGTTAAATTATCTGCTGTCGGAAATGCGCTTCTGCCCGGCGCCCGAAGTGCAGGATCGCATCGCCGACCTCCAACAGGAAGTGCGGCGCAGCCTGGATGAGGTGCGCCGGATTTGCGCCGACCTGCGACCGCCGGCGCTGGATAGCCTGGGGCTGGCTTCCGCCGTGCGCGCGCGCCTGCGCGAACTAGAAACTTACCTGCCGTTCCAGATTGCCTTCACCGTCGAAGGCGATGAGGAATGCAACTTGTCGGAGGAAGTCGCCCTGTGCCTGTTTCGCGTTTTACAGGAAGCGATGCTGAATATTCAAAAGCATGCGGCGGCGCAACAGGTGAAAGTGCGCTTGCACCTGGCGCCGGAAACGGCGTCACTGTGGGTGACGGATGATGGCCGAGGATTCATCGTTCCCCGACGCCTGGGGCAATTGACCAACGATGGTCACTTCGGCCTGATGGGGTTGAGCGAGCGGCTCGATCTGGTGCACGGGACGCTAACGATCACATCCGTGCCCGACCAGGGCACTTGCGTTGAAGCGCGCGTGCCGCTGGCAATGACCATCGATCGTCCGGATCCAGCTCCTGCGTAAATGGCAATCAAAGTCTTGCTGGCTGATGATCATCCCATTGTCCGCTCGGGCGTTCGCAACGAACTGGCCCGGCATTCGGATATCGTGGTTGTCGCCGAAGCCCTGAATGGGGATGAAACGTTGCGCCTGGCTCAGGCGTTTCAACCGGATGTATTGCTGCTCGACATCAACATGCCCGGCCTGAAAACGATCCAGATCGTGCGCACCTTGCGGGCGAGCTTGACGCCGCCCAAGATTCTGATCCTGACCGCCTACGGCGACCTGGAGACCATCTTGGGAATGCTCAAAGCGGGCGTGGCGGGCTATCTCTTGAAGGACGAAGACCCGTCGGTCATCACGCAGGGCGTGCGCGAAGTGGCCCAGGGCAGAACCTGGTTGAGCGCCGGTGTGGCGAAGAGTCTCGTCGGCCATACGGTGGACCGAGAAGAACAACGCGCGCCAGACGTGTTGAGCGAGCGCGAGCGCGAGGTCTTGCGGTCGATCGCACTCGGCTATAGCAACCAGCGCATCGCGGAGACCCTGGCGATCTCCGAAGGGACTGTGAAGAATCACGTCACGAGCATTTACGACAAGCTGAAAGTGCACTCACGCGCCGAGGCGGTCGTTTGGGCCTGGCAGCGGGGACTGGTACACGGCCTCTAAATAGGTTTCGGCAGCGTTCGGCTCCCGATCGTCAACGACGATCGGGAGTTTTTTGTTCTTAGGACTTACGCAGTTGGTGCGGCAGTTGCACTGCCGCCGCCCCATCTGCCGCAGTACAACTGCGGCAGCAACATGCAACTGCGTAAGTCCTGTTCTTTAGAACGGTTTTCTATATGACCCGCGTTCCGGCTAGGACGGCCGGGTCACACCTGTGCCGCGCTGTGCATAGCGCAGTGCAGGCAGACCCAGCCGAAGCAATGCGTTATCGGGGCGTAGGGTCAAAGTCATGCCAGAAACATGACCTGGACATCATGACGACGCCAACGGCTTGTGGTTAAATCTTTGAGTCCACATACGTGTTGACGTGCGAATCTACCGGCGCAGCTGGCCGGGAATCATAGTTGCACGATGGAAAACTTGTCCTTCCTGTTAGTCGACGACCACATTGCCTATCGGCGCATGTTGCGCCAATTAATCGAATCACATCTTGGCTGGTCTGTCGTAGCCGAGGCCAGTAACGGAAAGGAGGTAGAGCACCTAATCGCCCAATACGCTCCCACTGTCGTGCTGATGGATGTCAGCCTGCCCGCGCTGCAAGGAATCACAGCCATCCGCTGCATCAAGCACATTACGCCGACGACGCGCATTGTCGCGTTCAGCTCTTATCTCGATGACGAGTTCCGTAGCGCCAGCATGCAGGCCGGAGCTGACGCGTATCTACTGAAGGAAGACCTCGTTGCCAAAGGTCTGGTGCAGGTGCTTGAGGAGTTCTTTCCATCGCTCGCAGGCCACGCAACGCTCGAAATGTGATGCATGACTCACGCTGAGGATCATCGGTCTTTGCGAAGACCGAAACCAGGAGGCAAACCATGTCACTCGCAGACCTCGCTTATCAACTCGCGCACGACCCAACCTGCGCCGCTCGCGTGCAACACGAGCTTCAGAATGCTCAACCCACCCACGACCAGGATGAAATCAGGGCGGTGTTGACCGTTCTCCGGGATAGAAAGCGCTGGACCGCTCTGTGCTCTTCGCTGCGCGTATCGCCAGACGGAATGCCGCCGTGGTATCCTGCCCAGCCACGCCCCGAATCGATTTAACGCCTGGTAGTCAGTCCATCTGAAATGGATGGGCCGTAGCCTAGGGCCTCGTGCCCGTCCAACGCCCACAACCCCACCAGGGGGCGCAAGCAGGGGCTATGCTACCCATCAAATCAAAATCAACTGGACTGACCACTAGCCGGGAAACAACTCAAGCCATCTCTCGGATTGACAAGTCAAGCTGGAAGGACCCGATGAGTGAATTGTTGCTCGCGTGGGATCGCGCGCCAGCATTCCTGGATTGCGTCCCACAAAATACCTTTGGGCAAGCGCCCGCCTTCCTCAAGGAAGGCCCAACCACGCTTCGCACTCTCGTCACGGCCCCAGCGGATTGGGCAGGGTTGGGCAGCATCCTACACGGCGGCTTCCAAGCGCTTTTGCTGGATGACATCATGTGCCGGGTGATTACCGGGCTGGCGAACGGAGGAATGGCCGTCAGCCAGGAGCTGACGTTGCGGTATCACCGTCCCGTGCAGGTAGACAGACCAATCAGCCTCTTTGGTTATTTAGTCGAGGACCAACAGCAGCAGATCGTCACTTGCGCCGAGATCAAAGACACACAGGGCAGCCTGCTCACCGAAGCCGACGGTATCTTCAGCCGGACGGAACCGGAAAACACGCAGACTGAAGTGGGTGAAAACACTGCCTGGAATGACGCGCAGCCCGATTTCGTCTCCCTGACGCATTGGCCCGCCTGGCCCGCCTGCTGTAAAGGGCCGCTGGAGCGCTTGTGGAACTTGCACGTAGACTGGCGCTTAGCCCCCGATCACTCGGCCTTGGGCGGACGCCTGCATTTTCCTCCAGCTTTGCGCCAAATCCCTGCCGCCGGTGTCCTGGCTGCTCTCTTTGACCAGGCATTGGGCCTGCTCGGCCGAGTGCAAGGGCACGGTGTGCTGCTCACCGTTCGGCTTCAGGTCACGCTTTACGGTCAGTTACCGATAGACGAGGAACTCATCCTCCTGGGTCGTGGTTACCGCCGTCAGGCCGGCCCGTTCAAAGCGACGGCGTGGCTGCAGCGCCAGAACTCCCTCGTGGCCGAAGCAACCGGCAATTTCAGCGTCCTTTCTTAAGCAGCATGCGGGCGAAGACTTGCCCTCAAAACTAAGTAGGTCGTCGGAAGTTCTTTGCACTTTTCAAAACGCCAGCGTTTCTGCGCTAAACCGGCTTTCAAAAAGTCGAAGGAATTTTCGGCGACCTACTTAGTTCTCAATGAAGGCGACATCCGACACAGCTAGCAAACTTGCCGTGGATCAAGGAGAGGCAGCTATGAACCGAGCCGTTGGCGATTATATGTATTACGGATTCACTCGCAGCATCTGCCCGGAGTGTCACGATCTGATTAATGCCCAACTGCTCATCCGTAACGATCAGGTCATCATGCGCAAGTTCTGCCCCCAGCACGGCCACTTCGAAACACTCGTGGCGACAAATGTGGACTGGGTGAGCAACTCGCGCCGCGCCTTAAAGCCCCCCGATATTCCGCTGGGGCTGAGTACCAGCGTGGAACGCGGTTGTCCCTCGGATTGCGGACTCTGCCCCGATCACCAGCAACACACCTGCTTTGCGCAGGTGGAGATCACCAACGTCTGCGATCTCAATTGCCCGATTTGCTACACGCCGCCCCACGCCAATCGCGCCTGGTATTTGGGCCGGGAGCGCTTTGAGTGGATGATCGACCGCGCCGTGGAGCGCGAGGGCACGCTCAATCAACTCGCGATCACGGGCGGTGAACCGACGCTCCATCCCGAAATCCTGGACTTTATCCGCCTGGCCAAGCGCCGAAATATCGACGGCGTTCTGCTCTTCACCAATGGCAATCGCATTGCCCGCGACGACAACTTCGCCCGCGCCCTGGCTGATGTGCGACCTACGGTCTATCTCTCCTTCGATGGGTTCAATCCCGAAGTCTACAAAAAGACGCGGGGCGCCGATCAGCTCCCCCTCAAGCTCAAGACGCTGGAGCGATTGGAGAAGTACAACATCTCGGTCATCCTGGTGCCGGCGATCATGCAGGGCCTCAACGAGGATCAAATCGGGCCGATCATCGACTACCTCTTCAAAGCCCCCAATGTCCTCACCGTGCAAATCCAACCCGTCTTCGCCCTGGGCGGCTGTTCCGAACTCGGCCTGTCGCCGCTTAAACGCATGACGCTCACCGGGGTGATGGAAGCGATTGAGGCGCAGACCAACGGCCAGGTAAAGCTCTCCGACTTTATGTATGTGCCCTGTCACCACCCGATGTGCGGCAGCACGTGCTACATCCTCATGGATGATCAGAATCAGCCCTTACCCATGAATCGCTTCGTCGACGTCAACCAGTATCTGGATTACATCACCAATCGCTCGCGTGCGGATATGAGCGATCTTTTCCAGCTGACCCGGGCTTCGGCGGAGGTGATTGCCTCGGCTTCCGCGGTATTGGGGATGGAGAGCGGCCATGTGGAGGAGAGCGTCATCAATCTCCTCAGTAGCAGCAACTGTTGCGGCTTGAGCACGCCCCCGCGCAGCTTCCGCAAGCGCTTGAAGCAGATCAGCGTGCACGCCTTTATGGATCACTATTCCTGGGATCAGAACCGCGCTCAGAAGTGCTGCGTCCACACCCTGTTGCCCGATGGGCGTGCTATCCCCTTCTGCAACTACAACATCTTCCACCGCAACACCGGCGATGCCTGGTCGTATGAGTACCAGCTCAAACAGCTGGGCGAAACGACGAAACCGGCGCGGGTTGTGGAGGTTCGCAATGCCGCTTGATCGCTACGAAGGTAAAGAAATCAAGTTCAGCCAGTGGACCTTGAAGGAGCTGAACCAGTGGAACAAGATGGGCCTGTTGCCCGCCTTCGAGAGCCAGGACATTGAGGCCGCGTGCGCCTTTTTCGGAGCGCTGGATGTGTTGAGCTGGTTCGCCCCCGAGGTCCTGACGCTGGTGCATGGCGCGGCGGGTTGTTCGCTGAATGTCGCTCCCGCGCGCGCCTGGCCCGGCAGCTCGGCGGCTCATCGGCCTAAACCATTTTGCACGGCGATGGATGCCTCCCAGGTGGTTTACGGCGGCGAGGACCGGCTGCGCCAGGCGCTGAAAGAGGTCGATGCGCGCTATACCCCGCGCCTGATTGTGATCCTTACTAACTGCTGTTCCTACATCATTGGCGAGGATGTGGCGGGCGTGGTGGAGAGCCTGGCCTCGGAGTTGCACACGGACGTGCGGTATCTGCAAGTCGCCGGCTGCACCGGGGAAGGATTTCGGCAGGGGGCGTACCAGGCCCTCGACCTCGTGTTCAGCTATATCGCCGAAACCCAGCCACGGCTGAAACCGAACGGCGCGCGCCCTAGTATCAACCTCTTTACCAAGCGTGTCTCCGGCCGGCCGGCCGAGTTGAGTGATGTGGAAGAAGTCCGGCGCTTGCTGGGCAAGATCGGCGTGGACGTAAATACCGTCGTGCGGTTGGGAACCCCGTATGACGAACTCGCGGCTCTCTCCCGCGCCCAAGCCAACGCCACGTTGTGCTACACCTTCGGTCGCGGCCCGCTCGAGTCGCTCAACCGCCTCTTCGGCCAACCCTATGCGCCCATGACTTTTCCTTTGGGTCTCGAAGGAACTTTGGCCTGGGTGGATCAAGTGGCTCAGCTCGTAGGTGTCCCGAATACCTTCCCGCAGGACCCGGAGGTGGCCGAGGCCCGCGCGAAGATCGAGCGCCTAAAAGAGAAGGTGGCGGGCCGTGAAGCCTACGTCTGGCAGCCCGGAGAAAAGGGGCTGGCGACCACGATGTTCGTCGCCGAGCTGGGCGCGAAGCCGGTGCTGTTTGGCATGAGCTATTACCTGGAGCAGCAACTCCGGCCCACGGTTGAGCTGCTTCTGTCGCGCGGCCACAACATCGACATCGTGTTGTCGGGCAAGCACAAGCTGCTCATGAAGGCTCGCGATATTCCCCTGGAACAACGACCGCTGCTGTTCATGGCTAAAAAGTATTGGCTGGGCCGCTGCCCCGGTGTGGCCTTTAACTTCTTCACCGATCGATTGCTGGGGCTGAAGGGCATTGATACCCTGATCGCCGAAGTAGAGCGCGCGTTAGAGATGGCTACCACGAAAGACTATCGCCTGTTCAATCGCTACGTGGAAATCCTCTATCGCGCTACGGAATGGCAGGTGGATGGCGAGATTATTGAAGGGGTCGATCACAAGGATCCAAAATGGAAACAATGGAACCGTTGAAGCTCGCGCAGGTTTCGGCTCCGGGCAACGGCGCCTTACCACCCCCGTGCGTCGCGAACGAAGCGTATAACCGCTGCTCGGCTTTCGGCGCGGCCCTGGTGTGCGCGGAGGTTTACGACTCCGAGCTATGTCTGCATGGCGCGCCGGGCTGTTTGCAGGCGATCCGCGAGGCTTACGCTCAACAGAATCGGGAGTACGACTATTGCCAAACGGGCATGAACAAGCAAGATGTGATCTTCGGCGGCACGCACGTGCTCATCGCGGCCCTGCTCGAAACCATGAACCCCTATGAAAAGGCCGGGCCGAAGATCGTCGTCAACGCGTGCGCTCCGGAAATCATCGGGGATGATGTGGCGAGTGTGATCGCCAAGGTCAACCCCAACCTCCCGATGGTCGGCGTCGCCGGCGGGTTCCGGGGCAATCAGTATTGGGGCATCAACGAGACGCTCCTGCAATTCGTCAAGAAGTTTGCCGATCCCTATGCCGATCGAGAGACAGGATTGGTGAATTTGATCGGAAACGTCAGCGGTTCGCGCCAATGGCGGGCCGACGTGCGCGAGCTGATCCGCCTGCTTGCGGCGCTGGGGTTGACCGTCAACCGGCTGGGCTGCGATAACGTATTCGATGACTTGCGCCAGGCCAGCCACGCCGAGGCCACCTTGCTCATCACGCCGGAGATCGGCGTATCGGCCGCGGAGTACTTGCGTGACACGTTCGATCTTTCGGTGTGCAGCTCGCCCCTGGGCCTGCCGCTGGGCTTGCGCGGCACGGAGGTCTGGTTGCGGGCCGCCGGCGAGCAGCTGCATATAGAGGCCGAACGCTTGGAAGCCTTGTTCGCCCGCGAAGAGGAGATGGTGCGCGTCAAGCTCAAAGTCGGTTTGAGCGACATGGTGTTCATGGAAAAAACGGCGCAGGTCAAGCACCTGCCTGTAGCCATCATCGCCGAGGGCGTGGCGGCTTTGAGCTGGGCGCGTTTCGTGGCGGAAGAAATGGAGATGCGCCCCTGCCTGATCGCGCTGCGCACGCCGCTCCCGCCGTGCGAATTCGATCCCGACCTGACGAGCTGGCTCGAACCTTCCGATGGGCGGATTGTGCTGCTCGAACCTTCTGTCGAGCGCGTGCGCCAGGCCCTGGCCGAGACCCGGCCACACCTGGTTCTCGGCTCTAGCCTGGAGGCGGAAATTGCCCGCGACCTCGGCCTGCCCGCCTTCTTACATATCACCCATCCCAACAGCCAGTACGTGAATATTCTCGAATACCCTTACCTGGGCTATCAAGGGTTGCTCCAGGTGACTCAACACATTCTTAATCGCATCTGAAGGAGGATGTGATGAAGTACGAATTCGAAGATGTCCGGGACACGCTCAACCCGGCGCTCAAGGCGAAAATCGAGCGGGGTGAACCGCTGACGCCGGAAGAGGTACTCGCCGTCAAGTTGACCCTGGACCTGGGGGATACCTGCGGCTGTGACGATACCCATCACCGGAAAAGTTTTGCCCTGGTGGTGGAGGAGGGCGCCAAGCGCGCGAATTTCAGCGACTGATATTAGGCTAGTCCAGTTGATTTTGATGGGTAGCCTAGGGCCCTGTGCCCGTCTACGGCCCATCGCTTTCAAGTGGACTGACCACTAGTACCCCGACCGCCTAATTCTGCGGGGTTGGGACGGCACAACCCTCTTCGCTGCGCTCGTGGGCAGGCCGCCGCCCGTCCTTATAGCTGGCAATGAAAGGCGGCGGCTGGCACTGCCGTCCGCCGCAGGCCCACGGGG
>DATDPU010000075.1:0-8873 GCA_035292585.1 Anaerolineae bacterium | reverse complement strand
CCCCGTGGGCCTGCGGCGGACGGCAGTGCCAGCCGCCGCCTTTCATTGTCAGCTATAAGGACGGGCGGCGGCCTGCCCACGAGCGCAGCGAAGAGGGTTGTGCCGTCCCAACCCCGCAGAATTAGGCGGTCGGGGTACTAGTTGTATAGCCGGATGATCGAGCGCGCCGGTAGCGCTAATCGCCAGGAAGAGATCGACCTAGGCGATTAGGGCGAATGGCGCGCTCGATGCTACAATGCACGCCATCGACGCCAACACCGAGGGAGGAGGTCAATATGTATCGCAACATTGTGGCGCCGCTCGACGGCTCAGAAGTGGCCGAGCAAGCCTTGCCCTACGTCAAGGACCTGATTCAGAACCGGACGTTGAAGGTTCACTTGATTTCGGTCGCGCCCCTGGCTGCCAGCATGCCGACCGGCGCCGCGCCGGTGCGGATGTATCCGTTAGTGATGAGCCGCAACGATCTCGAACTGCATGCCCAGGAGCGCGAGCGCATCGAGACGGAACTGACGAACTACTTGCACAGCATTGCGCTCGATCTGGCGCACGGCAATATCAGCACCCAGATCGAAGTGCGTTTCGGCGAACCGGCCGAAGAGATCATCGCCTTCGCGCAAGATGTCAAAGCCGACTTGATCGCGATGTGCACGCATGGTCGCACCGGGCTGGCGCGCTGGGCGTATGGCAGTGTAGCCGAGAAGGTCGTCCGGCATGCGCACTGCCCGGTCTTGTTGGTGCGCGCCAGGCAAAAGTAGCCCGATCACCCCTCCCGGCTTTCCCTGTGAACAAGGGCGGGTCGGAACTAGAGGAGGCGTTATGAACATCAGCGTCCCGCGCGAACGGCGTGAGAGTGAGCATCGCGTCGGGCTGACGCCGGCCGGCGTGGAGTTGCTCACCGCCGCCCGACATGCGTGTTATGTGGAAAAAAACGCCGGCAGCGGCGCGGGCTTTTCGGATGTGGATTATGAGCGCGCCGGCGCGCGGATCGTGTATTCGTCGGAGGAGGTGTATGGCCGCGCCGATCTGGTGCTGAAAGTCGCGCGCCCAACCGAAGAAGAGGTGGCCTGGCTGCGCGAAGGCTCGACCCTGATGGGTTTTCTGCATCTGGCGGCGGGTAAGCGTGAACGAGTGGAAGGCTTGCTCGCCAAGCGCGTCACGGCGATTGCCTATGAGTTGATTCAAAGCGACGATGGGCTGCTGCCCGTGCTCACGCCGCTCAGTCAGGCGGCGGGCCGGATGGCGCCGCAGATCGCGGCCATGCTGCTGCAAAACGATCGCGGCGGCAAAGGTATTCTACTGGGGGGGGTGCCCGGTGTGCCGCCGGCCGAAGTCGTCATCATCGGCGGCGGCATGGTGGGCACGGCGGCGGCGCGCGCCTTCCTGGGCGCAGGCGCTAACGTGCACGTGCTGGACCAGGACCTGGCGCGTTTGCAGGCCATCGACCAAATGCGCGAGCCGGGCGGCCGCGTCATCACGATGGTGTCACATCCGTTCAATATCCGCAAGGTGGTCAAATTTGCCGACGTGCTGGTGGGGGCGGTGCTGGTGCCGGGCACGCGCGCGCCAATCGTCGTCACACGTGAGATGCTGCGCTCGATGAAGCCGCGCTCGGTGATCTTGGACATCGCCATCGACCAGGGCGGCTGTGTTGAAACCAGCCGGCCGACCACGCACCTGAATCCTATTTATATCGAAGAGAATGTGATCCATTACTGCGTCCCTAACATGACGGCGGTGGTCGCGCGCACGGCGACGCACGCCTTCAACAATGCGGCCTGGCCGCTGATTCAAGAGGTGGCGTTGAGCGGGCTGGAACCCGCGCTGGCTAACCTGCCCGCGTTGCGGCGCGGCGTGGCGGTGCGCGAGGGCCAGATTGTCAACCCGACCCTGGCGGATTCGCTCCGTCTACAAGAGCGCGGCGTATGAGCTCCTGGCTGGAGACTTACCGGCGCAAGGTGGTGACGCCGGAGCAGGCCGCTGCGGCGATCGGTTCCGGGCAACGGCTCTTCCTCACCGGCAATTGCTCGGTGCCACAGCAGGTGCTGGCGGCGTTGGTCGCCCGCGCGCCGGAACTGCAGGATGTCGAGATCGTGCAGGTGCTGACGATCGGCAATGCCGATTATGTCGCGCCGGCGATGAGCGGCCATTTGCGCGTCAACACGTTGTTCATCAGCGATAACCTGCGCGCCGCCGTCAACGCCGGCCGCGCCGATTTTACGCCGTGTTTCCTATCGGAAATCCCCGGCCTGTTTAAGAACGGCCACCTGCCGCTGGACGTCGCGCTGATCCACGTCACGCCGCCTGACGAGCACGGCTTTTGTTCGTTCGGCGTAGAGGTAGGGGTGACGAAAACCGCGGCGCAAGCGGCCCGCATCGTGATCGCCGAAGTGAATCCGAATATGCCCCGCACGCTAGGCGATTCGTTCATCCACGTGTCGAAGCTGGACTACATCGTGCCGGTGGATTACGCACTGCCCGAAGCGCACATGGCCGACTCGTCCGATCTCGCCCGCCAGATCGCCGAACAGATCGCCGGACTGATCCCCGACGGCGCGACGCTCCAGACCGGCATCGGCGCGATCCCCGACGCCGTCTTGCAGCTGTTGGGGAACCATCAACATCTCGGCGTGCATACCGAGCTGTTCTCCGATGGCGTGATCGAATTGGTGAACCAGGGCGTCATCGACGGCGAAGCGAAGACCCTGCACCCCGGCAAGCTCATCGCCGGTTTCATGCTCGGTTCCCAGAAACTATACCAGTTTGTCCACGATAACCCGATCGTCGAGTTGCATCCCAGCGAATACGTAAACGATCCGTTCGTCATCGCGCAGAACGATCGGATGGTCGCCATCAATTCGGCGATCGAGATCGATTTGACCGGGCAGGTCTGCTCGGATAGCATCGGGACGCGCTTGTACAGCGGCGTTGGGGGTCAAGTCGATTTCATTTACGGCGCTTCGCGCAGCCGGGGGGGCATTCCGATCATCGCCGCGCCGTCTACCGCGCTCATCCAGGGTAGCCTGATCAGCAAGATCGTGCCGACCTTGCGGCCAGGCGCGGGAGTCGTCACCACCCGCAATCACGTCCACTACGTCGTGACCGAACACGGCGTCGCCCACCTGTACGGCAAAACTCTTCGGCAACGCGCGCGCGCGTTGATCGACATCGCCGCGCCGGAGTTCCGCGCCGAGCTGGAACAAAAGGCGATCGCGCTCAAGTATCTTTGAGCGCCTGGCTTCCCCGGCTTCGGCGCTGTGCAGCCAGGCTCGCAGCGTCGATTCATTTAGAACGCTTGCAATTCAATTGCAATGCTTTGGCAAGGTGTTCCCAATGCTTCACCCTTGATCGCACACTCGATTCATACTTGGACATGCTACACTGCAAACGTCTGGGGGCGCATACGGGGGGCAGATGGATGAGGATAAGGGATGTCGACTTATCTGGCGGAGCTCGAAACGGATTTGTGTCAAGCGAGCTGCAGCCGGCCTCGCGAAACGTGGGCCATGGAGTTACGCGACTTCCTGGGCGTAGTCGGGAGCGGCCGCATTGCGCCGACGGCTTACGACACGGCCTGGGCGGCGCGCGTGCCCGACCGAACGACGCCTGAGTACCCGGCCTTTCCTGAGGCGCTCGACTGGTTACTGGCGAATCAACGCGCCGATGGCAGCTGGGGCGCGCGGCTGAACTACAGTTATGATCGGGTGTTATCGACGCTGGTCGCAGCGCTCACGCTGGCGCACTGGCAAGCGGAGCAGGGTGACGCGCTGTGGGCGGATCGGATTGAATCCGCGCAGCACGCCATCTGGCACGACCTGGCGGGCCTGGAATGGGATCCGTACGATACGATCGGCTTCGAGCTGATCTTGCCGACCTTGTTGGCTGAAGCGCAGCGCCGGCGGCTGGACCTGCCGTACGAGTCATTCGGCAACATCGCTCAGTTGCGCGAGGCAAAACTGAAATTGATCCCCCCCGAGTTGATCTACACCCGTTACGTCTCGACTATCTTCAGCGCCGAGTTTCTGGGCGACGAGCTGGACGTGCGGCGCGTGAGCGATTTGCAGGACGCCAATGGGTCGATCGCTTCATCGCCTGCCGCCACGGCGTATTTCCTGCTAAAGGACCCGAACAATCTCACGGCGCACGAGTATCTGGCGCGCGTGTTGGCGCGTAACGGCGGCGCAGCGCCAGCCGTCGATCCCATCGACGTGTTTGAGCCGGCCTGGGTGTTATTCAACGCGGCGCAGGTCTGGCCCACCGCCGAGGGGCTGGCGGCGTTGATCCAGCCGCACGTCGACGCCCTGATCGACGAAACCCGGCGTAAACACGGGGCCGGCTACAACTCGTATTTCGCGCTGCCCGATCTCGACGGCACTTCGACGGTCTTCCGAGCGCTGACCTGGGCCGGCGTCGAGCCGGACCCGGCGTTGCTGATGCAATTCGAAGAGGAAGAGCACTTCCGTTGTTTTCCCTACGAGCGGAACCCCTCGATCAGCGCGCATGTGCATTTGCTGGATGCGCTGCGCGCCACCCCAGAGTTTCCCGATCGCTGCCGGATGATCCAGAAGACGCTCAAGTTCCTGGAGAGCGCGCGCACGATGCGCACCTTCTGGTTCGACAAGTGGCACGTCTCGCCCTATTACACGACCGCGCACGCCGTCATCGCGCTGCGCGAAGACCGCGGCCTGGCGGAGAATGCCATCCGCTGGATCGTCAACACGCAGAAGGACGACGGATCGTGGGGATACTATAACCTCAGCACGGCGGAAGAAACCGCTTACTGCCTGCAAGCGCTCGCCACCTATCTGCGCTATGGCCATGCGAACGGTGCGCTCGCAAGCGCCATTCGACGCGGCGCGGCCTATTTGATATCTTCAGAGGAGCGGGCCAGCCGGGATTACACGCCGTTGTGGATCGGGAAGAGCTTGTATACGCCGACCTGGGTGGTTCACTCGGCGGTGTTGAGCGCGCTGGGCATGGCCGAATCGATGTGAACGCTGATAGACCAAGCAGTACGAATACGAAGGCGGACCTACCGGCGTCCGCCTTCGTTTTTATATCCAACACGGGCATGATTTGCGCTTTTGCTCACCGCCCGCGTCCGCGCGGTCTCGGTGTTTGCAGACAACTATTAAAAAGCGCCATCCGTGACCGCGCGCAGTATAGTTTGGTGTTTGTGAGCCGGTTTGCTGACTACCGCCGGATGAGGTAAACTTACGTGGCATTCTCATCAGGCAGGGGACTGTGAACAAACACCTTCGCATTATCATCGTCGACGATCATGAAGTGGTCCGGCTGGGCTTGAAAGCGTTGCTCGATCGCCACCCGGATTTCACCGTCGTCGACGAGGCCAGCACAGCCAGGGAAGCCATCCAGAAGGCCGAGGCGCATCGCCCGGACGTGGTCGTCATGGATATCCGGCTGCCGGGCGGCAGCGGCATCGATGCGTGCCGCGAGATCACGCAGCTGCTGCCCGATACCAAAGTGATCATGTTGACCTCGTACGCTGAGGACGAGATGCTGTTCGATGCGATTGCCGCCGGCGCGGCCGGCTACGTGCTCAAGCAGATCGGCGGCGATGATCTGGTGCACGCGATCGAGGCGATGGGGCGGGACGAGGCTCTGCTCGATCCGGCGCTGACGCAGCGCGTCTTTGAGCGGGTGCGCGAGGCGCAGCGCAAAGAAGAGAAGTCGGCGTTCAGCGACCTGACCGACCAGGAGATGCGGGTGCTGGCGTTGCTGGCCGAAGGCAAGACTAACCGGGAGATCGCGCAGATGTTGTACCTGGGCGAGGGCACCGTGCGCAATTACGTGAGCAGCATCCTGAGCAAACTAGGGCTGGCGAACCGCGCCGAGGCTGCGGCCTACGCGGTTCAGCATAAGATCAAATCGTTCCAAGGTTCCGGCTAAACAATACTGGGGCGGCAGTTCAACTGCCGCCCCAACTTTTTGTTCGGGCAGAAGTCGCTCCAGGGCGTGCTTAGGCATATACGAGCATGGGATGCTGCGCAAAGAAGCCGGCCAAGGCTTCAGCCACGGCGCGCGTCTTGAATCGAATGGGCCGCGACCGGCGCCGCCTATCGGCCAAAGTAGAAGTTATCGACATAGATCGTTCTATTCAGGCTATTGACGCTGATGCGTATCTGGGCTTCACTTGCCCCGTTGGGCGCCACGACGCTTGCGTTAACCCACTTCCATTCTCCCTGCGTATCATCTGCATACGTTTTGATCGGGCTGACTCCGAGCGTCGTATTGTCGGCGCTCCGCCACTGGACATCGAGGGTGAACTCAAATAAGCACGCCGATAAACAAGCGGCGCAACCTGAATATCTCACCTTACGCAGTTTGCTCACCGACCGCGTCCGCGCGGTCGGGTGAATAGCTGGAAACGCCCGCGCGAACGCGGGCTAAGGGCGCGGCGCTACCCTTGTTCTGACACGAGCGTTGAGACATGGGGTCTAAGTGAGTCCTAGTTCCGCCGGCGAGGGAGCCAATTGCCGCGCGGCGATGATCGGGTAAGCGAATCGCAACAGCAGGCCGAAGACGACTTGAATTAAGATCGAACCCGCCGCGCCCCCGAAGGCGATCACGATGTAGGCGGGGATGATCACAATCGCCGCCGTCAGAATGCGGGCGATCGTTCGCGTGAGTGTGCGGCCCGCAGCGCGCTTCTGCAACAGCAGAAGCCCGGCAATCAATAGCCCGACGCAGCCAATGCCATCGGCGGCTATGTCCAGGAAGTTCGTGGTGCGCAGCGCGCTGCGGTACGACGCCGGCGCCTGGCTCACTGCATCTTCCATGCTGTTGGCTGCGTTGAGCGCCAGAAGCAGGTAGATGGCGGCGAACACGAGGTTGAGGCTGCCAATGATGAGAGGTTTCCGGCTTTGTGGCTGGGACCGTTCTGCCTGTAGCATGTTTGGCTCCTTGTGTGGGATGAATGGGCGAACCGGACAGCTGGCGGAAGAAGGAAAACGCACGCGATCGATGTGCGTTTTGATACTACCTCTCTCCTGACGCGCGTGGAAATGCAAAGTGTCACGCATTTGAAGTATGCAATGTCATTGCCGGCGCGGGATAGCTCTCGCGGCCGTCTGCGCAGCTCCAGCCGGGCGCGGGAGGGTGGTGGGCTGTTTATGCGCGCGGGAGTGCGCCGTTCGGTTTCAGAAAGCTGGCTGGGGTGACTAGTAGCCCGCCCGCGAGACGCGGGCTTCGGGCTATATCAAAGAGCTGGGGCAGCAGTTCAACTGCTGCCCCAACCTGCTGCCCCAACCTGCTGCTCCAACCGGCTGCTCCAACCGGCTGCTCCAACCGGCTGCCCCAACTTTTCGTCAGGTGGTAACTGTGCCTTGCATGCTCCACGGGCCAGTCCAGGTGATTTCCACGTTTGCCAATTGCCCGATCCGGTCCGCCTCGTCCTCGAAGAACACGATCTTGTTGGTGCGCGTGCGGCCGCGCCACTTGCCCTTGTGCTGCGATTCGACCAGCACCTCAACCATTTTGCCTAGATACGTGCGATTGATTTCGGCGGCGACGCGCTCCTGCAACTGTTCCAGTTCGCGGAAGCGACGCAGCTTCTCGACTTCCGGCACGTCGTCTTCCAGCGTGCGCTGGGCCACGGTCTGGGGCCGGGGCGAATAGCGCGCCAGGTGCGCGACATCCAGCTTCAGCTCTTCGAGCAAGTCGTACGTTTTCTGGAATTGCGCCTCGCTCTCGCCGGGAAAGCCGACGATGATATCGGTGGCGATCGATGTGGCGGGCAACTTGCAGCGAATCGTGTCGATCAGGCGGCGGTAGTCGTCGGCGGTGTAGCCGCGCCGCATCGCCTTGAGCACGTCGTCGTCGCCGGCTTGCACGGGCGCCTCGATGTGCTCGCACACTTTAGGCAGCTCGGCTACGGCGTCGAGCAGCTTGTCGTTCATCCAATTGGGGTGCGAGGTGAGGAAGCGAATGCGCTCGATGCCGTCGATGGTGTGGACGACGCGCAGCAGGTCGGCCAGGTCGGGGCCGTCGGGCACATCTTTGCCGTAGCGATCGACGATTTGACCCAGCAGCGTCACTTCTTTGACGCCTTGTTCGGCCAGCGAGCGGACTTCCTGAGCGATCTCGCCGACGGGCCGACTGCGCTCGACGCCGCGCCGGAAGGGGATGATGCAGAAGGTGCAGGCGTGTGAGCAGCCGTACACGATCGGGACGTGTACGCTGACGCGCCGGCCGCGCTCGTATTCGGGCAACAGCAGCTCGCCATCCTGAATCGCATACCGCTCGTGGGTTTCCTGCTCAAGCAGCTGGACTGCTTCGCGCTGGCGCAGGAAATCGATCAGCGGGCGCGTTTCCGACGGGGCCATGAACACATCGACCCAGGGATACGCGCGCTTGAGCGCGCCATTGCCCTTCACGCCCACCATGCAGCCCATGACGGTGATGATTTTGTCGGGGTGCCGCTGCTTGATCGGCTTGAGCGTCTGAATGTAGCTGTGCGCCTTGTCCTCGGCGGACTGGCGCACGACGCAGGTGTTGAGCACGATGACGTCGGCTTCGCCGGCATGCGTTGCCGCGCGCAGGCCGATCTTTTCCATCTCCGACCCGACGCGCTGGATGTCGGCCTCATTCATCTGGCAGCCGAACACGTGAAGGTGATACTTCATGACGAGAATCGCTCCCTTAGCGAGAGCGATTGTACCGTTGACCGGCAAGGGCGTCAACCCTGCCTTAACTGGTGATGACACACAAGTGCGCTAGTACCCCGACCGCCTAATTCTGCGGGGTTGGGACGGCACAACCCTCTTCGCTGCGCTCGTGGGCAGGCCGCCGCCCGTCCTTATAGCTGACAATGAAAGGCGGCGGCTGGCACTGCCGTCCGCCGCAGGCCCACGGGG
>DATDPU010000074.1:0-2471 GCA_035292585.1 Anaerolineae bacterium | reverse complement strand
ATCGAGCTGGTGCTGACGATTGTGATCGTCGGCATCATCGTCGCTGCCATCGCCTTTTTCATCAACCCGCTGCGCCAGGGTACCGACATCGCGCTTCGCGCCGAGCTCACCGACATCGCCGACAACGCGCTGCAACGCATGGGCCGCGATGTGAAGCTCGCCCTGCCAAACAGCGTGCGTACCGCGACTGCGGGCAGCTCCAATTTCCTCGAGTTCATCGCCGTGCGTACCGCGGGGCGCTACCGCGCCGATGGCGGCGGACCTGCGGGCGGCGTCGACTGCGACAGCGACGATGCGACTTTCGCTGCGCCCGACAATGACCAGCTGTCATTCGACCTGCCGGCCGGAGACCGCTGCTTCAAGACACTCGGCAAGCTGCCCGGCGCCGTCAGCGCCGGGAGCGACCAGCTGGTGCTCAACAACTACGGGTTCCCTGGCCAGGACGCATACCAGACTGCGGGCACGCTCAACCGCGTCGCCATCGCCGCCGTGGATACCGCGGAAGCCGCGCGCGATCGCATAAGTTTCGCGCCGATGACGTTCATGCGCGCTCTGCACGATTCGCCTGGCAAGCGGTTCTTCGTCATCTCCGGACCGATTACGTACGAATGCGACCTCGCGGCCGGCAGGATCTTGCGGCACAGCGGCTATGCCCTGTCGGCAGCGCAGCCCACAGTGTTCGGGGGTACGACGGCGCTCGTTGCGGAGCACGTCATCGGCTGCGAGTTCGAGTACACGCCGAGCGTGTCGGCGCAGCTCGGCTTGCTTACCCTGCGCTTGCAATTGCGGCGCCAGCTGTTCGGCGGCGCCGTGGAGACCGTGAGCCTCTATCACGCGGTCCACGTGAACAACGCGCCATGAAGCCGACCCTGCGCCGCGCCCGCGGCTTCGCCCTCGTTCTGGCATTGTTTTTGATCGTTTCGATCGCTGCGATAAGCGCGTACCTGCTTTCCGTGTCGAATGTACAGGTCGAAACCGGAATCATGGACGAGCAGGGCGCGCGCGCCTATCAAGCGGCGCGCGCAGGCGTGGATTGGGGGGCCTACCGGGTCCTTCGCAACGCGACCTGTCCTGGCGGAACCACGACCATCGCGCTCCCTGCCGCGCTGTCCGGCTTCTTCGCCGAAGTCACCTGCACGTCGTTTGGCACCGAGAGCGAGGGTGGGGGCTCGGTAGCGACCTATCGCATCGTATCCACCGGCTGTAACGCTACCCCCTGCGCGAGCGGCACTGGCGCGACCTACGTGGAGCGGCAACTCCAGCTTACCGTGGCGAACTAAGTGTGCGGAAACTGGATACCGGGGAATATGCTACTTTTACAGAAATCTCATTGACAACAAGTGGTTATTGATTTATTTTGAAGTTAAATCAGGAAGTTGGGGGCAATGCCCGGAATGAGGTGGCCAATTACGCGCAGCACACGCGAACCCGGGTGGCTCGCGGTGAGCCTGCAACCGGGCGAGCTGAGCTTCGTGCATGGCCTGCAGGCGCCGGGCGGCGCTGCGACCGTTGACGTCTGCGGCACACAGGCCTACGAAGGTGATTTCGACGTCGCACAGCACTTGGCCAAGGAACACGGGTTCAGTCGCTACCAGTGCTCCACGCTTCTGGCGCCAGGCGAATACCAGATGCTCCTGGTGGAGGCGCCCAATGTGCCACAGGCTGAACTGAAGACGGCGATCCGCTGGCGCATCAAGGATCTTCTCGACTATCACGTCAATGACGCGACGGTCGATGTGCTGGCCGTGCCGCCCAACCCCTCGGGTGGCGAGCGCGCGCAGTCGATGTACGCCGTTACCGCGCGCAACGATCTCATCCAGGCATGCATCGCGCGCTTCGAGAGCGCCCGCATTCCCCTGAGCGTCATCGATATTCCCGAGACCTCGCAGCGCAATATTGCTGCGCTCTTCGAGCATGACGACCGCGGCCTGGCCATGCTATACATGAGCAGCAGCGAGGGATTGCTGACGATCAATTTTCGCCACGAGCTGATGCTTGCGCGACGCATCGATGTGGGGCTTGAGGCGCTGGCATCGGGCTCCGGCGGGGCGCGCGAAGAGCAGTTCCAGCGCGTGCTGCTCGAGTTGCAGCGTACCTTTGACCACTTTGACCGCCAATTCGCGTACGTGCCCGTGGCGAAGCTGATGCTCGCTCCCGATCCCGAGGAGACGGGGCTCCTGGAGTACCTGGCGCGAAATCTGGATATGCCCGTCGAGCGCGTGCACCTATCCGCGGCCATCAATTTCGGCGCGCGCGCGGAGCTAGAGCCGAGCGAGGAATGGCGGCTTTTCCACCTGATCGGCGCCGCGCTGCGGCACGAGTCCAAGGCGCTGTAAGGCATCCGGCATGAGCCAGCAGATCAATCTCTTCAATCCGCTCTTCATGCGCAAGGAGAAATACTTCTCCACGCGCACCATGCTGCAGAGCCTGGGATTGATCGCGCTGGGCCTGGCCGCGATCTACGCGTACGC
>DATDPU010000073.1:0-60800 GCA_035292585.1 Anaerolineae bacterium | reverse complement strand
GCCGTATCAGTCGGCGTAGAGGTGTTTGTTGACGTTGGCGATGGGCCGGAAGTCGGCGTATCGGTGGGCGTCGGCGAAGCGCTTGGTGTAGCTGTGCTGGTCGGTGTTGGCGACGGAGTATTGGTCGGTGTGGCGGAAGGCAAGGGCGTGCCATCCCGGTTGCGCACGGCTCCGTGCACGGTAAAAGAATCCGGGGCTTGCACTGGTGGCAAGGCGACTTCCGCACGCGAGGGCGCAGCCTGTGCCGAAATGCCCGGAGGCATTGGCAGGCCACCCAGCAGAATAGTGATTGCGGTGAGGAAGGAGATGAAGCGATGTGTGAGTGACATGCGATTTCTCCTGATGCGATGGAGTCTGAATTGAAGTGGGGTAATTCGCCTTGCGTCTGTGATGCCCTTACGGCAAGCCGCGCCGCTCCCCATAAATGAAATCGAGACGGAGGTCGCCCACCCCGCCGTCGGTGCCGATCCAAGTAGCGCCCAGATAGGCAATGTTGTAAATATTTAGGAACGCTGTTGCCTGTTCTGGCGCAATTTCCCATTGAATGGTGTGCGCCTGCCCTGGCTCCAGAACTAAGTGCGTGGGCACGGCGCCGGCTGGCTGAGTTTGCGACCAACAGCCGCCTTGACCGCAGATGTCCATCAGCGGTTGTCCACCGCCGTCCAATACCAACGCCTCGCGATAACGATTCGTCACCGTCAGCGTGACGTGGACAATGTCACCGATGTTGTACTGTTCTTTGTCCGTACAGAACGTCGCCTCTGTGCCGATGCCACCTTGCTGGCCAGTACCAAGATCATTAGGTATCGTTTCATTCCCTGACACACAGTTCGCTCCTGAACAGGCGCTCAGCAGCAATGCCAGACATCCAAGCAGTAGGGATAGCGTTATCTTTTTCATCGTCACCTTCCTCCTCTCATGGCGCTTTTCGGGTGAGGTAGTGCGAACGTTAAGCGGTGCATCATGCTACCGGGCAAAGCAAGTGTCGAGGTAAGAGCGACTAGTGGCGAAGGCGTGTCGGAGTTACCTTTCTCGTGTTCTTCATGCCTGCTCCATTATTTCGAAGAAGCTGGTTGAACGGTATTCGGTTAGATTGTAACGCCTGGTCTTGCCTGGCGGTCGGCCTGGGGCAGCAGATTCAAACGGAGATTTCCGGGTGCAGAATAGCATGCCTGCTTGGTGCAAGCCAGTGATGAAGGTTATGGTTTCCTGCTTTTCACCCTCGCCCGAGCTCCAGGCATGGTTGACAGCCACGCTAAAGCTGGCATACTTCCTGCCGTTGGCCGTGAAGCGGGCTTCGGGGTCGCGGCCCAGGTTTCCGATCAATAGGCGTGTGACCTCTAAGGTCACACAACGATGCAGGCCGATTGACCAAAGACGAAACATGGCGGTGATATGATATGAGCGACGATTTACAGGAACGCGCGCGGGCGATGATTGCTGAAGCCGTGGCCCGCTCGCGGGTGAATGGCGCGGGCACGATCGCGGCGTTACATCTCACCCTCTACCCGACGTCGGACATCTCGTCCGATACGATCCGCGCGGCGATCGACGCGGCCCGGCGCGGCACGCCGGCCGAGTCGGCGCAGCTGCGTTTCAAGGAAGCGCCGGCGCGCTACATCTGCTGGAATTGCTGCGGGCTGCGCTTCGAGGGCCTGGACGGCATTTGTCCAAACTGTGAGAGCGAGGCGCTGATCGTGCCGGAGGAGATTCTGTTTGCGTTGGACCGAGTGGAAACCGGGAGCGGGTAACAGGTAAACCGGCAGCAAGTAGCAGGTAATCAGGTAATTACAATTTGCGATCCGGCTTCGGTTTTCGTCACGTCGATGCGGGCCGGGAAGGCATCCTTTAACTCGTCCAGGTGGGTGATCACCAGGATGCGCTCGAAGTCGGACTGCACGGTATTGATCGCCTCGACCAGTCGCTCGCGGCCCGCAGCGTCGAGCGCGCCGAAGCCTTCGTCGATGACCAGCGTTTGCAGCTGGGCGCCGGCCCGCCGCGCCAGCAACTTGCTCAACGCCACGCGCATGGTGAAGTTGATTCGAAAAGCTTCTCCTCCCGAAAAAAGTTCATACGGCCGCGTGCCCAGCTCGTCCGCGATCTGAATGTCGAGCGTCTCGACGGTATCGCCTTTGACCGTTTCTTTCTGTGTGTCGAAGCGCACGTGCATCCGCCCGGCCGTCATGCGGGTGAGCAGCGCGTTCGCTTCGTCTTCGATCTCCGGGATGGCGGCCTCGATGATCATCGCCGGCACGCCTTTCTTGCTGAACGCCAGACGCAGCTCCTCGTAGATGCCTTTCTCCTCGGCCAGCCGGTTGCGCTCGGCCACCTTGCTCTCGCGCACTTTGACCAGCATCTCGCACGCGGCGAGTTTTTGCTCGGCCGCGCCCAGCAACTGGCGCGCGCGCGCTTCCTCAGCCCGCACGCGCTCGTACTCGGCCAGGATCGCCTCGGCGTCGCCCAGTTCGGCGCGCAGTGCGGCCGCTTTCGCCGCGACTTCGGCCTGCTTCATCGAATCGCCGTCGAAGGTCTTCTGCCACTGTTCGCGCCGCCCTTCCAGCCGGGCGATCGACTTTTGCGCGTCGTCCGCGGCCGCCAGTGCGGCGTTCAACTCGGCCTCGCGGCGTTGCAAGGTATTCATGCCGCGCAGCTCGGCGTCGAGGACGCCCAGCTCTTTATCGAGCGTCGCGATCTCGGCGGCGAGCGCGCGCTGTCGCGAGACGTTGCTGCGATACAGGTCGCGGCGCTGTGCGATCTCGGCCTGCAGCTCGGCGACAACCTGCTGGCGATGTTCAGGCGAGAGCGGCTGGCCGCAGGTCGGGCAGGTCGGATCGAGCGCCGCTGCGAGCAGTTCCAGCCGCGCCTTGAGCGGTTCCGTCTCCGGCCCCAGTCGATCGTTTTGGCCTTTGAGCGCGGCGCTTTGTTCGGCCAGCTCACTCCGCCGCGCGCGCTTTTCGTTGCGTTCGGTCTCGCGAAAGAGCAAGCGCTCGAGCTGATCCCGCACGGCGGCGAGTTCGGCGCGAGTTGCGGTGGCGTCGGCTTTGCGACGGGCGGTTTCGAGCTCGGTCAGCACGGCGTTCAGCTCGCGTTCGGCCTGCCGGGCGCGGTTAGCCAGCTCGGCCGTCTGCGCTTCGATGTGGCGCAGCTCTTGCTGAGCCTGCTGCACTTTTTGGTAACGCGCCTCTACCTGCCGCAGCGTATCGCCTAACTCGATGACCGCCTGCTGCGTCGAGGCGACCTCCGCTTCGTACTGGGGCCGCCGCGCAATCTCCAAATCGATCTCGTGCAGGCGCACATCGATGGCCTGCAACCCGGTCTCGATATCTTGGGCGCGCTTACGGGCGCGGTCTTCGTAGCTCTGCCAGGTTTGTAGACCGAGAATGTCGGCTAACACCTTCTTGCGTTCAGCGGGCGTTTTGACCGTGAACTCGTCGGCGCGCCCTTGCAGCAGGAAGGCCGAATTGATGAAGGTGTCGTAGTCGAGCCGCAATAGCTCGTTGATCTTAGTCTGCGTCTGGTTGTAAGTCGATTCGGCCAGTGTGCGCCATTCGCCCCCCGTCGCCGATGGGGGGCGGCCGGGCAGGGGGCCATAGACCTGCAAATCCAGTGCGCCCCCGCCGCGCTTGCCCGTCTTGCGCGTGCGCAGCACCTGGTACACGTTGCCGCTCAACTCAAACGTCAACGCAACCGACATCTCGGTCGCGCCCTGGCGCACGAGCTCATCGTCGCGCTTCGAGCGCGCGCGGCCCCAAAACGCCCAGGTGATCGCGTCGAGCAGGGCGCTCTTGCCCGCGCCGTTATCGCCGGCAATGCAGCCGATGTGGATCCCGGCGAAGTCGATCGCCGCGTCGGCGTAGGGCATGAAATTGTGAAGATGGAGCTTGAGTGGGATCATGTAGGGCGAATCCAGGCGAGTTCAAGCCGCAAAACTGGCGACGGCGGCTTCCACGCTGGGGTAAGTCTTGAACAGGCTGGTGAGACCGGTGATCTCCAGCGATCTCTGCAGGCTGGCTTGAACGTTCGCCAGGCGAAAGTCGCCGCCTTTGCGGTTCGTATCCTTCAACGTTCGCACCAGCGCGCGCAGGCCGGCGCTGCTGACATAGCCGACCTGTCCGACATCGGCGACCAGGCGGGTGTTGCCGCTCCGCACCTGCGCGTCCAGCGAGCTGCCGACCATTTCGGCCACTGCGGCGTCTAGTGCGCCGGTGAACGAGACGACGGTTACTTTCCCCTGCTGCGTGACTGCGACATCCATACTTCCCTCCTTGCACTAGGCGATGGGGACTCCTGGCTTTCCTGTTCCAGATCACCTATGCGGCGTATTCCGTAATCCGTAAAGCCGGGCGGAATCTGACCTAAGTGCAATCAAAGAAATCGTGCGGGATGTCGATCCACTCTGTCCAGTGTCACCCTGAGCGGCGCAGCCGCGAAGGGTCTCGGTTGAGAGATGCTTCGGCGCGGCGCGCCTCAGCATGACAGCCCGTATAACTTTCTGGATCGCACTTAATCGATCCCCCCGCCGTCTCGACCCAGCGCCTTCTTTCCGCGTTCGAGCTTCTTCTGCAACTCCGCACCTTCGACGTAACCCAGCGAGGCGTAATAATCCGGCGTGGTGGTGTCGCGGGTGCGCACGACGACCGGCATGGGCACCGCGTGGCCCAGGATCAGCGCTTGCTGCCTCGTGTCGAGCCGCGCCAGCACGTTGCGCAGCGCGTTCGCGCCCGATACACCCGAGAACACCGCCCGGATGTCCGTCTCGTCGTCGAGCAGACAGGTCACGCGCGTGCCGACCTGCGACATCACTTCCGGATCGATCCCGCTGGGGCGCTGATCGACGATGAGCAGCGTCACGTTGTACTTGCGCAGCTCGCGCGCGATCGTGCCGAAGATGGTCTGGCTCGCGATCGCCGGGTCGAGAAACTTGTGCGCCTCTTCGATGGTGATCACCAGCGGTTTCGGCTCTTCGACCTGCCCGCCCTGCGCAGCCTCTTTGCGTCGCACGTAGTCCTGATGGATGCGGCGCGTCAAGTAGTTGGCGACCAGGATGTAGGCCTCCAGCGAGCTGCCGTAGCGGCCGAACTCTAGCACGACGTGTTTGCCCTGCTCGATGTAGCCGAGCAGCTCTTGCACCGCGTTCGCCGTCACGCCGGGGCGCAAGAAGCCGAAGCGCTGGAAAATGCCCAGCTTGCGCTGAATCGCGCCGAGCGTGCTTTCATGCAGCTGGCCCGAATCAATCATATCCTGCATTTCCTGCGGGCGCTCGTCGTTCAACAGCCGCGCGATCCAATTGCGGCCCAGGCGGCGGTGGATGGCGTAGAGCGCGCCGATCTGCACGTCGGTCAGCCCGATCAACCCGGCCAGCATCTCGACGTCTTCCGGCTCCAGCTGGTCGTACCCAATCTGCACGACGAAATCGGTCTTGCTGCCGCGCCGCCGGCTGGATTCCTCGTCGAGCGTGACGACGGCGACGCGCGACGAGGGGAACAGCTGCCGCAAGCCTTTCACCTCACGCCGGGTCTCGTCTTGGGCCTTCCAGCCGTACTCGTTGTGCATGTCGAACACCAAATTGACCGCGACGTTTTCTTTGACGATGCCGGCCAGCAGCATGCGGGTGAGGAAGGTCTTGCCGGTGCCGCTCTTGCCAAACACGCCGCTCGATCGCTCGACGAAGCGCTTCAGGTCGAGGTAGATGCGGATGCCCTCCATGTCCAGCGGCTCGCCGACGTAGAAATGGCCTGCCTTCTGTTCGTCGCCAAAGATCATATTCACGTCTTCGGGGCTGGCCTCGACGACCGGCGCGAAGTGAGCCGGCACGCTCTTGACCGGCTTCGGTTCGGTTGAACCTTCTTCCAACACCAGCATTGGCGAAACGGTGAGCATGCCGAAGGTGCTGGTGCCTAGCATCACATCGCGCATGAAATCATCGCTCATGTCGGGCGGCATCTTGACAATACGCGGGTCGGAGGCGTCCAGCCCGATGTCGGTGATCATCGAGAAGAACCGGCGCGACCTGCCGGCCACGACCACATACCGGCCCACGGCGATCGCTTCGATATCGGCGCTGCGCTCCAGTTTGACTTCCAGCCCTTTGCTCAACGACCCGCTGACGACGACGCCGAGCCGCGTGGCGGGCGGCCGGCTTTTCGCTTGCGTCGGCTCGAACTCGACGCGCGGGCCGAGAAATTCATCCAGTTCAGACTTAACCTGTGCCATTCCTGATCTCCTCTTAGCGCGCCGATCGCACCGGCGCGAAAGCGAACGTTTATGAGGGCCGCCGTTCAACCGCGGCTTGAACGCAGGTAATCTTTGTGCCTGCGTATCTGCGCGGTTAGCCTGGTTTCCGTCGGAAAATGCGCCGTAGCATAGCCGCTTGTCGGCGTTTGACCTGTGAACCCTTAACGCCCACGACCCCACCAGGGGGCGCAAGCAAGGGCTAAGCTACATTTTCCAACACGAACTAGCTTAAGGTCTGATCCTTCGCAGCAGTCCTTCCAGCCGGATCGTATCCGATGCCAGGAGCCGCGCCAACTCGCGCCCGGCGCGCACCAGAAACTCGCGCCCATCGCCGTGGCGCGCCTGGGCCGCGTGCCGCAGGCTGGCCGCCAGCAGCTCATCGGGACGCGCGTTCATGGCGTTGAGCACCGTGCGGAAGTAAGTGAAATCCTCGGTGAAGCGGACAATCTCGCCGTCCAGGCAGGTGACCAGCGTATCGAGCGCGGTCGGGGGTTGCGAGGGCAGGTAGGCGTACATCTGCCCCTCCCGGCAGTGGCCCACCACCAGCACGCTGACGATCGTCGGCAACTGGCGCTGGCGCTGATCGAGGATGTACTCGTCGGGCACATCGGCGCTGATCAGCTGCCGCACGAACGGATCGTCTTCGATCAACACATCGTAGATCAGGCCGATCACATCGCAGCCATCGGTCGAGGGCGCTTTGACAAACGAGCCGAAGCGCGGCGTGTCGGCCTGCATCAAGCGGGTGCCGATACTGAACTCGCCGGTGCTCGACCGCATCACACGTCCGACTCGTACGGGTGCAGTGCCCATCTTGTCTCCTGTCTCAGCGCCGGCCGTACCGCGCGAGGGCTTTCGTCGCCGCTTTTTCGGAAGGATGCGATTCGATGCCGCGCTGCTGCAATTCTACGCCGATCAGCCGGTCGAAGTTGGCCTTTTCGTCGCTGCGGATCACGGCGAGCTCGTCGGCGCGAGTGAGCACGTAGGGATAGGCGCGCTCGGTAACGCGGCACTGCTCGACGATCGCGCCGTGTACCAGCCCCAGCAATTCCGGATCGGCAGCGACCCAGCCCGGCACTTCGACGCGAGCGATATTCGGATGGTTCGGCGCGCCGACGTTGAGGTAAAACAGATGGATGGTGTGCCCGGCCTCGCCATACATGCGAATCCAACCCTGGTGCATCTGAAACGCGGCCGAGCGCTGGCCGGGCGCGAGCATGCCTTCAAACAAGCGCGTATCCACGATCAGCCCACTGAAAGGCCGGCCCTTGCGATTCTTCACCCGGCTCGCGACTTCGTCAAGCGGACAGGTAGCCAGCTCCAGCAATTTGATGACGGAGGTGGTTCCCGATCGGGCGACAAACCCTGCCAGGGCGACTCGATCGCTCTTGAGCGTGTCCAGCCCGGCGAGATAGAGCTTCAACAGCTCATCGCGCTCGGTGGCAGAGATCGTCTCGTGCTGGGCGTTGAGCGCGAGATTGCCATCCAGCAGCGCGACGATTGGGGCGGGGCCGGCTTCTTCGCCCGCGCGCTTCGCGAGCTGGGCCATCTCCTCCACCGCTCGCCGGGCGTTGATTGCCTGGCTCGATATTAGCAGGTCATCATCGTTATACAGCTGCGTATCATAGAAGCCGATCGTCGGCGTGGTCTCGCACAGCGGCGTTGCGCCGCTGCCCAACCGCAGCACAATGCTGCCGACGTTGATGACGTAGTAAAGGGCCAGCCCATGCTGGTCGGGATAAATCTGCGAACCGTCGGCGGCAATGATCGTCATACGCCGGGGGAGCGGCGGCGGATCGAACACTCGATCGATGCGTTCGGCAGCCGGGATCGCGCCGAACCAGCCGGCGGCCTGCGCGCGTCGAATCTTCGTGAGGAGCTCGGCGCTGTCGGCATGCTGGGAGAGCAGGTCGCGCACTTCGGGCATCAGCCGTTCGCGTTCGAGTGTGCGCTGCGCGGTCGTCTGTCCCATCGCCGTCAATTGGTCGCGGATCTTGTTGAGTTCGAGCGTCATAACCGCCTGCTCCAATCGAACATCTGTTGCATTATACAGAAAAGCCGGGCGGCGGGCAAGAACCCCGCCGCGCCAATGCACCTGAACGCCCGGCGCAGCCCATGAGCCGGCTGGCGGCGTCATAGGTGGGTTGAGTGCAGATGGTAATTTTGCTCACCGTCCGTGTCCCCGTCCGCTTCGCGCGGCCCGCGAGGACGCGGGCCGAGAGCATCGGCGCAATCTCACCGCGGACCAGGTATTGCCATCAGATGCGATTGCCCTTAATTCGGATCGCTTGGCTTGTCGGTCACACTGGTATAGACTTACGGTGGGGGTGGGCACTGCTTGCTATTCTGGAGAATACATGCATTGCTGTACACTTAACCGCTCACGGGGTGGGCCGGAGAGGTTAGCCATGGATTTCTTTGAGGTGGTGTGCACGCGGCGCTCAATCCGCGCCTTCGCCGCTGGACCGATCGGGCGAGAGAAGCTGCAACGGATTCTGGAGACGGCGAACACCGCGCCGTCGGCCGGCAATCTGCAAGCGTACGAGGTTTTTGTCGTCACCCGACGCGAGTGCCTGGGCGCGCTCGTGCGCGCGGCGGGCAATCAAGACTGTATCGCGCAGGCAGCGGCGGCGCTAGTCTTTTGCGCGAATCCGGCCCGCTCTGCGCCGCGATACAGCCAACGCGGCGCAACGTTGTATTGCATACAGGATGCGACCATCGCTTGCACCTTCGCACAGCTGGCGGCGACAGCGCTTGGCCTGGCGAGCGTGTGGGTCGGAGCGTTTGACGACGGGAAGGTGCGCCAGGCGCTGGGCGTTGGCGAAGACCTGTGGCCGGTCGCTATTCTGCCGATCGGCTACGCGGCAGAAGAACCGGCGCCCAAGCCTCGACGCTCGCTGGAGAGCCTCGTCCACACGCTTGAGTGAGACTCGTATGAACCACGACGATCCGACCATTCAATGGCTGCTCAAGGCAGGTGATGCCTCAGTTCGAACCTTCACGTTAATCGATCTGCTGGACGCGCCGCCCGATGCGCCGGAGGTCGGCGCCGCCCGCGCGCAGATTCCCAGGAGTCCGCGCATCCGGTCACTGCTGGCGGGGCAGGGGGCAGGGCGGCGACGGTCGGGACAGTCGCTCGCCGTCCACACCGGCGGGTTCGGGGTGCACCCCTACAAGAAGTGGGACGGCGCGCACTGGCGGCTGGTATCGCTGGTCGAGTTAGGTATTCCGCCGCACAATCGACGTGCACGCGCCGCTGCCGATCAGGTGTTATGCTGGCTGACGGGTGAGTCGCATCGGCGCAGCATCCGGCGCATCAATGGCCTGACGCGCCGCTGCGCTTCGCAAGAAGGGAATGCGTTAGCCGCATGCAGCCGGCTGGGGCTGACCGGCGATCCGCGTGTTCAGCAGCTCGCGCACTCGCTCTTGGAATGGCAATGGCCGGACGGTGGGTGGAACTGTGACAAGGAGGAACGCGCGCACCATTCGTCGTTCTACGAGAGCCTCGCGCCGCTGTGGGGCCTGATCGAATATCACCGCGCCACCGGCGACGCCACGTGCCTGTCGGCGGCGCAACGCACGGCGGAGCTGTTCCTGCGGCATCGCCTGTTTCGTTCGGACAAAACTGGCAAGGTGATCGATCCGAAGTGGCTGCAGCTACACTATCCATTGTACTGGCATTACGATATCCTGCAGGGCTTGCTCATTCTCTCCCGGCTGGGGCCGTTGACCGATCCCAGATTGGACGAGGCGCTGAACACGCTTGCAGCGAAGCGCCTGCCGGACGGCGCCTGGAGACCCGAAGGCTACTTCTGGAATCGGCCTGGCCGGCGAACGTCGAATGTGGAAGTGGTAGATTGGGGCCGAGGCGAGCCGAATACGATGATCACCTTGAACGCGCTGCGGGTGCTCAAGGCAGCGGGCCGGCTGTAAAACAGACCGGCGGACGCTCTATCGTTTTGATGATGTCACTGAATGCGATCGAAAAGTGGACGCGCCGGGTGGGCGGACTGGCGATGCTGGCGCCGCTGATCGCTATCTTGATCGGGATAAGGCGTGGGCTGCGCCGTCCCCGTGGCCGAGCCATTGGCCGGGCTGACGCTATCCTGCAACGACGCGTCTATCTCCTCATTGGCGCTCCCTACTTTGGCTGTTGTATCCTCTTGTGGCGTCCGATCCGAGTGACGCTCCCCGCGCCGGAACGGGTTGCGGCGTTAATCTTGGGCGCGCTACTGTACTTTCCCGGCCTGGCCCTGGCGCTGTGGGGACGGCTGGCGCTGGGGGAGATGTATAACGTCTCCAGTGGTTTCGGGGTACAGATGTACGCCGATCAACGCCTGATCACTCGCGGGCCGTATACTTACGTGCGCCATCCCATATACCTGGGCCTACTGCTTGCAGCCTGGGGCGGACTCCTGCTCTATCGCACCTGGACGCTGGTGTTCCTCGTTGTGAATGCCGTGACTGTCTTGGTGGTGCAATGATGAGAATAACGATACCCGGCCCGTCTATACGGACGGGCCGGGTATTCGTGTGAAGAGGTGAGCCGTGCAGGACTCGAACCTGCAACCAAGGGCTTAAAAGGCCCCTGCTCTACCATTGAGCTAACGGCCCGACGCGCAAAAGTATAGCATGCTGATCTGAGGCTGTCAATTGAACACTACCCATCATGTGTTTTTGTCGCCGCATCTCGACGACGTTGCGTTGTCCTGCGGCGGCATGCTTCATCAACTGGTACAGTCCGGGCAAACGGTGCAAGTGATCACCGTGTTCGCCGGCGACCCACCATCCGCTCCCCTGACGCCGTTCGCACACCGTTTGCACGAACGCTGGCAGACCGACCCGGTTGGGCGCCGCGCGGAAGACATTGAAGCGCTGAGGTGTCTTGGCGCGGAGGGGACCCATTGGCCGTATCCCGATGCGGTCTATCGCCGCGATCCGCTCACCGGCATGGCCCTCTACGCGACGGAAGAGTCTATCTTCGGTGCGATGGTTGCAGCAGACGCCGGCACGGTTGCTTCGATTGCGCAACCACTGAGCCGCATCGATCCGACGGCGCAGGTGATCGCGCCGTTGAGCGCCGGGCATCACGTCGATCATCAGCTGCTCCGCGCGGCTGGCGAGGCGCTAGGCCGTGAGTTGAGCTACTACGAAGACTATCCGTATGTCGAAACGCCCGAAAGGATCGAAGCGGTGCTGCGCGTTGGGAGGTGGGCGGCGAAAGCGATTCCTTTAAGCGAGGAGGCGATCCGGGCGAAGGTTGCTGCGATCCTGGCCTATCGCTCGCAACTGAGCACATTCTTTGCCGATGCGACTGAAGTTGAGCCGCGCATCCGCGCCTATGCCCAACGCGTGGGTGGTGAAGTTGGGCCGGCTGAACGCCTGTGGCGTGTCTGTTAGGCTTGCTGAGATTCAGCGTTGCCGCGCGTTTCACGTGTGTTATAATTCCAGCAGATGGATTCACGCGAGCTAGTACCCTACCACAGGGAAAATGACGGGCACGAGGCCCTAGGCTACGCCCATCAAAATCACTGTGGCGGAGCACTAGTGTTCTCGCAAAATAGGGGGCACATGTATGCCGAATTTTGGTGGCGCTGAACTGCTGATTATCCTGGTGATCGTCTTACTGATTTTTGGCGTGGGTCGTATTGCCCGAGTTGGCCGCGAACTGGGCACGGGCATCCGGGAGTTCCGCAAGGGGATTTCGGGTGACGAGCAACCCAAAGACACCACGACGGATACGGCGAAGAAAGAATCGTAGAGCGGTCGGACTCAAAAACCTCCAGTAGTCAGCGTGACCACGGAGGTCGGGTTAAGTTTCAGCACAGCCATCGGGCGCAAGCCCCGTCACGGTACGCGGTATGTAGCGACTAGCTTACCGCCGATATCTCTTAGATAGGCGACAGTGCCCGTTTCCCCCCAACGGGCTTCGCTTTGACCCCAATACAGATCGGATGGCGTGTTGGTCCCTGCACGGGTATGCAGATTGATCTCCGCTTCCGTGAACAGCGTTACCTCAGGAAGAGTATAACGGTTGTCTTTCCCGTCGGATAAGGTCCAGCCCGACAGGTTGATCGTCCCACCCAGGTTGGTCAGGATAACGACCTCAGCGGCGAGCGCGCCGGGTGAATCGATCTCGCGAATGATCACCAAAGCCGGGCCGCGGGTCGCCTCAGGTGTGGTTTCGGGCGCGGGGGCGACGACCGCCGCACCGCCGAGGGGAATCGTGATCGCCTGTCCCACGGAGAGAACGGCATCTTCGGCCAGATCGTTTGCCGCCAGTAGATCCGCCAGAGGCACATCGAATTCCAGTGAGAGGCTGCCCAGCGTATCGCCGGACTCGATGATATAGACAAACGGCCCGCCGGTCGTCGGCGCGATCGGCGGGGCAGGGGATTCGGTGGAGAAGGGAAGAGGTGTCGTGTCGGACGGAAGCGCGCTCTGAGTGGTGGCGGTCGGGTTCACGCTTGGCGCTGCCGGCCGTTGCGCTTCCCACCACGATAGCACCAGCAAGGTGACCACGATCGACACGATCGCATTGATTGCGATGAAGGCTGCCATGCGCCGCCAATCCATACCCGCACCTCGATTGAGAATGGTGCGATGATAGCATACGCGCGCCCGGATGCAAGTTAAACACCTTCGCCGCGCGTAGTCCTCGGTACATACCCTTTTAAAGGTCGATGGACGGTGCTGCAAAACCTGTTCCCCGTGCTGGAACAAAGATCATGATGAATTGATCGGCAAAAGTCTTGACAACAGTCGCGAATGGAAGTACAGTTTTGGTTGTCCCCTTTTAGTCCTCGCACCTGACTTGGCGGTCGGCTGCAATGACTTGGGGCAAAGGCCAGACTCACGTCTGGCCTTTCTCATTGTGACCCCGATGCGCTGAACCTGGCGAACGGCTTGGGCTGGTATAATCGTCACGTTCAAGCGTGCCCCATGACACGATCTTTCACTCGCAGACGATTCCTGAGTGCGGCCAGTGCTTCCGCGCTCGCCGCGCTACTCGACGCATGTAGCACGAGCAACCCGTTGCCGCTCAGCGGCACGGAGTCTCCAGTGGAAGTGGCTGCACCGTCTCCGCACACGGTTTACTTGCCCAACGTGATCGCGGACGCTTCCCCCACCTCTGCGTCCACGCCGACGCCCCGGCCGCCGGAGCCGACCCCGATACCGCGCCGGACCTTTCCCGTATTTGAGCGACCCACCAAGCTGGGCATCGCCGTACAACGCTTCCGCGATCCGCAGATCATGGATCGCATGATCGCCGATGGCCGCCCGCGTGTCGTCAAGATCTTCGAAGACCTGGGCGCAGCGTCTGAAATCAAGCAACACTCGCCCAATACGCTCGTCGTGGGCCGGATTCAGCAACAATATGATTTTCAAAACGCGCTTACGTCCGGTGTGACGGATATGGCAGCGTATGCCGCCGATTTTGTTGCCCGACACCTGGATCAATATCGAGCCAACGTTGGCGTCGATTACTGGGAGGCGCACAACGAGCCGGTGTTCGAGAATGAAGCCAAGATGGCCCTGTACGGCCAATTCGAGGCCGAGCGGGTGAGGCAGATGGCTGCGCACGGCTTCAGGTGCGCGGTCGGCAATTTCGCGGCCGGCAACCCGCCCTTCGAGCAGTGGAATGAGTTCTTCCCGGCGCTGCAAGCAGTCAAGGAACACGGCGGCGCGCTAGCGCTGCACGAATATGCCGCGCCGACGATGGACTTCGGTTACGATCCGGCTACGGATGATGGCTCGTTGACTTTGCGCTATCGCCGGGTCTACCGCCAGGTTATCCCGCCAGAACTACACGTGCCGATCGTGATCACCGAAACCGGCATCGATGGCCTGGTGAGCACGGAGCGGATCGGGTCGGGTTGGCAGGATTTCATCGGAGTCTGGAATAAGATCCCGCTTGATCCCGATGCCTTCTGGGCGTACATGGATCAGCTCCAATGGTACGATGAGCAGCTGCAAGCAGATGCATGGGTGATCGGCGCAAGCATCTTCGTCGCCGGCGGTCAGGGTCACTTCGGCTCGTACGAAATCGTCGGCGGTATGGGTGAGTTGCTCACCCAGTATTTCATGGCGCATCCGACGGCTGGCTGATCATGGACGAACTTGAGCGCTTCTGGGCAAACATCTTCTCCGAAGACCCAACGCTGATCGCCGAAGCTTGTTCTCAGTTGGGCGCAGCTGAACGCGCGGCTGTCGTCCGCCAGCTGCGCGCGATTACTGCCGATCTCGATCGTCAGCCCGATCAACGTCGCGCGGCGCAGGTTGCTCTTGCTTCGATCGAAGCGAATCCCGCGCGGCGGATCATGCTCGCTTCCGGTTCGCCGCGCCGCCGGGAGCTGATCGCGCTGCTGGGGTTGCCCTTCGCCGTTGCTTTGGTCGATGTCGATGAAACGCAACGACCCGGCGAAGACCCTGCCGCCATGGTCTTGCGCCTTAGCCAGGAAAAAGCCCGCGCTGCCCAATACACCGTCCAACTATCCAACTATCCAACCATCCTTCTCTCCGCCGATACCACCGTCTCGCTTGATGGCGAAGTGCTGGGTAAGCCGGGCACAGCCGACGAAGCACGCGCCATGCTGGCACGCCTGCGCGGCCGATGGCATCAGGTCTTTACGGCGATCACGTTGATCGATACGGCGGCGGATCGTTACCTCAGCGATCTGGCGGCGACCGATGTGCGCATGCGCAACTTCAGCGACGCGGAAGTGGAAACGTACATTGCCAGCGGCGATCCCTTCGACAAAGCGGGTGGCTATGCCATCCAGCACAACGGCTTCAGCCCCGTAGAAGAAGTGCGTGGTTGCTATACCAACGTGGTTGGACTGCCGCTGTGCCACGTCGCGCGCGCGTTGCGTGCGCTCGGCGTTGAGCCAGTCACCGATGTCACGGCGGCCTGCCAGCCACAAGCGCGCAACGGATGCCAGGTGCGGCAGTTGATTAGTCAGGCGCAAAGCGGTTGAAAGTTGAGCACGGGATGTCTCCGGCGTAGACGGGTTGGAATATCAGCCCGCGCCAGGGTTCATGCGAAGACAACCGGCCCGTCAGTGACGGAGCCGGTTTTTTTCGTCCTCTCGATAGGGATAAAGCGGAAAACACAGAATCGTGAATAGTCTACCAAAAAATCCCAAACAACTCCAATGTTACGGATTGCGATCTTCCCTACAATGAGAGTCAGTTGAATTGCGCAAAGCGTTACTTGCCGGTTTTTGCGCGACAGCGGCGATCCTCAGCCTACTTCCCTCTCTGCCGCCACAACTGACTAGCAGTGTGAAGAAACCATTCGCTACCGCTATGTCTTGCGCTCGCGCAAGCGCACAGCGCGGGCGAGATTCTTGATATGCCGTCGTTGGATTTGGCTCATGATTCAGAACAAGTGCATGGATAGTCGCTTAGCCCCCTGCTTGCGCCCCCGTGTGGGGTTGTGGGCGTGCGACGGGCACGCGCCTGGCGGCCCACCGCCGCTTTGCGGCGGACACGCCTTGTCCGACTCTCCACGGGAGAGTCGGGGGCGTCCCAGGGATGGGCAGGCCCTACACTACGGCGCACGTGTTCAATACATGAGCGTTGGATTTTTGCCACGGGAGGTCGCAGCCAAGACGAACGGGTTCGAGGTGCGATTGCCTAGAAAGGAGGCGAAACTGCAAGGACATACCGGGCGGACGAGTTCGAGCATGAAAGCCATGTATTTTTAGAAAGGAGGCGGAGCACGTAGACGACTCACAGTCGGAAACCGGTTTCGTGTTTATAGAATCAGTGTTTCGGGCTTCAGAAAGGAGGCCATCCATGAGGGGGGACACACTTGGAAACTGGTTTCGAGTCTGGAAAACCCTGCGCTGGCCGCTGCGCGTAGGGATACCGTTGGCGTTGTTGCTCCTCAGCGTGGCGAGCGCCTGGGCCATCGTCACCAACCTCACCCGCGTCGAAGAACTGCACGACGGCGCGGCGGTGGACTTGCACGTCGACCAGGCCGAACTGCTCGCCCTGGTTCAGGCCGGGCAAAACGAGGCGGCCTTTGAACAGGCCTTTGAAGAAGGCGATGAACTGTTCGATGTGCAGTTCAACGCCCTCGATGGCGTAGGCGCGAACGTGGGGAATGGCCAGCGCTTCACGCGCGTGCCCCGCGCCGACCTGCGCGGCGCCGGCCAGTGGTTCCGCCACACGCCGGCGCGCCCCACCGGTCCGAACGCCGCCAACTGCACGGCGTGCCATCAGCCGCCGTTTGACGGCGCCGGTGAAACCTCGGCCAACGTCATCCGCGACCCGCAGCGTGGTGGTCAGCTGGGTAAGTTCATCCAGCGCAACACGCCGCACCTGTTTGCGCCAGGCGCGGTGCAGGTGCTGGCCGAGGAGATGACCGAAGAGCTGCATGCCATCCGCGAAGCCGCGCGCGTGGCGGCGTGCCAAAGCGGCGCCAACATGCGGACTCTGACGGCGAAGGGCGTTGCCTTTGGCACGATCGTGGCGAACCGGACGGTCGTCAACCCGTGCACGGTCACCTACGACACCGCAAACGTGCGGGGCGTGAGCGCGGACCTCATCATTCGCCCCTTCCAGTGGAAAGGCTCCGACCTGAACATCCGCATCTTCAGCCGGGTGGCCTTCAACAACGAACTGGGCATGCAGCCGGTGGAGATCACCGGCGATAACGTCGATGGCGACTTCGACAGCGTCCGCAACGAGATCACCATCGGCGACATGACCGCCATGTCGGTGTACCTGGCGGCGCAGCCGCGCCCGACCTCGCTGCAGGAACTGGCGTCGTTGGGCTTGATCCCGGCGTTGCCGGCGGCGCAGAATAATGCGATCAACGCCGGGCGCACGGTGTTCACGCAGATCGGCTGCGCCTCTTGCCACGTGGCGCAGTTCACCATCAACGACCCGGTGTTCTTCGAGCCGAGTCAGAATGCCAACTACCGGGATGCCACCTTCCCCGCCGGACAGAACCCGGTGCAACGAGGTGTCACACCGCAGTTCCCCGTCCGCTTCAACTTGACGACGGATCAACCCGATAACCGGGTGGCGATTCCCAACTCGAACGGGTCGCTGCTGGGCAGCCTGCGGCGCGATGCGCAGGGGCGTGGCATCATCGAGTTGTTCGGCGACCTGAAGCGGCACAACATGGGCACGGGTCTGGCCGAGGCGGTCGACGAAGTCGGCACGGGCGCCTCCACGTTCTTGACCGAGAACCTGTGGGGTGTCGGCTCGACCGCGCCGTACATGCACGACGGGCGCGATACCACGCTGACCGAAGCGATCCTGGAGCACAGTGGGGAGGCGCAGGATGCGTTCAACGCCTTCAACAACACGAGCGCGACCAATCGAGCGAACCTGATCGCGTTCCTGAGCAACCTGGTGCTGTTCGAGGTACCGGCACCGTAAGGATAGTCGCTACTCCAGCCTGATCGACGACACCCTCTCCTCATCGTACGAGGAGAGGGTGTTCGTTTCGATCCCGTATTCGTCCTTCGCTGCCACTTCACGTTATAATTCGAGCATGCACAAACGCATGCTCATTCTTATCGTGCTACTCGCCACGGCCTGTAGCGGGCCGGCCGCGACGCCGACGCCTGCTCTCCCGTCGCTGCCGGTTGCACCTACGGCCCCTCCCGCCGAACAAACCGCGCAAGCGTACTTCGATGCCTGGGCGCGCGCCGATTATGCGTCGATGTACGCGTTGCTCACGCCGGCCGCGCAAGCCGCGATCAATGTGGATCGGTTCGCCAGTCGCTATAGCCAGGCAAACACGATCGCGACGGTAAACTTCACCCGCGCCGCGCTCAAGTCCGCGCTGCGCGACGGCGATCGCGTCACCGTCGATTATCATCTCGAATGGGATACGATCTTGTTCGGCACACTGGCGGCCGATCACGCGCTCACGCTGGCGCTTGATCCCGCGCAGAACCGATGGGGCGTCGAGTGGAACGATGGTCTGATCTGGCCGGCGCTCGAGGGCGGCAACGTCTTCTCGATTCAATACAGCATCCCGCGCCGCGCCAATATCTACGATGTCGCGGGCAAAGGGTTGGCGGTCGAGGGCAAGATCGTCACGGTCGGATTGGTGCCGGGTCAAATTGTCGATCAGCCCGGATTGTTTGCAACGTTGAGCCCGATCGTCGGACTCACTCCCGAAGCGATTGCCGGGCAAATCGCCAATGCGCAGCCCGACTGGTTCGTGCCGATCGCCAACATCCCGTTCGACGTGAGCCAGGCGAATCGAGAAGTTCTAGCGCAGCCGGGCATCGAGTTACGGGATAAGGCCGCGCGCGAATATCGCGGCGTGGCGGCGCACGTCATCGGTTACGTCGGCTTCATCGGGCCGGAAGAGCTTGACGCCTGGAAAGCGCGCGGGTATCGCGGCGACGAATTCATCGGCAAAGCCGGCCTGGAACAGTGGGGCGAATCGATCCTGGCCGGGACGCACGGCGCGATGTTGAGCGCGATCACACCGGGAGGCCAGCTGGTGACGGAGGTCGTCGAACGGCCCGCCGCGCCCAGCCGCAGCCTCTACCTGACGATCGAGCGCGAATTCCAACAGCAGGTCGATGACATCCTCGGCGATCGGACCGGCGCGATCGTCGCGCTCGACCCGAGCTCCGGCCGCGTCCTGGCGCTGACCAGCCAGCCCGATTTCGATCCGAACGAGTTGATCCGGCCGTCGATCGTCACATCGGATGAGCTGACGCCGACCGTCACATCGTTCTTCAATCGCGCGGCGCAAGGCGCGTATCCGCCCGGCTCGACGTTCAAGCCGGTGACGATGGCGGCCGGGTTGGAAGTCGGCGGGTATCAGCCTAACTCTGCATTTTTCGATCCGGGTTACTGGGATGGATTGGGTGTGGCCTTCCGCAAGTTGAACTGGAAAACCGGCGGCGATGGGAACATCGATCTCGTCACCGGCTTGAGCGCATCCAATAACACTGTGTTCTACGAAGTCGGCAAGACCGTCGAGTTAACCGACTCGTATGCGCTGCCGAACATGGCGCGCGCTTTCGGCCTGGGTCGAACGACGGGCATCACCGGCGTCGCCGAGGTGGCGGGTGTGATTCCCGATCCCGATTGGAAGCTCGACAACTTCAACGAAGTGTGGACAACCGGCGACGGCGTGAATATGGCGATCGGGCAGGGCTTTGTGCTGGCGACGCCGCTGCAATTAGCCAATATGTACGCGGCGATCGCAAACGGCGGCACGCTGTATCGGCCGCAGCTCATCGCGCGCATCGGATCGCAAAATGAGCCGCCGGAAGAAGTCTGGCAGCCTGAACCGATCGGCCCGTTGCCTGTATCGGCAGAGCATCTGGCCGCGATCCGCGCAGGCTTGCGCGGCGTCATCAACGGGCCGAAGGGCACTGCCGGTTTTGCCTTTCGTGGTTTCTCGATCGCGGTAGCTGGCAAGACCGGCACGGCGGAGGCCGGCAGCGGGGGCGAGCCGCACGCCTGGTTCGCCTGCTGGGCGCCGTATGACGATCCAGAGATCGTCGTCGTCGCCTTCATCGAGAATGGTGGGCAGGGATCGTATCGCGCTGCGCCGCTGGCGCGCAACGTCCTCGAAGCGTATTACGGGCTGCCGCTGACGCCGCCGCCCGATCAACCGCCGGAAGGACCGGTCGATCGATAGGGCTATCAACGGACTCTTAAACGGACAAACGGACAGAAACGGATGCCATCCGATTCCAGTTCGTTGACAGTTTGCCGCAGCATGATTACGGAAGCCTTGATATGTGATCACGTGTCAGGCGTCACGTTTCGTCGCCAGCGATCACGTCGGAGGAGATCATTCGATGTACGACAAATCCAAGCTGACTGACATCGCGCAAGCCCGTGACAAGTGGGAAGAGACGACGCTGCATCACACGCTCTCCCGCATGCCGGAGCGCGCTCAAAAGTTTATCACCGCATCGGGCGAGGAGGTGGATCGCCTGTACACGCCGCTCGACATTCCCGACTTCGACTACGTGGACGATCTGGGCTTTCCCGGCGAGTATCCCTTCACCCGCGGGATTCACGCCACCGCCCAACGCGGCCGATTATGGACGATGCGCATGTTCGCCGGGTTCGGCAGCGCCGAGGAGACGAACGCCCGCTTTCGCTACTTGCTCGATCATGGGCAGACCGGTTTATCTATCGCCTACGATCTACCGACGCTGTACGGCTACGACACCGATGCGCCCGAATCGGCGGGCGAGTTCGGCAAATGCGGCGTGGCCGTATCGAGCCTGAAAGATATGGAAATTCTGCTCGACGGGATTCCGACCGATCAAGTGACCACCAGCATGACGATCAACTCACCGGCGGCCATCATCTGGGCGATGTACATCGCCGCCGCCGAGAAGCAGGGTGTGCCGATGGATCGACTCGGCGGCACGCTTCAGAACGACATCCTCAAAGAGTACATCGCGCAGAAAGAGTTCATCTTCCCGCCCGCGCCCTCGATGCGGCTGGTCATCGATACGATCGAGTTCGGCTCCCAACACTTGCCCAAATGGAACACGATCAGCATCAGCGGTTATCACATCCGCGAAGCCGGCTCGACCGCGGCGCAGGAGTTGGCCTTCACGTTGGTCGACGGGCTGGAATACGTGCGCTGGTCGCTGGCGCGTGGGCTGGATATCGACGAGTTCGCGCCTCGGCTGTCGTTCTTCTTCAACGCGCACAACGACTTCTTCGAGGAGATCGCCAAGTATCGCGCGGCGCGGCGCATCTGGGCGCGCGAAATGAAAGAGACGTTCGGGGCGAAGAACCCGCGTTCGTGGCTGATGCGCTTCCATACCCAGACCGCCGGCGTTTCGCTCACGGCGCAGCAGCCCGAGGTCAACGTGGCGCGCGTCGCGCTGCAAGCTTTGGCGGCCGTGCTGGGCGGCACGCAGTCGCTGCACACCAACAGCATGGACGAGGCGCTGGCGTTGCCGAGCCAGAAAGCCGTGACGATCGCTTTGCGCACGCAACAGGTGATCGCGCACGAGACGGGCGTGGCGAACACGATCGATCCGTTGGCGGGTTCGTTCTACGTCGAGTGGTTGACGAACGAGATGGAGCGGCGCGCCTACGACACGTTCAAGCAGATCGAGTCGTTTGGCGGCGTGCTGCCCGCAATCGAAGCCGGTTACTTCCAGCGCGAGATCGCGGAATCGGCGTTCCGCTATCAGCGCGAAATCGACACACGCCAGCGCATCATCGTCGGCGTGAACGAGTATCAGCAGGGCGAGCCGGTCGCGATCCCGCTCCTGGCGATGGACCCGGAGGGTGAGCGCCGTCAAATCGCCCGATTGGAGGCGCTGCGCCGCACCCGCGACAATGAGAAGGTGACCAACACGCTCGCTGCATTAAGTGACGCTGCCAAAGGTACGGCGAATCTGATGCCCTTCATCCTCGACGCGGTGCGCGCCTACGCCACTTTGCAGGAAATCACCGACGTGTTCCGCGAGGTGTTTGGAGTTTATGCGGAACCCGTCATCGTCTGATGTCGGAGGCATCTCCTGATGCCGAATGTAGAAACCCGGTTTCCCCAAGAAACCGGGTTTCTGTTCTGACCGAAGGTCTCAGAGGTGTGGTCAAGAGACCACGCCTATCATTAAAAAGCTACAACTGCCCCGATTCTCCCCAATTCTCCAGCAGCTTCTGATACTCCGGATCGGCGTAGCGTTCCAGCATGAACGCCTGCGCGTAGTTAGGTAGCGGGCTGCCGGTGATGTGCCCGGCCAACAGCTCGCCTGCGCCGCACGCGGCCATCAACCCATAGCCCGAGAACGCACCGATGACGTAGGCCCCTTCGACGGGAAGCGGCCCGGCCAGGAAGCGGTTCTCGCGCGTCTTCGTGTAGTAGCCGCCATCGAGAAAAAACTTGGGCATGCGGTTGAAGTACGCGCTCAATGCCGGGATCATCACCGCCATTCCGCGCAGCGCAATTTCGGGATATTCGGGGTCGAACGTGAGCGGGAAAGTTGGTTGCACCGGCTGTGTAGCATACGTCCACAACAGCAGCACCGTCTCGCTGCTGGCGCCGCCCTCCGGCCGGCCGTGAATGCCCCCTGGAAATTGTTCCAAGAGATGCTTGTCTTCGTCGGACTGCGCCAGCTCGGCGCGTTCTTCTTCCGAGAAGGGCAGGTAGACCGGATCGGTCCAGATCAGCAACGGCGCGGCGCGCGGCACCAGGCCCAAGTGATCGTTAAATGCCACCTTGACGTGCCGCTCGGAATACACCGGCAGATCGACGCCAAGCAACTGAGCCACGTCTTTGATGAACGGCCCGGCGGCGTTGACAAAGCATCGGGTCGAGATTCTTGACGATCCGTTTCCGCCGCTCACTCGAACGGCTTGCACCCGTCCAGCGTGGGTGTCGACGGCCTCGACATGGCCCTGCACGAGTTTGACGCCGCGCTCTTGGGCGCGCTCGAGCAAATACATCCCCAGTTGTTGCGCGCTGAACCAGCCGCAGCGGCGCGGGTGAACCACCGCAATGGTCTCTTCGGACAGATAAGGGAAGCATTTGCGGATGAGAGCGGGATCGAGGATCACGTCCGCGCCGGTGGGTTGATCCTCGAAGCCGCGCATCGGGGCCGGTACGTATTCCGGATCGCCGGGCTGGCCGGTATGATAGCGCGTGGGGCCTGCGCCCAAGGCCGCCGCTTCCTCGGCCGCGCGCTTAAAATCGGGTATCCGATTCGGGTCGGCAGTGGCGAACACATAGCCGCGCCGGTTGAGGTGGAACGCATTGCCGCTCGTGCGCGCCAGCTCTTCGAGCATCGTGATGCTGCGGTTCATCAGGCTGACCATCGCCTCGCCGGGACCGGGCCACCAGTTGCGATAGCACTCGGTCGACTTGTCGCTGGTCAGGCTGAGCGGCGCGCGCTCATCGACGAGGGCAACGTCCCGCATCCCGTGGACGACCGCCAGGTGATAAGCCGCCGAAATGCCCGCGATCCCCGCGCCGCAGATGACGACTTCGGCTGTGGCCGCGCTCATTCCGCCGCTCCATGCCGCCGGAGTAATTCGGCGATCGGCGTATAGCCTTCGGCCACCGCAATGGAGAGCGCCGTTTCGCCGTCGTCCCGCTTCGCGTCGATGTGCGCGCCGTGTTCGAGCAGCAGCGCCACCATGTCCTCCTGCCCGTTCTGCGCCGCCTCGTGCAAGGGTGTGAAGCCGTCCTGTTGCGCAACGTTGACCTCGGCGCCGTGCGCGATGAGTAACCGGGCGATGTCTACCTGCCGGGTGGCCAAGGCGGAGTGCAACGGCATCACGCGCATCTTGTTCTGCGAGGCCCGGTTGACTTCGGCGCCCTGCGCCACGAGATACTCGGCCACAGCCAGATGCCCGAAGAATGACGCCAGCCCCAGCGGCGTATAGCCATCGTGCGCGAAAGCGTTGACCCGAGCCGGATCGTCTTCGACGAGCGCCTTCACCCGATCGCGGTTGCCCGACGCCGCCGCTTCAAAGACGTTCAGTGCGACATCGTGCGCGAGCAACACGTCGAGGATGAGCTGGCGGCCATAATACGCTGCCAGCAGGACGGCGGAGTTGCCCGACTCGTCTTGCGCATTGACCAGCGCCGGGTCGGCCGCCAACAGCTCCTGCACGCGCGCTGTATGACCTGCCTTCACCGCTTCAAGCAGTTCGGTCGTGCGATTCATCTCGCCTCCTCACTGAGATTATGCTCCGATCGATTCGGGCTGCAAGCTGCCCACCTGCCAGGGACAGCCCGAGTGGTGGATTTCTTAGAAGGTCGGCAACAGTCCCTTTAGCACTCGCGCGAATTGGCGCGGACGCATGGCCCACGGCGCGGTCAAGCCCATGTTGGCCGATAGCAGATGTTGGAAGATGTCCGGTTGTTTGCCGAGCAGCCGAATGGCGCGTTCGGCCAGGCGGGGATGGTAGCTTAAGAATAAGACCAGTCGCGTCATTTGATAGTAAGGCTTGACGATCGATCGATACGTCCGCGCATATCGGCTTAGTTCACGCGCGCTCGGCGGCCTATTGCTGGCGCCCGATCCCAACAGCGGCGCGACCGTTTGCTCCAGGCATAGCGCCTGCGCCGTAGCCAGGCTGATGCCTTCGCCGGTGATTGCGTCGAGATAGCCGGCGGCGTCGCCAATCAACAGCACGCCGTCGGAAACCGGCGCCCGCGCCGAGCGATGCAGCGGCCCGATCGCGCGAACTTCGCTGCAAGCCGAGGCCGCAGCGAGCCGCGCCTGTAATTCCGGGAAGGCGCGCAGCAGCGAAGGGAACAGCTCGGCGCCTCCCTTGACCGATGGGTAGCGCGTCCGATCCCACAAGAACGCGACCCCGGTTTGCTCTGCGCTGCACGGTGTGATGTAGGCCTCGACGCCGTGCGTCCAATAGACCTCGACGTAATCGCTCCACGGCGCAACCTGAAAGTGCTGGCGCGCGCCCCAACGTCGCAGCGGTTGCCTGCGCCCTTCCAGTCCGGCCCAACGTCGCACCCGCGAATGAAGCCCATCGGCGCCGATCAACAATCGGGTCTCGACGCGATCGCCTCCAACCCGGACGACAATCCCAGCGGCCGTTCGCGCCAACGGCTCGGCGCACACCTCCTCGCGCACTTCAAGCGGATCGAGTTCACGCGCTCGTCGTAGTAAAGCGGCAGAGAGAACGGTGCGACGGACGCCCCAACCCGGCCCTTCGGCGAACGGCGCGGCGGCGATGCTGCCACGCGGCGAATGGTAACGGATGCCGAGAAAGGGTCGGATGTGCGCCGGAGATAAGTGCCGGCTGATGCCCAGGCGATCGAGATGCGCGACGCCGGTCGGCATGACGCCTTCACCGCAGGCTTTATCCACTGCGAATTGTCGTTGCTCACACACCAGCGTGCGCAGTCCGGCCCCCGCCAGGACGATGCCGGCGGTCAGGCCCGCTGGCCCGCCGCCGATGATCAACGCAGCGTAGACGGCTGTCATGATCCTCTGGCCGACTCACCCGATCGGCTGCGGAAAGGGACGAAGCGCGGCCGATCTTTGAAAACCCGATCGTAAGCGTTGTGCGCGTTTAAGGCGCGTTCTTCGGTGCGAATGCGCGCGATCAGCACCCCGGCATTTGCCAGCGTGAAGACGATCGAGGTGAGGTAAGCGGTGTGGAGCAGGGGGGCAGCTGCGACTTCCAGAATCACGCCCAGGTAGTTGGGATGCCGAATGTAGCGATAGATGCCGGTCTCGATGGGCGGCGCGTCGGACAGCGTCAGGATGCGAACCGTCCAGCGCCAGTCGAGTGTGCGGATGGCGGCATAGCGCAACACCTGGCCGATCAAGAAGACGGCCAGGGCGAGCGCTGCCAACAGCGGTATGAACGGCCGCTCCAACAGCGTAACCTCTGCCGCCATCGCCGCGAACCAGCTGGTGTGCAAAACTTTCATCAGCCTGAATTGACCGGGTGCGTGCTCGCGCCCCCCGGCGGCCAAGATACGCGCTTCGTTCCGCCGGCTCAGGCGCAGCTCGAGCAGGCGTTGCACGGCCAGGGCGAGGGCGAAGATGATGAACAGCGCTTGCGTTGCCATAAGGAAAAGGATTGATCCACGAATTCACACGCAGAAACACGAATACAGAGTTTTAATGGCGCCCCTTTTCAGTGTTGGTATGCCTGCTACGCCGATATTTACCATTGCAGTAAAACCAGTTCCGCGCCAAAAGCCGGCCCCAGCGCCAGCATCAGGCCATACGCGCCGGGCTGCGGCTGGGAACCGGCGAGAACCTGGTCTAGGATCAAGAGTACGGATGCCGACGAAACATTGCCAACACACGCCAGACTTTCACGGCTCAACCGAAAGGCGTCGCCATTCAAGCCCAACCCGGTTTCGAGCGCCTCGATGACCTTCGGGCCGCCCGGGTGCGCAATCCAATGGGCGATGTCGTGGATAGATAAGCGGTGCTCGGCCAGGAAGGTTTCGATCGCCGGGTGGAGCGATGTCTGGGCCAGCTCGGGCACGTCGGCGCTCAAGATCATCTTGAACCCGCTATCCCGAATGTCCCAACCCATGACGTGTTCGGTCTTGGGAAAGAAAACGGATCGGCTGTCGATCACGCGCGGCTGCCCAGGTCGGGCCAAAGGATGGGCAGCGCCGACCATGAGCACCGCCGCCGCGCCATCGCCGAATAGCCCGCTGGAGATGATGTTGGCAATCGACAAATCATCGAGTTGCAGTGTGAGCGAGCACAGCTCGATCGAAAGGAGGACGGCCGCTTCTTCGGGATGGCCGCGCAGGTAGTCGGCCACACGCGCCACGCCGGCTGCGCCGCCCGCGCAACCCAATCCAAACAGCGGCATCCGCTTCAGGTTGCGGGCGAAGGGAATGCGATTCATCAGCCGCGCGTCGATCGAGGGCACGGCGATGCCGGTGACAGTGGTAAACGTCAGTTGCGAAATTTCGGCCGCGTCGATGCGGGCGCGCTCGAACAATGTGCCGAGTATCGCTTCGCCCAGGTTGAGTGCGCTTTCGATCCAGGTCGTGTTGTTGGCGGCAAAACCCGTCGGTGTTCGATACGCTTCAAGCGGCAGCGCCAGATGGCGGCCCTGGATCAGCAGGTTGCGGTGAATCCGTTCGAGCCGGCCTATATTAGGGTGTCGATCCGCCCAGACCTTTCGGAGCGCCGCAAGCATCTCTTCTTGAGTGTAATAATGGGGCGGAAAACCGGTGGAGGTCGCGACGATATGCGCCATGCGGCATCATCCTTGCAAGTCAATACGCATGTTAGCCAATACGGGCGGCATGCCATGAATATATCCTGCTGAAAAGAATGCGTCCAGCCCCCCAAACGGAGAAACCAGGTTTCCCATAGAAACCTGGTTTCTGCTTCCTACATCAGAGCTTATTGGATGGTGATTTGCAGCGAGTAGTTCGTGCTGCCGCCCCTTGCGCCGGCCTGAATCATGTAATCCTGGGTGGCCGGCAGCTGGCCGGTCCAGCTGGTTGCACCCGAAGCCGATCGGACGAGCGGCTGCCCATCATCCAGGCCATAGATCGTCAACAGGACATCGTTGTTGGGTGAGACGAGATTCACCGTCATCGTCTGGCCGGCCAGCGCCCGCAGCGTGTAGAACTGAGTTTGCATGGCCGGAACAAAGTCATCGATCACTGCCGAGATCGCACCGGGTGCGAACTGAATGACGCGCGGGATGATAACGCCTAACGAGAATTTCGCCGCGTTCTGCGCGATGACCTGGATCACATAGTCTTGTGTGGTGGGTAATCGGCCGCGCCAGCTGGACTGTCCGGCGCTGAGCTGAAGCAACTGCTGACCATCGCTCGCGCCGTAAATAGCCAGGTCGATATTCGGCTCCGCCGAGAAAAGCTCGACGAGCATGATCTGACCCGCCTGCGCACCCAACACAAACTCCTTCGCCTCACCTGCGTTCACACTACTATCGACGTTAGCCGCGCTAGCGCCTGGGGCGAAGGCGATGCGCTGCGGCCCGTTAGCCGGCGGCGGGGGCGGCGAAGCATTCGCCAGATAAGCCGCGCTGTTGGCGAACAACGTGTCGGCGGGAGCGAGTGTTGCCGCTTGATTGACATCGGAACGCGCCTGCGGGTTAGCGGGATTATCCAGGTACTCGGCCCAGCCGCGCAAGAAATAAGCCGGCGCCAAATCCGCCTGCACGGTCAGGGCTGAATTGACGCTGCTGGTGATGTAGTACGTCAGGCCGGGTATCCAGGTCTCGGCGACGGCGCCGGCGATTAGCGGCGACGCCAGTGTGAAGAGCTGTTCGGGCGAGTAGGCGCGCATCACGTTAGCGGCGGCCGGGTAATCTCCATAAAAGACATTGCCGAGCAACGGATAAGGACCGGTAGCGGCGTGCTCGGCCAGGGCGTCGGCGTGCAGCTTGATCAGCGCGTAGTCCCACACTGCGATTTCCGCCTCGGCCATTTGTGGATTGAGCTGCACCAGGCCATACGCCTCCTCGGCCTGCACCAGCGCATCCTTCCACAGGCCGGCCTGCACCAGCTCGATGGCGCGATTGATTCTCGGACGCGCCGGAACATCCGTCGTCATCGGCTGGAGCGTGACTTCCACCATGCGCTGCCCTTGACTGTCCCAGCGTAACACGCCGAAGGCGATCTTGCGGACACCGCACGCGTAACAAAACACGTAAGCATCGGACTCATTGAGAACGACCTCAGGCATACCGTCGCCATTCAAGTCTTGCAGATTGCCCGCGCCCGGACTGGCGGCAAAACCGACCGCTTCGGTGCGCAACGCAGCGCCGTCGAAGCTCAGCAGTTCGTAGACGCCGCTGTGCGCGCCCGCCCCGCCAGGTACTTCAATCCATATCCGCGCCGGATCGAGCTGCGCCTGCTGCGGGCCGTTCTCGTCGACGTAGTCGGGCAGAGTCTGAAGGTCCAGGTGAGCCAGCTCTTGCCAGTTCCCACCCGCGCGCGTATAGATGGCGACGAAATGCTTGGGCAGCGAACCCAGCTCGAAGTTGTGCAACCCGAAGCTGTGAACCAGCCACAGGAGCGGGCTGCCGGGCGCGGTATTCAACCGAAACGCTTGCACGCCGTCGAAAGCATCGGCGGGCAACGCTGCCTGCACCGCCGCAATAAGGTCGGCGGTTGAGATATTGCTCTCGTCAGGAGTTGGCGCTGCCGTGGTCGGTTCGGGCGGAACGGTCGGCGCAGCGGGCGTTGCGGTAGAGACGGGTGGTGTAGACGTGGATACAACGGTACAGCTTGAGATCGAAATCGACACAGCGATCGACAGCACAAACACAGCCCTGGCTTTCATTGCGTTTTCCCCTCACGATTGGCAGCGCAGGCCTACACCTCCATCGGGGTGTCAGCCTTCTCTCACACTGGCTAAAACGTATCAGCGCGAATTGTAGTGTAACGTCGGCAGGATGCAAGCGGCGGGCAGAGGTATCAGGCCGTGCGGTGCATTTCGATGCGGCTGAACGATTCGACGAACCCGGCTTCAAACAGCGCGGGGAGATGCGGCTCGCCGGCGGGAATGTTCTCCGCGTGGGTGTCAACATCGGGGTACTGCTGATAGAGGCGCGCCAGCAAGGCTCGGCCTACGATGGCTGGGTCGCCCCGCTCAGTGTGCAGCACCAATCGAGATAGGATGAAGCGTTGCTGCTGGACGACCAGCCAGCCGCTGCTGCCGTCGCCCAACGCCAGCGCTAATCCCAGAACACGGTCGGCCTTAGCGAAGGATTCATTTTCGTGAGTCCAGGCCGGGGGTGTCGGGCGGGTGGCAAGCCGCGCCAGTGCTTCGGCGGTTTCGAACCAGCGCGCCTGGCCCGCGGGAACGCTGGCCGGCGGTTGCGGCGGCCGGCGCAACACGAGGAGCTCGCGTATCTCGTGGAAGCCCAACTTGAGAAACAGCGCGTGGGCGGGCGTGTTGTGCTTGATGACTTCCAGAATCGCGCAGCGAATGCCTAGCTCATCGGCGGCGGCCAGCAGCGCGCGGGTGAGCACTTCGCCGACGCCGCGCCTGCGCTGTACCGGCAGGACGCCTAGCCGGGTGAGCCACACGCGATCCTGCCGGACGCCCAGCATGCCCAGGCCGAGTATCTGATCAGCGGCGAGGGCGACGACCGAGCGATCCAGATCGACGTCGTAGGTATGAATGTACTCGGCCAGGCGCGCGGCGTTCATCGGCATGGGCACCAGGTAATCCACCCGCGTTTGGTTGTAGGCGACCGTGAGTTGTTCGATACGGAACGCGCGTGCAGGAACGAGCTGCGGGGGAGTTTCCGATGACGCGGTAGACGTCGCGGGCAAACGAACGGCGCTAGCGCTGGAGGTAGCTATTGACCTGGTTGACAAAGTCGGCTATCCGAATGGGTTTGCTGATATAACCATCACAGCCGTAGACCTCTACCATTTTGCGCGCAGTCTCTTGCGGCCAGGCGGTTACGGCAACAATCGGTGTCTGGGAGAGCGGCGGCGTGCGCCGCAGCCAACCCACCAGTGTTTGCCCGTCGAAATCGGGCAGGCCCAGGTCCATCAGGATTAAATCCGGGTGGTCGGCCAGCGCCGCCGCCAGGCCGGACTCGGCATCGTTGGCGCTGAATACGCGGTGACCGTGCGCGGTCAAAATCCGCGTGGTCAGTTCGACGTGCTCCGGGTTATCGTCTATGACTAAAATGCTGAACATGGGACCGTCGCTTCATCTGCCCGCGTAGCGGGAGAGCACTGGCTTCAGCGTACTTGCTGGCCGACCGGGACACTCAGCGCTGCCGGAGTCTTGGAATCGGGCAGCAGGCCGATCACGTGCGCCCACAATTCGCGAATGTTGACGGGCTTGGACATGTAGATATCACAGCCGGCCGCCAGCGCTTTTTCGGCGTCGCCCTTGAGCGCATTGGCGGTGATGGCGATGATGGGCACGTACAGCAAGCGGTTTCTCGTGTTGCGTAAGCGCCGGGCGACTTCGTAGCCGTCAATGTCGGGCAGGTTAATATCCAACAGGATCAGATTCGGCTTCTCAGACGCGGCGATTGCCAGACCCGATAGGCCGTCGGACGCCCACAAAAAATCGTGATCGAGCGCCACGATCGCGCGCTGAATGAGCAGCATGTTATCGGGGTTGTCTTCGATACAGAGAACGCGCGCCACTTAACTTCCCCTTTCCCGCTCGGACTTGCCGCCCAACACCTGGACGACGCGATCGACGAACACGTGGGGTGACAGCGAACCTTTTTGGTATAACGCTTCAATTTGACCACTCAGCCGCTGGCGTTCCGTCTCCGTCACATCGCGTGCGCTGACGACGATCACCGGAATATGGCGTGTTCGCCGGTCCAGTTTGAGGGTGCTGAGCACACTGAAGCCGTCCAGGTTCGGCATAGTCAGATCGAGGATGATGAGATCGGGTAAGCGCCGCTGCGCCTCGGCCAAGCCTGCCACCCCATCTAGCGCGTGGAAGACGCGGTAGCCTTTTTTCGCTTCCAGCACGCGCCGGATGAGCAGGGCGTCGTCGGGGTTGTCGTCCACGATGAGCACACGGGTGGTCTGCTCATCCAGATGCTCCAGCGCCGCCAGCAAACCCTCGCGCGGCGCGGGATGGTGTTCATCGCTGAGTTGCACGTCCACGTGCCACTGCTTGCCCAGCAAGTGCGTTTCGACCGGAAGGGTGTTGCCGGTGCCATTGATCACCACGCATTCGTCCCGGCCAATCTGACCCTGCCGGATCAATTTTTCCAGACCGGCGCAGGCCACGGCGGCCGCTGGCTCCAGCGCAATGCCCTCCGCCTGCGCCAGGGTCCGCATGGCGGCAAACGCATCCGCATCGGTAACGCTCTCCATCGTCCCGCCAAAGCGCTGCACGATCCGCCGCAAGTGCGTGTACGCTTTGCCCGGGTCGCCGGTCGACAAAATGGCGATCTGGGTTTCAGGGATGACCGGATCGGCCGTATCGCGGTTGGCTTTGAAAGCGCGCACCATCGGCGCGCAGCCTTCGGCCTGGATGACGGCGATCGCGGGGACGCGGTCGATCAGCCCCATCGCGTGCAGCTCTTGGAACCCATGATACACCCCCAGCGGGCCGAGTCCGCCGCTTACCGCTTGAATGTACCAGTCCGGCGCGCGCCAACCCAACTGTTCGGCGATCTCGTAGGCGATGGTCTTCATCGATTCGCGCGCTGGCAGGCTGCGCGCGCCCCGTTCGAACAGCACGCCGCGCCGCTGGGCGAAGTCGGCGGCAATTTGCTTGGTCTGGTCATACGTGCCGCTGACTTTGATCACTTCCGCGCCGAACAAGGCTGCTTCGCGCAGCTTGGCCTGCGGCACCAGGCTGGTCACGAAAACCCAGAGTTTGATGCCGGCTTGAGCGCAGGCGGCCGCGTAAGCCACCGCCGCGTTGCCAGTAGAAGCGATGACACACTCCTGGATGCCGGCCTCGCGCAGCGCCGCTACGGCGACGACGGCCTGCCGATCTTTGAACGAGCGCGTAGGCCCGTAGCGTTCGTCCTTGATGTACAACTGAGCGTGCGACAGGGTCTGCGCGTAACGTCGCGCGCGCACGAGCGGTGTGCCGCCGGCGCTGATCAAGTCCAGGCTAGCCGGGTCGGCGAGCGGCAGCACGTCGTGGTAGCGCCACAGGTTGTTGGGGCGGCCAGGCAGGCCGCGCAGCAGCTCACGCTTGAAAGCGACGTAGTCGTAGCGCGGCTCCAGCCACCCCGATTGGCACCGGGCGCAGGCTGTGTCGCCGAACACGTCACAGGGTTGTTGGTGTCCACAGTCCATACAGTCGCCGAGCAGTTGCAATCTGGTCATGCTTTATCTCTTCCGCTCATGGATTGAACACGTGCGCCGTAGCGTAGGGCCTCGTGCCCGATGCACTTGTTCTGAACATGCGCCCTCTCTTCTCTGAGGCCGGGTCGCTTTCAGCGCCGACCTTCGACGCTCACTCCCGATCGACACGTCAATTGCTCTTCGAGGACAAGTCACCCGGTTTCATCGGCAATTCGATGAAGAAGGTCGATCCTTCGCCGGGGATGCCGGTGCTTTCAACCCACAGCCGGCCGCCGTGGATCTCGATCAGGCGCTTGCTGATCGGCAAGCCCAGGCCCGTGCCGCCCGCTTTGCGCGTGGTGGAGGTATCGGCCTGGCGGAATTCCTCAAAGACGATCGAAGTCTGCTCCGGTGGGATGCCGATGCCGGTGTCGCGCACGGAAATCAGCACGTGCCCGTTGTTCTGCACGCTGTGGAGGGTGATCCCGCCGCTGTCCGTGAATTTGACGGCGTTGCCCACTAAGTTGATCATGACCTGGCGCAGGCGCACGTGATCGGCTTCCAGCTCCAGCTCACCGGCCGAAGCAGGATCGATCTGGAGTTCGAGCGATTTATTGCGCGCCAGCGGGCCGGCGATCTCCAGCACCTCTTCGAACACTTCGTGTAACTTGAAGCGCTCGATTGATAAGTTCATCCGGCCGGCTTCGATCTTTGCCATGTCGAGCACGTCGTTGATCAAGCTCAGTAGATGTTGGCCGTTCTTGCTGATCAACATGAGATCGCTGCGCATCTGGTCGTTCAGCGGGCCGTCCAGTTCGGCCAGGATCACGTCGGAGAAGCCCAGGATCGAGTTGAGCGGTGTCCGCAGCTCGTGGCTCATGTTCGCCAGGAACGAGGACTTGAGATGATCGAGCTCGCGCAGGCGCGCGACGGTGGCGGTCTGTTCGGCGTACAAGTTGGCGTTGTGCAGGGCCACCGCGACCTGCGCGGCCAGCGTGACCTGGATGCGCACATCCTCTTCGGTGAAGTGGTTGACGACATCGGACTGCACATCGAGCACGCCCAGCAGCCGCTCGCCCACGATCAGCGGCACGGCCAGTTCGGCGCGCGCGTCGGGCAGCAGCGGGTTCGGCAAGAAGTCGGGTGTTTCGCGCACATCGTTGACAATCACCCCTTCGCGGGTGCGCGCCGCACGCGCGACCAGCGATCGCTCGTGGCTGAGCGGGATGCGCCGCCCGGCTTCGACCATCCGCCGCCCAACTTCGCCTGCGCCCGCCGCCAGGTTGAGCACCGGGGCGGTTTTGTCGATCAGGTAGATGTGGGCGTGATAGAGATTGAAGCTGGCCTTGACCAGGTCCACCACGACTTGCAGCAGCTGATCCGCGGCCAGAACGCTGGAGGCGGTGGCGCTCACTTGCGCCACCGTTTCCAGCTCGACCGCGCGCTTGCGTGTTTGTTCGATCAGGCGGCGGTTCTCGATCGTCGCGGCCAGCAACGATACGGTCTGAAGCATCAGGTTCATATCGCGCATGCCATAGACGTTGGGGCGCTGGCTGGCGACGTTCAACGCGCCGATGGCTTGACCCGCTACGATCAGCGGCGCGCACATCGTCGAGCGAAAGAGCGAGCGCACGCGCCGGATGTCGAGCAGGTCGCTGGTTTCGGTATCGGGAATGATGACGACGCGCTGCTCGCGCACCGCGATGCCCACGGTCGTCTGATCGAGCGGCAATTCGGGTTCTAAGAGCGTCGCGCCCTGGTCACGCTCAAAGGCGAGGATGCGGAAGGCTTCACCCGACGGGGTGATCAGGGCCGCGCTGACGAGATCGGCGGGGAAGATGCGGTTGGCCTTCACCGCGGCTAGTTTAAGAATTCCATCTTGGTTTTCTGCCTGGCTCAACTCCTGGCTCAACTCGCTCAACGCGGACAGGCGGCGCGTCTGATCCTCGGTTTCAAATAACGCCCGTTGGGTTTGCTCGGTCAGCCGCAGGTTCTCGATGTGAACGCTTAAACGATCGGCGACAGCGGCGACGATTTCTGTCGCTGCCTCATCCAGGCGCTCCGCCCCGGCCACGGCCAGTTCCCCGATGGTTTCCTCTCTGACCTTGAGCGGATGGATCACCGTCGGCGCGGTAACATCTTGCGCTCCGGCGGCCAGCGGCCTGACCTGGCCCCGATCGTAATCGTAGCCGAATTCCGGCTCGTTGGCGACGGTCTTGAAGTAACTTTCCCAGCCTTCGCGCGTGAGGCGGCGCGTGGCTGCTTCTGCTTCGACGCGATACTGTTCGACCTGCGCCAGCAAACGTAAGTTCTCGATCTGGCGCGCCACGTGCGTGGCGATGACGGTCACCAGCTCGGCGGCGTCCTCGCTCCAGGCTTCGCCCGCGTCCGCGTCGCGCTCGAGCTGAATCCGGCCGATGGCGATGCCGGCAACCGCGACCGGCACGTCCAGCGTGGCTGCGCCAGGGTTCGGCGGCAGCGGTTCGGTCAACGGTGTGAGCGTCTGCCGGTCGTAGGTGTAGCCCAGCTGCTCGCTGCGATTGACGGCGTCGAGGAACGCCTGCCAGCCGGTGCGCGTCAGGCGGCCGGCCTGGAGTTCGACTTCGACGCGCGCTTGTTGGGCTTCGGCGATTAAGCGCGCGTTGTCGATGGCGACGGCCAGTTGGCCCGCCAGGGCTTCGAAGGCGGGCAACTCTTCCTGTGAAAGGCTCTCCGGCTTATCGCTTTGCAGATCAAGCACGCCGACGACCTGGTCGGCGACGATGAGCGGCACGGCCATTTCCGAGCGCGTGTCGGGCAATAGGGGGTTCGGCTTGAACGTGACGCTGGCCTGGGTGTTGGCGACGATGACCGCGCGCCGCTCGACGGCAGCCCGGCCGTTGAGCGAGCCAGGATCGATGGGCAGGCGGTGCGTGCGCCGCATCAGTTCCAGACCGGTAGCGCCGGTACCGGCGCGTAAGACCAACGTGCGCCGGCCGCTATCGACCAGATAAATCTGCGTGTAGTACAGATTAAAATGCGCGCGAATCAGTTCGACCGCATTCGCCAACAGGATGTCCAGGTCGTGTACCTGGGATATCTGGCGTCCCACTTCGGAGGCCAACCCCAAATCCGCCACGCGGTGTTCGAGCGAGCTGCGCAGCGTTCGCAGCTCGCGAACGCTCGCCATGACCTCGGCGGAGCGTTCACTCTCGATCAGGTTGCGGTGGCGGCTGGTCAGCAAGACCAGCCCGCCCAGGGTGCCGATGATGCCGGCGCCGGAGATAATATCGGCAAAGGCTGCCCCTGGGATCAGAATTCGCAGTGAGAGGATGCCGGCCACATTCAGGCCCGTGAGCACCGCCGTACTCCTTACTGAGAGTAGGGCGCTGCTCAGAATGAACACAAGAGGAAGAAAGGACAGCAGTGTCCTGACAATATCGGTCGGTTCCAGGAGCACCGCCACAAAGGCCGCAAGGTTAATCACGCCCATAGCCAGCACGGACGCCAGCGTATAGTGGCTGGTTCGACTCAACACGTATGCGCTGGCTGAGAGGACCGCGACGCCGCTTAAAACGAAGCCGGTGTGGCTGCCACCCAACAAAGAGGCTACTGCGCCGGCGCCGGCTAACAGCGTGAAGACGAGCAGCAAGCCGGCTAACAGTCGCGCTTGACGCTGCGCGCCCGCTGCCTGAACGAGCGCGGACGGTTCGAGCAACCGCTGCCATAACCGGCTCAAACCGCGCGCCGCGATCCGATCGGGCTGATCGGATTGAGCCTGTGATGCTTGAGAGCGCTTACCCCTCATGGCCGTTCCTTGACTCTGCTGCGCTCAATTGGACACGGGTGTGGCGAGCATTGAGCGCCAGCCCCAATTCGCGGATGGCGGTTTTCAGCGCGTCGTCAACCGTCGTCGCGCTCTGGATTCTTTGGCTGATGGTGTTGATGAGCGTCTCGCGCTCGGCGCGTTGCTGCGCCAGGGTGTACGAACGGGCGTTGCGCAGCGCGATGGCGACCTGGTTGGCGATCGATTGCAGTAGATCGGCGTCCTGTTGCTGCAGGCCGTCGGCCACGTCGTGTTGCGCATCCAACACACCCAAGACCTGGTCGCCGATCGAAATGGGCACGGCGACTTCGGAGCGGGTCTCCGGCAGCAGTGGGTTGGGCAGCCAGCCGGGGTTCGCGGCGGTATCGGGTACCAGCACCACCGTGTTCGTCTCGGCGGCGCGACCGACCAGGCCCTTGCCTTTAGGCAGGCTGTGGCCGCGCGCCAACATGATCTGCCCGGCCTCGCCGGTGCCGCCCGCCATCACCAGGTTCTCATGCCCGTCGTCGAACAGGTAGATGTGAACGTGGTAGTAATTGAACGCCGACCGCACCTGCTCGACGACCGCGCTGATCAGTTGCTGTTGATCGAGGATGGTCGACAACCGGCGGCTCACTTCCGCGCTGGTCGCCAACGCCTTGGTGCGTTCCGCCACGCGCTGCTCCAGACCTTCCAGCGTTTGCCGCAGTTGCGTCGTCATGCTGTTGAACGCCGTGGCCAAGCGGGCAACTTCACGCGGGCCGCCGATTGCCGCTTGCAGCCCCAATTCGCCGCCGGTGATCCGGGTGGCGGTGTCCGTCAAGTTGACCAGGGGCACGGCCAACCGGCGCGCCAGGTACACGCCCAGCAGGCCCGCCAGCACGGTCATGGTCAGCGTGATCCCGATCGACACCACAACGTCGCGAATGACGCCGCCGTAAGCCTCTTCCCAGGGCGACTCGATGACGACGGCCCAATTGGGGGTACCCAGCGGTACATAGGTCGAAACGACGTTCTCCCCTTCAATCCCGATCGAGATATCGGCGGCCATTTCATCGCCGGTCTCTGGATCCTCGACAAACTCATCCACTTCTCTCAAATACCGTACATTTTCGCCCTGTAAGACGCGAGCAGTATCTTTGAACGCAAGCAGATTGCCCTGGTTATCCACCACGTAAGCTAATCCTGTTTCGCCCACCTGGAGCCGGTCGACCAAATCCCACATGAACTTCAAGTTCACTTCGGCTACCAGGGTCCCTTGAAAATCGCCAAAGACATTGGTCGCCGGAATCGCCATGATCACCAACGGCTCGCTGGTAATGGGTTCAATGTAGATCGAGCCGATATATCTATTGCCTTGCTTGACCTGGACAAACAACTCGTCCACCAACTGGTCGGCGAGTTGCCCGGACGCCGCCAGGGAGATGCGCGAAACCTTGACCAGTTCCCGATCTTGCGCGTTCAACATAGCCAGCTGCCGAAAGGCCGGCTGGAGCCCTAACAGGCTTTCCAGCACCTGCCGTTGCTCGGTCAGGGACGCCGTGGCCGGATTGGCAAGCCTGACCACGGCCTCCAGCACGCTGAATTTCTCCTGGGCGAAACTGCCCACCGTTCGGGCGGCGTCGTTCGCAATGAGTTCTTGCTGGCTGGCAATGTTGGCTTGTTGAACTTGAAAGTTGGAGAAGATTTGCAGGCCGCTGGAAATCGCGAGCACGACTACGCTCAGGGTCAAGAAAGCCGTAGCCAGTGTCGCGATCAGGCTGCGCGCAGACGGGGGTTTCTTCATGGTCATTTTTACAACCCTTCTCACTTCAGCGGTGCGCCGCTTGGGAGACGCCAGCCCGCCTCCACACTTGGGCTATCTGGGGCGATCTGGAAGCTGGTCCAGAGAAGGCGCGCCCTGCTACACTACCACTCGAAACCACCTGGTTGTCACCCCGAGCGCAGCGCGGGGTCTCGTCCCGCCGGGCTGAGATTCACCTGCACTTGCGCTGAGCTTCCGCGCCGCGGCTCGGAATGACAAACCCTTGGTACCTTACGCCTGCACGTACTAGCGAATGATTTCGGCGGCCTGACTCAACAGCCCTTCAGGCACGGTCAGCCCCAGTGCCTGAGCCATTTTGTAATTGATTTGTAGAAAGTTCTCGGCTGAGGCAACCGGGATGGTGCCGGCTGCGGCGCCTTTGAAGATCTTGTCGGCCAGGGGCGCGGCCTGCCGGCCTACGGCCACGTTGTCGGTTGATACGCCAAACACCGACCCGAACGCGCCGCCAATCGGCAGATTGTGTTCCGTCGCAAACTCAACCGTTACGGCCAGCACCTCGGGTGTCACCGAAAGCGGCTCGGCGATGAACAGGATCGCATCCAGGCCCAGATCCGCCGCTTGCGCGCGCGTCTGCAGCTCGGCTTCCAGCTCTGCTAAATTGTCCGCAGGCGCTTCGACCAAGGTTACGCCGGCCGCCTCGGCCACCGGGCGCACGGCCTCCAGCTGCGGGGCGACATTCGGGTAACCGCGCTGATAGGGTATCCACATGCGGGTGGCGTCGGGCGCCAACTCGTGCAAAATCTCGAAACGCTTGATCGCCAGGTCCGGGCCGGGGAAGCGCACCCCGGTGATATTCCCACCGGGTTCGCGCACACTGTCCACCAGGTCGATCCCTTCGATGTTGGCGTTGGCGAAAAGCACCGGAATGTTGGTCCCTTGGGTCGCGGTCTTGGCCGCTAAGGATACTTCGGTGGGAAACACGAGAATCAAGTCCACTTGATCGGCCACGAACTTCTGGAGGATCTGCCCTTCGCCAGTCGGGTCGAAGTTGGTTTTCTGTATGTCGTAGACGATGTTCTTACCCTCGACGTAGCCCAACTCGGTCATTTTGGCCTTGAAGCCATCGGCGGTTGGCGCAAAAAAATCCAGGCCGGACAGAATCCCCACGCGATACACCTTGGGCGTCGGGTTGCTGCATCCGCTCAACAGCAGCGCCACCACGATGACGCTCACGAGGATCGTCCACGGATTGCGGAGTCGGTTCTGAGACTGCTTATTGCGGGACATGATATTTTCCTTCCTGGTTCTCATAGAGTCTGGTATGCACGTCGTGTAGGGCCGCGCGCCCGTCAGACGCCCATCAGGGGGCTAAGCTACCCATCATTGGGCATGGGGTGGAATACTCGTCAGTTCATCCGCTGTTTCTGCGTTACCTCCCGCCCCGCGCCCGCGCGTCGGCAGGCTGGGCTGTCGTTCCGCCAAGACTCGGTTGACGATGGCTCGAATGATCTCGGGTTGGATCGGCTTAATCAGGTAATCATCAACTTTCAACGTTTGGGCCAGAGTCGTCAGGCGCGCGGTGTCATACGCGGTGATCAGTATCGTGTACAGGCGGGCCTGGCTCGTCTTCAATTTCGCGATCAACTCCAGTCCGTTCATGCCGGGCATGCGGTAATCGGCGATGAGTATGTCGATGGCGTTGTCGCCGATGAGCGCCAGCGCTTCTCGCCCGGTCTGGGCGGTGAGTATCTCAACCGGTGTTTCGGTCTGGCCGAGAATGCGCGCTAACGTCGAGGCCGTGTTGGGATGATCGTCTACGATCAAGATACGCGCCGGCCCAATACCCGAAGCGGAAGCCTGGTTAAGCATGCGCTCATTATTAAGCCATTCGCGTGGTTGGAGCGTTAGGCTTGTGTGGAGAACAGTTGAGGATAGTTGGGAGATTATTTCGATCGCATGAACGATCGATGAACGTTGCGTATCAGCAACCGATGCGGCTTTTGCGATTTTTCGGATTTGAGTGGGGCGCGCTGAACGCTTCAATCGACGACCAGGCGATAGCCCATCCCGCGCACGTTGAGAATGTGCTTGGGTCGATCGGCGCCCGGCTCCAAGGCTTCGCGCAGCTTGTGGATATGCCACTTCGCCAGCTCTTGCGCTTGAAGCCGATCGGCGCGGTAGCCCTGGGCTTCAGCCACCAGCGTTTGGTACGTCACGATATCCGGGGCATGGCGGACCAGTACGCTCAGATAGTCAAAGGTGGACGGCGGCAGCGCCAGGACGCGATCATGGAAGGTCACGCGCAGCGTCTGGCGATCGAGGATCAGCGGGCCGCACTTTATAAACCGATCACCCGGCGCAGCCTCGGGCAGGGAGGTTGGCGCAGACGCCGGGCTTAACGCTTTGAGCTCGAGTTGGAGGGCATCGATCTGTTCCTGGATTTCGCGCCGCCGGCGTTGAACTGCCAGGTCCGTTAAAATGGCGCGGGTGCGGGCGATGAGCACTTCCGGATCGATGGGTTTGATCAAGTAGTCGGTTGCGCCGAGCCGCAGCGCCTCCAGCGCCGATTGGAGCGAAGCGTGCGCCGTGAACAGCACGACCGGCAGCTCCGGGTGCAAGCGATGCGCTGCTTCGAGCACTTGCAGCCCATCCATGCCTGGCAAGCGAATATCCAGGTAGACCAGATCGTAGGTGTTGCTCTCCAGGCGCTGCAACGCTTCCGGGCCGTCGGCGGCCGTCGTCACTTCCCAGCCGGCCTGTCGCAAGACCCGGGCGAGCGTGTTGCGCAAAACAGGCTCGTCGTCAATGATCAAAACCGTTCCAGATGAATCCATGCTTGACAACCTAATTCTCGTCGGGGAGCCAGATCTTGAACGTGGTCCCTCGCCCCGACTTGCTCTCCGCTTCGATCCGACCTTTGTGCCGTTGAATGATGTCGTAGGTGATGGCAAGACCCAGGCCGGTGCCGCCCGCTTTAGAAGTGAAGAAAGGGTCGAAGATATTGGGCAGATCGCCCGCATCGATTCCGATCCCGGTATCGGCGATCATCAGCCAGGCGCCTCCGCCGATGGGCGGCCGGCGGGTGAGAATGGTCAGCCAGCCGCCTTTCGGCATCGCTTCCACGGCGTTGAGACACAGGTTGAGGATCACTTGCTTGAGTTGGTCGCGGATGCCGGGCACGTTCGGCAGGTCGGGATCAGGATCGAACTCGAGCGTGACGTTGTTGCGCCGCAGGTGGACGTCAATCAATTTTTGTACTTCCTCGATCAAGCGATTGAGCGATTCCGGCCGGAACTCTTCGGCGATCGTCGGGCGATAGGTCTCACGCATGCGCTCGATCAAGTCGGCCATGCGCCGCGCCTCGCCCAGCACCAGGCTCAAGTCGGCCTGGGCTTGTTCGCTGAGCGCGTTTTCTTGCTTGACTAAATACAGCGCGTTCTGGATGGCCTGCAAAGGGTTGTTCAGCTCGTGCGCCACCGAAGCGGCCAACCGGCCCATCGCCGCGAGTTTTTCGCTTTGCACGAGCTGGATGCGGATGGCTTTTTCTTGTTGCAGCGCCCGCTCCAGTTCCGTGTACAGGCGCGCGTTGGTGAACACAATCGCCAACTGCGCGCCGACGGTCAACGCCAGATCGATCTGGCTGACGGTGAACCGGTGGGTGGCGGGGTAGTCTAACACCAGCAGGCCGATGACCTGAGCCTGGCTGATCAGCGGGGCCACCAGCCCCTGTTGGATTCCGAAAGTGAGCTGCCATTCGCTCCCCAGCAGATGCTCCGTTCGGTCGCCGCCGAAGATCACGGGGCGGCAGTTTCGCACCGCCTCCTGGAACGCGGGCACCAGGTCCACGCGCTCGGTCAAAAGAGTCTTGAAGATTTTCCACAGCCGGGGGTCGGCATGCCCGTCGGCGAACTGGGACATGACGGGTTGCAGGCTGATCTGCTCATCATCCAGAATGAACAGGCTGCACCGTTCGGCCCGGCAGGCTCTGGCGGTGCGTTGAGCGATGTGTTTCAAGACCTGCTTATCGAGCGCGAAAGACGACAGCGACATCTGGCTGATGTCCAGCAACGCCGCCTGTTCATCCACCCGTTGCCGTTCGGCTTCAAACAACCGCGCGTTGCCGATGGCGATGGCGGCCCAGCTCGCCGCCGCTTCCAGCCGCAGCAGATCGCTGGCGCTGAAGGCGTTGGGTTTGGTGTGGACCGCCTCCATCACGCCGATGATCGCGCTGCCCAGCTTGAGCGGGACGGCCAGGATCGATCGAGGATGGTAATCGAAATTCTGCGTGAGGTCCTGGTAAGCCCGCGCATCCTCGTCGGCGTCGTCTACACGCACCGACTGCCCGGTGCGCAACGCTTCGCCCGCGATGCCGGCCTGAGCCGGCATGCCCTGGCCGATGACGTTGTCCCAGGCCGCGCCACTGGCTGCCGCGTACACCAGCTCGTCTGAGTTTTCCAGCAGCAGCACGCTCACAAAGTCGGCCTCCAACAGCGAAGGCATTTCCTCGATCACGCCTTTGAGCACGACTTTCAAATCCAGGCTGGCCGCGATGTTTTGCCCGATCTGGCCCAGGGCGCTCAGTTGGCGGGCGTTGTGTTCGATCTGCGCCTCGACCTGCCTGCGCTCGGTGATATCGCGCGCGATGCCCTCGACGGCGATGAAGTTGCCGGCTGAATCGTAGATCGGCGCGACCCGATGATCGGCCCACACGATCGTCCCATCTTTGTGGATCAGGCGCGAGGTGAACCGGGTTTGAAGGAGGGTAGGGGACTGCTTCAGGGTATCGAAGATAGACGGGTCGTCGGGATAAAACAACTTGAAGGCCAGGTCCGGGTCCGCGTAAAAATCCTCCGGCAGGTAGCCGGTGATGGGGGTCACGGCCGGGCTGATGTATTCGAAGCCGGGTATCGGCGCGAACCGGTAGCGGTAGATGATATCCGGCGCATTCTTGAGCAGCCATTGGAAGCGTTCGTCGCCTGCGCCCGGCGTGGTTTGGGGCCGTTTGCTTTTGGAAGCCCGTCCGTTCTTGGAGGCGCGCAAATTGACCCCCTGCCGGCGCAACGTGGGTCCTTGGGGAGGCGGCCGCTCCTCTGTCCGTTTTCGCTGGTTCATGTGAACTTCTATAACCCAAATGCTTCGTGAGACCTGGCAGGTCTTCAAAATCCGCCAAGTCTATCTTGCGACCCATCCCTACCAAATGCTTACAAACTCAACTCTAGCATACCCGGTCGGGACTGCGCCTTTCGGTTCGGTTGCAGTTCGATTGCAGTCAGGCATAAAAAAAAGCGGCGAATCACGATATAATTTCCGCGCGCCAAGGGGGCTATATGAGCATCCTCGGATTTCATCACATTACCCTGGTCGCGTCGAACGCGCAGCAGACGGTCGATTTCTACACGCGAATTCTCGGCCTGAGGTTGGTGAAGAAAACCGTCAATTTCGACGCGCCCAACACCTACCACTTGTATTTCGGCGATGAGACGGGCACGCCCGGCACACTCCTGACCTTCTTCGAATGGCCGAACGCGGGGAAGGGCCAATGGGGGATCGGGGCCACGCATCACCTGGCGTTGACGGTCGAGACAGCGGGCGCGCAGCTGATGTGGAAGCGCTGGCTGACCGGTCAGGGTGTTCCCGTAGCCGGTCCGTACGACCGTTCCTATTTCCGATCGATCTACTTTACCGACCCGGATGGTTTGATCCTGGAGATCGCGACGCGCGCGCCCGGCTGGGCGGTGGACGAGCTGCCGGAGGAGCTGGGCAGTCGCGTGATCATGCCGCCGGCCGAACTGATGGTTGGCGGGCGCGACGAAGCGGCGATCAAAGCGGCCACCTGGCTGGAACCGGTCGTGGAGATCACGCCGGAGATGCAGCTGGCCGGGCTGCATCACATCACCGCCATCGCCTCGGACATCGAGCGCACGCACGCCTTCTATACCGAAGTGCTCGGCCTGCGCCTGTTGAAACGCACCGTCAATTTCGATAACCCCCAATCGCCCCACACCTATTGGGGTGTGGGCGAGGGGCGACCCGGCACGATCATCACCTACTTTGGATACTCGCCCGCGCAGCTGCGCTATGGGGAGTTGGGGATCGGCCTGACCCACCACTTTGCGTTTGCGGTCAAAGATGAGGCGACGCAGCGCGAGTGGCACGCACGCTTGCGCAGCCAGGGCCTGCAGGTCACGCCGGTGCTCGATCGCAAATACTTCAAGTCGATCTACTTCAACGATCCCGATGGGCACATCCTGGAGATCGCGACGCTCCCGCCGGGCTTCATGGTCGATGAAGAGAAAGATCAGCTCGGTTCGACGCTGGCGTTGCCGGCCTGGCTCGAACCGCAGCGCGCGACGATCGAGTCGGAGCTGACGCCCATCTCTACATGACGAAGGACGAAAGACGAAGGACGAATGACGAAAGACGAACGACAGTAAGGCGAACTCCATGAGCGATAATAGCATTCACCCCCAAACCCGCATCGGCCACGTTCATCTGAAAGTGTCCGACGTGGATCGCGCGGTTCAGTTCTATCACGACGTGCTCGGCTTCGAGGTGCAGCAGCAGTTGGGCCAGAGCGCCGCGTTCTTGTCGGCCGGGGGTTATCACCACCACATCGGTCTGAACACGTGGGAAAGTCGGGGCGGGTCGCCGCCGCCGCCCGGCTCGACCGGGTTGTATCACTTCGCGATTCTCGTGCCCAACCGCCGCGAGCTGGCCCGCGTGGTGCAGCGGCTGATCGAGCGGGACATCCCGATCGACGGCGCAGCCGATCACGGCGTGAGCGAAGCGATCTATTTCCGCGATCCCGACCAGAACGGCATCGAGGTGTATGCCGATCGCGATCCGGCGGCCTGGCCGCGCCACGCGAACGGCGAGCTGCGCATGCTGACGGCCCCGCTGGACTTTGATAGCTTGATGGCGGAACTAAACGCTGAACGATGAATGTAGAATGCTGAATTCAGCATTCTACATTCATCGTTTTCACGGGAGTGTGATGCCCAACCGTTTAGCGAATGAAACCAGCCCCTATCTGTTACAACACGCTGATAATCCGGTCGATTGGTATGCGTGGAATGAGGAGGCGCTGCGCCGGGCGCGCGAGGAGAACAAGCCGATCTTCCTCAGCATCGGTTATGCCGCCTGTCACTGGTGCCACGTCATGGAGCACGAATCGTTCGAGGACCCGGACACGGCGCAGCTTATGAATGCGAATTTCGTCAACATCAAAGTCGATCGCGAGGAGCGCCCCGACCTGGATACGATCTACATGCAGGCCGTCGTCGCCTTGACCGGCCACGGCGGCTGGCCGATGAGCATGTGGTTGACGCCGGAGGGCGAGCCGTTTTACGGCGGAACCTATTTCCCCAACACGCCGCGCCACGGCCTGCCCGCGTTCAAGCAGCTGTTGGCGGCGCTGGCCGAGGTCTGGCAGCAGCGACCCGACGAAGTGAAACGCGCGACGAGCAGCGTGCTGGAACGCTTGCGGCAGGTGACCGATGTGCTCGACGAAACCGAAGATACGTTGAATCCCGAGCTGCTGGATCAGGCGGCGCAGCAAGTGAGCGCGGGCTTCGACTGGACGAACGGAGGTTGGGGCGGCGCGCCCAAATTCCCGCAGCCGATGACGATCGAGTTCTTGCTGCGCTATCATACGCGCACCGGGAACGAGAACGCGCGGCGCATGGTCGATCTCACGCTGACTCAGCTGGCGCGCGGCGGCGTCTACGATCAGCTCGGCGGTGGGTTCCACCGCTACTCGACCGATTCCTTCTGGCTGGTTCCGCACTTTGAGAAGATGTTGTACGACAATAGTCAGCTCGCTCGCGCGTACTTACACGCCTGGCAGGCGACCGGAACCGATCTCTATAGGCGCATCGCGGTCGAGACGCTCGATTACGTGTTACGCGAGATGACGCATCCCGCCGGGGGTTTCTACAGCACGCAGGATGCCGACTCGGAGGGCGAGGAGGGCAAGTTCTTCGTATGGGCGCCCGATGAAATTTGGGAGCTCCTCGGCGACGAAGCCGTCCTGTTCGACGACGTATACGACGTCACTCAACGCGGAAACTTCGAGAATCGCAATATCTTGCACGTCGCGCGCGATCCGGAAGAAGTGGCCCAGGCGCACGGTCTGGCTGCCGAACAATTGCAGACGATCCTGGCCGAGTCGCGCCGCAAGCTGTTCGAGGCGCGCGCGAAGCGCGTCAAGCCGGGTCGGGACGAGAAGGTGTTGACGGCATGGAACGGCTTGATGCTCGCCGCCTTCGCGGAAGCGGCGCGCGCGCTGAAGCGCCACGACTATCGACAGGCGGCGGCGCGCAACGCCGCTTTCATCCTCGACGAGCTGCGCGCGCCGGACGGGCGCTTGCTGCGCTCGTGGAAGGCCGGCCGCGGGGCTAAACTCAACGGCTATCTCGAAGATTACTCACACTTGATCGAAGGCTTGCTCGAACTGTACCAGACGACGTTCGAGCCGCGCTGGTTTATCGCGGCGCGTGAACTGGCCGATATGCTGATCGCGCACTTTGCCGCGCCCGACGGCACGTTCTTCGACACCAGCGACGACCACGAGGCGCTCGTCGTCCGGCCGCGCGATGTGCAGGACAACGCCACACCTTCGGGCAATGCTATGGCTGCGACGGTGTTGCTTAAGCTCGGCGCGTATACCGGCGAGGCGCGCTATACCCAGATCGCCGAAAAGGCGCTGCGTGGCTTGCAACCGGCGTTCGAGCAATACCCCACGGCTTTTGGACAGTGGCTCGTCGCGTATGAGTTCGCCGGCGGCCGTCCGAAAGAGATTGCCGTCGTGGGCGAACCTGAAGCGGCGGATACACGCGCGCTGCTCGACGTGATCTTCGCCGGATTCCGGCCCTATCAGGTAGTAGCGCTCAAGCGCCCCGGCGACGACTCGCCGATCCCCTTGCTCGCCGATCGCGAACCGATGAACGGCAAAGCGACGGCGTCGGTGTGCCAGAACTTCGCCTGCCAGCTGCCGGTAACCGACCCGCAAGCCTTGGCGGAACAATTGCGCTAACCCGGTGCTGTACTTCTCTCATTCGGTGCGCGGTCTCCCATCTGCGCCACCTCGTCTGTTGGTTATCGGAGTTCGGACGGCAGTTGCACTGCCGTCCGCCGCAGTGTAACTGCGCTGGCAACTACGCCACTTCAATTTGTCGCGGCGCCAGTCTCCAGGGGCTATTTCACTGCAAGCGTTTCAATCGCCCCATTTCTCGACTTGCCTCTTTATGTTGCGCGCGGCGCGCTTGCCTCGTCCTCACAGGCAGGGCTGTACCAAACCGGTTGTTCTAACACTCTTCTCTTTGACTGGATATACTACCGCTGGTAGAATGAAACGGTTTGGACGCCCAGTCCACACACTTCGCAGACTCACCACAGAAAGGTGCAACGAACAGGTATATGGCCGAGGTTCTCACACTCCCGCCCGTACACGAACTCAACGACCGGCTGCAACACGCGCGACAACTCAAGGCTGTCACCCTATCGCCCGTTTCCATCAGCGACGTCGAGCTGTTCAACGTCGGCGTGCTGGCGCCGCTCGCCGGCTTTCTCACCCGCGCCGATTACGATCGCGTCGTCAACGAAATGCGTCTCGCCGATGGTCAGGTGTGGAGCATCCCGATTACCCTGCCGCTGACCCGCGAGCAGGCCGCTGCGATCCGTGAAGGCGAGGAGGTCGCATTGGTCGAGCCGGGCGGCTTTATCCTGGCGACGATGCAGGTTCAGGAAAAGTATATTCCCGACAAGCGGCGCGAAGCGCGCGAAGTCTTCCGCACGGAAGACGAGAAGCACCCCGGCGTCGCGCGGCTGTATCAGCACGGCGAAGTCTATTTGGGCGGCCCGATCGCCCCCTTACAACTCCCCAACAACCGCGAGTTCGTCGTGTTTCGGCATACCCCGGCTGAAACCCGGCGGATGTTTCAACGCCGAGGCTGGAAGACGATCGTCGGGTTCCAGACCCGCAACCCGGTTCATCGCAGCCACGAATACATCCAGAAGACCGCGCTGGAAATCGTCGACGGCCTGCTCTTGCACCCGCTGGTGGGTGAGACCAAGGCCGACGACATCCCGGCCGACGTGCGCATGGCCTCGTACCAGAGCCTGCTGCGCGATTACTATCCGCCCGATCGGGTCATCCTGGGCGTGTTCCCCGCGGCGATGCGCTACGCCGGCCCGCGCGAAGCGATCTTCCATGCGCTGTGCCGCAAGAACTACGGCTGCACGCACTTCATCGTCGGGCGCGATCACGCCGGTGTCGGCAGCTATTACGGCACCTACGACGCGCAGCGCATCTTCGAGAATTTCACCTACGAAGAACTCGGCATCATGCCGCTGTTTTTCGAGAACACATTCTATTGCAAAAAGTGCGGCGCGATCGTCAGCGCCAAGACCTGCCCGCACGATGCCTCCAATCATCTAGTCTTCAGCGGCACGGAAGTGCGCCGCCGCCTGGAAGCCGGCGAGCCGTTGCCGCCGGAGTTCACCCGGCCGGAAGTCTCGAGAGTGCTGATCGAAGGCTTGCGGGCCAAGCGGGAGGGTCGCGAAGTGAAAGAAGTCGTCGAGCATGTTCATCCGCATTGGGGCGGGCGCAAGGTATTCGTCATCGGGTTGGACTGCGCGCCGCCGGAGCACGTGTTCGAGGCGTGGCGCAGTGAGCTGCCCAACCTCAACAAGTTGATGAGCTGCGGTGTGTACGGCAAATTGCAGTCGTGCATGCCGTGCATCACTGTGCCGGCGTGGAGCGTGATGACCTCCAGCAAAGACCCCGGCCAGCTGGGGATTTACGGATTCCGCAACCGCGCCGATCGCTCCTACGACAAAATGTCGATCGCGACGGGCAGCGCGGTGCGCGAAGATCGCGTGTGGGATATCCTCAGTCGCGCCGGCAAGCACGTCAACGTCGTCGGCGTGCCGGGCACTTATCCGCCGCGCCCGGTCAACGGCAACCTGGTGGCGTGTTTCCTCACGCCCAGCACCAAGAGCAACTACACCCATCCGGCCAGCCTGAAGGAAGAGATCGTCAAATGGGTGGGCGAGTACTACGTAGACGTACCGCAGTTCCGCACCGACGACAAGGACTTCCTGCTCAAGCAGATCTATGACATGACTTCGGCCCGCTTCGAAGTGGTGAAGCGCATGCTCAAGGAAAAGCCGTGGGACTTCTTCATGTTCGTCGAGATGGGCACCGATCGCATCAACCACGGGCTGTGGAGTTACACCGACCCGCAGCACTGGCGGCACGAAGCAGGCAACAAGTATGTCGATTCGATCCGTGAGTACTATCACGCCATCGACGCCGGCATCGGCGAGATGCTGGAACTGTTGCCCGACGACGCGATCGTGATGGTGGTATCCGATCACGGCGCGAAGCGGATGGACGGCGGCATCGCGATCAACGAGTGGCTGCTGCGCGAGGGTTACCTGACGCTCAAGCAACCGCTCACGCCGGGCATCATTCCCTTCGAGAAGGTCGAGGTCGATTGGAGCAAGACCAAAGCCTGGGGTTCGGGCGGTTACTATGGGCGCATCTTCATGAACGTCGAAGGCCGCGAGCCGCAGGGCATTATCAAACCGGCCGACTACGAACGCGAGCGCGACGAGCTGAAGCGCCGCATCGAGGCGATTCCCGATACGCAGGGCAACCCGCTGCCGACCGTCGCTTACAAGCCGGAGGACGTGTATGCCGAGGTGAAGGGGATCGCGCCCGATCTATTCGTCTACTTTGGCAATTTGTACTGGCGCGGCGTCGGCTCGTTTGGGCACGGCGGTATCCACACTTTCGAGAACGATACCGGCCCGGACGATGCGAACCACGCGCAGCACGGCATCTTCATCCTGTACGATCCCGAACACGATCAGGGTGGGCGGGAACTGAGCGGCCTGGAGATTATGGACGTGGCTCCCACGATTCTCGATCTGATGGGGCTGCCCGTGCCGCGTGACATGCGCGGGAAAGTGATCAAGGTCTAGCCGAATGACCGAAGACGAAGGACGAATGTTGGTCCTTCGTCATAAAATGGGAGAATGAATCTCGATGACGGACAATAACCCCAAAGTACGCCCCGGCTTCACCCTCTGGTTCACCGGTTTGTCCGGCGCGGGCAAGTCGACGATTTCGGGCATCGTCGAGCAGGCATTGCACGCGCGCGGCGTGAAGGTCGAGGTGTTGGACGGCGACGTCGTCCGCACGCACCTGTCGAAAGGACTGGGCTTCAGCAAAGAGGATCGCGATATCAATATCCGCCGCATCGGTTGGGTGTGCGAAGTCTTGAGCCGTAACGGCGTGTGCGCCATCGCCGCGGCGATTTCGCCCTATCGCGCCATCCGCGCTGAGATTCGGGCCAGGATACCGCATTTCGTCGAGGTGTACGTGGAGGCGCCGATCGCGGTGCTGGCCGAGCGCGACGTGAAGGGGCTGTACAAGAAGGCGCTCGCCGGGGAGATCAAGAACTTCACCGGCGTCGACGATCCTTACGAACCGCCGCTGAATCCCGAGGTGACGTGCTACTCGGATGGGCGTGAGACGGCAGAGCAGAGCGCCGCTAAAGTGTTGGCTAAACTGGAGGCGCTAGGGTTAATTCCGATCGCCGAGAAGGCGTAATGCCGAAACCGGGTTTCTGAAAGAAACCCGGTTTCTTTTTACTCGCTCATGGCCCCAGCGTTTCCGTGGGCGTGGGTGTGGGCGTCTCGCTGGGCGTGGGCGTGGGGGTATCCGTATCGACGACCGGGGTCGTCGGACTGGGCGAGGGTGTATCGGTCGGAATCGTAGGCGCGGGTGTCGGCTCGCTCGTCGCGGTATCGCTGGGTACCAGCGATGGCGTGAGCGTCAATGACGGCGTTTCGGTTGCGGTCGAGGTCGCCGTAAACGTCGGTGTGGGTGTCGGCGTATCGGTCGCCGTCGCAGTGGGTGAGGGTGTGAAGGTTGGTGGAACGAGCTGCGTCGGCGTAGGCAATAGCGTTTCGCTGGGCAGCGCCGTGACACCTGGAATGGTCGGCGTGAAAGTGGCCGTGGGTGTGGGTGAGGGCGGCGCCGGTTGGTTGGAAGGGGCCAGCAGAAGTGCGACGATGCCGGCGCAGTAACACAGCCCGGCGAGCGCGATAATGCTGATCAAGATCATGTAACGCTTACGCCGGACTTCTGGCATGCCTGCCAGCAAGCTCATCGCATCTCCTCGCCGCAATGCCGACTCCACCCAGGGCCAAAGCGGGCGAATCATAGCATCGTTGATCGGGGATGTCAAACATCGGCGTGATCTTTGTTCGCAAAAGCGAACGACCCTTACTCGCCGCGATTGACCCGCTTCGCCAGACTGGTATACTTCTCAGGCGATGACGCACGACCGGCGGATTGGTTCATAGGTCTTGGACTGACCTGAACCTGGCCATCGGGTTGTGCGTATACATGGTGAAGAAATAGAAACCCGTTTTCTGCGCTGCCTCCTTCGAAACATCTCGGAAAACGGGTTTCATTTGCGCTTCTTAGCGTGAACGGGATAAGGACCGAGGCTGTCGATGACCCAATCGAAAACTAGACCCGATTTTGCCACAATCTTGCTGCTGGCGCTGCTGCTGGCGATGGCGGCCTATACGCTCTCCTCGTCGGAATGGGCGCCGGGCTTGGAGATGCTCCAGCCCACTTCGCTGGCCGCGTTGTTGTTGGGCGTGCTGCTGACGCGCACAGCGTTTCGCCCGCTGGTCACGCACTTACTGGCGTTAGGCTATGGCGCAGTCTGGATCGTTTTCATCGCGTTCAATTACCTGCCGCGCGCGGCGGGGGCGCACGGGCTGGGCGAGCAAGTGATCGCGCTGGGCCGGCATATCGCCGAGTGGATCTGGTTGCTCGTGTATACGGGTGTTGGACGCGATAACTTCATGTTCCTGCTGGCGCTGCTGATCGTCTTGTGGCTGCTGGGCTATTTCGCGGCCTGGTACACCTTCCGCGTGGTGCGCGTGTTCCGCGTGGTGCTGCTGCCCGGCCTGGTGATCATGGTCAACCTGTATTACTACGGCGGCGCGGCGGAACTCTCGATCTTCCTGTACCTGTTCTTCGTCTTCACCCTGTTGTACCTGGTGCGGGTGCACTTCATGCTGCGCGAACAGGCGTGGCGACAGGCGCGGGTCGGGTACGATGATGACGTGCGCAGCGCCTTCGTGCGCGGGGGCTCGGTCGTCGCCCTGTTCGCAGTCTTCATCGCGTGGGCCGTGCCGGAGGTCGCGCCGATGCCGCAGTTCGAGGACTTGTGGCGGCAGGTGAGCCGGCCCATCCGCTCGATCGAGGATAGTTTCAACCGGCTGTTCTCGGCCTTGCAGGGCGAAGGCCCGGCGCTGACCAATCCTTTTGGCCGGACGCTGGGCTTCGGCGGCCCGCGTAACCTGGGCGATCAGGTCCTGATGGATGTGTTGGTCGAGAAGTCACAAGATAATGCCAGCGCGCTCGCCCGGTACTGGCGCGCCGGCACGTATGATACGTATACTTCCGGCGGTTGGACCAACTCGGATACGGATGCGTTCATCTTCTCTCCCAGAGCGGACGAGCTGGCGACGCCGTATCTGCTGCGGTCGAACGTGAAGCAGACCTTCACGTTTTACTTCCCGCGCACGTCGCTGTTGATCGCGGCGGCGCAGCCGGTATACTTCAATCGCGACGCCGAGGCGGTGGCCGAAGTCTCGACCTCCGGCGAGCCGGGAGCCGATCAGACCGTGATCGATACCTCGTTCGTGCAGAGCCGCGATTTGCTGCGCGCCGGCGATAGTTATGAGGTGATCTCTTCGCTCTCAATCGCCGACATCGGGTCGCTGCGCCAGAGCGGCGTCGACTATCCGGCCTGGATCGCCGAACGCTATCTGCAGTTGCCCGACAACTTTCCGCAGCGTGTGAAAGACCTGGCCGGCCAGATCGCGGCCGAGGCGAACGCGACCAACCCGTTCGATCAGGCGACGGCGCTTGAGCGTTGGTTGCGCGGCAACATCACCTACAATGACCAGATCGAAGGACCGCAGCCCGGCCGCGATGGCGTGGATTACCTGCTGTTTGAGTCGCGCGCCGGTTACTGCGACTACTATGCGGCGGCGCTGGTGACGATGGCCCGCTCGCTCGGCATCCCGGCGCGCGTCGCGATCGGTTATGCGCGCGGCGAAGCGAATGCGGCCAGCGGCACGTTCCGGGTGCGCGAGCGCGACGCCCACTCGTGGGTCGAAGTCTATTTTGCAAACTATGGTTGGGTCGAGTTTGAACCGACCTCGGCTCAGCCCCTGATCAGCCGGCCGGTCCCGGTCGAGGACCCCAATCAGCCCGATTCTGATCCGGCGGCCCTGGCGGATGCCGCGAATGAGCTGGATCGTCTTTCCCGATTGGGCGAGGACGAGGGTATCCCGCCCGAGTCATCGGAATTTGTGCCCGACCTGATCCGGCGCTCGTTGCCTATGGGTCTGCTCATACTGGGCGGCCTGCTCGGCCTAGGTACAGTCGTCGCCGTCGGCGCCATCTACGTCGTTGAGAACTACGGTCTGCGCGGTTTACGCGGCACGCGCCTGGCCTTTGCGCGCTTGATGCGCCTGGCGCCCTGGCTGCGCGTCGATCTGCGGGCGCATCAGACACCTTACGAACAGGCGGCGCTGCTCGATGTCGCTGCGCCGGCAAGCCAGCCCGCGATCGATTTGATCGCCGATGACTTTGTGCGCGAGACGTTCGGCCGGGAAAACGGCGCCGGCGATCGGGCTGTGTCGATTTGGCGGCAGACGCATATTCAGCTGTGGTGGGCGGGTCTCAAGCGGCGGCGCTTGTCGAGGCTTCGCTTCCCGCGCCGGGGCAGATGAACCCACGAGCTAACCAACTAGTACCCCGACCGCCTAATTCTGCGGGGTTGGGACGGCAGTGCAACTGCCGTCCGCCGCAGGCCCACGGGGCGGCTTCGCACTGCAACTGCGGCAGGAACTATGCAACTTCAAGTTGTCGAAGCACTAGTGGTCAGTCCACTTGATTTTGATGGGTAGCCTAGGGCCTTGTGCCCGTCTCCGCCGCAGTGCAACTGCGGCGGGAACTAGGCAACTTCAGATTGTTGAAGCACTCGCCCGCTGATCAATGTGCTGTGTGTTAGTTGGTTGTCACCCCGGATGACTTGTACTATAATCAGCGCGCCTCGATTCGTTCGCGCAGCTCATGGAGACCCAGGGTGCCTGATACACAGCCACCTAAATCGCCGTCCGATTTAACTCTGATTCTAAAGACCCCCGCTGCCCAGGCCGATTTGAAGTCGCTGCTGGCCGCGCTGAATTCGGCGTTAGAGCGTCAGGCCGTGGCGCTGACGAAGATGCCCTCCAGCGGCGATGTGCTGCAGGCGCAGAAGGCGCTGCTGGAGATGCAGCGGATTCTGCCCAAGTTCCAGCAGGCGATCGATACCCTGGCGCGCGAGCGCGAGGCCTTGCGCGCGCTGTACGAGGTGGGGCAGACCGTCAACTCCACGCTCGAACTCAGCGAAGTCCTCAACCAGGTGATGGATCACATCATCGAGCTGACCGGGGCCGAGCGCGGCTTCTTGATGCTGCGCAGTGACGCGACCGGCGAACTCGAGTTCCGCGTGGCGCGCAACATCAACCGCGAAACGCTCGGTAGTTCCGCGTTTCAGGTCAGCCGCACCATCGTCGATCAGGTGGCGACGGAAGGCGTGGCGGTGGTCACGACGAACGCGCAGGCCGATCCGCGCTTTGCCACGCAGGAGAGCATCGTCGCGTACAGCTTGCGCAGCATCCTGTGCGTGCCGCTGCGCGTGCGCGATCGCATCACCGGCGTGGTGTACGCCGACAATCGCATCAAGACCGGGCTGTTCTCCGATCGGGATCGAGACCTCCTGGCCGCCTTTGCCAACCAGGCCGGGCTGGCGATCGAGAATGCGCGCCTGTTCGACAGCGTCAAGCGCAACCTGGCCGCCATCACCGCCATGAAGAACTTGATGGACAACGTCTTCGCTTCGATCGCGTCCGGCGTGATCACGACCGATGTGGCCGACCGCATCACGCTGTTCAACCGCGCGGCCGAGTCGATCTTCGGGGTCGCGGCGGGCGGCATCCTCAACCAACCGTATATGGCCGCGTTGAGTGTCGCGCGCGATCTAGCCCCGCTGATCAACGAAGTCAAATCCAACGAGACGATCGTCGCCCAGGAGTTGACGCCGATCCTGCCGGAGCGCGGCGCGGTCTCCTGGCGCTTGAGCGTCGCGCCGCTGAAAGATGCGGCGCAGATCACGCAGGGCGTGGCCATCGTCGTGGACGATTTGACCGAGCAGCGTTTCATCAAGGATACTTTCCAGCGCTACGTGGGGCCGCGCGTGGTGCAGCAGCTGCTCTCGGACCCCAGCCGGTTGAAGTTGGGGGGCGAGCGCCGCACCATCAGCGTGATCTACGCCGACATTCGCGGTTTCAGCACGTTCAGTGAAAGGTTGCGGCCGGAGAAGCTGGTCGAGATTCTGAACGCTTACCTGGGCCTGGCCGCCGACGCCGTGCTGCGCGAAGAGGGCACGCTCGACAAGTTCATGGGTGATGCGGTGATGGGGTTCTTCAATGCGCCGCTCGATCAGGCCGATCATACATTGCGCGCCGTCCGCGCCGCGTTGAGCATGCAGACGGCGATCGCCGCCTATCGCGAGCGCGTGCCGCTCGGCGAACGGCTGTCGTACGGCGTGGGCATCAACGTCGGCGAGGCCGTGGTCGGCAACATCGGCAATGCCCAGCAACAGAATTACACGGCCATCGGCGACAGCGTGAATTATGCGAAGCGCCTGCAGGAGAACGCCCGGCACGATCAGGTCTTGATCAGCCAGGCGGTGTACGATCTGGTTAAACCGGCAGTGCGCGTGAGTTCGCTCGAACCGCTGCTCGTCAAGGGCCACAGCATTCCTGAGCCGGTGTACGAGGTCTTGGGGTTGAAGTAGGCCCGCCGCCGGATGTGCGTAGCGCGTGTCAGAGCCGCGATGAGTGTGCGTCGCGGCTTTACGTTATCTGGAGCGACATGATTCTCATCGCCAGCCTCTACACCTTTGCCGCGACGGCGCTCGCGCTGTACGGCGTATACGTGCTCGTGCTCATCTTCCAGTATCTGCGTTACCGGAACCGGCCGGTGGCCGAAGGCGTTCGGCTGAGTGCGGAGGGTAGGGTCGATTTGCCGGTCGTAACCGTCCAGTTGCCGATGTACAACGAACGTTACGTCGCGGCGCGCAGCATCGACGCCGTTGCCGCGCTCGATTGGCCGCGCGATCGGCTTCAGATTCAAGTGCTCGACGATTCGACGGATGATACGACGGAGATCGCACGCGTGCGCAGCGAGGCGCATCGCCAGGCCGGGATCGATCTCACGTTGATTCACCGCTCGAACCGCGCCGGTTATAAAGCGGGCGCGCTGGCGCATGGTCTGCGCTCGGCGCGCGGCGAGTATGTGGCGATCTTCGATGCGGACTTTGTGCCCGCGCCGGATTTTCTCCGGCGCCTGCTGCCGTATTTCGAGCGCAGCCCTTCGATCGGGTTTGTGCAGGCGCGTTGGGAGCACCTGAACTACCCGCGTTCGGCGCTCGCGCGGGCGCTGGCGATCGCGGTCGACGGTCACTTCGTCGTCGAGCAGTTCGCGCGCTACCGATCCGGCTGGCCGATGATCTTCAACGGCTCGGCCGGCATCTGGCGCCGGGCGTGCATTGACCTGAGCGGCGGCTGGCAGGGCGATACGTTGTGCGAGGACATGGACTTGAGTTACCGGGCGGCGCTGGCCGGCTGGCAGTGTGTGTTTGCGCCGGAGGTCGCCGTGCCGCAAGAGGAACCGGTCTCGATCGGCGCGGTGAAGTTGCAGCACGCGCGTTGGGCGCAGGGCGGCGCGCAATGCCTGCGCAAGCATGCCGGCGCGCTCCTCACGGCGCGGCGTTGGTCGCCGTTGCAGAAGATCGCCGGCCTCTCCTACCTGGCCGGTTACACGGCGCATTTGCTGATCGTGCTGATCGTGCTGTTGTGGCTGCCGCTCGCGCTGGATGGGAATACGCTGAAACACCTGCCGTTGACGTTCCTCGGCCTTAGCGGGTTGGCGCTGCCGATCGAATATGCGTTGGCGCAGTGGGCGCTGCATCGGCGCGACGGGTCGTGGCTGCGCCGCCTCGCCCATCTGCCGCTGCTGCTGATCATCGGGTTCGGGGTAGCGTTCAACAATGCGTTGGCGGTGTTGGCCGGGCTGTTCCGGCGCGGCGGTGAGTTTCGACGCACGCCCAAGGTGGCGCGCGATGCGGTCGCGCTCGATAGCTACCGATCAGACGCCGCCGCGCTGGCTGTGCTGGAGATCGGCTTGGCCGTGTACGCGCTGGTCACGGCCGGCGTGATGTGGGCGGCCGGCAACACACCCACCGCGGCGTTCCTGCTGATTTACGTGGGGGGATTTGGCGCAGTGGGGTTCGGCTCGCTCATCGAGGGCCTGCGCGCGCAGGCGGTGCTGCGTCCAGCGCGGCTGAGTCACGCCGACAACATCGTACACTACGAGTAAGGGCCGGCAGTTGCCGGCCCTTACGCCTTCCTCGGAGAAACCAGATTTCTGATCGATCACTCGGCGTCGATGACGGGGCCGGCGATCGCGCTCGCCATGCCGGGTTGTTCCAGCATCGGCATATCGGGTTCGCCGGGCATGATCGATTGGCCTCGGAAGAAGCCGCCTTCGTCGATCAGGAATGCCGCAACTGAGATATCACCCCAGACACGTCCCGTCGACAGGATCTCCAGGCGGCCCGCCGCCTGGATGGTGCCTTTGACCGCCCCCGATACCGATACGTTTTGCGCGCTGACATCGGCGATCACCTTGCCGCTCTCGCCGACGATCAAGTTGCCGGCGATCTGGAGCTGACCCTCGAAAATCCCGTCAATGCGGATGCCGCCATCGCTACTGAGGCTACCCTTGAAGTGCGCGGTCGGGCCGACGACGGTCTCAATGTTGCTGCGAGCCGCCCCGCCGGAGTTGGAAGCACTGGGCATGGGGGCGGCCTGTTGCTTTTGCTGGGATTTCTCGCGTCCGAACACGGTGGCTCTCCTGGTTAGGGGTAGGTTGATGCGCCGGGATCATACACGAGGTGGGGGGAATGGTCAAATAGGCGTAAGGAGCAGGTAGACAGGTAGCAGGTCGGAAGGCCGTTCAACCGTCTACCTGTTTACCTTTTACCTGTTTACCAGCCTACCTCACCACCACCGAACCCAAGATCACCCGATCGCCGGCGAGGCTGCCATCCGGGCCGAGGATATACACCCGGCGGTTGCTGGTCAGTCCGTACAGCCCGATTTGAATGCGGTAATCGCCCGGCGGCAGGTCAGGCGGCACGTTGAGCGTGTAGGGATCGCGCACCCGCTGGCCTTCGATCCATTTGGGAATCCATAGGAATGTTGGGAACGCGCCGCCCAGCGGTGTGTAGAAATCGGCCGGGGGGGCGGCCAGCTGTTCGCCGGGTGTGATGAGGTGAACGAATACCTTGTAGTTGTCGAGCGGCGGCTGCAGTGCGAGCCAGTCGAGCCAGACCTGAATCGATTGGCCCGGCTCGACCACGAGCGGCTGCGGCCACGGCCCCGAAACAGCCTGCACGCTTTGACCATTGCCCGAGGCCGCCGCGCCGACCAAGGCGATCTGGGCGCTGAAATCGGCCAGGATGGTTTGGCCGGTCAGATCGGGAGCGAGGCGGGGAGGATCGACATGCAAGGTATTGAGTTGGCTGGTTAGTTGGTTAGTTGGTTGGAGGGTCAGGTCGCGGCCGGCGCTGAGATCGGTGACGCCGAGCGCGATCGGATAGTCGCCGGGCGGGGTCGCGAAGGGCAGGGCGATCTCGTAGCGCTCGACGATCACTTCGCCCGGTTGCCAGGCGATCGACAGTGTTCGCGAATCGGTCGTCCAACGGTAGGCGCGCTCGCCCACCAGCGCGTAGGGCATGAGGAAGTGCGTCGGCGTGGCCGGCGCGCGCATCGCCAGGGTCAGATAGGCCGTCTCACCGGCTCGCAGCGCCGTTCGATCGAGCGCGTAGCCCAGCAGCTCCAGTTGATCTTCAGCGGAGAGGTTGAGCGGCGCGAGCGCCGGGATTTGCGGGTCGCCCGGCGCGACGACGCGCCATAATGGGGGCGAACCGCCGTCGGGCCGCAGCCGGAACAGCCCGCCCGCCACTACTTCGCGCCGGTAATCGGACAGATACACTGGTCCCTGATCGAAGTGGGCGAACACGTTGTCGAGATAGGGATTGGGCGAGCTGGCGGCAACGTATACCAGCGTCACGTCACGCGGATCGAGCGGGTGGTTGCGCGTGTACTGCTCGACCCAGAGCGGCGTGAGCGCTTCCCACGGCGCGAGCAGGAACGCACCTTCGCCTTGGCCCTCGAAGCGATCGTATATGCGCTGGACCCACTCCTGCCCGGCGGTGTAATCGCGCAGCGAGAGGCGCGGCGCGCCGAGCAGCGCGGTGATCAGCGGTAGGCCGATCAGCGCCACCAGCGCGATCGCCGCCGCGCCGCGCGCAACCCGGCGCGTGAATACGCCGTCCAACACGCTCGACAGGACATAGCCGGTTCCCACGCCGCTCAGAATCGCGATCGACATGAACGGCAGCATCAGGTAGGCCATCACATCCTGGATGGTGTTCATGATGAAGACGTACAGTGGGAGGAAGAAGAGTGTGATCAAGATAGAGATTGGGAGATTGGAGATTGGACGCCGTCGGAACAAGGTGATCCACCCGACGAGGGCCAACAGGCTCGTGAACAGCGGGTACTGCAATTGCAGCAGATTGAAGAACACGGCGAAGCGCGCCGGCTGATCGGCCAGGCCGAAGGCGAACAGGTTGACGCGCAAGCCCTCGGCGGTGACGAAGTGGATGAAGGTCTCCCACGAGGTAATGTTGTTCACGCCGAAGGGTGTGGCCGGGCTGCGCAGCGGGTAGTACAGAAAGACGCTCAAGCCGATCGCGGCGCAGGCGATCAGCGCCGGCAGCGCGCGCGGCTCGCGCAGAATACCGGGCCGGACGAGCAAAATGAAGACCGCGTAAGCCGGAAACGCGAACACGAGCAGCGGGTGCTGCGCCGGGCTGAAGCCGGCGACGAGCGCGAAGGCATATAACCAGCGGTTGGACGACGTGGCCCACCAGCGCACGAGCAGGAACAGGCTCGTCGTCGCCAACAACAGCGTGATGATGTGCGCGTTGATGTGGATGCTGTGTTGCCAGACGTCGGCGGCGAACGCGAACGAGAGCGCGGCGAATATTGCCGCTAAGTAGCGCGCTAGTTCGGTAAAATGGTTTGATGGTTGGTTGGTTGGCTGCGCTTTGAGAATCGTCACGACGCTGGCGTAGACAAGCGTGGCGCTGGTCGCCCCGGCAGTTGCGGCGAGCAGGTGGGTGCGATAGGCCACATCGCCCACCGGGATAAGGCGCTGCCACAGCGCGGCCAGCAGCGTATAAAAAGCGTAGCCGGGTGGATGCGCAATGCCGAGAATCCACGGGATGAAGGTGTACTCACTGGGATCGCCGGGAACCTGGGTCGGCGCGAGAGTGGGGAGGTAGGCTGCCAGGGCGGCGCTAAAGACAAACGCGCCGCCGAGCACAGGACTGTGACGCCGGACGATCTGCACAAGGCGAACGGGGAAGGTCATGCGACTATTGAGCGTGGCTTAAAACGGATGCTAGCAGTTTGTCGGAGAGAAAGGCCTAATAGCAGCCCAAGCTGGCATTGGGCCCGGAATTAGCCGCCCATTCTGATAAGTGAGTGTTTAACTTGGCCTGTTTCACGGGTTGCCTCACTGGTTTTTTGGGTAGCAGGCA
>DATDPU010000072.1:0-44172 GCA_035292585.1 Anaerolineae bacterium | reverse complement strand
TCCATGCACGTGTTCGGCCAGCAGCGCCCGCCGCCGCCTTCGTTGTAAATATGAGGGAGGGCGGCGGTGGCGCCGGGCGCGGACAGCAGTGCAACTGCTGTCCGAACTTCGAAGTCTCTTCCTCGGTTCGCCCGGTAGTTGTACTGCCGGGCGCGGATATATTGCACAATTACGCCGTAGTGTAGGGCCTTGCGCCCGTTACACGCCCACGAGGGGCTAAGCTACCGTCCATGCGCGTGTTCGGCCAGCAGCGCCCGCCGCCGCCTTCGTTGTAAATATGAGGGCGTTCTTTACACCGCCCGCGTGAACTGCGCGACGCGGCGCTGCTGGCTGCGTCGAATCTGGTAGTGAACCGTCACGCGCAGTGTGGCGTCCTGACTTTCGACATTCACCGCTTCGACCTGGATCACGTCGCCCAGCCATTGTTGCAGCGCGCCCTGCGCGAGAAACTGCGTCGCGGTCGCCAGCTCATCGCCGTTGGGCGCGAACACCAGTTGCAGCAGCCCGCTGCCAAACGTCGGGCGATTGACGCGCTCGCCGGGCGCGGTGAACAGCACCTGCTCGATCAGGTCGCGGATGTGATCGTCTTCCGAGGCGCTCGCAGTTTTGCCACGATTGTCGAAGTGGAAGGGAAAATCGATCTGCATCAGATTCCTCTGACTCTCACTTGCGCGGCCACGCTGAGCGGCGCGCCTTGTGGAATCTGCCCGGCGCTCTGGCACAGGCCCGCGCTGGCCTGCACGATGGCGGGCTGGCCGTTGACGAACACGCGCGCGGCGGGCGCGAGCCATTGCACCTTGACGCACGGTTGCGGCTTAGGCCCCGGCACGGTGAATGGGCAGCCGCCGATCAGAAATGTGTCGCCGAGCGTCGCCGCCGGCTGGCCGCCGACGAACACGCGCGCGTTCGTCGAAACGATCGACACCTGGCCGCTGTGCGCGCAGATGAGTGTTGCGCCGACGTGCAGAAGAGGGCTTGTCATCTTCGTGTCGATTCTCGGTGCATTTACTGAATACGGAATACTTATTGCGTAGTGCGTATCGCGTAAAGCGTATTAGATCACTTCCAGCGCGCCGTTGTTGACCGATACGCTCGTCGGCGTCAGCTTGATGCTCGCCGCGCCGTGGCTCAACTCGATGCCGCTCGGATCGAAAACCAGCTTGAGCGGCGCGGGCACGATCGGCGGGCCGACTTCCAGCGTGCAACTGCCTCCGCCGGACAGATCGTTGATCGTCAGCGTCGCGCCCTCGGTCTTAAGCACTTTCATTTGCGCCAGCGCGGGCGCGGCGGGAACCTGTCCCTGCGCCCAAAAGCAGCCGCTCCAAATCGGGTAATCGGGATCGCCGCCTTCGAATTCGACCCAGACGTTGCCGCCTACCGGCGGGATCAGGAACAGGCCCACGCCCGGCCCGGCATACGGCACGCACGGCAGCGCCCAGGAGGACTGACCTTGACCCAAGACAGCGGGCACGCTGACCTGAATTCGCCCCAATTGCAGCGGGTCCGTGTTGTTCACGACCTGCCCGCGATACTTGCCCCAGAACGGCTGGCATGGACTCATGGAATCACCACCGGCAGCGTCGCGCCCAGGCCCTCGCGCGTTAACGTGAAACTCTGCTTGTATTGCCCCCGGCCGATCGTGTGGGTCACGCTTTTGACGTAGTACAGACCGTCGTGACTAAGCCCGACGCCGCGCAGGCCGACCAGTCCGCGCGGCCGGAGCAGGCCGTTGTAGCGCAGCGCATCCAATTCGCCGGTGACTTGCAGCACGTCGTCGGTCGAGGCATCGGTCATGCCTTGCGCACGGGCCATTGCTTGCATAAAGTCTTTGCCCGCCGCCTGATCGAATCGCTTGCGGCGCACGGCGGCGCGAGTGACAAGGGCGAATTGCTTCGAGAGCGGCAGGCGCGTGCTGGCAAACGTCTGGATCGGCATGCGTTTATTCAGGAAGGGATCGAGGATGTCGCCCGCCAGGAGATTCGGTTTCTCGGCGTCGTGCGTGAAGCGGATCGAATCCACATTCGTTTCCGGTCCTAAATTCACCGAGAGCGCGCGCTGCGGAAGGCCCAGGCGTTCGGGCGGCCCCCAATGCGCGATGCTCGTTTTTGGCGCGGGGCCGGGCGTGACGTAAAACTTGTAGCCGTAACGCTCGGCCGTTTCTTTGAGATAGGCGCGGTCGGTGCAGGACTGTACCGGCGTGCGTTCCGCCGGATTGGGGGGGGCTGACGGCGCGGGCGCGACATCGGGAACCAGGCCGTATTGGGAATAGGCTAGGATGATCTTTTTCGCGATCGCGCTCTCGTCCTGTGCAGTATGCTCGACCGGCTTCTCTTCCAGGTCCATCATCACGCTGACATCCTTGCCCTTGATGGTCAACGTGCCTGCACCCGGCTCGGCGCCGGGCGACAACTGCTGATGGGTGATGACGCCGTCCATCAGCACGATCGGCTTGAGCGCGAAGCGGACGATCAGAATCACGCGGTTAAACGGCTTGAGCAGCGGGTTGCTCAACAGCGCGTAGTCCAGCAAATCGGCGGGGCCGCTGCGCCCGGCCTGGAACGTCAGCTCGAACCCGGAATAGTCCTCGTCGTCGAGCGTAACCTCGACGGCTTGCAGCGCTTCCATCAGCAGCGGCGCGGCAGGCTTGGGGATGGTCTTGCCGATGAGCAGCGTGAGGTGAATGCCCAGCAGGTTCATCCTTCGACTCCCGGCAGCGCGATACGCAGCGTTCGCCCTGGCTCAACCGTCAACTCGTCCGGGTGCAGCGCATCGTTGGCATCGCACACACGCCAGAACTGTTCGGCGTCGCCGAGCGCGCGGGCGGCGATCAAATCGAGGCGGTCGCCTTCGGTGATCGTAACCTCGGCGAGCAGTTGCAGAGCCTGGCCGTGCGGCAAAAAGCGGCGGCGCACGTAGATGATCACGCGCCCATCCGGCGCGGTGTGCGTCGCGGTTGCGAGGCCGGTATAGCGGCTGGTGTGCTCGAACATGATGCTCCTCACGCCTGGGTGATGCTGCTGATTTCAGCCGACGGACGATTCAGCGATCCAATACTTGCCATCACTTCTTTCGCCACTTGATACACGAGGAATTGCGAATACCCCGGATGTCGTAAGGGCAGATCGTCGTAGCTCAACACGCGCAGACCGAGCGACACGCGCGCGCGAATGGGATTGAGCTGCACGTCGTGCGCTTCTTCGGTGATGCTGAAGTCGGTCAGGCGCACCGGCACGACGCGCTTGGGGCCCCAGATGAACAGCGTCATGGGCGCCATCGGCGGGATGACTTCGATCGTTCCAACGGCCAGTAAGATGCTGTTGGCGATGACTTGCAGGCTCTTGGGATAGACCAGCATCTCCAGCGCCGAGAGCTGCGGGTAGATGCCCAGGCTCGCGGCTTGTCGATCCGCCTTCTCCAGTTGATCGGTCGCGTCGATCTCTACGTCCAGCTTGATCGTTTCGATCGGCGCGCCTTTGACGCGCATCGGCTCCGAGCGTTCGCCGCCTTCGCCGCTGGTCTGCGCTTGCAGCGTGCGCGTGAGCCTGTCGGGGTTGTATTGGAACACGATCGCGCTCGCGACCGGGTTGAGCGGGTCGAGTCCGACGAGCGCGCCTTTTTGGAGTTTGGGTGAGTTGGGAAAGGTGGTCATGGCTTATCATTTATCCTTGTTAAGGAATATCGGTGATCACCGTGCCATCGAGTAGAACTTCTCCGACTTGATAATCTCCCCCGACCTTGACGCCTAAACTCCTGAGCCAGTCGTTCACCGCTTTGGCCGTGTTTACCACCTGGCCCTGAACGGTGCTTGCCGCTTTATCTAACCCTAGCGATATTTTTGCATTTTCAGCCCATTCGGCTGCCGGGCCTGGCCGGATCGCTACTCCTCCTTCTCTTGGCTTAATGACCCAATGGCTCTTACCGAACTGCTCGAGGGGTACATTCTTTGATTGGAAGATTGCCTGTACAGAATCGTTGCCGCTGGGCAGCTTGGGGAGTGGCGTATTGCCCGGCGGCGGCATGATATCCGTGTCGGTTAGGCCGAAAGGTCTCGCCTCTTCGATTAACTTAACGAACGATGTCGTTTTGGCGACCCCGTGAGTTGGAACCCAGTCACCTTCTTCTGTTCCGTACAGCACCTGTTTACCCGATTTGGGATCGACCGGAATAGTTTCACCCGGCTCCGTTCCACCGCCTGTGCGCAGATAAAGGGCCTTGGCCTTCCCTTGAGGAGTTTCAACGACGGCGATATGGTGTGTTTCTGCAGATGTGCTGAAGGTCTTCAAGCCCCTTAAGTTGTATCCCGGCGTTTTCGGAATCGATAAAGGGATCCTCACGTTTTCAGGAGGCGTTTGCCGGGTCGGGGTCAGTACATCCTCGTCTACGACGGCTGTTTGCCGGACGGGAGTTTTTGCGTCTTCGTCTACGTCAGAACCGTCTCCTTTGCCTCCTTGCATGCTCATCGCCATTCCGGTGGCTGGCCCGACGATCACGATCGTGCCGTCGGCCAACACCTTGACGGAGGTCGCCGCAGCGGTTTCGGCCATCACAACGCCGCTTCCACCCGCGCCCGCACCGACCAACCCCCCGCCTCCCGTTGGCGGTGGCAGCGGTTTCGGCGGCGGGAGCAACTTGCCGATGATGATTGAAGCCAGCGCCACCAGGATTTGCAACTCCGCCTCGCCGAGCGATTCACCGAAATGCTGGGCCGCCGTTTCCAGGTCAGTTAGCGTAGTAGCCTCTGCGGATTCCTTCTCAAGCCGGAACCACGCCTTTGCCAGATTGATGATCTGCTGCGCCGAAAAGGCTACGAGCGACATCAAGCCGATGGTCGTCAGTACGGCGGCAGCTTTGGAAAACACCGGTTCGGGCATCAACCACAGCGCAAGATAGGCCCCGATACCGACGATCGTGCCGCCGATGAAAATGGGATCGTTGACCATCACCTCCCAAGCGGCTCGGAAGCCTTCATTCACATATTGAGTCGACAGGCGCAAAGCCATGCTGAAGCGCACCGCTTTGGTCAGCTGCAAATCTTTGCTTGAAGAGTCGAGGACGCTGGTCGTCGCGCCATACTTTTTCAGGTACTCTTTCCAGAGGTCTTTCTCCCAACCCTTCAAGCCGCTCCATGACTTCTGCAACTTGGGGTCGTGGAAAACTTTCTCGGTCGTCTTGGCTGGGGCATCTTTGACGCCGGCGAATTCTTTGGACTTGGCGAGGATGTCCTTCACGGCTTCGGGGGTCAAGCCCTTGCCGCTGGTACCGCTCTTGCCGGAGATTTGCCCGGTGTGCGCCTCGATTAGTTTGGCCCATTTGAGCCAGCTCTCCTGCGCCTTCTCGGATTCTTCTTTGCTTCCCGATTCGACCACTCGATTAAGCGCATCGACGAGTTGGACGGCTTCCTCGAAGGTCAGTGGCTCTTGCTTCTCAAACTTGCTTTGGATGTCTTTCGCCGTGCTGGCATCGATCAGTCCTTTCGCTTTCAGCTGCTCGATCTGCGCGGCATCTTCGACGCTGACCTCAGGCGCGTTGACATCGCTCGGTGTTTCCGCCGGGGTGGGCGCCGAGGTCGGCGGGGAGGTCGAGACCTCGGATGGAATCGATATTTTCTGACTCTCTTCCGGCTCAATCCCTTCGCCCGCTACGAATTGCGGTTGAGCCATGACAATCACGGGGCAGTTAGCCGGGAAGACCAAGGTCGTTGGGTCAGGCACTCCCGTTCCTTTATACAAAATCTCTCCGGCTATCGCTTCGCCCTTAGGGCCTTTTATCTTCAGACCCTTTTCGTTTCGCGCCGTATAGCTGCCAGGAGGAACAGTGATTTTCGTGACGGTGTAGTCGTAAAATTTCTCGCTTTCCATCTGTATCTGCATGCGATCCCCGATGACGAGGATGACTGCGATCTTGTCAGTTTTCTGGCCCGGTTTCTTTTTAAACGCCGGCGCGAGGGGCGCCGAAAACTGAACCGCAGTCGCTTGACCTCCTAGCGCCGACTGCGAAGCCGTATCCGCCTCGGCCTCGGCCTGTGCCGTTGTGGCTTGTGGCGAGGTAGAAGCTTGTTGCTGCACCGCATGCGTCAATTCGTGCGCGATCAATTTTTGCCCCACCGCTGTGTGCGGCGCATATTGCCCCGAATCGAACACCATGTTTTGCCCGACGGTATAAGCCAGTGCGTTTGCAGCTCGCGCCGACTCGGCGGCGCGCGCATCCGTGTGTACCTTGACCTGGCTAAAATCATGCCCGAAGCGCGATTCCATCGACGCGCGTGTTCCCGGATCGAGCGGCTGGCCCGGCGAAGCGAGCACTTCATCCACGATGGGCGGCACTCCAGAGATTTCTTCCGAGCTTTTGGCGCGGCGCTGGATGGGTTTGCTCAGAGCCGGTATCGATGTCGCTTTCGCTTGCGGCGGCGCTTTCATCGCCCGAAACCTCGATACACCGACTGCGCGATCTGCGCGCCGATCAGCTCTGCGCTGGAACCCGGCGCGACGTGAAACTCGCCGCCATCCAACCCGTCTACCTCGCCCAGCGACGTTAGCGCCAGGGGCACGCCTTGCTCGGCGATCAACCGCGCCAGCTCGCGCTCGACTGCTGCGCCGATGCGATAGCGCTCGCTCGGCCCCTGCGGGAAGTCGTGCAACACCAATTCGCCGATGTGGAGTTCAACGTTCATCGCCATTCAACCTTACGCAATACGCAATACGTAAAGCGTAAAACGTATTGCGTAATTCCATGACAGGTATCCCGCCTCACATCCAACCCCGAATCTCCGCGTCGGTCAGCGCCTTTTCGAGCTTGGCATACTCTCCCCGCGCGGCGCGCAACAGGTGTGTCATGCCTACGGGTTCTTGCTCGTCGGCGGCCAGGAACGCGGCGTGGAGCGCGATGTTGCGGATGTTGCCGCCGGTCACGTTGAGCCGCGCCAGGCGCTCGACGTCCAGGCTGATAGTGGGTGTGTCGGATGGAAAGATGCGACGCCAGATGTCGGCGCGCTGCGCGGCCTCGGGAAACGGAAACTGGACGACGAAGCGAATACGGCGCATAAAGGCCGGGTCGAGCGCGTTCTTCAAGTTCGTCGTCAGGATCGCCAGGCCGCGATACGCTTCCATGCGCTGCAACAGGTAACTGATCTCGATGTTGGCGTAGCGGTCGTGGCTGTCCTTGACCTCGCTGCGTTTGCCGAACAGCGCATCGGCCTCGTCGAACAATAGGATCGCGCCGCCCTCTTCCGCCGCGTCGAACACGCGCCGCAGGTTGCGCTCCGTCTCGCCGATGTACTTGCTGACCACCGAACTCAGGTCGATGCGGTAAAGATCGAGCCGCAACTCGTTTGCCAGCACCTCGGCGGCCATCGTCTTGCCGGTGCCGCTCGCGCCGGCGAACAGCGCGCTGATGCCCAGGCCGCGCGCACCCTGGGCCGCGAACCCCCAGCTGTCGTACACCGTGCTGCGCTGACGAACGTGCGCGGCAATCTCGCGCAGAATCTGGCGTTGCAAGTCGGGCACGACCAAATCGTCCCACGTTGCGGCCGGCTCGATGCGCTGCGCCAGATCATCCAAACGCGGGCGCGCCTGGACGCGGCAGGCTTCCCACAGCGAGGCGCCGGCAGCCGGGCGTTCATCGGACAGGCTGTGCTGAATCTGGGCGCTGGCGGCGCGAATGCCTTGCAGGCTCAGGTTGAATTGAGTCACCACGGCCTCGACCTGGCCGTTCAAATGTGAAGCAACAGACCCTAGCGTGCTGTGCCACAACGCCTTTTGCTCGGCGGCGCTCGGTTTGCTCACGTCGAATCGAATGAAGGCGCGCGTGCGTGCGCGCAGAGGTTCGCGGCTGCTGACGATCAACAACCCGCGCACCGCTTCGACAAAAGACACCGTTGCGCGCGCGCCCTCCGTGCCTTCCATTTCGTCGCAATCGACCAGCAGGGCGCTGCCGCTCAACACCGCTTCGCGCTCCCATAGCCGCGCCAATGCCTCGCGCTCGTTCACGGTCTGTGGAATTTCCGTCGCGCGCAACGCGTAGAGTTGAATCCCCAACGCGGCGCAGGCGGCGGCGGCGATCGCGCGCTTGCCGGCGCTCTCATCGCCGCAGAGTAGAATCGCCGGTTGAGGTTGGCCCGGCTGGGCGCGCGCCCAGCCCTCGGCGATGCGCCGCGCCAGTGCCCGGTACGAAGGCGGCAATTCGCTGGGGGCGTGCACCGGTTCGACCAACGCGCGCAAGCGATCGTCGAGGTACGAGACACCCGTCAAGTAATGCAGCACGCGCTCGTCAATGCGTAGCGGGCTGGTGGTCAACGCCTCGCCCGCGCCGACCTCGATCAGCCGCCAATGCCGCAGAGGCGCGACGGGCGTCAGCGCGCTCCAGTGCGCATCGGGCAACGCCGCAAGCGCCAGGCTGAAGGTGGGGTAAGCGCGGCGCAGGTCGCCGTGCGCGCGTGCGCACAGCGCGGCAAAGGCCGAGTCCAGCTCCAGCCCGGCGCACAGCAGCAGCACGCCGCGCTCGAAGGGCGATAAGCCGAACGCGGCGCACAGTGTATCGAGCGCGGAAGGCGCGGGCAGCTGATCCCGCGCCTCTTCTAAGGCCAGTTGCGCTGACTGTGTTGGCGATGCCGTCGTTTGATCGCCCGCGCGCGCGATCGTGCTTGCCAAGGCTTCGCGCACGCGGCCGAGCGCCGCCATCAAATAGCGCTGATTCGCCTGTTCCCAAGGCGGATCGGCTGTCTCATTCATGGAAGATTGACCTTTGGACCGATGTACTGATTGAATGTTGGACTGGACGGATTCGTGTCCACTTCAAGCAGACTCTCTACGCCGTCAACCTGAAGGCGCACGAGATATTCGGCCGGCTTGATACCCGTCACGGGAATCGCGAGCGTGTTCGTTTCGGCAGCGCGCGCCGGGGCGTTGAAGGTGTAGGCCGAGGGCACAGCGCCCGACAGCTCGTTTAGCAACAGGGTCGCGCGTTGCGACTTGCCGACGCTGGGATCGACTTGGAGCTTCACGGTCGCGGAGCGAGGGGCATTGCCTGTGCCCTGCACGTTTTCAACGCCGGCCGTGACAAGGGTCGGGCGCGCTGCCGCCGGTTCGATCGGGATGAGTAGCTGGGGTGTGGCGGTTACCTGCGGCGTGCGCACGGGCAGCGCCGGCTGCGGCGTCGCCTCGGCTTCGAGCAGCACAACCGAAGCCTGATAGGCGGTCGACAGCGCGTAAGGGATTTGGTAAAAAGCCGACCACAGCTTCGACAGCTCTTCAAGCGAAAGCGGCACGGGCGTGAAGCGCACGAGTTCGACTTGATCCGCGAGGTCCGAATCGCCCAGGTAGGAGAAAACCTGGTTGCTAATGGTTTGGCGAATTCTCTCACGCGCGAGAATCGGTTGGGCGTGCAGCGCCGTCAGCGCGCTGCCGAGCAAACGCTGCGGTTCGAGCTGCGCCTCGTCGCCAAAAAAACTCAAGAGGTAATGCAGGTCGAGCGCCGACTGCGGTCGCTGCGCCAATGTTCCATCCACGCGGCGTGTCGGTAAATCGGCGTTGCGCCAGGCGGCGTTGGGACTGACGCGATACAGGTAGACGTTGATACCTTTTTCTTGCGTCAGGTCGGCTAGCCCATCGGGCCGGAGCGTTTTCACCGTTGCGCCGGGGACGTCGCTTTGGACCGCGGCCTGCAAGACCTGGCTCAAAGTCGCCGTCACCGTCGCTACTCCCAGAAAGTTGCTCATCGCCGCCTCTCGTCCTTCTGGCGCAAATAGTCACTCAGCGAGAGGGCTGGCGCCGGTTGCGTCGATTTGGCGCGGGTGGGAGCCGGTGCAGGAGGCAGGCTCGCGCACACGTCGATGCGGCCGATAGTCACGTGGATGGTCGGGGGCGCGTCGGGTTGCGCCGCCTGCTTTACCGGCTCCAATGCTTTAGCCGCTGAGTCCGCTCTTGTTCGCGGGTGAACGACGGCCAGCGTCATCTTCGGCAAGACCGAGCTTCTCGCGCGCTCGGTGAGCGGCGCTGAAACAGCAGATGCGGGTTGGCTGGTTGGTTTCTGGGTGTCTGTGATCAAGAGTGGTGGAGGTGCTCCGGGAGAACGGGTGAAGATAGATTGTTCTTCTGAAGCGGACGGCTGCCGAATCGTATTCTCTGCCTGAAGGGAAAGGTGCGGCCGCGCTGCATCGAGAGCGGCGGGCCGAAGCACAGACTGCGCGGTTTGCGGTAAAGCCGGCGACGGCGGCGCGGAGGGCGCTTGGGTCACGGTCGGGTTTTGCTCAGGCGCTGCTTCGATATCGGTTTCATCGACGATGAGCGGATGAACTGCACCAGGCGCGTGCGTCGTCTCGAACCGCGACGGCAATCGCGGCCGAATGACGTCCAGACGTTCAAGCGCGCCGGCTGCCAATTGGGTGAGATAATCGTTCATCCGCGAACCATTTCCAGATAGAACTCACGCCGCGCCGTGCTCAACGCCAGGATGTCGGCCTCGCGCCAGCCGTAGGTGGCAGCGAGCAGGTGTACGTCCCGCAAGATGCGAGAAGCCCAGGCGTGGAGCTCGCTCCACAAGAAGGCGGCGATGTCCAAAGCGGCCAGCCACTCATGTCGACACGCGGGACAGTCGAGCGCGAGCCGGGTATCGGCTTGGGGATCGGCTTGCGATAGGCGTTCCGCCAGCGTCGCGACAACATTCTCCGGCAAGTGTTCGAGCGATATCTCTTCGCCGTCTCGCTCGATGCGCAGCGCAAGGCGCGAGAGCAAACGCTGCCGCGCCGCCTCGACCGTTGCACTGTTGCGGATAGCGACGAGGTCGAGGCTGTTCGGCAAACGAAACTGGACGTGATACCGATCCGTGTCGGCGGTGAATATTTCCGCCGGTTCACCTGCGGAAGTGGGCCGGAGGTCGGCCATGCTCAGATCGAGTTCGAGCTGTTCGCCGCAGTGAGGGCAGACTACGACGCCTGTGAGCCGCGACCCCAGCATCTGTTCGCGCAGCGCGAGCAGGTAAGCGTTGCGTTGGCCGATGGTGAGTTGCGCGAGCGTGTCGGGCGGTACTTCCGGCAAGGCGGCAGCCAACATCGTCAAGGCGCGCTCGACCGGCGGCTGGGCCAATCCACGTTCCCAGATGCTCAACAGGTTGGACGGAGAGAGAGTGTCCATCACGCCCCGGCGAAAGAGGGCTCGACTGGCTCGGCCACTTCCAGGTCGCGCTCCCAGCCCTCGTTTTCCAACTTGATCGTCTGGATCGCGACCGCATTCGCGTTGGCATCCAAATCGGGCATGGCCTGATATTCCGAGACCCAGCAGCGGTACACCTTATACGCCAGCGCCAACTGCCCGGCTTCGTTGTACACCTCGATGAGGATGTCTTTGCGGAAGTCTGACAGCGACGCCTCCGCGCCCAAGCCCGAGCCGAAATTCCACACCTTGCCGGCCCAGCGCTCGAACTCGGCATCGTGCGTGACGCCGCGCTCCAACGTGATCGGTTCGTACTCGGTTCGCCCCGGCGATTTGCGGCTGGTGCTGGGATCGCCGCCTTCGCGGTGCTTGACCACTTCGGTGCTGCGTTTGAGCGCGCCGACCTTGCTGACGCCCGCGACATAGCGGCCGTCCCATTTCACGCGGAACTTGAAGTTCTTGTACGGGTCGAAACGCTGGGCATTGACGCTGAACTGTGCCATGCGATCCTCCTGGATTACGCCTGAATCTGGCCGGCGATTTGCTGAATCTTGATGATCACGAACTCGGCGGGCTTGAGCGGCGCAAAGCCGACGACGACGTTGACGATGCCGCGATTGATGTCATCCTGGGGATTGGTCTCCTTGTCGCATTTGACGAAATACGCCTCGCGCGGCGTCCGGCCTTGAAACGCGCCCTGGCGGAACAGGTTTTGCATAAAGGCATTCACGTTGAGGCGAATCTGCGACCAGAGCGGTTCGTCGTTTGGCTCGAAGACCGCCCATTGCGTGCCGCGATAGAGGCTTTCTTCGATGAACAAGGCCAGGCGGCGCACCGGGATGTATTTCCATTCGGAGGCCAGCCGGTCGTCACCTTGCAAGGTGCGCGCGCCCCAAATCACACGACCGGCCGCCGGCAGCGGGCGCAGACAGTTGATACCGAGCGGGTTCAGCTCGCCATTATCCGCGTCGTTGAGTGCGACACTCAATTGGGGCACGCCGACCAGCGCGGCATCCAAACCCGCCGGGGCTTTCCACACGCCGCGCTGCGCGTCCGTGCGCGCGATGATGCCTGCCACTGCGCCGCAGGGCGCGAAGTCTTCGATTTGATTTTCGCGCAAGGGATTGGGTTGCCGCAGGCGCGGGAAAAAGAGCGCGGCATTTTTGCTGCGCGTGCCCAGGTGATCTTCGTCGGGATCGGTGAACCGGGTCCTGGCTTGCTGCTTATCGGTCCAATCGGCCGGCGGATCGACCACCAGCAGCGCGCGTCGCTTTTCGCAATACTGCGCCGCCGCGCCGACGACACTGGAGTCGGCATTGCCGTCGAGGGTGTAAGGCGGGATACACAACAGGTTGAACAGGTCGGCTTTTTCGAGCGCAAACAGGCCCTGCTTGTTCGCCTCCTTGCCGCTGCCGATAAAATCAGCTGCGCCCAACACCAGTCCATCGGAGGCCCGGTTCTGATCGATGACCTGAGTATGCGTCGCGGGCGTGTGGTCGCCGAAGGCATCTTGTCCCGACGATGGATCGGGATGGTTGTTGGGACGCGCCCCCGGTAGAGCGCCTGTTGAGCGCACCAGCCTGGATGCGTTGGCTAACACCTTGTCCACCTGGCGCGGATGACCGGGTGTGATGGAGACGTTGCGGAACGACTCGATCTGGCCGGTCTTGTCATCTTTGAGCGTAAGATTGAACAGGCTGTCCGGCGCTTCATCCGGCCGCGATTGGCGTGTGTCGTAATCGACGCGCGCGCGCAGGTGATTTCCCCAGGCGCCGGGCGAGGCAGCTTCCAGCGTGAGGCCGTTCACATCCAATAGAGCGTTGGCGCGTTTCACATTGGAGCCGCTCTCCGCGCGATACAACCGGACGATCAGCGCCTGGGCGCCGCCGTTCAAATAGAAATCGCGCACGGCAAAGCCCAACGCGCTATCGGCCCACAAGCCGCCGAACAGGCGCTCAAACTCGGCAAACGAGCTGAGGCTGATCGGCTCGTCGACCGGGCCGCGCCTTGCGCGACCCACGAAAGCGGTGACGGACGTGGCGACGCCGGTGATCGTGCGCACGCCGCTCGGAATTTCCTCAATGTATACGCCGGGGAAGGTGAGGGTGGCTGGCATTTGGATTGCTCCTTACACGGGTCGTCTCGGTTCGCGAACTGCCGTCGAGCGGCCGCGCGATTATCCTTGTCACGCGATCGCCGGGCGGGTGTGGCTGGCGTGCTCGAAGCAAGAGGATAATTCAAACCGTTCAGTTTTACACCTGTCGATAGGAAGGTTATCAAGGTGAAAAAGGTTAGCCAGCCCGGCTAACCAAAGTTAGCCCTCGGGGTCGCCGGTTCGAGTCGGGTTACCGCCACTCTTTTTTGTGGTATTATCTGGGCGGAACTGTCCGAGCGCGGGAGTAGCTCAGTGGTAGAGCGTCTGCCTTCCAAGTAGAGGGTCGCGGGTTCGAATCCCGTCTCCCGCTCTGGCGTCACTCAGCGCGGGTCACTTTCAACCAGTGGCACGCGCTGATGTTTGTAGACAGGGTTGGACGACAGCTCAACTGTCGCCCAACGCCCTCCAACTGCTGCCCTCCCTGTTGTCTCGACTTAGGTCGGCAGCCGCGGTGCAACCCTCGTTGTCGCGTGCTGCGACTTTGGCGTGAACACTCGCCGCCGCTCTAACCAAATTGAAATTGACAATCCGCGCCTGCTGACTATAATCGCAGATGAATCAGTGTCTCGCATGGACAGCTACCCCCACCTGCCAAGCTTTGCGAGTAAGTGTTTTCGCCTCGAAGTTACGCTAGTTTGACTTCGGGCTTTTTTGTTTGAGACGCCGTTCAAATCCATATCCCTGTTCGGAGGAGACCATGGCCGCACAAGTGTGTTGTGTCGATCACGAACGACCGGGCACCAAGACCATCGGTGGACGGTGGTTCTGTGATGAGCATTACGCCAAGGCGACGTACAAGCGCGCCGGCGCGTTTCGCTCGGAAATCCTGGCGATCATCGGGTTGTTCATTTTTGTGGCTGCCGTCGTCGCGCTCGATACCGTCTTAACGCCCGATCTGACCGGGTCAACCCTGCTGCTCGTCGGCGTGGTGCTCGCTATCGTCCCGGCGGCGCTGTGGTTGATCTTCTTCTATCAACAAGATCGACTGGAGCCGGAGCCGGTGGGACACGTGGCGCGCATGTTTGTGATCGGGCTGGCGCTCGCCGGCGCGATCGGCATCCCGCTCACCGACCAGCTCTTCCGCGTCCAGGACTGGCTGTATCGGGATAGCGGAGCCGGCGTCGGGCTGAGCCAAATCCTGGGATCGATCTTCGTCGTCGGCGTGGTCGGAGCCTTCATCGTCTACGCGACCGTGCGCTATTTCATTTTCGATTCACCGGAGTTCGACGAACGTTCAGATGGCGTGATCTACGGCACGGCCGCCGGACTCGGCTACGCTACGGCGCTCAACTTGCAGTTCATCCTGTTGAACGGCGGCGCGGCGTTGGGCACGGGCGAGATCTTTGTCGTCGAAGTGGCGCTGGCGCACGCGGCCTTCGGCGGGCTGCTGGGCTACTTCATCGGGCGCTCCAAGCTGGAGCAAGAACCGGTCTGGTGGTTGCCGCTCGGACTGGTCCTGACGGCGTTGTTGAACGGCGCGTTCAACATCCTGCGCGGCCAGCTCGAGACCGGCACGATCAGCATCGGCGCGCAGACCGGCGCCCTGCCCAGCTTCACCGGGTTGCTGCTGGCGGGCGGGTTGGCGGTCGTCGTGGCGGGGATCGTGTACTACTTGATCAACCGCGATATCGCGCGCAGCCTGAGTGGTCGGCAAGGGGCAGCCGCCGGCGATCCGGCGAAGGGCGATCGGCAGTCCAACCTGGCTGCCGTCGGCACGTTTGTCGTGCTGCTGCTGGTCGGCGCGCTGGCCTGGAATAACGCCGTCAACGGCGCCACCGCCTTCGATGTCGGCGGCTTCCGGGGCGCGTATCCTGCTGCCTACAGCGACGCGACCGGTGAAGGCGAGGTGTTGCGCGTGGCCGATCTGGGCACGGGTACGGCGTTCGCCATCGCGACCCGGCCAGCGGAGGGCGCGGTGGATGCGCAGGGCATCGCCGCACAGCTGGGCGGCGAGCGCAGCACGGACTTCGAGGTCTACAAAGTGATCGAGAGCGCGGACACGACGGTGAGCGGTAAGCCGGCGTTCACGCAGCGTTTCGCCTACGTGGACCCCGGCGGCTTCACCGGCGCGGTGCCCGAAGTGCAGGAGGGCGTCGATTACATCGTCGTCGAGGGCGGGCGAGCCGTGATCATCACACTCTTAACCACGCCCGATGACCTGCCGAATGTGGAGCCGGCCTTCGCGCGGTTCCTCAACAACTTGAGCTTCTAAGGGAGGGTTGACATGCTACGCCAACTCAAACCATTTGTCGTGGTCTTGATCCTGAGTATTGCTCTGACCGCAACCGCATTCAGCGCCTTTGCATTGTCGTCGAATCTCGGGCGCGCGGACGCCGTGCTTGCCTCGCCTGCTGCGCAAGGGGGCGCTTGCTCCCGAATGCAGGCCAGCGATGTCGCCTGGGTCACGCTCGACGAAGACGATAACATCGACGAGCAGGTGGAGTCGTATCCCAGCGATGCGACCACGATCGTGCCGCTATTCGAATACAATTGCGTGCCCAAGAAGACGTCGATCGTCAGCGTCTTCACGCTCGACGGCGAACAGGTCTATTCGGACAAGGAGTCGCTAAAGGCCAGCAACAGCGAAGGCTTCTACGCTTATCCGCTTGGCACCACGGATGACTCGCCGATGGACGAAGGCGAGTGGGGCGTCGAGTTCTACAACAACAAGACGCTGCTCAGTTCGGGCGTGGTGTTCGTCGGCGGCGACGACCCCACTCCCGATACGGTGACGGTGATCGGCACGGTGAAAGACGCCAAGACGAAGAAGGCGATCAAGGGGGCCGTCATCCTGGTGCTGGTCCCAGACGTCACGGTCGAAGCCTTCATCGACAACGACCAGCAGGATGAAGATATCTACACGGCGGCGAAGACGGATAGCAAAGGCCAGTATGAACTCGAAAGCCCGCTGGAACGTGAGGTACCCTACTCCTTCATCGTCGTCGCCAAAGGCTACAAGCCGATTGGCGAGGATGGCGTCACCATACCCGCCGATGCGGAAGATCCAGTGGAGCTGCCTATCACGTTGACCAAGTGATTCACTTTACCCTTTCCCTCATGGTTCGGCGAAGGTCTTAGCGCAGCACCCCGCAGCGTAGCGGAGTGGGCCAGCCCGAGCCGCTAGTTGGGTCGGGAGACTCGACCAGAACTCAGGGAAGGGTGACGCTTAAAGTGTCGGGCGGCGTGGCCCGAAAATGCAAGTAGTAACGGCTTCAGTCGTTCACGTAACGACTGAAGTCGTTACTACAAGTCGTTACTACAGTCTTTGCTACCGGAAGCGGGGGACACTATGAAATCGCGATCCTGGCTACTTATCCTGCTCATTTTCGTGCTGGCCGCCTGTTCGGGTGACCGGTCGCCGGAAAGTCTGCCCCCCACCGCCACGCCTGCGCCGCCGCCAACGCCTTCGCCCACTCCCGAAGGCGGCGGCGTCACGTCGGGCTTCTTCATCATCAACCTGAGTACGAGCGACCAGGAGGGCCTGGAGCAGCGCGCCGACGAGATTTATCAGCGGCTGATCGGCTCCGGCGGCGAGGTCGATCGCGCGGCGCTGCTCAATGCCTATCAGGTGCTGGAGAACTTTGAGCCGGTGGGCGGCGAGTGGCAGCCGATCGGCCCCGCGCCGATCGTGGGCGTCTACTTGCCGCAGGGCCAGGTGCCGGGCAGCGGCCGTGTCAACGCCTTCGCCATCGATCCGCGCGATTCGGACGTGGTGTACGCCGCCGCCTCCGCCGGCGGTATCTGGAAGACTGAAGACCGCGGGCAATCTTGGCGCTCGCTCACCGACGATCAAGTTCCCGTGATCTACGGCGGCATTGTGATGGACCCGCAAGACCCCGACACGCTGTACGGCTTGCTCGGCGAGTTCGACGGCCAGATCGCCGCCACTTACGGCTATCTTGCCAACGGCATCGTGCGTTCCCGTGACGCGGGTGAGACGTGGGAGTTGATCGGGACGGAGACGTTTAACGCCGCGGCGGTCACCGCGCTCGTCTTCGATCAGAGTGGTGTGATGTACGCGGCGTCGGGGCAGCTCAGCGTGTCTGAAGCGCCGCCTGATCAACCCGACTTCGGCATCTTCCGCTCCGACGATGGCGGCGATAGTTGGGAAGCGTTGATCACTTGCGGCGGCCTATGCCAGCTCGCGCCGGAAACCGGCGTCGAAGCGCGGCTGGGCGGCTTCATGGACCTCGATATCGCCAGCGACGACACGCTTTACGCCACGCTGTGCAACGTCGAGTGCGTCGGCACCCACATTCTGCGCAGTCGCGACGGCGGTGAAACGTGGGAGGAGCTCGATTACAGTGATGCACTCCAGGCATGGCAAGAGGGGAACGAGGTCGAGATACAACAGACCGATCTGAACTATCTGGGCGACGAGAACCCGGTCACTTACGTGGATGGCCTGGAACTCGCCGTCGGTCAATCCGACCCGAATATCCTGCTCGTGGGCGGCGGCCTGTACTGGTTTGGACAAGATAACAAGGGGCGCGACATCGAAGGCCCATGGTCGTTCGCCATGCGCAGCACCGACGGCGGCGATACCTGGGAATGGCTGCCGGAAGCCGGCGACTACTGCACCGGCGAAGGTTCCAGCGCGCAGTGCACCTACGACAACATCGTCGAGATCGATCCGACCGATGCGAACAACATGTACCTGGGCGGCTCGCTCAGCACCGAGGAAGAAACCTATCATTGGGTGGCCGTCATGCGGCGCAGCTTCGACGGCGGTGATACCTGGCTCGATATGACGCCCTCTACCCCGGAAACCAGCTTGATGCATCCCGACGCGCACGGTTTGGCCTTCGACCCCAACGACGCCAACACGCTCTGGGTCGGTACCGATGGCGGTATCTATTACAGCGAGGATGCCGGCCTGGAGATACCGATCTGGGAACCGCGCAGCCAGGGCATCAACACCTTGTTGTTCATCGGTTTGGGTCTGCATCCCACCGATCCCGATTACGCCATCGGCGGCTTGCAAGACAATGGCATGGCCTACACACCCGATGGCGGCGAAACCTGGAACGGCGCTTCACAGGGCGATGGCGGCTACGCGGCCGTCGATCCATTCGAGCCGAGCATCGTCTATGGCGGCACCTATCCGCCGTACATCTTCACCCGCAACGAAAACGGCGGCGAAGGCGGCGTCGACGACTGGTATCCGGGGCTTCAGGGCGGCTACACCGACGGCCTCGACACCGATGACAACTGGCTGTTCTACTCGCCGTTCATCGTCGATCCCAACAGCGAAGGCGTGCTGTATATCGCGTCCAACTACGTCTACAAGACCGAGGATCGCGGCGATAGCTGGTTCGCGATCAGCGACTCGCTGACCGACGAAGGCTCGATTCAAACGCTGGCCGTGGCGAATAGCGATCCGCAGGTGTTGTACGCCGGGACGACCAACAGCCTGGTGTGGGCAACCACCGACGGCGGCGAGAACTGGAGCGACGTCACCAGCGCGGACTTTCCGCAGCGCAACGTCACGCGCGTCGCCGTCGATCCGGACGATGCGGCCATCGCCTACGCCGTGTTCGGCGGGTTCGAGTTACAGACGCCCGGCCAGCCCGGCCACGTTTTCCGCACCACCGATGCCGGGGAGAGCTGGGAAGACATCACGTCGAACCTGCCCGATGCGCCGCTCAGCTCGGTGGTCGTGGACACGCGCCCCGATTACGCCGGTGTGTACGTCGGCGGCGCGCTAGGGGTGTGGGTGTTGCCGGACGGATCGGAGGCGTGGCAACCCTACGGCGCCGGGATGCCGTTCGCGCTCGTCTCCGATCTCGAACTCAATCCCGAAACCGGCGTTATCGTCGCCGCCACTTATGGCCGCAGCGTGTGGATGATGCCGATGCCGTGATGACCTGCTTACCTGTTACTTGTTTACCCGTCTACCTGCTACCTGTCACTCCTTACCTGCAGGAGTAACGCATCATGGAAACCGCCAGTGAAAGCCAGGATCGCTTCAAGTCCCTCGTCGCTCTGCTGCTGGCCTTCGTCACGGTGATGGGCGCGGTGGCGGCGTGGCGCGCCGCCGTCGCCTCCGACGCAGCCAGCAACGCCGATTTTTCCGGGCTGGCCGCGACACTTAACACAGAGGAGACGCGCGCCCTCAACAGCGTCACCGTTTACGAGCATTACCGGGCCTATACCGACTACTTGCGACACAACGAACTGGGCAACGTCATCGCGGACGACTTGCCCGACGCTTCGGACAGCCAGGCGGAATTGCTGGATCGCCAGATGACCGAAGCCTGGGACCTGGCGACCGAAATCCAGGGCAGCTTCTTCCCCAATCGTTATCTCGATCCCGACGGCAACTACGATACCCAGCGCGAACTGGAAGAGGAATATGCCGATGCCGGGCAGCAGAAAGACCTCAACCCCGAGCCGCACTTTACCCTCTCCGATCGACTGCGGAACAAATCGACGACGCTGGTCAGCGTCCTGATCGTGTTAGCCGTGTCGCTGTTGTTGTATACCCTGGCCGAGACGATCGATCACATCGTTCGCTATGCCCTGGCCGCTGGCGGGACGCTCTTTCTGGTCGGCAGTCTCGTACTGCTCATCATCATCGAGACGGCGCCCGTGTAACGAATATTCCGTAGCAGCGCCTCACTTGCCCCGCTGCTCCCTGAACGCAGCAATAGAGTAGTGCAGCGGGGTTAGCCGCCCAAAACGACTGACCCCACTCCGCTCCGCTGCGGGGGCTAGTGAGTCGTTACTACCGGTTCTTTAGCGTTTTTATAGGACGCACTATGAGCGAAACACTCAACTCTAACTCTAACGCCCAACCAGCTTCCTCTTCCGGCGACGATCGCTTCAAACAGATTGTCGCCGTGCTGATCGCCTCGGTGACGGTGCTGGCGGCCATCGTCACGTATCTGCAAACGAGCGCCGGGGCGCAGGCTGCGCAGGCCAGCCGCGACGCGCAGCGCTTCGCTATCCAGGCCATGGGGCGCAAGACCAGCGGCCAGGCGCAGGTTAGCTACGACTGGCAGGGCGCGTACCAATCCTGGTCGGAGCTGGACGATCTGGCGCGTTCGGCCGACGCGGTCCGCGACGAGCCGGCGGCCGAACGTTACCGGGCGGTGCGCGATCGCATCGCCGAGTTGAGCCAGTTGCTCGATACGCGCTACTTCGACCCTGACAGCGGCGCCTGGCCGGATGTCGCCGCCTACGAGTCCGATACCTACTGGGTCAACACCACCGAGCTATCGGAACGCTACGCCGCCGCCGCTGCACGCCAAAACGCCTGGTCGGACCGGGCTAACGTGCATATCGTGCAGCTGACGCTGTTGGCGGTTTCACTGGCGCTCTTCGGCCTCTCCACCACCCTGTCGAGCCGGAGCCAACGCCTGTTCATCGGAGCGGGCGTCGGCATCGTCGTCGTCACACTCCTCTGGCTCCTGATCACGCTGATCCAGCCGATCCCCGATCTGCCCGACCAAGCCATCCAGGCTTATGCGCACGGGGTGGGGTTGGCGCACCAGTCCAGGGCCGAAGACGCGATCGAAGCGTTCGATACGGCGCTGGCGGCCACGCCCGACTATCCCAACGCGCTGTATGAGCGCGGCAATGCCTACTACTCGTTGGCCAACTACGAAGACGCGGCGCGCGACTACGAAGCCGCCGCCGCGGCCGGCCGCGACGATACCAACGTCGGCTGGAACCTTGGCTGGACTTACTACCTGCTGGGTCGCTTCGAAGAGGCCAAGCGCGTGAACCAGCACGTGCTCGAAATGGACCCGAGCCTGATCGGCGTCCGCCTCAATTTAGCTTTAGCCCGACTGGCGGCCGGCGAGAATGCGGCGGCGAAAGACGATTACACCGCCGCCATGGAAACGGCCACTCAGATCGTCGCCACCGCCCGCGCCGCCGATGCGGAGCCACCCGCCTCACTCTGGTTCTACCTGGATGCCGGTGCGCTCGATCTGCAAAACCTGGTCGACCGCCTGGACGACAAGATTTACGACTGGACACGCGCGCCGTCGCCCCAGACGATTCAGGACCCGGACTCGGTGAAGCGCATCGCGCAAGAGATGATCGATCAGCTCAAGAGTCTGACGGTGGCGCTGGAATTCACCGGCCAGCCGCCGAAAGGCGTCGTCACCGCGAAAATCTCCCCCTTCGAATTCGCGCGGGAAGTGGAAGACGACGAGGGTAATTTCGTGCAATACGACATCGCCGACGCCTTCCACTATCGCACCAAGAAAGTGCAGGTCTTGTTCGACTACGAAGGGATGGTGGTGGGCCAGCCGGTGCTGTACAAGGTGTATCACAATGGCAGCGAGTACACCTCGCTGCGTTTGACCGAGGAGTGGTTGGAGGAGCTGGGCGAATCGGGCGCGGCGCAAAAGCCGCTCAGCTACGCTTACAGCCGGCTCTTCATCTTGCCCGCCGGGCATTACGATGTGGAGATGTACGTCGCGGCGCACCTGGTTCAACGCGGCAGCTTCACCATCCACGCCCTCGATGCGCCGGTCACCGGCCAGCCGGGCAGCGTCCTGTTCCGCGATAACTTCGTCGATTCATCTTTCGCCGGCTGGACGCGCTTTGAAGACGAAGATTCGCTGCGCGACAACGTCGCCAACGCTTATCGCATCTCGGTGGTCAGCCCCAACCTCAGCGTGTTCTCGAACCCCGGCCTGAATTTCCTTGACGTTCAGGTGGAAGCGGACGTGACGCGCGTCGGCGGCCCGGACAGCGGCGAGGCCGGCCTCATCTGTCGCTATCAGGATGCCGATAACTTCTACTTGCTCAAAGCGACGAATGAGGGCTACGTCAGCATTTACAAGTTGAAAGACGACGCGTGGAGCGCGCTGGTGGAATGGCAGCTGAATGAGGCCCTGGCGCTCGGCGAAGGCGCAACCAATCGCTTGCGCGCCGATTGCGTGGGCGATCGTCTCGCGCTGTACGTCAACGATCAGCTCATGATCGAGACGCGCGATGCGGAGTTTTCGGCGGGTGATGTCGGTTTGCTGGTCGGCGCGTACGACGAGCCTGGTACCGACATGCGCTTCGATGACTTCCGCGTGCTGCAGCCCTTAGCGCCTGGCAGCATCCTGTATCAAGAAGACTTCTCCGATCCGACGAGCGGCTGGTCCAGTTACGTGGACGCCGATTACACGACCGACTACTTCGACGGCGGGTACCGCATCAACGTGACGACGGACAACTACACCGTCTGGTCGCACCCCGGCCTGACCTTCAGCGATGCGCAGATCGAAGTGGACGCCGCGCGCATCGGCGGGCCGGCGACCGGCGAATATGGCATTGTGTGCCGCTATCAGGACGGCGACAACTTCTACGTCCTCAAAGTCACCGGCGACGGTTATTACGGGATCACGCTCCGTCAAAACGGCGAATGGATTCCACTCGTCGATTGGCAGACCAGCGACGCCATCCTGCAAGGTGAAGGCGTCGTCAATCGCATCCGCGCCGATTGCTCCGGCAGTCAACTGGCGCTGTACGTGAACGAGCAGTTGCTGGCCGAGACACAGGATACGGAGTTCACCTCAGGCGATATCGGCCTGCTGGCCGGCACGTTCGAGGAAGTCGGCGTCGATGTCCAGTTCGATAATCTGGTCGTGCGACAGCCCGGCGTCGGCGGTCGTCCTCCCGCCCTCGACAGCGATATCTTGTTGCAGGAAGACTTCGCCGATCCATCCAGCGGTTGGGCGCGCACCACCGAAACGGATTACACCACCGATTACGCCGACGGCGTGTACCGCATTTCCGTTATCGAGCCCGATCTCACCGTCTGGTCGCAGGCCGGTCGCGACTTTGACGACGTCCGCATTGAAGTGGACGCCACCAAGTTGAATGGGCCGGACAACAACACCTTGGGCGTCATCTGCCGCTACCAGGACGGCGACAACTTCTACCTGCTGGAGATCAGCAGCGACGGTTACTATGCCATCGCCAAACGGCAAGCGGGGACGTGGAGCTTTGTCGGATCGGACGATTGGCGGACGAGTGATGTCATTCAACAGAGAAGCACCACGAATCACTTGCAGGCCGACTGCATCGGCGAGACGCTGGCCTTGTACGTGAACGGCGAGCTGCTGGCCGAAGCGCAAGATGCGGACTTCACTTCCGGCGACGTGGGGTTGCTCGCCGGCACGTTCGATGTCGGTGGGGTCGAAGTGGTGTTCGACGATCTCATCGTGCGGCGCCCATAACGCATCACGACGTAGAAACCGGGTCTCTTCAAGAGACCCGGTTTCTGTTCTTTGCCCAATTGTTTCCAAGTTGTCCTTGCCAAGCAACCCCGGCCCGGCTATTATCCGCTCAACCTTTCCCAGGACGATCTACATGATCGACTTATCGCGCTTCCCGCGCACGAACGTCGCCTTCTTGCCGACGCCGCTGTGCCCTTTACCCCGTCTCTCGACTCGCCTCGGCGGCCCGCAGCTCTGGGTCAAGCGTGATGATCAGACCGGCCTGGCGCTGGGCGGCAACAAAGTCCGCAAGCTCGAATTCCTGCTCGGCGAAGCCATCGCGCAGCAGGCCGATACTTTGATCACCACCGGCGCGCCGCAGTCCAACCACGCGCGGCAGACCGCCGCGATTGCTGCGCATGCCGGGCTGAAGTGCGCGCTCGTCCTGCGCGGCGAATCCCCCGAAGAAATCACCGGCAACATCCTGCTCGATCGGTTGCTCGGCGCGGATATCGTCTGGGCCGGCCAGCGCCCACCCGCTGAAGTGATGGCCGAGGTTGCCGATGCGCTGCGTGCGCGAGGTCAGCGGCCGTTTGTGATCCCCCTCGGCGGATCGAACGCCACCGGCGCGCTCGGCTATGTAGCTGCTATGCACGAGCTAATCGAGCAGCGCCGATCACTCGGTATCACCTTCGACGCGATCGTGTTCGCCACCAGTTCGGGCGGGACGCAGAGCGGGATGGTCGTCGGCGCGCGCAGCGCCGGCTTCACCGGACGCATCGTCGGCGTCAGCGTTGATCAGCCTGCCGACAAATTCAAACAAGAGCTGGCCTCACTCGCCAATGCCGTTGCCGATCGGCTGGGGCTGTTGCCCTCGTTCGCCGTGAGCGACTTCGACGTGCGCGACGATTATCTCGGCGGTGGTTATGCCGTGCTGGGTGAGCCTGAGCGCGAGGCGATTCGACTCGCCGCCCAGTCCGAAGGCTTGCTCGTCGATCCGGTGTATACCGGACGTGCCCTGGCGGGCTTGATCGATCTGATCCGCAAGCAAGAGTTTCAGCCCGGCCAAAACATCTTGTTCTGGCACACCGGCGGCACGCCCGCATTGTTCGCGTATGGGCAGCAGCTGATCGGCTAAGTAAGCAGTTCTTCCGCAGTTGTACCGCGGAATTCGGACAGCAGTACAACTGCTGTCCGAACTTCGCAGCTGATTGGTTAAGCGCCTGACTGCAAAGGCTCTGATTTAACCACCGGCCATGAAGACACCAAGTCTCTCCAAGTTTTCTTGGTGTTTCTTTGTGTCTTGGAGTCTTGGTGGTGGGCTTTTATAACCGCATCTGCGGCTTGACGGCTAGAACAAAAGTTCGTATACTCTAGGCATGGATGCCGAGCAGAAACTTGCGCTACTGGCCGATAATGCTGCATTGGAGCCGAGTGAGGAAATCGGGGCGAGCGGCCTGCCCTCCTGCCACACCGCCAACCCGCGCCCGACGGCGCCGATCATCTTCGGCGATCCACACAACGTCGAGTTCAAAGGCCGCGCCGATGCAGCCGCGCGCCCCCATTCGAACGCCACCGGGCATAATCCCAAAGATATCTCCAACAGCATTCACATGGCCGCGCTGCCGGGCGGCAAGCGCATGCCGCTGCTCAAGACCATGCTCACCTCGGCGTGCGAGCGCGATTGCTACTACTGCCCCTTCCGCGCCGGCCGAGACTTTCGCCGCGCCACCTTCAAACCCGATGAGATGGCGAGCGCCGTCGATCAGATCACGCGCAAGGGCATCGCGCAAGGTCTGTTCCTCAGCAGCGGCATCGCCGCCGGTGGGCCGCGCACGCAGGATCGGTTGATCGCCGCGATCGAGGTCTTGCGGCAGAAGTACAACTTCACCGGCTACGTGCATCTGAAGCTGATGCCGGGCGCGGAAGAAGACCAGATCCGCCGCGCCGTACAGCTCGCCAACCGCGTCTCGATCAACCTCGAAGCGCCCAATGCCGAGCGGCTCGCGCGCATCGCGCCGCACAAGGTGATGCTCGAGGAGCTGGTGCGCCCATTGCGCATCGTCGAACGCATCCGGCGCGAGAACGGCGGGCGTGGGCCAAGCCAGGTCACGCAGTTCGTCGTCGGCGGTGCCGGTGAGCCTGACACCGAAATCCTGAAAACGGTCTCATATCTGCACCGCGAAGTCCGCCTGGCGCGCGCGTACTTCTCCGCGTTCCGTCCGCTGCGCGATACACCCCTGGAGAACCAAATCCCTACTCCTCCGCTGCGTGAGCATCGGTTATATCAGGCCGACTTCCTGCTGCGGCAGTACGGGTTCACCTTCGACGATTTCGTGTTCGATCCGGGCGGCAACCTGCCGCTTGAGGTCGATCCCAAGATCGCCTGGGCGCGCCAACACTTGCTCCCGCGCCCGATCGAGTTGAACCACGCCACCCGCGAAGAGCTGCTGCGCGTGCCGGGCATCGGGCCTAAAGGCGTCGAGACGATCCTGGCCGCGCGCCGGACCGGCCGGCTGCGCGAGCTGGCGCATTTGCGCCAGCTCGGCATTCTCACCGAGCGCGCTGCGCCCTTCATCCTACTGGATGGGCGCAGGCCCGTGTACCAGATGGAATTAGGAATGATGAACGCTGCACGATGAGTTTCATTCTGCGTTCATCCTTCATCCTTCTGCATTCCAACCTATGCCTCAAAAGCTGCTCACCCTTTCCCAGGCCCAGCTCACACGTCTGCGCGACACGCACTATCGGCGCAAACCGGGGCTGCGTTTGAAGAACCCTGCCGATGCGGTGCGCTTCGTCAACGAACGCGGCTTCTGTTTCTTCTGGCCGATCACGGGCATCGAAATGCCCAGCCTGTGGGCAGCCGTCGCGGGCAACCGGCCTGTCGCCGACGAGCACGACGATCCCGGCCATGTAACCTGGGGCTGGAAAGATCAATCGCTCGACAAGCGCTGGTGGTATTACGCCAAGCTGCTACGCGGCCGGGCGACGCTCGTCGCGCTCGACGTGCTGCCCTACTTCTACGCGCTCAGCGAGAACTTCGGCGGGCCGGAGGATTATCTCGAAGAGTACCGCGCCGGGCGATTGTCGCTCGAAGCCAAGACGATCTACGAAGCGCTGCGTGACCTCGGTTCGATGGACACGGTGCGGCTGCGGCGTGAGACGCGCATGACGGCCGATACCAGCAAAGCGCGTTTTGAGAAGGCGCTGACCGATTTGCAAAAGGGACTGAAGATTCTGCCGGTGGGTGTGGCGCAAGCGGGGGCCTGGCGCTACGCTTTCATGTACGAACTGGTCGATCGCTGGTTCCCCGATTTGCCCGCCTCGGCCCGCGACATCGCACGCGGCGCGGCGCGGGTTGAACTCGCGCGACGCTACCTCGAGAATGTAATCGCCGCCACGCCGGCCACCTTAACGCGCGTTTTCGGTTGGCGCAAAGATGAGATGGACGCCGCTATCGCCACGCTGCTCGAGTCGGGCGCGATTGTCAGCGGCGTGCAGGTCGAGGGTGAGCGCGGTGAGCACATCGTTGATACGTCGGTCTGGCGGCGCTAGTCGCTCCTTCTATTGCTGACTTACTCACCTTACGCCGCCGCCGTTCAACTTCGCTCGAAGCCCGCGTCCTCGCGGGCGTTCCCAGCCGTTCACCCGACCGCGCGGACGCGGTCGGGGAGCAGACTGTGTAAGGTGAGTGACTGATTCGTTCCCGCCGCAGTTGAACTGCGGCGGTTGCGCCATTTAAACAGCGCAGCATCAAGAGGATCGATGACCAAAGCCGAGGCGTATCGCGCCAAGTTGCGAACGCTCAAAGACTGGGATGCATTTCTGTTGAAAGAGTCAGGGTTGCCTGGGCCTCGGGCGAACCTTGAACTGGTTCAAGCGGTTGCCGACGAGGGCGACGAAAAGCTGTTCGAGCGATATCTCGCCTTCGATCCCGAGTCTGCGCCGGCGAATTCACCACCCGTGTTTTTGGCGGTGTGCGGTGTCGTCGGGCTGGGCAAACTCCTGGCGGAGGGCAAAACCGAAGTCCTCGCAACTCTGCGCCCCTACGCTTCCGATCCGCGCTGGCGTATCCGCGAAGGTGTGGCGATGGCGCTGCAACGGTGGGGCGACCGTGATAGGGAGGCGTTGCTGCACGAGATGGAGAAGTGGCGCAAAGGCAACCTATTGGAGATGCGCGCCGCCGCTGCGGCGTTGTGTGAGCCGCGCTTGCTGCGTGATGAGCGCCAAGCGAATCGGGTGCTAAAGAAACCAGGGTTCTGCAAGAACCCTGGTTTCTTTCGTAGCCGAAGTCTATTATGGAATACACAACACCTGGCCGACGTAGATCAGATTGAGATTGAAGATGTTGTTTCGAGCGGCCAGCGTGTAGATGTTCACGCCATAGCGCCGCGCGATCCCGAATAGGGTATCGCCGCGCACCACGGCGTGGCTGGCGCGGCAGCCGGGCGGCGTCGGGCCTGGGCCGGGTGTCACCGGCGGGGGCGTGCCAGGGAACTGGCGCGCGCAGACCGGGCCAGCCGGGATGTTGGTCCAGGGCACATTCGGAATGGTGAGCACCTGCCCCACGAACAGTCGATACGGAGAGAATAGACGGTTGGTCGTGGCAATCGCCCACGGCGAGACGCCGTAAGCGCGACCGATGCAGTACAGCGTTTCACCTGCCCGCACCACGTGCCGGCCCGGCGTCCCGCTGCCCGGCGTTCCGGTAGGCGTGGGGGTGGGTGTCGGGCCCGGCGTGTTCGTTGGCGTCGGGGTGGCCGGCGTCACTTGCGAGGTGACTGTGACCGATCCGGATTGCAACGAGCTGGCAATCGGCAGGCCGCCGGCATCCGACAGGTTCACGCCCGTGGGCGCTGCCTGGATGCCCCGGAACGTGATCGGCGACGTGCCGCCGGCTTTGCCTCGGAAGTTGATAATGACCAACGTCCCATTGCCGTTCACACCGGGCTTGTTGATCTGCGCGACGTCGAAGTCGATCGTGCCCAGCGCGTTGTCGGCCATATTAAGCGCCGTGAAGTCGGGCGACAACATGCCGCCGTTAGCGATTTGCGCGCCCGCCTGAGCCTGATCGGCGTCGAGCACCTCTAACACGTTCGGGTTGAAGGCCAGATGAATCTCCGCGCCGCCAAGATTAGTAACATTATCGATCTTGATCGACACGGTGACACTCTGATTCTGCGCGATCGTCGTCGCCGCCGGATCGACGCGCACGATGGTGGCCTGGGCGAAGGCCGGCGCGACCAGCATCAGCGAGCCTAGAAGTCCCGCAATAACACCTAGCCGTATCCAAACGCTTTTGTGCCACATATCCACCTCCGTGATGGAATTGCTTACCAGGCCGTTGAGCCGCAGCGCAGGAAATTGCTCGCCGCGATCGTTAAGTCGAAAATGCTGACGAACCCGTCGTCGTTGATGTCGACAGCCGGCGGCGCGGGCGGCGAGCTTTGGCTGAACCACGAAGCGATCGTCACCAGATCGAAGATGTTTACGCAATTATCGCTGTTCGCGTCACCGCCGCGCAGCTGCGTCGAGTCGATGTCGACCGTCGCGCCGACGACGTATACGGGTGACTTCCGCGCTGACAGGTAACCCGGGTATGACGCCACTACTACATAAGTCCCGCCAACGGGCACCTGGAGTGGCGAAACAAATATCCCATAGCGATCGGTTTCTACCGGACCCGCCACGAGTCCGCCAGACAGGTTGTACGCAGTCACACTTGTGTGGGCGTGACCGTCTGGCGGCATGCTCGGCGTGCGCCCCTGGCGCGTCACTGTGCCGGTGATCGCGCCGGGCGACAGAATCTGGATCGACGGCGCCGAACGATTATTAATGATCACCGACATGCCGTCAGGATCGGACATCACTGAAGACGCTTCGACGCTGATCCCGGCAGCGCCCGCCGCCCTGCCGACCCAGCGAATCCTCGCGATAAGCCCCGATCCGTTCGTCACACCGCCGCTGATTTGGCTGATGGCAATGTGCACACACGCCGGCGCTGAGCTGGGAGGCGGGCACGGCGTTTCGACCCGGTTGATGCCAGTCTGGATCGACGTGAAGAAGCCGGTTTTGATCTCGACTTGCACCCCGTTGGTCGGATTGCTGTCGAAGTCTACCACATTCACGATATCGGGATCAAATCCGATGTAGGCTTCAATCCCCTGAATGGGCGTGGGCGTGCCCCTGCTATCGTTCGTGACCGAGGCACTGACGGGCGTAGTGAAGAAGCCGCCGATTACCGGCGCGCCAGAGGTGATGTCGCTCACCACAAGTGAGGTGTACACGTTGGGGCTTTGCGCCGATACGCTGCCGGATACGATCCACAGCGCGGCCAAAGCGGCGACGAGCATAAGGCGAATAAGTTTAGACATGTGAGCCTCCCGAATGTGACGCACGGCGAACCGAGGGTGTTCCCATGGTCATTATAAGGCAGACTCTTCTTGGGTCGGAATGCCGGTTCAGTTACAATTTAGTTAACCGGCTGGCTCTTGGCCGTTCGGCGTGCGCAGCGATGAAAGATCGTTTTCAATCTTCATACCAATCCTGACCTTATTGAACACAAAAGACCTGCCGGGTCTTGGAAGCCTGGCAGGTCTGCAAATTGCAGACCTCGGAGGTCTGATGGTCAAGGCGTCAGATTAAACGTGCCCTCCGCATTTTGCTCGATATCGGCGCGATCCCACCACATCGGCACGTACGCGTTATTCCGCCAGAGTTCGATCAGGTCATCGTAGTGCGGATGGAGCGGCAGGCCGCTCTGGCCCAACGTGAAGATGAAGCGTGAACGGTTCAGGTCGCCCAGATCGACGATCTGGCGCAGCGAAGGCGACTGTCGCTCTCTGAAAATATCGACGAGTCGCGCCGGCGGGCTGTTGGGCCGATCGGGGTTGGGGTAGCCCTCGCTGGTATTGTAGCCGGTGTTGTTGACGATTGTCTGGCCGCCATCCACGGCAAACGGGCCGCGATTGAAGAAGAAGCCCACGATTTGATCGCCCAGCGCCTGGCTCTTGAACGTCAGCGTGTGCAGTTTGCCCCAGGTCCAACCGGCCGGGTCGGCGCCCAGCTCGGCGGTGAGCGCAGTGGCGGCGTTATTCAACGATCGCCGGATGATGTCTTCACGCGCCTCGACCTTCTCGTCAGTCGTCACGTCATCCCACCAATGTGCATTCGGTTGGTCGAGCAACCGGATCAGGGCCAGGCGATCGATACCGCCCCCGCCGCTTTGCGATACGTAGGTGCGCATCAAATCGCCCAACTCATCGGCGAACGTATTGCGCACGAGATAGTAGAAGAAAACTTCGTACCCGCCCGCGCCAACGCTGTCGCGCTGATTGGCAAAATCCCAGCCGCGAATCGCGTCGAGCAGCTTCTGCACATCACCTTCGGCCGTGAGTCCCGCGAGATACGACACGATCGCCTCGGCCGCCAGGTTGTGGCTGTCCCCCTGGATGCGGGCGAAGTCGTCGGGGCTGAGCTGGCCGTCAGGGCTCGACTCGATTAAATCGACGATACGCTGCGCGCGGTAGCCGCGATCGTAGTCGGTCGCGATAAGGTACGGATAATCCGGCCCGGTGATGGCGTTGTTCGCCGTGACGAGGTAGCCTTGCGGCGGGTTGTAAGCGACCGGCAGTTCTTCCGTGGGAATATGGTCGGTCCACTCGTACTCGCCGGTCCAGCCGGGCACGGGCAGGCGACCATCGCCCGCTGCCCGGATCGGAATGCGGCCAATCGTCTGATAACCGATGTTGCCATCCACATCGGCGTACACCACGTTCATGCTCGGCGTGCCGGCCAGGTGCACGGCGGCGCGGAATTCGTCCCAGTTCTGCGCGCGGTTCACGCCCAGCACCGCGTCGACGAAACCATCCGGCGCGTTGATGCTGATGCCCGTCCACGCATAGGCGACGGCATATTCACCCAGCTGCGCCGCGCCTTTATCGATATCGCTGACCAGCGGCCCGTGCCGCGTGGAGCGGACGTTCCAGGTGATCGCCGTCGTGTTCGTCGCCTCGTCGTAAGTCGAGGTCTCGTTAAGCGCCGGGGTATAATCGGCCGGCAACCTGCCTTTGATCTTCAACACTTCGGGGATGGACTCGAGTTTCACCAGATTGCCCTGGAACTCGTACGCATCGCCCTCGACCTTTTCCAGAAACAGATCGCGCATGTCGGCGCTTGAGTTAGTCAGGCCCCACGCCACGCGCGCATTATGCCCGATGATCACACCGGGCACGCCCAGCAGCGACGCGCCGATCACTTCGTACGGACACTCCGGCCCAACCGGTTGGCAGTGCAGGCCGTTGAAGTACCAGATCGCCGGCATTTGAATCTCGATGTGAGGATCGTTGGCAAGCAGCGGCTGGCCGGTGGTCGTGCGGCTGCCCGCCACCGTCCAGCTGTTCGACCCAGTATCCAGCCCACCCGCGCCGGCGACCGAATCGATCTCGCCGAGCTGGGCCAACCCGCTCGGCAGGCGCTCCCAGGCCACCGCTTCGGGCACGATGACAGGCCGGTTCTGGTAGTCATACGCCGGCGCGAGATCGGCGAGGGCCGCCTGGCCTTCTTCCTCGCCAAATTTTTTCAACACTTCTGCATAGAACAAATCGCGACTGAAGCTGCCGCTCTGATCGTACGCCAAGGCTTTCGCCCACTGCATCGTATCAACCGGCGTCCACGGCTCGGGCGCGTAGCCGACACCCTGGCTGCCGAACAGCCCGATGATGAAAAACTCGATTGGCAAACTATCGCCGTGCGTCGAAATGAAGGCATTCACGCCCTCGGTGTAGGCCTGCACGACCGCCTTGCCTGCCGCGCTGAGAACCTCATAGTCGGCTTCCGCCGCGCGGCGCAGGCCGATGGTGCGGACGTAGCGGTCGGCCTCAAGCGAGGCTGTGTTGGGACTCAATTCTGATCGACGACCGGCCACTGCGCGGCGCGCAATCTCCATTTGCCACAGGCGATCCTGAGCGTGCACATAGCCTTGCGCGAAGAATAGATCGGCGGGCATGCTGGCGTAAATGTGCGGGATGCCATACTTGTCACGGATGACCCTGACCGGTGAGGTGAGTCCGCTTAAGTGCACGGCGCCGTCGATTTGAGGAAACGCGCGGCGCGCGAGGTAAAGAAAGCCCCCGGCGCCGACCGCGCCGAGGACCAACACCAAAATCAGCACGACCGAAACAATCCGGCGAATGACACGCATGTGTCCTCCAAGCTGAGACGCATGGCTGTGATAGTCCAATATCTTTCGTGTGAGTGACGGCCCGACTCTGGCGGTATGTTGCGAACGCCCGCAAAGCTGCGGGCGTGAAGGGGCCAGTGCTGAAAGTATTGGGGATAGACCCTTTGTAGCACGATCCGGGCCGATTGTCAAAGCCCGCATGCTTCATTATAATCTGCGGCATGAAGCGATCCTTTATTTCCGCCTTGCTCCTGCCGATCATCGTGTTGATACTGACCCGATCGACCGCCCTGCCGACGTTTCAATCGGCGGCAGCGACGCCTACGCCTACTATTCAAAGCGAAGCGACCGATCTGGCCAGTCCGCTCGCCACTCCCAGCCCGACTCAATCTGCCGGCTCACCCGCGAGCGCGCCCACCGTTTCGCCGCTAATCTGGATCGCCGTCGGGTTGCTCCTGGGCGGTGTGGCGGTGCTCATCGCGCGACGCGCCTCACCCCATGCTCAATAACCTCCGCCGCATCCCCGCCTCGGTCTGGCTACTCGGCCTGATCGTGTTGGGCCTCGCCATCCGCCTCGGCGCGATCGACGCGCAAAGCCTGTGGCGCGATGAAGTCGATGCGATCCGCTTTGGCCGCGATCTGTCGGCGCAAATCCGCGCGGCGTTATCCGGCGGCGGCTTCAACGGCCTGCTCGACGAACTGCGCCGGACGCTCACGCAACCTGGCTTCAATGGGCCGCTGTACTTCCTGGCGCTCGCGCAGTGGGCGGGAGTGTTGGGCGATAGCGCGTATGCGCTGCGTATCTTCTCGACCTTTTTCGGTGTGCTGGCGATTCCGTTAACTTACGTGCTGACCCGGCGATTCTTTAACTATACTGGACAAGGGCCTGCCTTAAAGGCAAGCGGGGTGACACAGGTAAACAGGGAGCAACATGGATCAGATTCTGCATCCGCGCTCTCTGCGCCAACCCGCGCCCCAGGCTCCTCGCTCAGCTTGTTGGCGGCGTGGTTGGCGACCATCTCGCCTTATTTCGTGTGGTATTCGCAGGAAGCGAAGATGTACACGGAGATCACGGCGCTGGCGCTGGCCGCGATCTACGGGCTGCGCCGGGCGGTCGCTGCGCCGGACCACCGGCGCAGCGCGCCGTGGTGGTTGCTGGTCGTCGCCGCGACGACGCTGGCGATGTACAGCCACATCTTCGCCGCATTGTTGATCGGCGTCGAGGTCGCCCTGTTTCTGCTGTGGTGGCCCAGCGCGAAGCGTCACTGGCCAGGCGGCTTGAGCACGCTTGCCGCGCTGACGCTGCCCTATCTGCCCCTAGTCGGCTGGCAGCTGCCGTTGGCCCTCACGCCCGGCGATCAGGGTTTTGCCTTCTATCCTTTCGATCAAATCCTGCGCGTGATGCTCAGCGGCTTCGCCAACGGCGTGTTACCTTTCGAGCACACGCTGAGCACGATCGGTGTGCGTTGGAACCCGGATACCTTCAGTCCCGATTTAACTCCTACCGGCTGGAGCATGGGGCTGCTGAGTGTGTTGGTCATTCTCGGCGCGCTGATGTGGAAAGCTGCGGACGACCGCGCGCACCGCATCGGGCTGGCCGCCTGGGTGCTCTTGCCGGCGGCCGTCATCGCGCTGATCTCGCTCAACCGGCCGGTCTTCACCGATCGCTATCTGATCTGGATCGGGCCGGCGGTTTACTTGTTGGCGGCGCTAGGCATCGCCGAGTTGTGGAAGTGGCATAAGGCGCTCGGTAGCGTGGCGCTGTTACTGATCTCACTGGCCGCAGCCGTCAGCCTTTACGCGCAGGCGGTTACACCCTTCAAGGCTGATTTTCGATCGGCGGCGCGTCACGTGGCCGCCCGCTACCAGGGCGAAGCGATCTTGTTTCAGATTCCGTACGGGCGCTACACCTTCGATTATTATTTTGGCCCGTCGTTTCAAGCGCTCGAAGGGCCGTACACCAATCGGCGCAACGCGGACGGGAGTTATGAGCGCGACACGACCTCATTCGATATTGAGATCGCCAATTCCATGCAGGGCCAACGCGCGGTGTGGCTGGCGGCGACCGAAGTGGAGATGTGGGACGAGCGCCATCTGCTGGAGGACTGGCTAAACCGCCACGGCCGTGTCACCGATCGGGCGGACTTCACGCGCGTAACGGTAACGCGCTACGAACTCCAATAAAGAAACCCGGTTTCTGCCAGAAACCGGGTTTCTCGAATTAAGGTTCAGGGGCGCAGTCAGCACTGCGCCCCTTACATCCACCCGTGGATTCAAAGCAGAGGGGCACGGGTGGTCTATCGTTCGTTCGAGCGACGAATATCAGCGCGGCCGGCCCTGTAGCGTAACCTCCAAAGTCAATGTCTCGCCGTCGCGCCACACGCTGAGCGTCGTCTGCTCGTTGACCGCGTGCCGGATGAGCGCATTGACGAAAGGCGCCTCGGCGCTAATCTGATCGCTGCCGATCGCGGTGATAATGTCGCCGGCCCGCACGCCGGCCTGGTCAGCCGCGCTGCCCGGCTCGGCCGCCTCCACGTACACGCCCCAATCCATCGGCAGACCGTTCGCGCGGGCGATCTCCGGCGTGACCAGTTGGTAGTTGATCCCCAAATAAGGTCGATCCACGTACCCGTTAGCAATGAGTTGCGACGCGACGTCGCTTACGATGAGGGCCGGGATGGCGAACCCCAAACCTTCCGCCACATCGCCCCCGAACCCGCTGCCGCGCACGATGGCCGTGTTGATGCCGATGACCTGCCCGGCCAGATTGATTAACGGGCCGCCGGAATTGCCATGATTGATCGCGGCGTCGGTCTGGATCATGTTTTCCAACGAGAAGCCGTTACCGGTAGCCAGGCTGCGCCCGATCGCGCTGACCACGCCGGCTGTCACGGTATTCTTGAAATCCTCCAGCGCGCTCCCGATCGCCATGACGGTCTCGCCGATCTGCAAAGCGCCCGAATCGCCCAGCTCCGCCACGGCCGGCACCGCGCCTTCGACTTTGATCACCGACAGGTCGGCAAACCGATCGGCGCCGACGAATGCGGCCGGCGCCGTGCTGCCGTCGGCGTAGATCACTTCGAGCGATTCATGATTTTCGACGACGTGATTGTTCGTCACGATGTAGCCCTGCGGCGAGATAATTACACCGGAGCCGGATGAGCGCGGCTGGGTTTCGGTGACGCCAAAGAAGCCAAACGACCGCTGCCGGGGCATGATGTTGATCACGGTGACCACGGCGGGCCGCACTTTTTGTACCGCCTGGACGGCGGCGGTACTTGCGTCAACCGATACGGTAGTCTGCGCAGCCGGTTCCACCCGAATGGACGACTGGCCGGTTGAAATGCCGAGCGGCGCGCTTTGCTGCACGACCGAGGTAGCGATCAACGCGCCCGCCACCCCGCCTCCGAGTGCGCCGACGAGCAATCCGATCAAGACCAGCGCCACGACCACGCCATAGCCAACTCCATGACGCGGCTCAGGCGGTTCATGAAACTCCATCAGAATCCTCCATAGCGCGGCCTGTACCGCAACCAAACATCTAACCACGCATGACACAGATGTCACGGATTTCAAGACATATCGGCGCCATCCATGTCATCTGCGGTAAAAACCTCGCGGCCGGCGCAATTCTTCCCGAGGAATACTAGCTCTCCAACCTGTGCACTAATATGGAACCAGATGCTTAAAGGCACCTTAAGCCTGCCAAAGAAAAACATAAAAGACGGCCTCACATCCAGCAATCTGGCATGCGGCCGCCTTCCTCAAGCGCTCAGACCCCGGAGGTCTACACGGGCAGGGCTTTCCGTAGTTGTGCGCGCGCAGGACCTCGATCAAGCGGCTCATCCGCTGGGCGCGCGCCGTCGCGCCATGATACAGCGTTCCCCAGTAGTCGAAAGTGATGGCTTTGATCCGACCCATATCCACTCGCTGTGACGGTATGCGGTTATAATGCCGGCAATGGCCGATTCCCCGTCGTGGCGCGTCGAGTTCTACCAGGATGAACGCGGACGGCAGCCCGTCACCAAGTGGTTGCTCACATTGGAGGCCAAAGGTCGCGCCCGCGTGCGTTGGACGATTCGGCTCTTGGAAACCTACGGCACGCAGTTGACGACGCCCTATGCGCGTCACTTGCGGGGTAAGCTGTGGGAACTGCGAATCCCGTCAGGACTATCGTGGGGCGGCGATTCATCTTGTTGCACGCTTTCGGCAAGCAGACGGCCAAGACGCCTGCGAGCGAACTACAGATAGCCGAGCGCCGGTGGGCCGACTATCAGGCGAGAAGCGAAGAAGAGGGCAGATATGGCGAGCAAGCCTAAGCGGACAAAACTACGAGAAACCACACCGCAGGTGCATGCGGCCAGTGCGCCGATTGAACCGTTCTTTCAAGAGCAGATGCGCGATCCCGAATTTCGACGCGCTTATGAAGAACTCGAACCTGAATTCGAGTTGGTGCGCCAATTGATCGACCTGCGGATCAAACGCGGGGTGAGCCAAACCGAACTCGCCCGGCGCGTAGGCGTGAAGCAGCCCAGCATCGCGCGCCTGGAAGGACGCGGTAAGACGACGGATTTGAACTTTCTAGGGCGAGTCGCTAAGGCGTTGGACGCGCGGCTCGAAGTGCGCCTTGTGCCGCGCGAGGCGAGCGGTAAGTCAGAGGGTCAAAAGCGCATGGAGTAAAAGACTGAGCGTTCGTGTCCCTTTGTGCTCCTTCGTCGATAGAGTCCGCTTATGCGCCGGCGTGTGTGTCTTTCAGATTCCTCCACAACATCCCCAGCGCCAGGGCCGAGGTCCACTGCGCAGCCAGACCCGGATGCCCACCGAAGCGCCGCTCCAACGTTTGCGTCTGCTCATCCGCAACCAGCGCGGCGAACATCTGCATCCCTGTTCCGTCCGGTGCATCCTGCACGAGCGCGGCCAGTCCCAGCGTGGCAGCGTGTGTTTGGCGCACCCGTTGCGCCGCGCGCACGACGACGCCTATGAACTCGGCGTCAACCGGCTCGACGTCCACCTCGAGGGTTGTGCGCAAGGCGTTCGCATCGGACAGCACCAACCCGCCTTGAAAAACCGCGCTCATCGCCGGCCCGGCGGCATCGCGCTGAGTCAATCGGCTGCTGAGCAACCCGCCCGTGTTCAGCTCGACCGTCGCTAGAGTCTGGCGGTGTTCCACGAGCAGCCGGGCGATCACGCTTTCGAGCGTCTCCTCGTCGGCGCCGAAGATCAACGCGCCGATCCGCTTGCGCACTTTCGCCTCCAGCCCAACCAGCAAGGCTTGCGCTTCAGCTGGACTGCTTGCGCGGGCCGATAGGCGCACATCGACCTGTCCCGTTTTAGCCGATAAGCCGATCACCGGGTTAAGCGACTGTTCCAGGTCGGCGATCAGTGCATCCAGGCGGCTTTCCCCCTCGCCGACGGTGTGCAGCGTGCGCACCACGATCACTTCGTTGAGGTTGAGCTTGGCCTTGAGATACGGTATTACTGCCTGATCGAGCAGATACATCATCTCGCGTGATACACCCGGCAGGCACACGATCACATGCCCCGCGTGCTCGACGATGAAGGCCGGCGCAGTGCCAACCGGATTCTCAATCGGCTGCGCCCCTTCAGGCACATACGCTTGCTGCCGGTTATTCTCGCTCATCTTCCGGCCAAACGCTTTGAAGCGCGCCTCGATCTGCGCGAATAGCTCGGGCCGAAACACCAGCGCGCGCCCGGTGGCGCGCGCCACCGCTCCGCGTGTGATGTCGTCCACCGTCGGGCCGAGTCCGCCGCCGATGAGAATGGCCTCGGATCGGGACAAGGCGATGCCGATTGCCTCCACCAGGCGCGGTTCGTCGTCGCCGACGTGCGTGGTATACACCAACGGCAGGCCGATCGCGCGCAGCTGGCGCGCGATGTACGGCGAGTTCGTATCGACCTGCTCACCCAGCATCAGTTCGCTGCCGGTCGCAATAATCTCCGCCTGCATAGGCAACTGACTCCGTTGATCAACAAACATCGGACGGAGCATGAGCTGCCTCCGTCCGATCGAGCTGGGTTCAGGTTCATACTCAATCAGGTGCTTTGGCGCGGCCGCCATAACAGCTGTTCGCGGATCGCCAGGTCGCTCCCGCGAATCTTAAAGGCCAGGTCGGCGGCCATATTCCGCATCACGCGGTAGCCCAATTCGGGGTACGCCTCGCACAACGCCATGAACTTATCGCGCGGTATTCTGAGCAGCGTGGTCTCGGCCTCGGCGCAGCGGGCCGAAGCCGAGCGCAACCCCTGGTCGACCAGCGCCACCTCGCCGAAGGTCTGGCCTTCGCGCAGCGTCGCAATCGTCACCGACCCGCTGCGCTTCTTGGCCGCCGGCCCGCCCACGATCGACGGATCGACCAGCACTTCTACCGCGCCGCGCCCGATCACGTACATCTCATCGCCGGGCGTGTTCTCTTCGAAGATGATGTCGCTCAACCGGGCCTTCTGCTCCTCGCAGATGGCCGCCAGCATTTCATACTGCGCCGGCGATAAATCGTAAAACATGTCGGCGCGCTTGAGCATATCGACCTTGTTCATCTTTCGCCTCCAGGCGGGCACGAGGCCCTACGCTACGGCTGAACAGCATGGCGGCCCAGGCTCGTTTGAAACGGATTGGCGCGTATTCTAACACAAAGAAAAACGGCAGGCAATTTGACTTACTCGCCCGGATCATTTACGATCGCGTCTGTGCGCGCGGGTCAATTTACCGATTCTTACCTGCCGATCCTCAACGGTGTTTCAACCTTCGTCCATCTTTTCAAGCAGACGCTGGAAAAGTTCGGCCACGAGCCGACCGTCTTCACGTTTGGCTACACCGATCGCGTCGAGCCGGGCATCGTTCGCTCGTCCGGCTTGCCGCTGGGGCGCACCGGCTATCACGTCGGCCTCACCTACTCTCAGTCGGCCTGGGCGCTCGCCCGGACGATGGACATACTGCACACGCATCACCCGTTCGCGTGCGGTACGCTGGCCGCCCGACTCAGCCGCCAGCTGAACCGGCCGCTCGTCTTCACCAATCACACCCGTTACGATTACTACGCTCAGCACTACCTGCCCTTCCTGCCCCAACGCGCGGCGCTGGGCCTGTTGGGCGTGTGGATGCGCCGCTTCACCCAACATTGCGACCTCATCATCGCCGTGTCGGCGGCAGCCCAAACGATGCTCCAAGCGCTTGGCGTCGAGGCCCCGATCGAAATCATCCCCAATGGGGTCGATCTACAGCAATTCGCGCAAGCCGGCCCTGCCGCGCGATCCGATCTGGGCGTGCCGGCCGAGGCGTTCGTGCTGATGTACGTCGGCCGGCTGGGACCGGAGAAAAACCTGTCGATGTTGTTCGAGGCCTTCGCGCACACCGCGCGCACGGCCTCACAGGCAACCCTGGTGCTGGTCGGCGACGGCCCGCAGGACGGGCTGGCGCGCGAGCGCGCACGCGAGTTGAACCTGGGCGATAAGGTGCGCTTCCTGGGCATGCGGCCTTACAGCGAAATCCCTGCGCTGCTCGGCGCGGCCGATGCCTTCATCACCGCCTCGATCACCGAGGGGCACCCGATGACGATCATCGAAGCGCTGGCCGCCGGCCGGCCGGTGCTGGCCTTCGATGTGCCGGGCATCCGTGAAACGGTGATCGACGGCGAGAATGGCCTGCTGGCGCCGATCGATGCGGCGGCGTTGGGCGCGCGGATGGCGACCCTCGCCAGTGACACCGGCCTCCAGGCGCGCTTAAGCGACGGCGCACGCCGCTCCGCGGTCCAATACAGCATGGATATCACCACGCGCCGCATCCTCGATCACTACGAGCGGCTGCTACGCGAGCGGAAGGCAATATGATCGATCGGCGCCGGAGGCTGGGACAGTTCGGCGAAGCGCTGGCCGCCCGCGAGTTGGAGCGACGCGGCTATCGCATCGCGGCGCGCAACTGGCGCTGCCCGATCGGCGAAATCGATCTGGTTGCGGAGAAGGCCGGCGTGCTGGTGTTTGTCGAGGTGCGGACGCGGCGCGGGAATCGGTTGGGCACACCCGAAGAGTCGATCACGCCAACCAAGCAGGCCAAGCTCATCGAGACTGCGCAGACCTATTTACAGGAGCGCGGCGGCGAAGAGCGCGACTGGCGCATCGACATCGTCGCCGTCGAACTGTCGCAGCGGGGTGAGCTGCTGCGCATCGACGTGATCGAGAACGCGGTTGAGGAAAGATCATAACCCGATATCCTCTGCGTCCCAACAGCACACAGTGGCTCATCGCGTTGGCGCAGTTTGGGTCGTGGTGGGGGAGTGGGGGACCGATAGGGGTTGGGTGATGACATTTGTGACGGGAGTCATCCTGGCCGTTTGAACTACAGTGTGCGCCAACAGCACGTGAAGTTCCACAATCGAATAGGGCGGAGGAGCAACCCGGAGCAAGAGCGGGGAAGAGTTGGCGGGTCGGGGTGTAGCCGGTAGGCAGTAATCAGTGACCAGTAATCAGTAGGCAGTAATCTGTAGGCACAGTTGGGAAGCACGTTAAATAGACTGTCTACGCACCGCTGTCAGATCAGCTGACGAGCTTCTTCGCCATCATGCGTACATCGACCTCTCACCAACCCACCCTGCATGTGGCTGACCGATACCGGCCGGCGGTAAGGACTTGTCCTGTGTCCTTCACCGCTGGCCGGTTTTGGTTTCCGCCGATTGTCTGGTATAGGTACTCTCAGGTACCTATTCGCTGATGCCTTCAATCGGGCATACAGCACCACAGCCAGTATGATTACTCATTGCAACAGGAGAAATAAGATGAAAGCCTCTTTTGTAGCCTACATTCAAAACCGCTTCCTTTTATCTGCTTTGGCTTATGAAATGTTGGACAGAGAGTGGAGCGAAACAGCGCCTGAAAGTGAAATCCGCGCAAAGGTCTCTGCCTGCGCCTGGCCGACGTTGTTCACGTTATCGGTTGTGGTGACGACGAAGGTGTAGCGGTGGCCAAACTCGCCGGGGAAGTTGGCCGAGGTCGCGGTCACGCTATTCAGCCACGGTTGCAAGGGGCCGGTGTCTGTCATCACGGACACGGTGTACACGCCGGTTGGGCCGGGCAGCGCGTCTTGGAACGGGGCGAATGCAAAGACATTGACCCGGCGGCTCAACGTCAGTTGAGCATCGTCTAGCTCGATTGGCGCACATTGCGCCGAGCCATTAGCGGTGGCGTCAACCCGCCTCTCCCGTTCTTGATCCGACCAAGGCGCTTGGCTGCGGTGGTCGTCACACCGCTAAAAAGGAATTGAGTTAGCTACTCAGCCTTCAAGGCTTAATATTTTTTATTATTCCATTGCTGGGATCAATTGTAAATTCACATTCGCGTATAAATGTCTCAAGATGCTCGCAGCCTACATCCCAAGAATCTCCCACCCTAGTTAATACTACCTCACAGTCGGAGTCAAAGAATCCTAATTCAGCTATGTTCTTGAGCGCAATCTCTGTCACTTCGTTTAAGGAAATCTTGTCTCCATTAAGATTTAATCGATCGGTAGCCACGTAATAGGATGTTCCGTCCTCTATTGATATATCCATCAGTTGGTCTTCAGTGTTTGTCACGGCAACTGCCCAGAGTATTTGCTTGGTTAAAAACCCGGGGCGGCTCTCGGCGAAAGTTAACGTGACACTACCGCGAAGCTGGGGGAGATCTGCGCACTTGCCTGCAAAAACAAATCCAGTAAGATAGGCATTTGGTAGAAAATGGGCAACCTCATTCATTACACTGTTCAGGAGGTCACCAATATTTATGCCTTTTTGTCCACTGGGTATATCGATGTGTATCTTCTCTTCTTCGATCCTATCAAATGGTGGTGAGCATGATGACAACAGTAGAGCTAGGGTGAGGAACAGCGAACAGGGTTTCATTGCTCTATCATCTCCATAAGGTATCTGTAATACTCATCGAAAGTCTCGTTGTCATATTTGAATTCATCAATCACTCCTTGAAATCTAAGTCTGTGGATATCTTTTCTCAAGAGTTCCCACCCGCGATTATAACCTATCAGAATCAGCCTCCTTTGATCGCCATATGATAAAGATGCAAAGCCTTCTATTGTCTGAAGCTGGTCACGCGTGTACTGAACCATTCCACCGATATACTCAATTGCCGTTTCTTCGGTAAGCAAGGCGTTGAGGCGTTCAGTTGAATCGGACCGAGGGGTTACATAGCCAAGCCTCTCGAGTTCTTCTGCGCGCCGCAATTGCATCTGTGCGATCCCGATCGATTCGTACTCACCTCTCAAAAGTACTTGTGCAGCCTCAGCCACATTGGCAGCCGCGCCTGGGCTATCGCCAGGAAGCGCAGTAAGCAACCGCCTTTCAAAGGCTGAACCCTCGTGCCGGACTATAGATGCAATAATCGCCGGTTCTATTGAGCGCCGTCGTGCCTCCGACCCAATGAGAGCTCCATGTTTCTCGGCAAGGGCACCACCGATTTGATCTCTTCTCATTGAATCCGCACCAGGTAGAATCGCACTACCTACTTCGTAACCCACTCTCCCGCCAAGGTAAGCCATCAGTAAAATGCATATCCAGGTACTAATCCCATCAATACAATGACCGGAGCTGTCCGTGTATCGTAATGGATTGTTGTGCACATACCCGTAACGATTGAAACTCTGCGGATTAGCGAGATCGGGCACAACGGAGTCAGGACTGATCCAGCGGCCAATCTGGGGGGCGTACCACCGCGCGCTCATCTGGATCAACTTAATGTAAGTATCATCTTTCTGTCCCGTAAACCCCCAGTCCGTCGGCATTGTACCATCTGTCCACCTTACCCCACCGTACGGCAGGTTCAGCGTGCGCGCCAGCACCACCTGGCTCTGGTTCGTCGCCACACTCACCGTGCCCAGGTGGTCGGTGTGGAGGTAAGTCACGGCGTCCCCTTGCCGCATTGCGACACGCGTGGAGCCGATGTAGTAATACTTGGTCACTTGAACAGCGTCAGTCGTAGCAATGCTCTGCGCGGTGTTGCTGACTCTATCGGTCGCCGTGACGACGAAAGTATACTTGTGCCCCAATACGCCGGTGAAATTCCCAGACGTGAGTGATGTCCCCGCTAACCACGGCTGCAACGGGCCGGTGTCGGTCATGACGGAGACGGTATACACCCCCGTCGGGCCGGCCTCTGAATCTGCTGCACTCCACGTTACCGGAATCGTCGAGGTGAAGAGACGACTGGGCGCACTCACCGTCACTGCCGGCGCGATATCGTCGCGGTCGATCAGGAAATTCGTCGTCGTGACATTCGTCGCCCGGTCGGTCACGGTGACCGGGTAACTGGTGCTCGCCATCGACGCCGGATTGAAGGTGTAGACATGACTGGTTGTGGCGGTCAATACGCCGCTCAACGGATAGCTCGCGCCCGCGCTGGTCGTCGTCGGGAAGACGACCTGCTGCAAGTCGATCACACGCGTCGTCGCGGTGACTGGCATTCATACACAGCTCGCTCCCCACTAACTTTGGAGCCGGCCATAGCGTTATCTGATCGCTCGGCGCT
>DATDPU010000071.1:0-8535 GCA_035292585.1 Anaerolineae bacterium | reverse complement strand
CCGGGCTTATTCCGAGACTACGTCGAAACCGGCAAGGTGCAACTCGTCTACAAACACTACGCCTTCCTGGGGCAAGAATCGATCTGGGCCGCCGTCGCCTCGGAGTGCGCCGCCGATCAGGGGCGTTTCTGGGAGTATCACAACCTGCTGTTCAATCGCCAGGCCGGTGAGAATCTGGGCGCGTTCGGCAAGGAACAGCTGACCGGCTTCGCTCAACAATTGAACCTGGACCTGACGCAATTCGAGCCGTGTCTGGAAGAGGAACGAACCGTCGACCGGGTGCAGACCGACTCGCAGGAAGGCCAACAGGCTAGCGTGAGCGGCACGCCCACCTTCTTCGTCAACGGGCAGCCGCTGGTCGGCATGCAGCCGATCGAAGTGTTTCAGGCCACCATCGATCCGCTGTTGAGCGAAAACTGAAAGAGAATCAGTTGAAGTGCGCGCCAGCGGGCTGAAAGGAGGCCAACGCGGTAAAACGACGCACGGGCGAACATTTGCAAGTAAATGCCAAGGGAGGCACAGCCATGATGAAGTTTCGCAACACGCACGTCAAGTGGTTCGCCGCGCTTATTGCCTGCACGGCGATGATTATTGCGATCCAAACCCCGGCGCCGGCGGTGGGCCAACCCCCACCCGGCCAGGTGCCCCTCGACCCGCTCACGATCCCGAAGTTCGCTCAGGAGCTGCCCATCCCGCGGACGTTTGCACCCACGCTCATTCGGAATGCCCAGGGTCAAGTCATCCGACACGAATACACGGTGTCGATCGCGCACACCCAAGTGCAGATGCTGCCGCCTGGCTTCCCGGCCACGACGGCGCGTGCCTTCGGCGGCCAGGTCAAGATTCCTGGCTCATCGCAGACCGAGTTCGTGCGCAGCGTGCCGGGGCCGGTCTTCGACAACACCCGCGGTATTCCGATCACGCTGCACTGGCGTGACGAGATCTTCCAGCCGACCTTCATGCCCGTGGATCCAACGCTACACTGGGCGAATCCGCTGAACATGGAGCCGCCCCTACCTCCATTCGCACCGTTCCCGCCCGGCTATGCGAACGCGCAGTATCCGGTGGCGCATGTTACGCACATCCACGGCCTGGTCGTCAAACCAGAGTTCGACGGCACGGCCGAAGAGTGGTTCACGCCCAACGCCCAGTATCGCGGCCCAAGCTTCGTAAGCCTGGACTATGACATTCCCAACAACCAACCCAGCACGCAGCTCTTCTATCACGATCACGTCATGGGGGTGACTCGGCTCGGCGTGTACGCGGGGAGCGTGGGAGCGGCCTACTTCATCCGCGATCCCAACGCTCCGCTCGACCAAGCCAGCTCGCCCCTGCCGAAAGGACAGTTCGAAATCCCGCTCGTTTTCTTCGACCGGGCCTTCTACACGGACGGGGAGTTGGCTTTCCCACGAGAGAGTGACAACCCGGAGCGCGCGTACTGGCAAGCCGAGGACGAAGCAGACGTCTCGCTCGTCAACGGCAAAGTATGGCCCAATCTGAATGTCCAGCGGCGGCAGTACCGCTTCCGCATGCTGGCCGCGGACAACACGCGGGTTTTCAACTTCCAATTCGATAACAACGGCGCCTTCGTGCCGTTCAAGATCATCGGATCGGACGGCGGGTATCTGCCGACGCCGCAGGTCGTCGACGAGGTGACGCTCGGCATCACCGAGCGCGCCGACGTGCTGTTCGATTTCTCGCAGTTCGCGCCCGGGACGCAGATCATCCTGCGAAACACCACGCCTGGCGTCAACGAGGAGACGACGGGCATCCTGATGCGCTTCACCGTCCAGGGCGGCACGGCGGTTACACCGCCGGCGCTGCCTGCCTCGCTCTTCCCCGCCCGGCCGGCCCTGGTCGCCAATGCGCCGGCCCGCATCAAGACGCTGATCCGCTTCAGGGACGACGCCGACACCGAAACCAACCGCCAGCGCTCGCTCGACGGCCTGGAGTTCGACCGGCCGACCACCGAGTTTCCGCTGGTAGGCTCGACCGAGGACTGGATTATCGTCCATACGGGTGAGGAGGAAGAAATAGAAGAAGGAGAGGAGCCTGACGCTGACCTCGGGGTCCATATGATCCATCTTCACCTGATCGAGTTCCAGGTCTTGAACCGCCAGCCCTTCGACCGAACGGCGTACCTGCAGCAGTGGAGCTTCCTCAACGGTCACAGGCCCACGACTCGGCAGATCCCACTCGACCCGACGCCGTACCTGACGGGCCCGGTAGAGCCGCCGCTGCCGTACGAGACGGGCTGGAAGGACACGGTTCGCACACCCCCGGAAATGGTGACGCGAATCCGCGTGCGCTGGGCGCCGCAGGAGCTCGCGGTCAATGCAGTCAGTCCGGGTCAGAACCGGTTCCCGTTCGACCCCACAGTATTCCCGACCGACAGCTTCACTGGGCCGGGCTACGTGTGGCACTGCCACCTCCTCGGGCACGAAGACCATGACATGATGCGGTCGCAGCCCCTGGTCGGGGCGTGGGCGGCGGGCGTGAGCTACCCGGTGGGGAGAGTTATCGCCTACCAAAATGTCAATTATCGGGTTCGCGTGGCGCACACCTCACAAGCGAACCAACCGCCACCGACGCGGTTCGACCGCTGGGAGCGCGTGAACAACAACAACGGGACCTGGCAGCCGCAGATCATCTACGCGGTCGGCGACCGGGCGCTCCACAACGGGCTGCTCTACCAGGCGCTTCTGGTGCACCAGGCGCAGACAGGGCAGACGCCGCCCAACAATCCGGCGCTGTGGGACGCGCTGCCGATGACGGCGTGCGAGCAGCTCGTCGAGTTCTGCGCAGACGACACCGACACTGAGGTCGGGGCCTTAGCCTTTGCCTTAGGACAAGCCGGCGACGAGGCGGCCTGCCGGGGTGGTTCTGCCGATCCGGCTGAGCAAGAGGCGGAGGGGCTGATGGGCTTCCTTTCGGTGTGCCAGCACGTGCATCCCTCGCCCTGCTCGGGGCTGGCCAACAACCCCATCCCGTTCAGCGTAGCGGACGGCGGCAACTTCCAGTCCGGCCCGCTGGGTACCGGCGCAGTCGCCTACGAGACGACATCGGAGCTCTTGTCAGGCACGAGCAGCAGCTTCGCCGCCGGACGGCAACTGACGGTGAATGGCAGAGCGATGCCCAGCAACGGAAACTGGCCCTACCCGCTGCCGCCGCAGCGCAACCACGGCTACTGCATCCAAATAACTCCCGGCAACCAGCCATGGGCGGCTTTCGCGGCATGGTGAGCCGCATTCCGTAGAACCGGTTGAATTCTCACAAGTGGCTCCGTTTGGCTTAACTCCTCACCCTCCCACTCCCCTCTCCCGAAGTAGATTTCGGGAGAGGGGAGCGCCGTTTTCCCCTCTCCTGGCGATAGTCATTCATCATCAAGAGAGATGTCAGTACGCTTGAGGCGAAATAAGGTGAGTCAGTTCACCTATCGGCAGCGATGGTCGTGCGCGCCAGGCGCCGGCCGGCGGGTCGGGCCAGGGCCAGGTAACCCAGAGCCAGCAGGCAGCCCAAGAGCAAGCACCCCACCCAGAGCGCCTGAGCACCCAAATGGTCGTACACCCAACCGCCAATTAGCGGGCCGGTGAAGGCCGCCAACCCCCAGGCCGCGCTGAAAATGCCTTGATACAGGCCGCGCAGCTCTACCGGCGAGAGATCGGCGACGATGGCCGGAGCCACCGTCGCACCACCGATCTCGCCCAAGGTCCAGACGGCGACCGCCAGGCAATAAAGCAGCAAGGTGTTCGAGACGGCGGTCAGCCCGAAGCCCACACCCAGCAGCAAGGCCGCGACGGCCAGCGTCCCAAAACGCGGCCAGCGAGCGGCGGCATGGCTGGCCGGGATGCTCAACAGCACGATCAGCGCGCCGTTCACGGCAATCGCTAACCCATACTGGTCTGGCCCCAGCCCGTGCGCTTGCATGTCGACCGGCAAGGTGACGTTGCCCTGCATGTAGATCGTCCCGAAGACCAGCGCCAGGCCGGCAAACACCAATAGGAGCGGTTCGCGCCCTAGCATCGCGGCCCGCGTGCGAAGTGCGACCGCAGCAGTATGCTGCACCTCGCCGGGTCGCGTCTCGCGGACGCCCCACAGCACGATCAAGCCGAACAAAAAAGTGGTGAGCGCGTCGCCGACGAACAGCAGCAGGTAGTCTGCACGCGCGAGCAAGCCGGCAATGGCAGGGGCAATCGCCGCGCCCAGGTTGATGGCCCAATAGATGTAGCCATAGGCGCGCGGCCTTCCCTCCGGCGGGACCAGATCGGCGACCGCTGCGCTGACCGCCGGACGATACAGGTCGGTGAAGAAGCCCTGGAGCAGCGTAAGCAGGGCGATGAGCGCAACCGGCCGCGCCAGGCCCAGGAGGATCATGTTGGCCGGGGCGATCAAGAAACTCAGCAGCAGGACCGGGCGGCGGCCCAAGCGGTCGGCCAGCTCGCCGCCCACCAGCGCCGCCGTGAACGATCCGGCGCCGAACAACGAGACCATCAGCGCGGCCTGGCTGACCGAGATACCGCGCTGGCCGGTCAAGTAGAGCGTCAGGAAAGGGACGACGAAGCCGCCCAGCCGATTGATGAGCGTCCCCAGCCAGAGGAACCAGTAAGTGGGCGGCAGGCCGGCGGTCAGGCGGAGGCGAAGTGGGGTCAACCCGGCGCCTCACACGTCGAGACTTGGCCGCGACTCCCGTGGATCACGGCGGATGAGTGGAGATGGCGCCGCATGCTGCGAGCTTATTGGGAAGAACCCGCATCCGATTCCCGGTTCTGCTCCATTTCCTCCATCTTCTTGCGCAGGCTCAACGGTCGCATGTCGGTCCACACGTCTTTGATGTAGGCCAGACACTCCGCTTTGGGGCCGGTCTTGCCCGCATCTCGCCAGCCGTACGGGTTTTCCCGCTCGGCGGGCCAGATCGAGTACTGTTCCTCAAGGTTCACGACGACTTTGTAAATGGTGGTATCTTCTTGTTCATCTCTGTCCATGGGGTTCTCTCCTGCGTGAAATGAGTGAATACGTCGCGGTCAGGACACCAAGAATTACAAGGCTTTTCTTGGTGGTGAATTTCGTTCAGGTATCGAACACATACGCCGTAGCATAGGGCCTCGTGCCCGTCGCACGCTCACAACCCCACAAGGGGGCGCAAGCAGGGGGCTATGCTACCGTCCAGACACTTGTTCTGAAATAAGCCGTGGATTTTAAGAGTCCAGGGCTGCTCCGGATCCCGCCCGATAATGCGCCATCAACGACCGCAACGCCTGGAAGAAATCCTGCGTGATGCTCTCGATAGTGGCAGGCTTGAAAAGATTCTCGCTATATTTCCAGGTCACCTGCAACCGGCCCCCACTCACCGCCACGTAGCATTCCAAGAAATTGAACGCGATTTCCCTCGGGTCTTGATCTTTACCCGTCGATTCCTGCGCCGGTCGTAACAGGCCGGTATTGGCGTTGGCGCGGGCTGGGCTGTCCGCCTGATCAACCACGTAATTGAACATCACGTATTTGGGATGTGGTTTCAGCTTCCGGTCGATCGCATCGACGCCGCTGTGAGACAACAAGCTGTAGCCAACGCCTCGATTGGGGATGCGGTTCAGCTGCTCCACGATGGATCTCAGCGCGGCTTCGGGATTCTCGGCGGCCGCGTGCTCCAATACAATCAGCCGCGAGAGACTCAACCAACCCACGACCCGTGACAGGTCCAAGTCGTCCGCCTCCGGAATCACGCGGGTGCGGCCGGAATCGAGCAAGATAATCGGGTGCTGCCGCCCGCCGCTCCACCGGGTCAAAGCCTGAACCAGCGCCGTCAGGAACGCCTCGATGGGTTGGACATTGTAGTATTTTAACACCTCTTGCAAGAGGTATTTCGTCTCTGCGGCCTCCAACGCGAAACTCGAGGATCGGAAAGACGCCAGGTCATCACGGCCCACGTTTTCCGGGTAATCGAACGGCAAGCCGGGCACCAGCGCCCACGGCGGAGTCAGCCAATACGCCAGTTCGTGTTGCGCCGCCTCCGAGTGCATGTAGGCGTCCAGCCGCTCCGTCCATTCTTTGAGCGAGGTCGTCTTAGGCGGCAACTGGATCGGCTGTCCCTGCATCAGCTGCACGTAGGCCGTTTGCAAGTCCTCCAATACAATGCCGAGCGAATAACCATCCGCCAGAATATGGTGCAGCAGCACAAAGATGCGACCCGGCCGATCGATCCCCAGGTTGAAATACACGACCCAGAACAGCGGTCCATCCGACAGGCTGAGGCTCTCCTGCAACCTTCCGGTCGTGTCCTCAATCGCCGCGGTCTGGGCCGCTGTCGGCAGTTCGGAAATATCCCGATAAGTGAACGGGGCCGGCGCACCCGGCGGCTGGATGATTTGCTGCCAGCGCGTTTCGGCGCGCACGAAACGCGCGCGCAACGAGTCGTGTCGCAGGACGACGTGCTGGATCGCCTGCTCCAACAGCGCCGGGTTTAACGGTTGATACACTTCGAAGAGCTGGGCAATGTTGAAGCGGCTGGAATTGACGAGCGGTTGAGCTAAGAACCAGCGTTGACTGGGAGTCAGCGGGACCACGCCTGTCATCGCTGCCTGCCCCGCTCGATCGTCCGTTGCGCCCGCCACGCGCGCCAGCTCCGCCACGGTCGGGTTTTGGAAGAACTGCCTCGGCGTCAGGCGCAGCCCCACCCGATTGGCCCGGTCGATCACTTGGATCACGCGCAAAGAATCTCCGCCCGACTCGAAGAAATTATCGTGGACCCCGACGCGCTCCAGCCCCAGCACCTCCCTCCAAATCGCGACCAGCTTCTCTTCCAGCTCCGTGCTCGGCGGTGTGAAGGCATCCGCTCGCGGCGGGCGAATGCCTTCCGGCGCGGGCAGCGCCTTGCGATCCACTTTGCCGCTGGGGGTGAGCGGAAAGGCTTCGAGTGTGACGAAGGCCGACGGCAGCATGTACGCGGGAAGTTTCTCCTGGAGATGCCGCCGCAGCTCCGGCACGATCCGCCGGGCCAGTTTGGCGTACAGCGGATTGTTGGCGTAGGTGTTCCAGGCTCGCCGGGTCGCGGCTGTTTCTATCATCACATTGCCGGGGACGAGAACCGCGCCGCTCGAAGACACACGCCGGAAGATCGCGGCGAAACGCCCCTCCGCCTCCGAGCCGATCCAGCTCAACTCAACCCGATAGGGCAACTCGGCTTCCAGCGCCCACATCGCCTCGGGGTCTACGGCAGCGGTCTCAGCAGACTGCAAGACGGCGCGCAGCCCGGCGACGGTGCCAATCGACGGGCGGTCAGCCAGCAGCGCCATCGCTCGCGTGTCGTTGACCACGCGCGCATTGGGGATGTTCCGGATCGCCAACACATCGGGTTCTTGCTCCGCCAGCCTCTGCCGCACCTGGGTCACCGTCAACTGCGTGCGCTCCCAATCTAGCCACTCCGGTGCAACGCTATTCGCATGAGTCGGGCCAATGCCAAGCACGACATCGTAGCGAAAGCGGATCAGTTCATTGTCATACTGCCCGCGTTTGGGCCGGATGTCCACCCAGGCAACATCCGGCGTCTGCGCTTTGAGCGCCAGGAAGAAATCGGGATCGATCACCAATTCCTGATCTTCGGACACGCGCTGCCGGATGTGTTCCGCTAAGCGCTCTGTGGTCAGCGAATCGGGCGCGCGATAAAGTTCGACGGATGTGTGATAGGCGGCGAGCAGCGGCAGATGGCGCACGTCGCCAATGAAGATATGCCCGCCCGGCTTCACCAGATTGACGACCCCTTCCAGGACGCGCAAGAGATATTCCACGTCGGGGAAGTATTGGATCACCGAATTCAGGACAACTGCATCAAAAGCCTGGTCAGGAAGCCCCTCAAAATCGTCAGCCGTCTGGCAGGACAACCGGACTTTGGATGACTCCAGGCCCGAGGCCGCCAGGCTGTCCTGCAGCGCACGTAACGCAATCGGCGAGAAGTCCGTTCCCCAATACGACTCACACTGCGGGGCGATCCGGTGCAGGAGCAGGCCGGCGCCGCACCCGATCTCAAGTACCCGCTGCGGGCGCAGCGCCAGAATCCGGCTCACCGTCTGATCCACCCATTCGCGCATCTCCTGGGCCGGGATCGGCTCCCCGGTGTAACTGCTGTTCCAGCCGGCGATGTTGAATTGGGGATCAGCTACCGTAGCAGAGGTTTTAAGAGCAGCGTCGAAAACGGTCTGCCATTGCTCGACTTGTTCAGAGGCGATTTCGCGCGTGTCCAGTCCTGAAGGTTCCGGCACGATATACGCCACGAGCTGTTTGTCCGACACGGACGCGCTGGTCTGCGGCAGCACGACCGTATCTTTCACCGCCGGATGTTGCCGCAACACCGCCTCGATCTCGCCCGGCTCGATGCGATAGCCGTGGAATTTCACCTGCTGGTCGATGCGGCCCAGGAACTCGAGGTTGCCATCGGGTCGCCAGCGGGCCAGGTCGCCGGTTCGGTACAGTCGTGAAGACGAATGACGATGGACGAACGACGAAAGCGGTGCACTGCCCGCGTTTCGCCCTTCGTCTGTGGTC
>DATDPU010000070.1:0-14118 GCA_035292585.1 Anaerolineae bacterium | reverse complement strand
GCCATCGGGTCGCCAGCGGGCCAGGTCGCCGGTTCGGTACAGTCGTGAAGACGAATGACGATGGACGAACGACGAAAGCGGTGCACTGCCCGCGTTTCGCCCTTCGTCTGTGGTCCTTCGTCCTTCGTCGAAGAAGGGGTTGGGGATGAACTTCTCCGCCGTCAAGTCGGGTCGATTGAGATACCCGCGCCCCACGCCGACCCCGCCGATGCAGATTTCACCCGGCACGCCGATCGGAGCCGGCTGCCCGTTCGAATCCAGCAAATAGATCGTCGTGTTCGGGTTCGGCTTGCCGATCGGGACCAGCTGCGCGCCCGCCACGCGCTCGTTTACCTCATAATACGATGCCGCCACAGTCGTCTCGGTCGGGCCATATCCATTGAGAAAGCGTCGCCCTTCGGCCCAGCGCTCGGCCACCTCCCACGGGCACGCCTCGCCCGCCGAGATTAGCGTGCGGAGCGCGGGCAATTCCGCCGTGGAGAGCACCGCCAGCAGCGACGGGGGCAGTGTCACGCACGTGATGCCCTCTGTTTGCAGCAACTCGATCAGGTCGAGCGGTGACAGCAGCTGCTCGCGCGGCGCCAGGACCAACCGCGCGCCGGTGGTGAGTGCGGCGAACATCTCCGAGACGGAAGCGTCGAAGCTGAAGGCCGCGAATTGCAGCAAACGGCTCTCCGACCCCAACTCGAATTTATCACGCAAGGTCTGAGCCAGATTGCATAAACCCCGATGGTGCAGCAGCGTGCCCTTCGGCAGCCCGGTCGATCCCGAAGTATAGATCACGTAAGCGAGGTTCTCCGGGGCGACGGAAACGCACAGGTTGGAACTCGGCGACTGGGCAATCGCAGACCAATCGGTATCCAGGCAGATGACGCGGGCGTTGTGCTCCGGCAGCTTCGATAACAGCGGCGCATGCGCCAGCAGCACGTTCACGCCCGCATCTTGGAGCATGAAGGCCAGACGACTCGCCGGGTATTCCGGGTCGAGCGGGACGTAAGCCGCACCGGCCTTGAGCACGCCCAACACGCCGACCACCATCTCGATCGAGCGCTCGATCAAAATCCCGACCCGCACCTCAGGCCCGACGCCATAACGCCGCAAGTGATGAGCCAGCTGATTGGCCCGCCGGTTCAATTCGGCATAGGTGAGCGACTCGCCCGCGAAGCGCACAGCGATAGCCGCCGGCGTGCGCGCGACCTGCGCCTCGAAGAGCTGCTGCGCGCAGGCGTCGGCGGGGAGCGCCGCCGCCGTGTCGTTCCACACCTCAAGCAGTTGCCGCCGCTCCGCTTCGGGCAGCAGCGGCAGCAGAGCGATGGGCTGATCGGGATGCGCCACGACACTTTCGAGCAGCATCGCGTAATGGCCCACCAGCCGCTGAATCGTGTCTGCCTCGAAGAGATCGACGCTGTACTCGACCAGGCCGTATAAGCCGTCGTCGACCTCGTACAGCTGGAAGCCCAGGTCGAACTTCGCCGTGCCGTTGTCCACCGGCAGCAGCTCGATCTCGAACCCCGCCAGCTTCAGCGCTTGCTGGGGCATATTCTGCAAGACAAAGAAGACCTGGAACAGCGGGGAATGACTGAGGTCGCGCTGCGGGCCGACGGCGTCCACGACGAGCTCAAATGGCGCGTCTTGATGGGCGTAAGCCTCCAGCGCCACTTCACGCACCCGCGCCAACACTTCCCGAAACGTAGGGTTGCCGGCTAGATCGGTCCGCAACACCAACGTGTTGACGAAGAACCCGATTAGCCCTTCGATCTCGGCCCGACGACGATTGGCAATGCCCGTCCCGACGGCAATATCGGTCTGGCCGGTGTAGCGGGCGAGCAGCGTCTGGAAGGCGGCCAGCAGCGTCATGAACAGCGTCGCGCCTTCGCGCTGGCTGAGCGACGCCAGCGCCTGGGTCAGCGCCGGCGACAAGCGAAACGCCTGTGTCCCGCCACGAAAAGTCTGCGCCGGCGGTCGCGGCCGATCGGTGGGCAGTTCCAAGATCGGCAGACCCGCCAGCTGTCGTCGCCAGTAAGCCAGCTGCGCGTCCAACACTTCACCTTGCAGCCACTGTCGCTGCCAGACGGCGAAATCGGCGTACTGGATGGGGAGCTCCGGCAATGGCAACCCTCTTCGCTCCGCTCCGAGGGCAGGCGATTGCTCCTGCGCGAAGGCGGCGTACAATTCCGTCACTTCCCGCACCAACACCGCGCTCGACCAACCATCGGCGATGATGTGATGCAGGTTCAGCACGAGCACGTGCGCGGCTTGATCCAAACAAAACAGCTCCGCTCGCAGCAGCGGCCCGTGCGCCAGGTCAAACGGCCGCCGGGCTTCGGCTTCCGCCCGCCGCCGCGCTTCGCTTTCCCGGTCAGCCTCCGGCCAGGCGCGCAAGTCAACGCTGGGGAGTTTGAGGATCACATTGGGCGCAATCACTTGCATGGACTGCCCGTCGTGTGCGGCGAAAGTGGTGCGCAGGCTCTCGTGCCGGCGGATGACTTCGTTTAAGCTGCTTTCCAGCGCGGCCACATCCAGATCACCCTTGATGCGAAGGGCGGTTGGGATGTTGTAGGCCGAGCTGCCGGGCACGAGTTGATCGATAAACCACAGCCGTTCCTGAGCGAAAGACAGCGGCAGCTCGCCTGCTCGCGAAACCGGCTGGATGGCGCGGAATGGGCGCGGCGCGTCGCCTTGCTGCAACTGCTCGATCGCGCGCGCCAGGTCTTCAAGCGTGGGAGACTCGAATAAGGCGCGCAGCGGCAACTGCACCTGAAAGACCTCTTGTATTCGGGAGACCACCTGTGTGGCGAGCAGCGAGTGCCCGCCCAACTCGAAGAAGTTGTCGTTTACCCCGACTGTCTTGATGCCGAGCACCTCCGCCCAAATGCCGGCGGCCAATTCTTCAGCCGGCGTGCGCGGCGCGACGTAGTGTTCGCTCGCGGCGACCTGCGCGCCATCGAGCGCGGGCAGCGCTTTGCGATCGACTTTGCCGTTGGGCGTCAGCGGAAATGCTTCCAGTACAACGAACGCCGAGGGCAGCATGTACTCCGGCAACTTCACGCGTAGGAATGCGCGCAACTCACTTACGAAGGAGGAAGGAGGAGGGATGAAGGATGAAGACGCATCCGCCTTCGGCGTCAGGTATGCTACTAGCCGTTTATCGTCAGTTGCGCCCCACGCCTGCGCGGCAACGACGCACTCGCGCACCGCCGGATGCTGGCTCAGGGCCGCTTCGATCTCGCCCAGTTCGATGCGGAAGCCGCGCACCTTCACCTGCTGGTCGATACGGCCCAGGAACTCGAGGTTGCCGTCGGACAAATACCGCGCCAGGTCACCAGTCTTGTACAGCAAGGAGGAGCCCCCTCCGCTGCGCTTCGGGGGCAGGTGATGAAGGATGAGGGATGAATCTGAAAAGTTCTCTTCATCCCTCCGCCCTCCGCCTTCCCACTCCGCTTCGCTCCGGGGACTATAGTCATCCTTCAGAAACGGGTTGGGGATGAAGCGCTCCGCTGTCAAGTCGGGCCGGTTCAGATAGCCCCGCGCCAGGCCCAGCCCGCCCATGTGCAATTCACCTGACACCCCGATCGGTACGGGCTGCAGCTGCGCGTCCAGGATGTAGCAGCGCGCATTGGCGATGGGACGGCCAATCGTCGGTTGGCTGGCTGCTGTTTTCATCCGACAGACGGTTGAGTCCACCGTGCATTCCGTCGGGCCGTACATGTTGTAGAAGTCAGTGCCAGCGGCGCGCGTGAGTGTTTGCCAGGTCGCCTCATCAAGCGCTTCGCCGCCGGGCAGTACGATCGACGGCGCCCAGCCCGTCCCGTCCAGCAGACCGGCGGCCAGCAGCAGTTTGAGCTGAGATGGCACGCAGTCCAAGACGTCGAGCTGGTTGCGGCGAATGTATGACACTAGCGCGTTTCCGTCTTGCCGGGCTGCCTGTGGCACAATATACAGAGTGTGGCCCTTCAGCAGCATCACCCACTGTTGAACCGATGCATCGAACGGGAGAGGCGCGTTCAAGCTGATGCGCATGGGGCGTTGTGGATGATTGGCATAGATCGTGCGGTTGAGTCCGGTGAAGAGATTGAGCACCGAGCGGTGCGGAATCATCACGCCCTTGGGCCGCCCGGTCGAACCGGAGGTGTAAATCACATAGGCCAGGTCGGCGGCGGTCGTCACACTGTCTGGGTTCTGGTCGCTCTCCTGGGCGATGACGCTCCAATCGGTGTCGAGACATACGATCTCGCTCACCCCGAGCGGCGCGCTGCGCGCGGCTAGCCAGTGCGACTGAGTCAGCAACACCGGCGCTTGCGAGTCTTCCAGCATGAAGGCCAGACGCTCGATGGGGTAGCTGGGGTCGAGCGGCAGATACGCTCCTCCTGCCTTGAGAGCGCCCAGCACGCTGACGATCATTTCGACCGAGCGATCGAAGCACATGCCGACCAGTCGCTCCGGCCCGATGCCTAGCCGGCGCAGGTAATGCGCCAGCCGGTTGGCCCGACCATTCAGTTCGCCGTAAGTCAGGCTTTGATCTTCGTACACTACGGCGACAGCATCAGGCGTCCGCTCAACCTGCGCCTCAAATAATCGATGGATACATCCGTCGTGCGGGTAATCGACGGCGGTGTCGTTCCACTCGACCAGCACCTGCTGGCGTTCGGCCTCGGTGAGCAGCGGCAGTTGCGCGAGGCGCTGCTCGGGGTCGGCCACCATCCCTTCCAGCACCACCTGGAAATGCTCGACCAACCGCGCTATCGTGGTCGCCTCGAACAAGTCGGTGCTGTACTCCACCACCCCGCGCAGCCCGCCTGCTCGCTCCTCCAGCAGCAGCGTCAGGTCGAACGCCGCCGCACCCGTCTCCACCGCCAGCGCCTCCACCTGCACCCCCGGCAGCTCCAGCACCGCCCCCGGCACATTCTGCAATCCCAACAACACCTGAAACACCGGGCTGCGATCCAACTGCCGCACCGGCTGCAGGTGTTCCACCACCCGCTCGAACGGCACGTCCTGATGCGCCGTCGCCGCCAACACCCCTTCCCGCACCCGCCGCACCAACTCCCGCACCGTGTCCCCGCCGCCCAGCCGCGTGCGCAGCGCCAGCGTGTTGACGAAGAACCCGATCAGCTCTTCCAACTCGCGGCGATTGCGATTCGCCACTGGCGTGCCCACCACGATGTCGGTCTGCCCGGTGTAGCGGTGCAGCAACACGTTGAACGCCGCCAGCAGCGTCATGAACAACGTGACGCCTTCGTGCCGGCTGAAGGCGGTCAGCCCCGCCGTCACCTCCGGCGACAACGTGAAGAACTGCGTCGCGCCGCGCTGCGTCTGCACCGCCGGGCGCGGGTGGTCGGCCGGCCACGTCAACAACTCGGGCGCGCCGGTCAACTGCTGCTGCCAGTACACCAACTGCGACTCCAGCAGTTCGCCGCGCAGCCACTCGCGTTGCCAGGCGGCATAGTCGGCGTACTGCAACGGCAAGTCGAGCAACGCGGCCGGCTGCCTGGCCAGCGCCGCCTGGTACAGCGCCGCCAGCTCCCGACTGAAGATGGCGACCGACCAGGCATCCGCCACGCTGTGATGCAGCGTCACCAGCAGCACGTGTTCGGCTGGCCCTAGCCGCCAGACACGCGCGCGCAGCAGCGGCCCACGGCTCAAGTCGAACGGCTGCCGGGCTTCTTCCTGCAACGCCTGCTGGAGCTGCGCCTCGCGTTCGGCGAGTGAGCGAGCGTCTACCTCAACGACGGGCGCCTCGAGCGTCAAGTGCGGGGCAATCACTTGCAGCGCCTGGCCGGCCTCCAGCACGAAGGTGGTGCGCAGCACGGCGTGGCGTTGGACGACGGCGTTGAGGCTGTGGCGTAGGGCGCTTAGGTCGAGCGTTCCGGTCAGGCGCAGGGCCAGCGGGATGTGGTAGGCGGCGCTGTTGGGGTCGAGTTGGTGCAGGATCCACAGGCGCTCCTGGGCAAACGACAGCGGGGCGCGGGTGGGGGCATGTTGGCGTCGGTGCAGGAGCTGGGTCAGCCAGGCGCGTTGGGCTTGCGGGGATAAGCCGGCCAGTCGCTCGCTTAGTTGATCGCTCATGACGGTCTTCCTTCGATAAAAACTTTCCGGCTCTAGCAGACGGGCACGAGGCCCTACACTACGCCCATCAAAATCAATGGCCATTCGGCGGCAGTTGTACTGCCGCAGTGCAACTGCGGCGAGAACCGCATATCAAGCGGGCTGGCTACTCGCTCGGTGTTAGTGTAAGCATCCCTTCGACGTTTGCCTGGACCGCCTCTCGGCTGAAGAGCATAGGGTGGTAATCGCCGCTTTGCCAGAGCGGGATGTCATCACCCCGGTGCGGATGGAAGACGTGGCCGCTCTGTCCGGTGGAGTTGACGGACAGCGACCGATCCCAATCACCGACGTCGATGATCATCCGCTGAGCCGCGCCGAAAGTTGCGTCGAAGGATTGGTCGCCGGCAAAGTAGGCGACATTCACGGTGAACTGCCCGCCGCGCGTCGGAATCGTCTGACTATTGAAGATACTTTCGAGAGGCGGAATCCCGCTCAGGCCGAGCGGCTGATGAACAAAGGTCAGCGTGTGTATATTACCCCACTGCCACTGCGCCGGGTCCGGGCCGTAGTGTTCGCTCAACCAGGCGACCGCCTCGGCCAGGCTGCGGCGGACAATCTCATCGCGCGTTTCCAGTTGAGGGGTAGCGACGTCGTCAAACCAGGCATTGTCGGCGTCGGGTAATATAGTGTTCATCAAGCGGGTGTGTCGTTCGGGATAATCGAACAGGTAGAGTCCTCTCGACTCCTCGCCCACCTGCGCCAGCTCGTCGCCCACCGTGTTTTGTAGCAGGAGTTTGAACCACTCTTCGTAAATAGTTGCTCCCACGCTCTCCGTATCAAGCCGCAAATTCCACTTGGTGACGTGCTCTAAAGCCTGAGCCTGAAGCGCGTCGGCAGGTGGAACGGCTAACAAGTAAGGGCGAAACGCCTCTGCCGGCAGGGAATACGTATCGACTTGAATGGCGCGCATGTCTTCCACCGAGAATTGTTCTTTGGCGGACAGCAGCGCCTGGAGGCGTTCGGCCCGATACGGCGCTTCCCAACCGGAAGCGAGTTGATAAGGATAAGCGTCTGAGGTGATGCGATTGTTCGCGGTGGCGATGAAACCGGTAGATGGATTGAGCGCGGAGGGGAGCTCATCGAAAGGAATGAAGCCCTGCCATTCATAAGCGCCGCTCCAACCCGGCACGGGCAGTATCCCGGTGTGGCCCGGCGCGCGGACGGGAACCCGGCCAGTGGCCTGGTAGCCGATGTTGCCGGCGGTATCGGCGTAAACGAAATTCAGGCTCAGCGTATCCCAATCGCGCAGCGCCGCGTGAAATTCGTCCCAGTTCGCCGCCCGGTTCAAGCGGGCGAGAGACGACAGGATGGTTTCGCCGTCATATAGCGTCCAACGCAGCGCCAGCGGTTCTGCCTCCGGCGCGCCTACGACGTCGTTGACGATCGGGCCATGCTGCGTCAAAAGAAGATTGAGCTGCACCGGAGCGCCATCTTTCACCTGGATGGTTTCCGAGATCATCTGCAAGTCGCGCCACTCGCCCTCGAATTCATACTGCGTGGGCTGCTCCGCGTCATCCAGCTTCTCGATATACAGGTCTTGATTATCGGCGGTGACGTTGGTGATGCCCCAGGCGATGTTTTGGTTATGACCTAACACGACGAGCGGCACACCAGGCAAAGTGAAGCCGACGCTATCGAACCCGCCGCCATGCACTCCGTTCTCGTACCAGTTGGACGGCATCTGGAAATTGACGTGGGTGTCATTCGCCAACAACGGTTGGCCGGTCGCGGTGCGATTGCCGGCCACCACCCAGTTGTTGCTGCCCCAGCTCAATGGAGAAGCGCCAAACCACTGTTGCGCCGCCGAATCTTCCAGGTGAGCGTCGGACAGCCAATCGTAGCGTTCGACTTCGGCAGGCAGAATCGGCGGGCCATCGTCGATCGCCAGCGGGAAAAGTTGATACCCGGCTTCTTCGCCCAACCCGGCGGTGACCTGGGCCTGGAGCAGTTCGACGTTGAGGTTGAGCGCCATGGCAAAGGCGAGGATGTTGCCGACGGCCAGGCTGTCGGCAGGCGTCCAGGGTTGCGGCGTGTCGCCGATGAGCGTGAATTCCACCGGCAGCCGATCGGCGTGCGATTGCAGGTAGGCGTTGATCCCTTCGGCATACGCTTCCAATATCGCGCGGCTCTCCTGGTCCGCCTCGACCCAGGCCCGCTCGGCAACCCGGCGCAAGCCCAGCGTGCGGAAATAGCGATCCAGGCCGGCGGTCGGTTCGCCGAGCACTTCGCTTAGCGTCCCGCCGGCGAGCCGCCGGTTGAACTCCATCTGCCACAGCCGATCCTGCGCGTGGACGTACCCTTGCGCGAAGAATAAATCGTGTTCATTTTCAGCGAAGATGTGAGGGATGCCCCACTTATCGCGCAACACTTCGGCCGGCGCGGCGAGTCCAGAGGCGACCAGCGCCCCGTCAATCTGCGGCCAGGGACGGCGCACGAACCATACGCCTGCGCCGACTAAAACGATCGCCAGGACGAGCAGCAGGATGCCGATCCGGATAAGCCATTTGCGAATGCGTTTCATGGTTGATTCCTGTCGAAGGGATGCGACGAACGACGAATCAGGCCTGTTCTTCGGCCAACAGCTTTTTGAGCAGAGCCGATACTTGCTCATCGGACAGGTCATCGACATCCTCGAGTGAGAGATTGTCGGCCGGTTTGATCGGGACGATGGCAGGAAGCGGTTCGGTCCGGGCCATCGTTTCGAGTTGAGCCGCCAACCCGGCCACCGTGGGAAACTCGAACAGGGTGGGCAGCGACAGGTTGACGTGCAGATCGGTGCGCATGTGCGCGAGCACGCGCGTCGCCAGCAACGAGTGCCCGCCGAGTTCAAAGAAGTTGTCGTCAACGCCGATCGGCTCGATGCCCAGCAGCCTCTGCCAGATTTCGGCGATCCGGCGTTCCACTTCGGTGCGCGGCGCAACGTAAGCGACGCTCAACTCCGGGCGCGCGTGCGCGGGGTGCGCCAACGAGTCGTCTGCCAACCACTCGGCGATTTTGTAAGCGGTGTGCTGCTCAAGCCTGATCAACAGATCGCGGGCCGACACGGCGACTTGCGGCGCCGGATTTTCCAGGATACGTTCCAGGACGCCGACGCCTTCTTGCGGCAGTAGCCCTTCCAACAGCTCGGCCTCGAGGTCGAACGGCCCGACCATTTGACCCGATTGCTTCCGGGCAGCCTCCACCGACATCCCGACGGTCTGCCAATCATCCCAGTTGATCGAGACGGTCAGCGGGCCGTTGCGGAAGGTCTGGTAATGGGCATAGGCATCCAGGAATTCATTTGCCGCACAATAGCCCACCTGTCCGAATTTGGTTTTGTATAGGATCGCGCTGAGCGATGAACACACGACGGTAAAGTCCGGCGGGCTATTGCCCAACAGCTGCTCTAACACCAACAGGCCATAGACTTTGGGGGCCATCACGCTTTCGGTGGCTGCAAGCGTGCGCCGTTGGATGACGCCGGCGTAATCGGCCAGGCCCGCCGTGTGAATGACGCCGTCGATTCGTCCCCAGCGCGCCTGCGCCTGGGCGACGACGGCTTGCATCTGTTCGAGATCAGCCACATCGGCGCTGAACACCAGGACCTCGGCGCCCAAACTTTCTAAGTGTTGCACTCGCTGTAACCGCTGCCAGGTAGCATCTTGATCGTCGTGCGTCGCCAGCCAGTGTGCCCATTCCGCCCGTTCAGGCAAAGCGGTGCGACTGACCAGGATCAAGCGCGCCCGCACCTTCTCGGCCAGGTATTCGGCGAACGTGAGGCCCATGCCCCCTAACCCGCCGGTGATCAGATAAACGCCTTTTTCTTTCAAGCGGAGCGGCGTTCGGTCGGGTTTAGCCAGCCGGGTGGGTTCGAGGCTCGGTTCCCAGCGGCACGGCTCGCGATAAGCGCTGACCGGCGCCGCTGAAGGGGTAATCATCTCGGCGATGATTTGTTCGGTCAATATCGCTTCTGATCGGGGATTTGCTGTGGGGAGAACGACGTCGAAATTGCAGCAGGTGAGGTTGGGGTATTCCAGCGGAATGACCTTGCACGCGCCCACGATCGTCGCTTTCGCCGGAGACAGCGTCTCGTTCCCGGTCACGGCGTGGACGTGATTGGAGATGACGCCCAGCCGGAGCGTGTCGGTGATACCCTGAACGCCTAACGCCTGGGCCAGGAAGAGCAGGCTATAGAAACCCCGGCCTTGCGTCTGTCGATAGAAGTCAATGCCGGGCCGGACGGAATCATCCGGGGTAACGCTCCACAGGTGGACGATGATGTGCGGCGCTTGATTCGAAGCCTGCAACTCTGCGATGAGCGCGCGGTAGTCTTCCGCATTCTGCGGGTTGAGCGTGTAAGTCCCGGCCCCGTCGCGCGCGAACTGCTCGCCTGCTTTCACGAGAGTTACGCCTTGATGTTCTTGAACCAAACGCTCGACGAGCCGCGCGCCCACGCCGCAATCGTCCACGAAGACCAACCAGCGACGCGGCTTCTCGGTCAGTTCTTCAGGCCCCGGTAGCTGGAGTAGCTGGCTGCGTTTCCAGGTAAGAAGATAGAACCAGTCGGCAAGATCAGGCCGCTTGTGCAACGTCACGGAGCGCGGGTCACGTTGATCGGGCAGGTTCTGCCGTTCGATCCAATAGCGCTGGCGTTCAAAGGGATAGGTCGGCAAGGCCGCGCGCTGCCGGCGTTCGTCAGTATAGAAGGCGGCCCAATCGACTGGAACACCGCTGAGCCAGAGGCGGCCGAGCGCTTCGAGCGCGGCCGCGGCGTCCGAGCGTTGATCGCGCGGATGGGGAAGCGAGGGGATCGCCTGCGTTTCCGATCGGGCTTGGGCCAATGCGCTGAGGGTCTGGCCCGGCCCCACTTCGAGCAGAACGCGCTGCGGTTCTTGCCGTAACACCTGCAGCCCATCGGCAAAGCGCACGGTCTGGCGCAGATGCGCGGCCCAATATTTCGGATCGGTCGCTTCGGCCGCGCTGATCCACTTCCCGGTGACATTCGAGATGAAGGGAAGCTGCGGCGCGTGCCGCGCGACCTGCTCGACCTGGGCCGCAAAGGATTCCAGGATCGGCTCCATCATATCTGAATGAAAGGCATGCGACGTGTGCAAGCGCCGGCAATCGATTGCGCGCGCGGCCAGGCGCTGCTCCAGCGCGGCGACGGCTTCCATCGATCCGGAGACGACGCAGGCCGCCGGCCCATTGACGGCGGCCAGGCTGAGCGCGGGATCGAGCAGCGGGCGCACATCGGGTTCGGGCAGGAAAACGGCCAGCATCGCGCCAGCCGGCAACGACTGCATCAGCTGCCCGCGTGTCGCAACTAACTTCAACGCATCTTCCAGCGAGAAGACACCCGCCAGGCAAGCGGCCACATACTCGCCGATGCTGTGACCGATCAGCGCCTGCGGGTGAATGCCCCACGCCAGCCACAGCTTAGCCAGCGCATATTCCCAGGCAAACAGTGCGGGCTGCGCGAGCGCCGTTTGATCGAGCGCGGCGTCGGAGGGCGCGGCTGGTGAATCGAGCGGGGGATAAACGACCTGGCGAATGTCCACGCCCAGGAGCGGTTGGAGGAGCTCGGCGCATCGATCGACTTCCGCCCGGAAAACCGGCTCGGTCTCGTACAGCGCCCGGCCCATGTTGCTGTGTTGCGCGCCCTGGCCGGGGAACATGAACGCGACCGAGGGTGAGTTGGCGTTCGCCTCGCCGGTGAACACCCGGCGCGACATCCCCTGCTCTAAGGCTGTCGTTGCGTCCGCGCCGTCGCGGCACACGAGTATCCGGCGCTGCTTGAACGCACTGCGGCCGGTCTGAAGCGTATAGGCCACATCGGCCAGCTTGACATCGGGTGTCCGCCTCAAATATGCGGCCAGGTTCGCCGTCGCGGTTTCGAGCGCCGAGGTCGTCTTGGCCGAGAGTGTGAGCAGTTGCCAGGGCCGCGAGGGGCCGGAAGGCTCCACGGCGGGCGCTTCTTCCAATACCACGTGCGCATTCGTGCCGCCCATGCCAAAGGAGCTCACGCCGGCGCGGCGCGGCGCGCCGTTGGCCGTCCACTCCGCGAGTTGCGTGTTGACGTAGAAGGGGCTGTGCTCGAAATCGATGTGCGGGTTGGGCCGCTCAAAGTGTAGGCTCGGTGGGATGCGCTGGTAGTGGAGCGCCAGCGTGGTTTTGATCAACCCCGCCACGCCGGCGGCGGCATCCAGATGACCGATGTTGGTTTTGACGGAGCCGAGCGCGCAGAAGCCCGGCTTGTCGGTGTACGCGCGGAACGCCTGGGTCAGCGCCTCCAATTCGATCGGGTCGCCCAACGGCGTGCCGGTTCCATGCGCTTCGACGTAGCCGATCGTTTCCGGTTCGATGCCGGACAATGCCAGCGCTTCGGTGATGACTTCCGTCTGACCTTCGACGCTGGGCGCGGTGTAGCCCGCCTTGTCCGACCCATCGTTGTTGATGGCCGAGCCTTTGATGACCGCCAGAACCCGATCGCCGTCGGCGAGGGCATCGGCCAGGCGTTTGAGCACGACGATGCCCACGCCGTTGCCGCTCACGGTTCCCTGGGCGCGCGCGTCGAACGCGCGGCAGTGTCCATCGGGCGAAGCGATGCCCCCTTCTTGATACAGGTAACCCGATTTAGACGGCACGCTGACGGCGACGCCGCCGGCCAGCGCCGTCCGGCATTCGTGATTCACCAAACTCTGGCAAGCCAGGTGAACAGCCACGAGTGAAGTGGAGCAGGCCGTCTGGACGGTCATGCTCGGTCCCTTCAAGTTCAGCTTGTAGGAGACGCGCGTCGCGAGATAATCCTTGTCGTTGGCCAGTTGAAGTTGATACGGGCCGATGGCTTCCACCAGATCGCGCCGAGAATACAGGTTCAGCAGATACATGTTGACGTTGATGCCGGCGTACACGCCCACCCGTCCGGGGCAGGCGGCCGGGTTGTAACCGGCGTTCTCCAACGCTTCCCAGGCGCACTCTAAAAAGATGCGTTGTTGCGGATCAAGGTATTCGGCTTCTCTGGGGTTAAAACCGAAGAAGGCGGCGTCGAACTGATCGACGTCGGCCAACGCGCCGAAGGCCCGCACGTAGTTGGGCTGATTCAGCGCAACGGGATCGATCCCGGCGGCCTGTAGCTCCTCGGCTGAAAAAGTCGAGATACCCTCGACGCCGTTTTGAAGGTTCCGCCAGAATTCTTCCGTCGTCGCGGCCTTAGGAAAACGCCCCGCCATGCCGATGATCGCGATGTCGGGCGGAGACGTGCGCGCCAAAGCGTCTTTGCGTTCTTGCGCGATCTGCCGGCCGCGCTGAACGCCGGTGGCTACGCCGGTTCCATCGGGATGCAAGTGAGCAGCCAGGGCGCGCACGGTGGGATACTTGAACAACTCCACCATGGTCAGCTTGCGTTCCAGGAGCTTTTGCAGCTGGCTGTGCGCCTGAACCATGCGCATCGAATGGCCGCCCAAGTCGAAGAAGTTGTCGTCCAGACCCACCTGCTCTACTTGCAGCACGCTCTGCCATACGGCGGCGATCGTTCGCTCCAGCTCCGTCCGGGGCGGCGCGTATGCCTCTTGCGAACTCGGCCGGGTTTCATCGGGCGCGGGCAGCGCCTTGCGATCGACTTTGCCGTTGGGCGTGAGCGGGAACGCTTCGAGCACAACAAAGGCCGAGGGCAGCATGTGCTCCGGCAACTTCGCGCGCAGGAACGCACGCAACTCACTGACGAAGGATGAAGACAGAGAATCGGGCTTGGGTATCAGGTATGCTACCAGCCGCTTATCGCCCGTCCGATCTGTCTGTGCCACCACCAGCGCTTCCCGGACAGCGGGATGTTCTGCTAAGGCGGCTTCGATCTCACCCAGCTCGATGCGGAAACCGCGCACCTTCACCTGCTGATCGATGCGGCCCAGGAACTCGAGGTTGCCATCGGGTCGCCAGCGGGCCAGGTCGCCGGTTCGGTACAGTCGTGAAGACGAATGACGATGGACGAACGACGAAAGCGGTGCACTGCCCGCGTTTCGCCCTTCGTCTGTGGTC
>DATDPU010000069.1:0-47819 GCA_035292585.1 Anaerolineae bacterium | reverse complement strand
GCCGCATGACCGCCGCCTTTCACTGCCTTCTTAAAGAGGGCGGCGGCCAGCACTGCGGCGGACGGCAGTGCCAGCCGCCGCCTTTCATTGCCTTCTAAAGAGGGCGGCGGCCTGCCCACGAGCGCAGCGAAGAGGGTTGTGCCGTCCCAACCCCGCAGAATTAGGCGGTCGGGGTACTAGTTGGTTAGTGAGTTGGTTGAATTGAGGAGAACGATGCAAGAAGACGCCGAGCGAACCGCGAACCGCAAAGAGCGCTTGCAAATCCCACATACGCCCTATGCCGTGCGCCTGCCCGAAGAGCGTGTGAAAGACTTCGACGACATCGTGATCGGCTACACGGCCGAAGAGGCGATGCTGGAAGCCGGGCGCTGTCTCATCTGCCCGACGCCGGCCGCCTGCGCCGAAGCCTGCCCGCTGCACAACGATATTCCGGGCGCGATGTGGTTGATCGCGCACGGCGATTTCATCGGCGCGGCGAATCTGTATCGCCAGACCAGCATCTTCCCCGAAATCTGCGGCCGCGTGTGTCCGCAAGAGAAGCTGTGCGAAGGCGCCTGCGCGGCGGGCAAGAAAGTGACAGTCACCTCACTCGGCAAGCTGGAGATGTTCGTCGCCGATTATCAACGCGAGCGGGAAGGCTGGCCCACGCCGTCGATCGCGGAGCCTACCGGCTACCAGGTCGCCGTGGTCGGCTCCGGCCCGGCCGGGCTGGCAGTGGCCGAAGCGTTGCTCATGCGCGGGCACGCCGTCACCGTCTACGAAGCGCTGCCGTATCCGGGCGGGCTGTTGATGTACGGCATTCCCAACTTCAAGCTGCCCAAGACGCTGGTGATGGAGAAGATCGAATTTCTGAAGCGCATCGGCGTCCAATTTGTGTGCGACGCGCGCATCGGCGCAACGATCAAAGTGGACGATCTGTTTGAGATGGGTTTCGATGCGGTGTTCATCGGCGTCGGCGCGAACGTCGATGCGCAACTCAAAGCGCCCGGCGTCGCGCTGCACGGCATCTATCAAGCCGGCGAGTTCCTGATCCGCAGCAATCCGCCCAGACACATCGTCGTGCCAGCATTTCGTGATCCGCCCACCATCGGCAAGCGTGTGGCGGTAATCGGCGGCGGCGATACGGCAACCGATTGCCTGCGCACCGCGCTGCGCCTCGGCGCAGAAGAAGTAACCTGCTACTACCGCCGCACCGAAGCCGAGATGCCCGGCTCGAAGAGGGAACGCAAGCACGCCGTCGAGGAAGGCGCGCGCATCGAGTATCTCGTCGCGCCGGTCAAGTTCATTGGCGACGAGCGCGGGCAGGTGCGTGCGATGGAATTGCAGCGCATGGAACTCGGCGCGCCCGACGAATCGGGGCGGCGGCGGCCGGTTCCGCTTAAAGGTTCGGAGTTTACCGCGCCGATCGATACGGTTGTTCTGGCGTTGGGTTACTGGCCCGATGAGACGCTCGGCAAGACCACGCCCGATCTCAAGACGCACGACTACGGCCTGATCGATGCCGACGATCGCACGGGCCGCACCAGCCGGGTCGGCGTGTTTGCCGGCGGCGATGCGGTGACCGGGCCTGATCTGGTCAGCACGGCGGTCGCGGCCGGTTTCCGCGCGGCGCATGCCATTGATGAATATCTCAAGGGCGGCAAGCAGCGCGTGCTGCTGAACGAGGCCGAGCCGGATGTGGCCTGGGTGATCGATCAGATCGGTGGAGCGTATAACTGACGGACGACGAAAGACGAATGACCCATTACCAATTTACCAATAACCAATTACGAATGTTTCCGTCTTTCGTCCTTCGTCGTATTTAGCGCGATGACCACTCTCACGCCTCAACTCGAAAAGCACTTGCGTCACGGCTTCAAATACTTCAATCGTTACATGCTCTGGCTGTGGCGATTAGGGTTCGGCCCCTGGCTGAGCCGCTGGCCGGCCGTCATGGGCCGGTACATGGTAATAGCGCACACCGGCCGCAAAACGGGCGCGCAACGGCGCACGCCGGTCAACTATGCGCTGATCGACGGCGAGGTGTACTGCGTGGCGGGGTTCGGCTCTATCTCGGACTGGTATCGCAACATCCGGGTGAATCCTCACATCGAAGTCTGGTTGCCAGAGGGTTGGTGGGCCGGCCTGGCCGAGGATGTCTCGGACTGCGAGCAGCGGTTGTCGCTGATGCGCCAGGTGCTGATCGGTTCCGGTTTTGCCGCGCGCCTGGCCGGCTTGAATCCGTACACCATGAGCGATGAAGAACTGGACAAGGCCACCGCTACGTATCGGCTGATCCACATCCGCCGCACGGAAGCCCGAACGGGTCCAGGCGGTCCCGGCGACCTGGCCTGGGTGTGGCCGCTGGCGGCGCTGTTGTTACTGCTGCCCGCGCTGCGGCGACGCCGGAGTAATAACCACAGATAACATCGACACCTGCACCGCACCTGCGGTGCGCCGCAGGTGCAGGCGTGGCACGGATGACACGGATTCCGAATAGTTATCTGTCAGGACTTACGCAGTCGGCGCGGCACAACCGCCGCCTCATCTGCCGCAGTACAACTGCGGCAGCAACATGCGGATGACACGGATTCCAAATAGTTATCTGTGTCATCCGTGGTGACTACCAAATGGCAACTCATACGCTCATCTTTCAACCCTCGAACAAGACCATCAGCGTCCCGACTGGCGCGCTGCTCAGCGAAGCGATGCAGGCGGCCGGGCTTGACCTGGTGCAGCCGTGCGGCGGGCAGGGGCGCTGCGGGCGCTGCGCGGTAATCGTCGAAAGCGGCCTGGTGCGCCGCCGCTCGACGATTCGCTTATCGGCGGCCGACGTCGAGGCGGGTTATGCGCTGGCCTGCCAGACGGTGGTCGAGGGCGATGCGACGATCCAGGTTCCCGAACAGGAGCAAGTCGAACGTCGATTGGTGACCGATAAGACTGTGCGTGCGCTGGCGCTGCCATTTCCATACGAGCCGGCCCGCGATCAGACCGTGCGCGCATTTTTCGTCGCGCTCGACGCGCCGACGCTCACCGACGCCGTGGACGACCTGGCGCGGCTCGAACGTGCGCTCGCGCCGCACGGCATACGCGAGCTGGAAGTGCCACTGCCGCTCTTGCAAGAACTCGGTGTGCAACTGCGCGCTGCGAACTGGCAAGTGACGGCGATTATCGAAACCGACAATTGGCGCAGGCCCGCCGGGCCGCCGCGCCTGATCGAGTTGCTGCCGGGCGATCAGTGCAAGGCGTTGTGGGGCGCGGCGATCGACATCGGCACGACGACGGTCAGCGTCTACCTGGTGAACCTGGTGACCGGCCGGGCGGTCGACGGCGCGGCGGAATACAATCGCCAGATCAAACGCGGCGAAGATGTCATCTCACGCATCATCTACGCCGGCAAGAACGGCGGGCTGGGCGAGCTCGGCGGCCTGGTGCATGACACGATCAATGAAGTGCTCGGCCGGCTGGCGCAGCGCAATCACGTCGAACTGAACCGGATTTACAAAGCGACGGTCGCCGGCAACAGCACGATGATGCACTTGTTCCTCAACCTGCCGCCGGCCTCGATCCGCTTGACGCCGTACATCCCCACCGTCAATCACCCCGCGCCGGTGCTGGGCGCAAATGTCGGTCTCAACATTCACCCGCTCGCGACAGTCGATTGTCTGCCGGGTGTGGCGTCGTACGTCGGCGCGGATATCACGGCGGGAGTGGTCGCGGCAGGATTGGCGGAAGCTGAAGCGCTGACGCTGTTCATCGACGTCGGGACGAACGGCGAAATGGTGCTCGGCACAAAAGAGTGGTTGGTGACGTGCGCCTGCTCGGCCGGCCCGGCGTTCGAGGGTGCGGGCGTGGCCTGCGGGATGCGCGCGACGCGCGGCGCGATCGAAGAGGTGTGGATCAACGGCGAGACGTTCGAGCCGACGATCCGCGTGATTGGCGAGACCCAGCCGCGCGGCATTTGCGGGTCGGGGCTGATCGCGCTGTTGGCCGAGCTGTTCATCACCGGCGTGGTCGACAAAGGCGGGAAGTTCAAGCTCGACCTGAACACGTCGCGCCTGCGCGACGGCGCGCACGGCCCGGAATATGTGCTGGTCCGGGCGGGCGAGTCGGATACCGGGCGCGATATCATGCTGACGGCGGTGGATATCGATAACCTGCTGCGCGCCAAAGCGGCGATCTACGCCGGGTTCAGCGTGCTGGCGCATAGCGTGGGCGTCGACCTGGCGAGCGTGGAGAAGCTATTGGTCGGCGGGTCGTTCGGCAAGTACATCAATGTCGAGAAGGCGGTGCAGATCGGGCTGCTGCCGGACCTGCCGTGGGATCGTTTTCAGTTTCTCGGCAATACCTCGGTGCTGGGCGCGTACATGGCGTTGTTGTCGCGCGCGGCCCGCGCAAAAATCAAAGCCATCGCCGGGAAGATGACCTACCTGGAGCTCTCGGCCGATAACACGTTCTACGATGCGTTCACGTCGGCGCTATTCTTGCCGCATACCGATGCGAGCCGGTTCCCCAGCGTCGCGGCATTGTTTGGAAACGGGCACAAGTCGAATGGAAAGGAAGGAGCGAGATGACCTGCATAAGTTCTCATAGTCGGGGCTACGTGCTCGCCGCCCTACTCGGCGCGCTTGCGGGCGGGCTTGTCGTCGCGCTCGCCACCAAAGCGGCGCCCAAGATCGCAGCGGGCATGATGCAGAATATGATGGCGCGTATGAAGGAGACTTGCTGCAATTCGGCCGAGATGTGCCAGTGCATGCGGGCGGGTTTCGGTGAAGCCCCGGAGCAAGAAGCACATGACGCGCGAGTTTAGACTTGTTTACCTGTTACCCGTTTACCCTCTACCGATTTACCGGATAAAACCATGACGATGACGATCGCTTTAGCAGGCAAGGGGGGAACGGGCAAGACGACGGTCGCCGCGCTGCTGGTGCGTTACCTGGCGCAGCGCCGACTCGGCACGGTATTGGCGATCGACGCCGATCCGGCCATGAACCTCAATCTCGTGCTCGGCTTGCCGTTGACGAATACGGTTGGCGATATCCGCGAAGGATTGCTCGACGCGGTGCAAAAGGGGTCGGTCGGAACCGGCGTCACCCGGCACGATTTCCTCAACACCGAGATCCGCCTGGCGATCGAAGAAGGCGACCAGGTCGATCTATTGGCGATGGGCCGGCCCGAAGGACAGGGGTGTTACTGCGCGGTGAATCACTCGCTGCGCCGGATCATCGACGGGTTGGGTAGGGCCTACGACTTCGTCGTGATCGACAACGAGGCTGGGATGGAGCACCTGTCGCGCCGCACCACGCGCGATGTGGACATTCTACTCGTCGTCACCGATCCGACCGTGCGCGGTGTGAAGACGGCCGAGAGCATCGTCAAGCTGGCCGACGAATTGCAGATCAATGTGAGTCGGGCGCTGCTCGTCGTCAACCGGGTGAATGGCGAACTGCCGCCCGCGCTGCGCCAGACGCTCGACGCGCTCAACCTCGAACTGGCGGGCGTCATCCCCGCCGATCCGCAGGTAGGTGAATTCGACGCGATCGGCCGCCCGCTGGTCGAGCTGGGAGCGGAGTCGGCGGTGATCCAGGCGATCGCGGCGCTGGCGGAGAAACTCCTGCGGATTCCGGTGCTCGGATAAGACGAAGGATGAAGGATGAAGATTTCTACATTCTACATTCTACATTCTACATTCTACATTCTACATTCTACATTCTACATTCTGCATTCTGCATTCTGCATTCATCCTTCCGCATTCCTGATAGGAGGTTTTCATGCTGCTCATCGGTGAATCGATCCACATCATCTCGCCCAAGGTGAAAGAGGCGCTGAACAACCGCGATGGCGCGTTCTTCGTGCAGCTGGCCCGGCAGCAGCAAGACGCCGGCGCGAACGCGCTCGATCTAAACATCGGCCCGCAAAAGAAGGCCGGCCCGGAAGTGATGAGCTGGTTGGTGGACTGCGTGCAGGAAGGCGTCGGCGATATGCTGCTGTCGTTCGACACGACCAACCTGGCCGCGATCGAGGCCGGGCTGAAAAAGATCGCCGTAAATGGCAAAGCGAACGCCATCGTCAATTCCACCTCGGCGGAGCACGAGCGGCTGGAGAAGGTGCCGCCGGTTGCCGCCCAATACGGCGCGAAATTGATCGCGCTGACGATGGCGAAAGAAGGCATCCCGGTCAGCGCCGATGCGCGCGTGGGGATCGCGATGGAGCAGCTGATCCCGCGCGCGCAAGAGGTCGGCATCCCCATACCGGATTTGCTGATCGACCCCCTGGTGCTGACCGTGTCGGGCTGCCAGGAATACGTGCCGCAGTGTATCGAGGCGGTGCGCATGCTGAAGATGGTGGCCGATCCGCCGCCGATGGTGAACGTGGGGCTGTCGAACGTCTCGAATGCAGTGCCCGCGCCGATGCGCCCGCTGCTCAATCGCGTGTACATGGTGATGCTGATGGCAGTCGGGCTGGATGCGGCCATCATCGATCCGTTCGATCGGGAGCTGCTTGAGGCGATCCGCATCGTGCAGCAGCGTGATGCTTCGACGCCGGTCGGCGCGCTGTATCTCAAGTTGCACGACGCCAGCGCCGCCGGGGCTGAGCTGGAGCCAGCGGAAGTAGACCTGGGCGATCCGCAACAGGCCGAAGTCTGGAAGACGGTGCAGGTGCTGCTCAACAAGATCATCTACACGGATTCGTATCTCAGGCTTTAGAGATTAGAGATTACCATCTCTACGCTGTGTCGATCTGCCGTTTGGCCTAGCCAGCCGATGACGCACACCTCTCACTCCTGCGCACTTCGCAACCTGGAGGTAGGCCGATGGCGTCCACTTCACTAGAGCAAGCCATCACCGCGATTAAGGCGGGCGATAAACAGAACGGCCGCTGGTTCCTGGCCCAGGCGTTGCAGACCGATCCGGGTGACGACAAGATTTGGATCTGGATGTCGGCCGTGGTGGATTCGGATGCGCAGCGCCGCGAGTGTCTGGAACGGGCGCTCTCCATCAATCCCCACAACGATCTCGCCCGGCGCGGTTTATCGAAGTTGCAGGCGGCGGCTTTCGCCGGGGACTTGGCGCAACCCATGGTACCGGCGCCTGCTCAACCGGCCAGTGCGTCGCCACCTGCCCTATCCCTTTCGCCGGACAACGGCAAGGCGGCCGATCGACCGCTCCCCATCCCGCCTGCGGCAACGAACGCAACGGTCGACTTTGTGGTGAAGGAACTGAGCCGCAACCGCCAGCGCAGTGAAATCGTCATGGCGTTGTGCAATGAAATGAATTTCTCCTGGGAGCAGGCCGAGGCGTTTATTCGCAAGGTCGAGTTGCAAAATCGCACGCAGATCACGCAGCGCCGCAGCCCGTTGCTGCTGGCGTTGGGCATCGGCCTCATCCTCGGCGGCCTGGTGTTGGGCGGGTTCGGCGTGTATGAACTGCTGAACGGCGTGCTGTTCTTCGGCATCGATCTCATTGTCGTTTACTTCAGCATGCCCACGCCGGTGATGGTGATCACCGGGTTAGCCATGATCGCCGGCGGCAGCTGGGGCGTCCTCAGAACGATCGGCTCACTGGCCAGGAAATAGCGGGGCTGCGCTTCAGCATGGCACATCACACCCTCAAAACCGGTTACCAACATCTGGTCGATCGGCTGAACCGTTTTCCGCAAGGCGCACCTCCCACCGAGCTGTTGTACAAAATTCTCGCCATGCTGTTCAGCGAACGCGAAGCGGGTCTGGTCGCGCAACTGCCGATCAAGCCGTTCAACGTGCGCCAGGCGGCGCGGATCTGGAAAACGGACGAGGCCGTTGCACGCCACAGCCTCGAGGCACTGGCCGGGCGCGCGATCCTGCTCGACCTGGAACGTGAGGGCGAGACGGTGTATGCGCTGCCGCCGCCGATGATTGGTTTCTTCGAGTTCGCGCTAATGCGCATCCGCGCTGACCTCGATCAGAAAGTGCTGAGCGAGTTGTTCTATCAGTATCTGAACGTCGAGGAAGAGTTCATCCAGGCGTTGTTCAGCGGCGGCGAGACGCAACTGGGTCGGGTGCTGGTCCACGAGCCGGCCTTGTCAAGCGACAACGCTTTGCACGTGCTGGATTACGAGCGCGCCAGTGAAGTCATTCGGACGGCCGCGCACATCGGCGTCGGGATGTGTTACTGCCGCCACAAGCTGAACCATCTGGATCGGGCCTGCGCTGCGCCGCGCAACATCTGCCTGACCTTCAATACCGTCGCCAATTCGTTGATCGGGCACGACTACGCGCGGCGGGTCGACCGGGTCGAAGGGTTGGATTTGCTGCAAGCGGCGCAGAGTCACAACCTGGTGCAATTTGGCGAGAACGTTCGGCAGGGTGTAAATTTCATCTGCAATTGTTGCGGCTGCTGCTGCGACGCCATGATCGCCGCGCGCAAGTTCGGCGTGCTGCACCCGATTCACACCACCAACTTCATCCCGCACGTTCAGATGGACGTGTGTAACGGTTGCGGCAAGTGCGTGAACGCCTGCCCGGTCGAGGCGATGACGCTTGTCTCCGCCAATGATCCGCAGCGCCCTAAGCGCCGCAAGGCGAAGCTCGCTGAAGAGGTGTGCCTGGGCTGTGGCGTGTGCGTCCGTACCTGCCCGACCCATAGCCTTCACCTGCGGTCGAGACCGGAGCGCGTGATCACACCCGTGAACTCCGTGCACCGCACCGTGATGATGGCGATCGAGCGCGGCGATCTGCAAAACCTGATCTTCGACAACCGGGCGTTGTGGAGTCATCGCGCGCTGGCGGCGATCTTCGGCGTCATCCTGAACCTGCCGCCGCTCAAGCGGGCGCTGGCCAGCCAGCAGCTCAAGTCGCGCTATCTCGAAACGCTCATCGGCCGATTGCGTTAAGCCCTGCAAGGTCTTTGCGAAGCACACCCGAAACGAAGCGAAGGGCGCCCAGACCTCGCGGGGCTGCATGTGGGTTGGAACCATGCGCGTTCTCCTCCTCGCCGACGTTCACGCCAACTGGGATGCGCTGCTGGCTGTGCAGCGAGCCGAGCCGCAGCCGGACGCCGTACTGTTCGCCGGCGATGCGGTAGGCTACGGCCCCGACCCCGCCCCCTGCGTCCGGTGGCTGCTGGCCCACGCGACGCTTGCCGTGCGCGGCAATCATGACGAGGCGTTGATCACGCAACAGCGCGCCGGCGTGCCGGCCGAACTCGAAGACGCCGCGGCTGAAACGCTGGCTTACGCGCGCCGGATAGTGCCGGAAAGCGATCGGGAGCGCCTCAGTCGGTGGCCGGTTTCGGCATCCATGGCGTTGGGCGGCGCGCGCTTCCACGCGGTGCATGGGACACCGGTCGATCCGCTGAGGGGTGAACTGAACCCGGCGACGTGTTCTGCGCCCGAGCTGCATGCGCTGTTCGATCCGATCGCCGCCGATATCATCCTCCTCGGCCATACGCACGTGCCGGCCATCCGGCAACTCGACGACCGATTGATCGTCAACCCCGGCAGTCTCGGCCAACCGCGCTACGGTGTGCCGGATGCGACCTACGCGGTGTGGGAAGACGGCCATTTGCAAATCCGGCACTTGCACTATGATCACGCCGCCCCCGCGCGTAAGTTGCGCCTGACCCCGCTCAGCCCCGAAGTGATCGAGCAGCTAAGCGACATCCTTGAAACCGGCCTGTCTTAGCCCCTAGCTTTTGCGTACATGACACCCGACACTTGACACGCGCCAGCCGACATCCGACACTGGTGTCAAACCTTTCGCTCATGACTCAAAAGGAGATTGGGATGACCGATCGCAAAAAGATGACGTTGCCGGCCCTCTTGAAGAAGAGGGTCGATGACGTTCCCATTACCATGATCACCTGTTACGACTACGCGATGGCCTACCTGGTGGAAACGGCCGAGGTCGACATGGTGCTTGTGGGCGATAGCCTGGGCATGACGATGCTCGGTTACGAGGGTACGCTGCCGGTGACCATGGAGGATATGATCCGGCACACGCAAGCCGTGCGGCGCGGCTCGCCCACCAGTTGGCTGATCGGCGATATGCCATACATGTCGTACCAGCCGTCGGGCGAGACGGCCATCCGTAATGCCGGGCGTTTCATGGCCGAGGCCGGCGCCGATGCGGTCAAGCTGGAGGGCGGCGTCGAGATGGCCGATCGGATGGAGGGCATCGCCCGAGCCGGTATCCCGGTGATGGGCCACCTCGGCTTGACGCCGCAGAGCGCGTCGGCGTTGGGCGGGTTCCGCGTGCAAGGCAAGGACGCGGCGCGCGCCAAGAAGATCGTCGACGACGCCCAGGCGCTCGAAAACGCCGGCGCGTTCAGTATCTTGCTGGAGATGGTTCCCGATCGCGTGTGCCAGCTCATTACCGAGCGCGCCAACATCCCGATTATCAGTCTCGGTTCCGGCCCGCACGCTCACGGCCAACTGCTGATCTTCCACGATATGTTCGGCCTGTATCCGCGCTTCACGCCGAAGATGGCGAAAGTATTCGGCCGCGCCGGCGAAGTGATCCTGAACGGCCTCAAACAGTACGTGGCCGAGGTGACCGGCGGGAAGTTCCCCCAGCCGGAGAACTGGTTCGGCATCAAGGACGACCAACTGGAAGAGTTGAAGCAGATGCTGGCTGGCCTGGCGCGTGAAGCGTGAAACGTCGATACGCCATCTGCCATGCGCGAGGTGTTGCCATGACCGACGATCTGCGCGAACGACTGCGCATCACCGACGAGAACCTGCATGCGATCAACGCGCTGCTGCTCGACCCGGATACGCGGGTCGTCAACGCCTTCCTCGACGTGCTGAACAAATACGGAACGCCGGAGGAGATCAACCGCCAAGCCGAGGCCGCGCGACAGTTGCCCAGTCTGCTGTCACGGCTCGCAGCGATCAAGTCGCCGTACCTGGACGATCTGAAGTGGCTGACGGAGCAGCGCGAGCGCGGCGCGTTTATCAGCATTCCAGAATATCGGCGCAAAGTGCTCGGCCCGCGCGCCGCTGCGCTGACTTTCGCCGACGACTTCGCCGTCACGCTGGAGATCAGCGCCTTTCAATATTTCCCCTGGCTGATCACCGAAGCCAAACAGGCGATCGCCAACGGCGAGCTGATGCCGGGGCGCTTCATCCGCGTGCGAAAGATGAAAGAATCGGAAGCCGATGAGGGCGACTTGCTGGCGGTCGTCGCCGCCATGCAAATCGTCGGCGCCAGCTACGTCGAGACGCTCGACACGAAGGGCACGGATGGCTCGAACGTCCACCTGGGCGGGCCGGCGACGCTCACGGGCTACTTCGGCGGCGTGGGCCAGCCGAACGAGTACCCGCTCAAGTGGCTGGACGAATTCCTGTATTATTACACCCACTACGGCGTGACGCAGGTGCTCAACCTCAACCCCGGCACGGTGCTGGCGGGCTACCTGCTGCACAAGCTGGGCGTGAACAACGAGTTCAAGATTTCGGTGTTCATGGGCAACGATAACCCCTACGCGGTGCTGTGGACGCTGATCGGCGCGAAGCTGTTCGCGCGGCCCGACCCCCGTTCGCCGGAAGCTCCGGGGGCAGGCGGCCGCAGCCCGCTGATCGGCTTCAACTTCAGCAACTCGGTGAACAACGAGACGATCGAGCTGTGCGCCGAGGTGCGCCGCGCGCTCGATTTCGAAAGCGTCGTGCGCTTCGAGCATCACATCACCGAGACGTGGAAGAGCATCGTCCGGCAGCCGTACGATCGGCGCGCTGAGCTGGTGGAGATCGCCGGACACGTCGCCAACATCTCGGCCAAGCACGAAGGCGGCGATCCCGAAGTGGAGCCGACGCTCGATCATCCGTCGGATATCCTGGATTACTTCCGCGACAAGGCCGAAGTGCTGGCGAGCGGCCACATGCCGCTGCTGGAGCGCAATTACCTGGAGAAGCACGCGGCGCTCAATCACACCGCCCGTGCGCTGACCGAGCACGGCCTGAGCTTTGTGGCGGCGCGGCATCTGCATCGGGCCTGTGCGGCGGAGGTTGTACCAGCGCAGGTCGAATAACTATAAATGAAGGACGAAGGGATTCGTCGTTCGTCCTTCGTCTTCCGTCATCGAGGAATATCGAAGCATGAATTCGAATCCATCGTTGCGCACCGTCGTGCTGTCGGCTACCGGTTTCCAATTCCCAACTCTAATTCAAAGGTGACATTATGAAATTAGCAATTACCGGCAAAGGCGGCGTTGGCAAGACGACCCTCACCAGTTTACTGGCTTACCTGTACACCGAGCAGGGACATACCGTGCTGGCGATCGACGCCGATCCGTCTCCCTGTCTGGGGCCGGCGCTGGGCTTCCCGCCCGAACTCCTCAAGGATTTGTCGCCGATTGCCGAGATGGAAGATTTGATCTACGAGCGCACCGGCGCGCAGCCGGGCACAATGGGGGGCTACTTCAAGCTCAACCCGCGCGTCGACGATATCCCCGACCGGTTCGCCCTCGCGCATCGGGGGATCAAACTGTTGGAGCTGGGGGCGGTGGAACGGGGCGGCTCCGGCTGCATTTGCCCGGAGAGCGTGCTGCTCAAGCAGCTGGTCTCGCATATCCTGCTGCGGCGCGGCGAGATCGTGCTGCTGGATATGTATGCCGGCGTCGAGCATCTCGGCCGCGCGACAGCTGACAGCGTGGAGGCCATGCTCGTCGTCGTCGAGCCGAGCGGGCGCAGCCTGGCAACGGCGTCCCAGATCAAAGCGCTGGCCGGCGATATCGGCGTTCACCGACTGTACCTGGTGGGCAACAAAGTGCGCTCGGCCGAAGACCGCGCCTTTATCGAGGCGGGCGCGCCGGGTTTGAAAGTGCTCGGCCACTTGCCCTACAGCCCCGAGGCGCAGGCCGCCGATCGGGCCGGGCAAGCCGCCTTCGATGCGGCGCCCGAACTGGTGGAGGCTGCGCGCGCGATCGCGATCGAGTTAGAGAAGGAAGTGGGCCGCAACTGAACCGCTCAAAATGACCGTTGCTGAGAGTGCGCCGCGCGCTCGACCGCCCGCATCGGATCGAGCTTGCGTTCGAGCGCCAGCAGTGCGCCGTTGAACGCGAAGGCCAGCGCCGAGACGGCGATCGCCCCGGCCCAGATTTTGTCATATCGCCCCGTTTGTTGAATCCCCTCGAATAATAGCTGGCCCAGCCCGCCCGCGCCGAACTTTGCCCCGACGGCGGCGATGGCGATCGCGACGATGGCGGCCAGGCGGGCGCCGGCCAGCATGATCGGCAACGCCAGCGGCAGCTGCACCTGCCACCACCGCTGCCAGGCATTCATCCCCATCCCGCGTGCGGCTTCCAGGATGGCGGGGTCAATCGCCTGCAAGCCGGCGGCGATGTTACGCACCAGGATCACCTGGCTGTAGATCACCAGTGTCGCAACCACCGACTTCGCATTGAGACCGAAAATCGGCAGCAGCAAGATCATCAGCGCGATGCTGGGGATCGTGTACAGTGTGCCCAGGACACCCATGACGACCGGCGCGATCCGGCGGTAGCGAGCAACCAGGATGCCGATGGGCAGCGCGAGCGTGAGCGCGATCAGCAGCGCTGCGCCGGTCATCGCCAGATGCTCCAGCAACCGATTCAGCACGCTGCCCGGGTTCTGGAAGAGATAGCTCACGCCCGCTCCACTTCGCGCGCGGAAGCGCGGAGGCGATCGAGTGTGACGATGCCTACCGGCCGGTTGTCGCGCATCACCGTCACAGCTGAAGCGCCGCTGCGCAGTAAAGTCGAAAGCGCCTGCCGCAGATTACTGTCGAACGCGATCGCCGGCTGATCATACTCGGTGTAGCCGGCCGGCAATGGTTCCATGATCTGCTCGATACCCAACAGGCTCAGCTGCCGGACGATATCGCTCGCGCCGATCAGCTCGTGGACGAAGTGATTGGCCGGCCGGGTCAAGATGTTGAAGGGCGTATCGGCTTGCTCGATGCGGCCCTCGCGCAGCACGACGATGTGATCGGCCAGGCGCAGCGCCTCTTCGACGTCGTGGGTGACGAACAAGATCGTCTTCCGAATCGTGCGCCGCAACTGCACGAGCGCGTCCTGCAAATTCGCGCGCGCGATCGCGTCGACGGCCGCGAACGGCTCGTCCATCAGCATGATGCGCGGATCGCCGGCCAGCGCCCGCGCCAGCCCGACGCGCTGCTGCTGCCCGCCGGACAGTTGCGCCGGGTAGCGCCGTCGATATTCTTCGGGCGGCAAATCGATCAGGGTGAGCAGCTCATCCACGCGAGTTTCGATCCGTTCCGCGGTCCAGCCCAGCAAGCGCGGCACGACCGCGATGTTCGCGGCGACGGTCATGTGCGGGAATAGGCCCGCCTGCTGAATCACGTAGCCGATCTGCCGGCGCAGCAGTGTGGCCTCGATCTGGCGAATATCCGCCTCGTCCAGGTAGATCGCGCCCGACGTCGGCTCGACCAACCGATTGACCAGTTTGAGCAGCGTCGTCTTGCCGCAGCCGGATGGCCCCAAGATCACGGTGAGGCTGCCGGGTTGAACCGAAAAGCTGCACGCATCGACGGCGGGTCGCGCTGCCCTGGGGTACTGTTTGGATACGGACTCAAATCGGATCGTGCTCATGCCTGATACGTGATGCGTGCGCCGTAGCATAGGGCCTAGTACCCCGACCGCCTAATTCTGCGGGGTTGGGACGGCAGTTGCACTGCCGTCCGCCGCAGTGCTGGCCGCCGCCCGCCCGCCTAAACTGCAAATGAGGGCGGCGGTCATGCGGCAGGAACTATGCAGTAGCATAGGGCCTTGTGCCCGTTGCACGCCCACAAGGGGCTATGCTACCGCCCACGCACTTGTTCTGAACATGACCCAGTACAGCGAGCTATCAACCAACCATCCAACCATCCAACCATCCAACTATCCAATTACCTCCCCTTCAACAACCCTGCCTGAACCAGGAACTCTCGCGCCACGTCCGCCGGCTCGCGGCCATTGCCGCTCACCTCGTAGTTCAAACGTCGCATCACGTCGTCGGTGAGATGAGGCGCTAAGGCGTTGAGAACCTCGCTGAGGCGCGGATTGTTATCCAGCGCTTGCTGTCGCACGACCGGAGCGACCTGGTAGGGTGGAAACAAGCCCTTGTCGTCCTGCAACACGATCAAATCGAACGCGCTGATTTCGCCGTCGGTGCCAAAGGCGACCACCACGTCGGCCTGTCCACTCGTGAGCGCCTGATAGCGCAGGCCGGGATCGACGGCTTTGTAGGACTTGAGCTGGAAATCGCCGTAAGCCGTTCGGAGACCGGGCAAGCCGTCTTCACGTTCTTCGAATTCGGGCGGGCCGGCCATGATCAGCTGATCGGCTACGGCGACCATATCGGAGATCGTCGTGACGCCGTACTGGGCCGAGCCGGCCTGCGTCATCGCCAACGCCTGTGTGTTGTTCATCGGCGCGGGATCGAGCCAGACCAGATCGAACTGCTCCTGGTACGCTTTAGCGACCGTATCGAAGACCTGTTGAGCATCGCTGGCCGCCGGCAGCTTGAGTACGGTCAGCAAGCCGGTGCCGGTGTATTCGGGATACACATCGATCTCGCCATTGAGCAGCGCGTTATGCGCGACGGGCGTGCCGCCCAGGTTGAGCTTGCGCTCGACCTGGAACCCGGCGTCTTCGAGCAGCAGCGCGTACATCTCGCCGAGGATGAATTGCTCGGTGAAGTCCTTCGACCCGACTCTAATCGTCGGCATTTCACCTGCGCTGCTGCACGCTGATAGAACAAACGACAGGACAATCAAGAGAAGAGAAATTCGCCCGACACGAGAGTTCATTTTTGGTTAGCCCCCATGGATAACAGACGGCCCCTCGAATCTCTGCACGAAATCCGTAGTTTAGCCCCTTGTGGGCGACAAAAACGGGCACAAGGCCCTAGGCTACGGGACGTTTCGTGAACTACTGATTTTAGGCTATAGGTGGTTGTGTTACTCGTTGCAGCCCGCTCATCCCTACTTCGGCGATCAACGCGAGTGCGGCGACCGGCACTGCGCCGGCCAAGAGAATGGCGCCATCGAACAAGGCGAAGCCGCGCACGATGAACAACCCCAGCCCACCCCCGCCGATGAAGGCGGCCAACGTCGCACTGGCGATCACTTCGACCAGCGCCGTCTTGATCCCGGCCAGGATCACTGGCAACGCCAGCGGGAACTCGACCCGCCACAGCGCCTGCCGCTCGGTCATCCCCAGGCCCAACGCGACGTCGCGGATCGCCGGATCGAGCGTGCGGAAAGCGGCGTCGGTATTGATCAGGATCGGCGGCAGCGCCAGGATCGTCAGCGCGATCGCCGATGACGCGAAGGTCAGCCCGAAGATGGGCAGCGCCAGGAATAAAATCGCCAGGCTGGGGATCACGCGCAGCGCGTTGACGGTGTTGATCAGAACGACGGCGGCCCTACGCGAGCGTGCGGTCCAAATTCCCAGCGGGACACACAGGATGATCCCAATGCCGAGCGCGACGGCGACCAGCTGCACGTGCTGGCCGATCGCCGGCAGCAACTCGTGCGCGTGCGACATCGCGTATTCGTAAGCCCGATCGATCATGATGTCGGCTTGTCCGGAAACTGACCACTACCTGTATACCTGTTACCTGTCTACCTGCTACTTGTATACAGGTAGCCAGGACGACCTTACCTGGCCTGAATCTCCTTCAAGCGCGAGATCAGCACGCGCATCACCGCCAGGCTCGTTTCGGGGCGCTCGCGCAAAATGCCTTCGAATTGTGCGTGGTCGATGCACAAGGCGCGCACGTTGCCCGCCGCGACGAGCGAAGCCATGCGCGGCTCGTGGCTGATGATCGACATCTCGCCGACGTACTCGCCGGGCTTGCGCCGCGCCACTTCCATTTCCGATCCATGGCCTCGACCTTCCAATACGCGCACTTCGCCCGAGACGATGATGTACATCTCGTCGCCCGATTCGCCTTGCTGGGCAATGACCTCGCCCTCGGCGAAGAACAGCTCATTGGCGATGGAGGCGACGTGTTTCAGATCGGCCGGCCCCAGGTCGGCGAACAGCGGCACGCGGCGCAAGAACAGAATGCGCTCCATCAACGAAAGTGTCGGCAGCGTGTCCATCGTCGAGCCTCCATTCAGCGCCCAGGCGGCGGTCTCGCGCACCAGCGCATCGGGGTCAGACTGCGCCAGCGTGATGAGCCTGGGATGTACGTGTGGATCGCGGCTCTCGCGGGCGACGAGCGCCGCACACGCGCGGAGCCAGGCATCTTGGTCTTCCATCAAACCGACCAACAAACCAACCATCCCTGCATCGCTTATACCGATCGCGGCATGCTCGATCTCCGCCACCGGCTCCCACAGCTTCAGCAAGGGACGCACCAGCGGCGCATCGCCGATCGCTTCGAGCGTCTCCAGCGCGTTGGCGCGTTGACCCGGATCGTGGCTCTTCAAGCTGTCGATCGCCACCGCGATCGAGTCGTGGTCGCCGAGCAGCCCGACAGCGCGGAGCGCGCGCAATCCATAGCGCCGGGCCGTAAATGACAGCGCAGCGGTGAGTAGCTCCAGCCGGGCTTCGTCGGGTTGCGCGTTGCTTGTCCGTTCTAGCGCGTGGTAATGCAATGCTCGGGCAACGGCCTCGCGCGCGTACGCGCGAATGGCGGGCGCAGCCTGCTGCGCCGGTAGACGTTCAAGCGCCAGCAACGCGCCGGACTCCAGCGCCGGCTCGGCCAGCGCCGCTACCACTTGCGCCAGGGCCGGCGGCCCGATCTGACTCAATGCCGCCGCGGCGGCCTCCCGCACCGATTGATCGTCGTCGCCGAGCGCATAGATCAAGGGATCGATCGCGCGAGCCGGATCGACACGCGCCAGCGCCGAGGCCGCGATTCGGCGCACGCTCGCGACCGGATCGCTCAGTCCCGATACCACGCCGTCGAATCCGGCCGGATCGCCCCATTCGCCGAGCGCCTCGACGGCGCTGCGCCGCGCGGCGGGTTCCTTAGCGATCAACATCGATCGCAACGTATCAAGCGCGGCCTGGTCCAATCCGGCGTGCAGGAGCGTGACGGCGACGTGCGCGCGGATCGCCGGGTCGGGATCGCCGAGCAGGGATCGGATGTAGGTGACGACACCGCGCGGATAAGGGGTTAGTTGGCGCAGCGCGTCGATCGCCTGCAAGCGGACTTCCGGTTCAGGATCGTCGATGCACGCGGCCACTTCGAGCAGCGCCGGAGCAGCGCTGGCCGCGGCCAACGCGCGCAGCGAGGCCGCGCGCACCTGCGCATCGGGATCGGTGAGCGCGCCGACGAGCGCGTGCGTCGCCTCGGGCGCGGACAGGTTGCCGAGGATTTCGGCCGACACGCGGCGCACGGCGGGATCGGAATTAGAGATGCCCGACACGGCTGCCGATACCGCTGCGGCATCGCGTTGAAAGCCGCCGAAAGGTTCTTCTTCGCTGTAAAACACCTGCGGTTGTCCGGCGCGCAGTGCATCGACGAGCGCACCGCCATACGCGCGGCGCGCCTTCCACAACACGAGGATGTTGAGCGCCGCGGTCACCAGGCCGATCAAGTACAACTGTTGCGGCTGGAGCGCCTGTTCGCCAATTACGAGAATCGCGCCGGCGATCACGATGCCGGCCTGGCCCGGCACGCCGTCGATGAAGGCGCGCGTCTGGTCGCGCCGCTGCGGTGGGACGACGTTGAGCATCGCCTGATACGCCGTGCTGGCGATGCCTTGCAGCCACAGCATTTGGACGAAGCGAAAGACGACCAGGATGGCAAACGCCGCCGCGACGGCGAGCGCGCCGAACCCGATCAGGTAAATCACGGGCAAGACCAGCATCGCATTGGTCACGCCGAAGCGCGTGAACAGGCGATTGGTCAGAAACAGTGAGGCGAGCAGCGCCGCGCCGGTGCTGATGCCTTGAAACAGGCCCAGGAATCCGGCCAGCGCATCGGCATCGCCGAATTCGATGGTGGCGGCTCTGGAAAAGGGTAGGGCCAGCGAGAAGAACAGTACCGAGAACAGCACCGCCGCGATGGACAACCAGCGCATCAGCGGCGAACGGCGCACGTACTGGTAACCCTGCTGCATTTCTTGAATCAGGCTGACGCGCCGCCGGCGCGAGGCTCGACCGCGCGCCTCGCTTCTGGCTCGACCGATCAACGCGCGCCCCAGCCCAAACGCGACGAGGGAAGCGATCGCCCAGACCAGCAGCAGGTTCTCGGATTGGATGATGCCGACGAGCGGGCGCGTGATGAATCCGCCGATCACCGCGCCCAGGATGTTGCCCGCGCCGAACAATGGAAAGAGGCGCTTGGCCTGGCGCGTATCGGTGACGGTTCCGGCCAGGCCCCAGGTGAACAGGCCTTGCAGCGTGCCCATCACGTTCATGCCCAGCCACATGACCGCATAGAACCAGGGCAGGTTCAACGCGACGATGGCGCGCTCGCCGATCAGGATCAGCGCCAGGACGAGCGGCAATACCACGTACAGTCGCTCGCGGGCGACGCGGCCCAGCAACGCGGTGATCGCCAGGGAGGTGATGAACGTGATCACGCCCAACGCCATGTACATGTAGGGCAGGAATTGAACGCCGAAGCGCGCGAGGAACAATGCGTCGATGCCGGCGCCGCCGATGCTGCCGCCGGCCGAGGTGAACAACATCAGCCCGATCAAGAGCGCGGCCAGCCGGCCTTCGCCGGGTCGAATCTTGAACGCCCCCGCCAGCCGATTCATCCTGCTTCCCCCCGCTGAGGTGCAACATCCGGGCAGAGTTTAACTCCGCTCGACACGGAACGCAATATCTAAGCGCCGAGTTGGGGCGGCAGTTGCGCGCAGCGCGCCGCCGACGCAGTGCTGGCCGCCGCCCGCCCTCCTAAACTGCAAGGAAGGGCGGCGGTCATGCGTCGAGAACATTGGAAAGCAAGGCCTGTTCGGGCCTCTACCTACCGAGCGCTAGCAGGCCCGATGTCGATTTGCTCTAACACGAGGTAATCGGCCTGAGCGCCATCTAAGCCGACGACGGGCAAGCGCGCGCCGCTTAGGGTGTTGTATAGTCCGGTCTCCAACGTGTAGGCTCCCGGCGGCAGAGCCTGGGCCAGCGGGATGACGTACTCGTCTGCGTAAAGCTCGCCCGGTCGCCAGCAGGTCATCAGCAACTCCCCGCCCTGTGGATTGCTGTCACGCTGGGCGACAATTTGGCCCTGGGCATTAACGACTTGATTAAACACGGCGTATGGATGATCGACCGGCGCGAGCGTTTGCCAATACAGATTGAGCATCCAGTGATCCGCCGCCGAGCGATCGAGCTGGTGGCCTACCAGGCGCACCCTTCCACCAAACTCGGCGCCCACACTTGACAGGTTGTTCGGAAGTGCGCTCAGCGTGGAGCGGGGCGGCGCTTCTTGTAAAGCCGGCGCCATCACGGTGAGTGTCGCGATCATAGTCAGCAACTGGAGACTGGTCAGCCCCCATACCAGACTGAATGACGTTGAGTGCATTCTCGGCCCGGCCAGCAATTGTGAAACGATGACCACGCTGAACGGCATCAAGAGCATCCACGTTCTAGCCGTTTCATCCCGTGCCGGGTCGACGATGCTCAGGACAACCAGCCCGGCTCCAAAGGACAGCGATAGCGCATCTACCGCGAGCGACGAGTCTGAACGCCGGTTGCGCAGCATCTTGACCGTGCGCATGGAGGCCACGATCAACAGCCCGGCTAAGGCCAAACCTAGAAACACCATGTATTCATACGGATGATTAAACATCCAGACCAGCCGGTCAAACTGGTAGCCGATATGGATGGGGAACATGGTGACGACGATCTGGTTGAGGCTGACGCCATACACGGCTTGATAGACCAGCCATACCGCTGAAACGCCAACCAATGTCGCGATCAGGGCGAGGGCCAGGAAGCGCCAATCGTTCAATGGGTTGCGCCGTTCGACGATATAGCGCGCCAGGACATACAGTGCCAGGAAGAGTCCCAGCGCGGCCGTGCCCAGCTCTAAGAAGGTGGCTACAGAGGTGATCAGCCCGGCCAGAAAAAAGAACCCGATGTTGCGCCGGGCCAGTCCGGCATCCACGGCGAACCAGGTGAGACAGGCGAACAGCGGATAGACCTGCGACCAATTCCCGGCGAACAGCACGGCGGATGGCACGATCGTCCACAGCGCGGCGGCATACAGCCCGGCGCGCGACCCAAAGCGCGCCTGGGCCAGCCTAAAGATGCAGGCAAGCGTGATCATATTGGCGAGCGTGGGCGCCAACATACCCGCGAGCGCGCCGGCCAACCGCTCGTCGGGTAACAGCACGAGATCAAGGCTATTGCACTCCAGCTGGCGAAACAGGCGGCTCAACATCCCGGCGATGGGCGGAAGCGACTTCAAGATCGATTGGGTTAGCCAGTAGGCGAGCGGGATGCCTGGTGGATGCACTTGTGGGTGGATAGGGAACGAGGGCATCAATGCAGGATAATTGCGCAGAAAATCGCCGGCATCGGTGATTTGCTGTCCGACGGTGAAATAGCCGTTACTCACCTCATCTACCGCGCGAACGAACAGCGCGTCAAGCGGGTTGCTCCGCTCAGTTCGCAGCATCAACAACTGCATGAGTGGAGCGGCAAGCATGAGCGAGCCGAGACCAAAGACGAGCAGCCGGCGTGGGTGGGGTGAGCGTTCGAGACGGCGCGCGAGGATAAGCACGCAACCCAGAATGACTAAACCTGCAATAACTACGAGCCAGGCCTGCTCCCAGTGCGGCGTCGAGGCGCGCGGCCACCGCCACTCGTCGGGGCCGCGCAGATAGGGGGTGACGTCCAACGCCAGACCCAGCGCGTAGGCGAGCACGCTTAAGCCGATCAAAAACCAAATCCTGCGCGAGATCATGATCTTCACCTGATGTTCAGTGTGTCTCGACACGTGTGAGCAGCAGCCGTCGATCGATTTCGCGCGTTCCGTCGAATACCGGCAGCCGCTCGCCCGATTCAGGGTTATACAGTCCCACCTCGATCCACAACGGCCCGGCTGCGGTGGAAACATCCAACCGGCTCACCTGGACGATCAAGTCTCCCGGCTGCCAGTGCCTGGTCGGCGCATCAAGCCGGTCTTCCTGCGCCACGAGCTGCGCCTCGGTTCCCAGCGCGTGCAGGAATATCAGCAGCGAGTCTACGAGTTGATCGCCCGCTCGCCAGTACGTGACGACGGTGAGTTCAGCCGAACGCTCCCCGGCGATCTGGAACCCGATGAGTTCGGCGGTCTGCCCGAAACGGACGGGCAAACGGATCGGGTGCACAGCGGCCGGGTCGGGTGAAAGATCGAGACTCCATCCGGCGTCTTGTTCCGCCTGCCGCGCCTCGGCCAGGATTCGGTCGCCCAGAGCGACGCGATACACCCGGTAGGCCTGGCGATCAAGATACGTCAAGGATCGGGCCTGAGGCGCAAGGCCGTCGATCAGGTGGGCCAGTTCCGCGCCGAGCGGCCGGTCGTCGGCCAGGATCAGCCAGGCTTCGCCCGGCGCTGCGATGAGTGAGCGGTCCGCTTCGAACCTGCGCATACGCAGGTCGTTCGTGCCGAGGAGGGTGTAGGTTTCCGGATCGAGCTGTTTGATCGGCGCGCCGGAAATCGACACGTCCGCCGGTTTACCCCACTTGATGCCGCGCAAGAACTGCACGTCGCGCCAGTCCCACAATCGATCGGGGTGCTCGTCCACGTTCGCCGGGTAAGTGCTCCAATCGGCCAGCGTGTCTTGAGCATTCGCGCCCCGGTAGTGAACAAAGAAACTCGCGCCCGCCAGTATGAGCATGGCGGATACCGCCACCACTTTTCTTCCAGCCTTCAAGGCGCTGATTTCAATCAGCAGTGGAATCATCAGATACATCAAATACGGAACCATATCTGAAAAAAGGCGTGGCCCGAAAGACCACCCGCCCCACCAGATCGGCCACAGCGACGTGATGATCCAATGCAACACCAGGATCGCGACGAGAAAGGCGTCGAGCCTGTTAAGCGAGCGTCGCCCGACTGATTGGGTGACGCTCAAGATAGCTAACACCAGAATCGGCGAGAAGACGAACAGGCCGCGCGAAGGACTGAACAGTGTGCCCAGCAGCGCTTCGAACACGACGCCGGCCGTGGAACTTCGATACAACGTGTAATAGGGCGAGACCACAGCGTGGTAGATGGCCCAGTTATAAGCCACAAACGGCGCGGCGATCACGGCTGCCCAGAACAGGTAGCGCGCAAAGTAAGGCCGATAATGAATGAGCACGCACAGCGTCAGCAGCGCGACCGAGATGCTGTTCGACGGGCGCATCACGTAGGCCAATGCGAGTGGCAGGGACGCAAACTGGCTCAGGCGAGGGGCCGCGCGTGCGCGCAGCAGGATGTACAACGCCAACGACAACATGAGCATGGATGGGCCATGCTGCCACAAGGCGCGGCTGGCGGTCGACCAGGCCGAGGTGCAGAAGGCGAAGATGAAAACGACCAGGAGCGCATAGGGTCGCTTGAGGAATAGACGCGCGATCTGGTAGATCACGACGGCCGTCAAGGCGACGACGATACTGGCGACGAACCTCTCGATGTCGGCCGGGATCGCCTGGCTGACGTAGGTGTTCAGATCAAAAGACCAGACGCGCAGAGCGAGTTGGTCGATGGCGAAGACGAAGGGGACCGCGACGAGCGAGGGGCCGAGTGGAAAGTTGGTGTAGCGGTGGCCGCCAAACGTCTCGATCGCGCCGTACTCGTCGTGTGCAGCGATCAAGGCCGCGTATTCGTCCAAATCGGTGTTGCCCTCGCGGATGAGGCTGAGCGCCGTGTGGATCGTCCACTTCGAGTCAAACGAGAAGACATTGCCGCTGTTGACGTGCGTGAGAAACACAGCCAGGAAGACCGACGCGGCGATGACGAGGTCTAAGTATCTGTTTGAAAATACTTTTCTCTTTTGTTCCGGCGGCAGTTGCGCGTAGCGTGCCGCCCGCCGCAGTACAACTGCGGCGAAACTGGCGCGGATAAACCTCGAAAGAACTTTCCGCGACTTGCTTAGAATATGATCGCGCTGCAGGGTTCGGACGCCTGAATCGGTCACGGTAGCTCGATTTGCCTGAGCAGCAGGCGGCTATCGATCGGGCGCCCATCGACGAGAACGGGCAGGCGCTCGCCGGAATTCGGGTTGTATAGCCCGATCTCGATCCATACCGGCCCGGTCTCGCGCGGAATTGCCAGGCGGCTGATCTGCACGAACACATCCCCGGCGCGCCAGCCATAAGCCGCCGCGCCGAATCCATCTCGTTGGGCGACGATTTGCCCGTCTGGATTGAGCGCATGCACGAAGAGCTCTGTCGGCGCGGTAGCCGGGTTGGTTACACCCCAGTAGGTGGTGACGTTCGTCTCATCGGCTGGAGTAATGTGATAGCTGATGAACTCAAGCGCATCGCCGAACCTCACCGGCAACGTCGCGCTGATCGCATCCGTCAGCTGCGGGTAAAGCTCGAGGCTGAGATAGACGTTGTGCTGCGCAGCCTGCGCCGCCGCTAGAAGCCGCTGCCCCAGCTCGAAATGATAGACACTGTAGGGCGAATCCTTGCGCAGCGCCCGCGCTTGGAACTCCGGCCGCACGCCGTCTAAGAACGAGGTCAGTTCGGGAGCCAGGGCTTGATCGACGAGAGCGATCCAAGCTGCGCCGGGCGGCGCGATAAGCGAATCGGCGGGCCGGAACCAGCGCAAGCGCACGTCATTCGTGTTGAAGCGCGCGTAGCTGCCGGGATCGATGTGATCGATCTGTAGACCGCCCAGCGCCAGATCGATGGACGCGCCGCGCGCCGGGACATCGTACACATAGATCGACCCGCCGATGATAGCTTCAGGCATGCGATCGCGGAAGATCGCGTAGGGCATGCTGGGATACATCAGGTTGTTGACGCTGATCGCGTACACGCCCGGCAGCGGATCGGCTGGATAAAATGTGCGCCAGTCCCAGCGCCAGCGCTCCTGCGGCGGATCCTGGATACCGCTGATGAGCGGCGGCTGCAATTCGGCGGACAAGCCGTAGGCGTCGGGATGCGCGACGCCGAAGTAGCTGAGCTGGATGCGCTCGATCTGTCGGTCGTCGACGTACTGCTTCAGCCCGATCAGGTCTTGCCCCCAATCGATGTTGGAATCGGACAAGATATAACGGCCACGATCCGGCCCGCCGATAATTTCGTTGAAGAACGTCAGGTAGTACGGATGATAACGCAACGCGCCGATGATTTGCCAGGCGATCAACAGGCCGACGGCGATCCTTGTCCCACGCGCCGCCAGAGCGGCGGCGATCACATCGGCGCTGGCGACGAAGATGAAGGGCGCGACCGGCAGCAGGTAGCGATAGCCCAAATCGTGCGGGCTGAACAACAACGCGCCGAAGTACAGTCCCGGCGCGAGGTACAGCGTTAAGTCTCTGATCCAACTTCGTGCGCGAACGGTGCGCCACACAGCCAGGATCGCCAAGATCAAGACCGGTAAAGGGGTCTTAACCAGAAACGCGATCGGGTAGTAATACCACCAGCCGCGCGGCGCTAACTGGCCGAAAAGATATCCGGCCAGCGGGTCTTGTAAGTATTGGTTCAACGCCTGCCACTCGGCCCAATAATACGGGGCCGGCACGTTGAGGCCGCCGGGTTCGATCGGCCCCATCTGGAAGCGATAGATGGCCCACAACGTCAACCCACCCACTAGGATCGTCGCCGTCAGGGTGATGAACGGAGTCAACGCCGGGCGACGCTCGCGGCGCGCTTGCCAGGCTCGCCCGGCAGTTTCGAGCGCGAAGGCCAACGGCAGCGCTGCCGCCGAAAACTTGGCCGCGAAGGCCAGTCCGAGCGCCGCCCCGCTGAGGAAGCGCGTAGCCGAACGCGGCGCGTTGAGCGCGCGCTGAAAGGCATAGGCGCTGATCAGAAATGTCGCCGCGGTAACGCTATCGGTCGTCGCCAGACGAGAATGCGCGAGAAGATTGGGACAAAAGACGTAGAGCGCCAGCGCGCCGAGCGCAGGCAGTCCACCGGCGCGCTCACGCGCCCAGCGGAAGATAAACGCGCCCAGCATCAAACTGACCGCGATGATGGGCAGGCGACCCCAGAAGAAGATGCGTTGCGGCGGAACGGCGTTCGACCAGACAAAGGCGTCGGGATGATTCATGCTGGCGATCTGCGTCCAGACGGGATCATCCGGCGGCGGCAGCTGGAGATCGGGTTCCATTATTAGTGCGATGCCGCTGAGCGCATCGCTCAACACCGGTCCGTACATCAGGTAGCGCTCTTCGCCCCGGCGGACGTAGGCCGAGCCGCGCATGATGTGCAGCGGCTCATCGACCGTCGGAGTAGTGACTGCCAGCGTGGACAGCTCCAGCCAGCTTTGTAAAATCAAAAGCGCAATAGCCGCAAAGCGATATTTCATGTCAGGGAACCACGCTCACATTGCTTAGGTGGATAGCAGCTGCGTCCAGCGCAGCGCGATCGCCGCGCGTGATACGCACTGGTGATTGATCGTCCGAGCGGTACAACCCGATTTGAACGCTGTAATTCCCCGGCGGCAGCGCAGCCGGAAGGATCAGGCCGTGCTTATCGGTGACCGTCCGGCCCGCTTCCCAGCCGCTGGTAGGCGCGAACCCACCCCGCGGCGGCTGATCGTTTTGGGCGACCAGCCGGCCTTGCGCGTCGATCAGGTGTACGAAGATGGTGTAATCCCCAGCCGGCGGCGCGAGCGCACGCCAGTCGAGTTCGAGGCACACGCCAGCGCCGGGGCGGGGCGTTTGCGGATCGAGGCGCGCGCCGGTCAGCTCGATCTCGTCGGCGAACACCGCAGCGGCTTCGAGCGCGATGGGTGTCTCAGCCGCGCCGACGAAACGTGACACGCGCGCCGACCCGGCGATCTGCGTCTCGACTTTGCAGGTATGCTCGGCAACCCACGCTTCGGCTTGGCGGTTTTCATCCAGCGCTCCCGCATCGCTTTCGTCGGCGACGAACCAGAACGGGCCGCGCGCGGCAAGCTGGTTGAGCCATGCCAACCGAACATCTGGCGGCACGTGATTGGCCGATGGCAAGAGCAGCGTTTCTCCGACCCGCTGCGCCAGCGGGTAGAGACGCCGGAAAATGCGCGAAGTCGCTAAGACGATTGTCTTGCCAGCGCTGTCGCGGTCGCGGATCAGGTAGAGAGCTGGCGCGGCGGGATCGGCGGCCAGCTGGTTCCGCGTGTAGGTGTCGATCAACAAGACGCTCACCGGCGCGACGCTGAGCCAGCTCGCGATGAGAATCGCCTGCGCTGCGCGCGGCAAACGAGCGGCTGCGCGCGGGAAGAGCCGCGCGGCATACTCCAGGCACAGCGCGATCCAGATCGCCGTGCGGGTCACGGTCAACCACAGCAAAAAATAGTTCGGTGTTTGCGTATCGGCGGGCTGCGCGAATAAAGCCGAGGGCCATTCGGCGATCCACAACACGCTCAACAATCCGGCGTATAGCACGCCGCGCCGGTTCGGCATGAGCAGCACGATAAACGGGAAAGCGTACACGGTGAACTGGCCGGAGAAACCTTTAGACCACAGCAGGAACAGGTTGACGGTCAATCCGGCGAAAGCCACTGCCTGGCGCGGCTCGCGCCAGTCGATCGGTCGTGTATACAGGAACAGGAACAATCCGGCGAAGGCGAGGTGGATGATCGGCCAGGGCAGCGACTCCACTGGCGGCGCGGCGTCGGCGCTTTCAAGTGAGAATCGCTCGACCACAGGCGCCACTTGCCCGAAATCATAGTTGCCTTCGAGCATGGCCCAAAGCGACCCCCAGGCGGGTCGATTGAACGTGCCGCGCACGAACGCCGCGACGTAAGGCGCGTTGGCGATCAGGAAGGGGAGCAAGAGCGCCAGTATTGTCGCGCCCAACGCGAGGATATACCTCGCCCGACCACGGAGGCCGGGGATACGGCGCAGCGCCGTCGGCGCGATCACGATCGGCACTACTTTAATCAACATCCCCACCGCTGCGGCCACCGCGCCGGCCACCGGTCGATCGCGCAGCGCCCAATACAGCGCCAGCAGGAGGAAGAACAGCGGCAGCGTATCGTACCAGCCCCAGGCGGCGTAGGCCGTGATAAATCCGCCGGCAAACAGCGCGGCGGTGCGGATGGCCCGCGCCTTGTGGCCCAGTTGCAGCGCGATCGCATAGACCAGAATCAAGTTTCCCAGATCGAATAGCGCCAGCGTTGTTTTCAGCACCAACCCGAACCAGAAGGGTGGATCCAGCGGCCACATCGGCGCAAGCGTGCTCAAACGATACAGGGCGATCGCCGACCAGCTGAACAGCGGCGGGTATTCCGACCAGTAATGGATGTACGGGTATAGGTGGCTGTCGGCCAGCGCGCCCCAGCGCAGATACTGGCCGACGTCCGGGCCGAGGCTGGTGAAACCGAGCGGCATCAGCAACCGAAAGACGAGAAAGACGATCGCGATCAGCGTGAAGTGCCGCTGGGCTTGCGCCGCGTGCGCCATTCTCTGCGCGAGGCTGACGGGGAAGCGCGCTACAGCAGTTGGATACGCCATAGATGTACTCGTCCTAAGTCTGAGGCAAAACCTTGCGAGGGTTTCTGCGCTGTCTGACAGTCCTCAAGTCCAACCCTCGCAAGGTTTCCCACTCGATCGAGTAGAGCCCTCGTTCTAAGGTTGCACGCGCACGGATGTGAGCACGATCGCGCTGGCATCGGGCAGCATACGCTCGCCGCGTGTAACCAACACCGGCGCTTGATTATCCGATCGATATAACCCAACACGCACCACGTATTCACCGCCAGGCAGATCGCCGGGCAGCAGCATGCCGTGTCGATCGGCGATCTGCGATCCAGCCGACCATCCACTGGTCGGCGCGAACCCGCCCTGCGGCGGCTGGTCGTTTTGGGCGACCAGCCGGCCTTGCGCATCGATGAAGTGGACGAACACGGTGTAATCGGCTGCCGGCGCCTGGAGCGCTTCCCAGTTCAACGCCACGCACAGCGCACCGCCCGGCGGCAGCGTTTGCCCGCTGAGGCCGAAGCCTGTCAGGTGGAGCTCATCGGCGAAAATCGCGTCGCTCTCACCGAAGACAGCCGTGTCTGCCTGGGGCGCGGCGATGAAGCGCGAGACGCGCGCTGCCCCGGCTATCTGTGTCGCAACTTTGCAGGCGCGCTGCGAGAGCCACAGCTCGCCGCGCCGGCTTTCTTCCCATGTCTCCGGATCGCTTTCGTCGAAGACGAACCAGAACGGGCCGCGCGCTGCCAGTGTTTGCAGCCACGCGATGCGGCGTTCTTCGGGGACGTGTCTTGCGGTGGGAAGCAACCAGACTTCGCCGGAGGAACGCGCCAGCGGATAGAGCTTGCGGTAGAGGCGCGGCGTGGCGAAGACGATCGTTCGTGGTACGCGATCGTCGCTCGATCGGATCAGATCGAGCGCGGGCGCAGCCGGATCGGCCGCCAGGCGCGCCTGTGTGTAGGCGCTGACGGCGGCAAGCGTCACCGGCGCGAGACTGAGCCAGCTGACGAGCAGAATAGCCGTCGTCGCCCGCGCGGTGAAGAACGTGAAACGCGGCGCGGCAGTTGGGAATATGAAGCGGGTGTACTCCAGACACAGCGCAATCAGAATCGCGGTTCGGACGAGCACTAACCAGGCGATGAACCAGTTTTGATTTTCGAGCGGCTGAAAGGCGATGGGCCATTCGGCGACCCATACGATGCTCAACAGCGCCGTGCAGAGCGCGCCGCGTAAATTCGGCATCAGCAAGATGATAAAGGGTATGGTGTAAGCGATGAACTGTCCGGAGAATCCCTTCGACCACAGGAGCAGCAGGTTGACGGTCAGGCCGGCGAAAGCGACCGATGCGCCGGGCGCGCGCCAGCCGGTTCGGCGCGTGTAGATAAACAGGACGATAGCCAGAAACGCCAGGTGAATGATCGGCCACGGCAACGAACTGGTGTCCGGCGCGCCGACTTGATCGGGCGAGAAGCGCTCGGCGATCGATAGCGTCGCGCCGTATTGGTAGTTGCCGTCGAGCAAGGCCCACAGCGACAGCCAGGTTGGGCGATTCAGCGTCGCCCGCGCAAACGCCAGCAGGTAATCGGCCCCGGTCAACAGAAAGGGCAGCAGCAAGGCGATGATGACGGCAGCGAGCCAAACGATGTGTACCGCTTGCTGGCGGCGCTGGCGCATGCGCTTCAACACCGCCGGCGCGATAGCCAGCGGCGCGATCTTCGACAAAAATCCGACGCCGATCACCAGCAGGCTCCACCCGAAGCGGTCGCGCAGCGCCAGATAGAGCGCCAGCAACATCAGGAATACCGGAACCGGCTCGTACCAACCCGACGCCGCATACGCGGCAATGAACGATCCGGCGAACAACGCCGAGGCGCGCACGGCCCGCGCCTGGCTGCCCCACTGCCGGGAAATCGCGTAGATCAAGACCAGGCTACCGGCGTCGGCTACGACCATGGCGATTTGCATGACGATCGCGAACCACAAGCGTTGATCGATCCAGGCGGGCAACAACGCGCTGATCCGATACAGCCCGATCACCGACCAGGCAAACAGCGGTGGGTACTCGGACCAATAGTCGATGAACGGATATAGTCCGCTGTCGGCTAACGTTCCCCATTGCAAATAATCGGCCAGGTCGGGCGCGGTCTCGACGAAGAACGACCCGTTGCGGAAGACGAACGGCAACAACAGGCGGAAGGTGAGGAAGACGACCAGGATGAGCGCGAAGTGCTGATGGCGTGAAACGTAAAACGTGAGACGTGAGACGTGATGAGTGATCAGTGATGCGTGCGGTGTGAGGCGATGTGCCATACGCGATAGGCTCAAGGGATGTCGAAACTTCCGACGACGAGCGCGCCGTCTGACAGAGGGATGTTCGCGCGCGTGGGCGTTGTGCGCTCGAGCGTGGCGCGACCGTACAAACCGACCGCGACCGTGTAGGTTCCGGCGGGCGAATCCGGGGGCAGCAGCAGCGGCCGTCGCTCGCGGATGAGATCGCCAGTCGCCCAGCTGTTGAACGGCGCCATTCCCCCGATCGGATCGCCGTCCGCCTGCGCGACGATCTCGCCCGCCGCGTTGCGCACGTGCACAAAGACGGTCTGGCCGGCGTCGTTCAGCCCGGCGATCCACCAAGCGAGGTTCAGCACCGGTATGCCCGCTTCCATGTCAACGGAAGCGCCTGCCAACCGAACCGCCGACCATTCTGCGACGGCAGCAGGCGGATCGACCTGCCGTTGAAGGCCGGCCACTTTGAACAGATGCAAGTCGCCCGCCGGTGCGGTGAGCGCCTCAACCCGATACACCTCGGCCGCTGCGGCCAGCGCCGCGCGAAACTGTTCGGGCGTTACGATGCGGCCGTGAAATTCCAGTTTCAAGCGCGAACGTTGAGCAGCGCCCTCGGCCTGCGCCGGATCGATCACCCAGTCGGCATTCTGGGCGCGTAAGTTCTTTGTCTCGATGAATGGGTTGTGCCAGGGCGACACCAGCACGCCGAACCAGCCGAGCGGAAATTCGGACTGCTTGCGCGTGAATAGTTCGACCGTGTTGACGAACAGCGCCGAGCCTGGCCAAGCGGCGAGCAAAGCGCGATTCTCCTGTTCGAGCAGCTGAAAGGCGTCGGTGTGCAGCGTCTGTCGGGCCATGACAAACTGCCCACTTTGAAACAAGATGAGTGCGACAAGGCCGGCGCGCAGCAGGCCTTGCCAGCGCCCATCGCCCGCATCGAGGGCGGCCGCGATCGCCAGCGCCGCGCCGGCGCCGGCCAGGTACAGCAAGCGGGGCGCATACTCGACGTAGACGTAGTCGCGTCCGGCCCATACGGGCGCGACACTCAGCCCGAACCACAACGTGCCGAGCGCACCGATCAACAGCGTTCGAGCGGATCGCCAGGCCGCCACCAGGCCGATCAACGTCAGACCGGCAACCGGCAGCAGCCAGGCCACGCTGTCACAGCCCGGCGCCTGGCACAACTGCGCCGTGATCATGGCTAAAGGATAGATCAGCCCTTGCAGCAGGTACAAGCCGGTGATCGGTTGAAGCGTCTCTTCGTTCGGGCTGGTTTTGGCCGCCGCCGAATACACGGCGAACACGATTAGTGTGACGGCCAGGTAAGCCAGCGGCGCGATGCTCGCACGCGGAACACGGCGGCCTAGCACCAGGTACGCTTCGAGGAGCAGCACGAGACCCGCCCCGACAAAAGCGCTTTCGTGCAGCAGCATCGCGGCGACCAGGCAAGCGAGAGCAGCGCTGTGACGAATGACCAATGACGAAACACGCAGGCTGGATTTCGTCCCTGGTCTTTCGTCTTCCGTCTCTCGTCCTTTCAACCGCGCGCGCACGTAGACCAGCAGGCTCGCCAGGACGAACACCAGGCTGGGCGGCTGGTGAGCGATGGCCCAGGTGACGGCCTGATAGCTGAAAGGATAGACGACGAACAGCAGCGCGGCAGCAGCGGCGCTGGCGCGTCGCCGAGTGAGCTCGCGCGCCAGCGCGTATAACAACACACCGCTCAACACATGCGCGCCGATCAGTGAGGCATGAAACATCGGCGCGGAGGCCGCGCCCCAGGCGTTCAAGATCAACTGCCAGAACGTGAAGATCAGCGGACGATAATATTCATAGCCGGCCACGCCCGCGAACAGGTCGAACACCGAGTACTTCATCGCGCGCAGCACGTCGGCTGAGTCGTACCACACAAACGGGTACGCCAGGCTCGCCCCATACAACAGCATCGTCGTCAGAAAAATCGCGGCGACAACGACGAGGTCGGGCCAGAAGCGAGACACGTGAAGCGTGAAACGTGATACGTGAAGCGATGAGCGATCAGCCATTCGTCATCTGCCGGGCCCTACTTGCGCCGTAGAAGGATAAAGCTGTCTTGCCCGGCAACGACTTCAAAAGCCGGGTCGTTGACAACCGCATCGACTGCAGCGCGATAACTCGCCTCGTCCTCGAATGGCGCGATCGCGCCTTGCGTATCGAGAAACACATACTCGGCATCGTCAAGGCGCGGGAAGATGTGCGCGCGCTGGCGCTGGCTGACGTGCGGGACAAGGTTGAACTGGGCCGACACGACGGCCTCGGCGGGCACCATTCCGGCGATTTGCAGCCCGGCCGCGTGATGCGGTGTGAAGGCGAAAGTCGCCGCGTACCGATCGGACAGCGGCAGGAAAGTCCCATAGTGACCGATGTGATACGCGGCCATGCTGATCAGCATCCACGCACCGGCCAGCCAGACAATCGATTTTCGCCGAGTGAACCGGGCTACGCGATCGGCGCCCCAGCTGGCGGCCAGGATCAAGAACGGCACGATCAGAATCGCATAATGATAGTCAATGCTGCGCGCCGGCCCAAAGGCGGAGAAGGTGTTCAGCGCAATATCGGGCAGGACGGGCAAGATGAGTTCTGCGCCGAGCAACGGCAGTCCGCCTAGCGGCAGCAGCAGGTCGCCGTAATACGAAACGCGGTTCGGCCGGCTGAGCATCGACCAGACCACGTCCGGCTTGGTGATGGGCGACAGCAGGATTTCGCCCAGGCTGTCGCCAAGTCTGGCGTAGCGCACCAGGTAGGGCGAGACGCCGGCCGGTTGATAGGCCGGGTTGATCACGCCAAACGCGATGATCGCTCCCACCAGCCCGACGCCAAATAGGAGCGCTCCAAGCGGGCGATCCGATCGACGAAAGAGCACGACGTACAAACCCAGCAGCGCGACGATCAAGCCGATGTGCTCTTTGCAGGCCATCGCGAGCAAGGCAAAGATCAGGCAGGCGACCGGCCGCTGCCGCGCCAGCATCCATAGCGCGAACATCAGGAAAGCCGCTCCTAACGTAACCGGGTGAAAATCGAACAGCAGCGCGTTCCACATGCCAGGGTGCGCCAGGTATAGCGCGACGCTGAGGCCGGCCAGAAGGAAGCTGCCGGTCTTGTCTCGGCCGAGATGATATAGCGGCCAGATCAGCGCGGCCAGCGCAAGCGCCTGGACGATCAACAGCACGTCGGGATTGCTGCGGATGCGATAGAGCAGCGCCAGGGGAAGCAGGATCGGCTCGACATGATCGCCTAGCTTGTTCGTCAGGCCGGGCATGCTGTCTTCCAGTAGATTGATCTCGAACCAGCGCCCCTGGCTGGTGTTCCATACGGCCTGGTCGTACATCGCCAGATCGTAGGCGGCCGTGTTGAAGGTGTAATGCCGCGCGACCGAGAGCCAGGAGAAGAGGACGGCGCACACGGCGATCAGTGCGATGAGAATCGGTCCCTCGTGACGGCGAGGGGCGGGTGGGCGTAGGTTCACAAGGCGATCACTCGGCTAACGGCCGGAAGGGGTTGGCGCTGGACGGCGGGGATTGTAACACAGCCTGAACGAAGCCCCAAGCGGGCACGCTAGCGCGCTCGCTCTAATCACCCCTCTGGCTCTGCCACGATTGAAGCAGCTGGCAGGCGATTAGCGGCGCTTCAGCGGCGGAGGCCGGACTGCGCAGCGCATCCAGGAGTGGTTGCAAACGGAGGTGGACGGGGCGCAGGGTAATCTGATTAAGCGCGTGATAGGTAGCCTGGCGCACGTCTTCGGAAAGCGGATGGCGCGAAATCCATTCCAAAACGGTTGGCACGGCTGGCAGGCCAATCTCTGCCAGGGCCTCCGCGGCGGCCCAACGCACGCTGAAGTCATCATCGGCTAGTGTTTCGGCTAGATAGTCCGCCGCGCGCGTATCGCCGATTTCCCCCAGGCCCCGGGCGGCGTGCCAGCGCACATGCGGCTTGAGTGCTTTGAGTGTCTGGATCAAGGCCGGTAGCGCCGCATCGCCCAGCTCGGACAACGCCTGCGACGCTTCCCCGTGCAGTTGCTCATCGTCAAAGTTCAGCGCTTCGGCCAGCGCCTGACCTCCGCGCTCGTCCTTCAGCTGGCCTAATACCCGGATTGCCCATGATTGGCAGTCGGGTTCACTCGCGTGCACTGCTTCGATCAAGGTCGGGACGGAGCGAGCGTCTTCTTGTAAACCTAGGAGCGCCGCAGCGGTGAAGCGAATGCGGGCTTGCGGGTCCGTCAATCCTTCGCGCAAGACGGCGGCTTTGATCTGCATGACGGCCGGCGCATCGTCACGGCGGGTAAACAGATTGATCAGCGCCGCATCTGCCCGTTCGCAGACCTCGCTATCCAATCGGACGCCATAGTCAGACTGTGAACTCCAGCGGTGCAGCGCCAGGCCGATCAGGAGTCGCTGCCACAACAGTGGGTCGGCGCTGCTCCCGATAACTTTGATGATCACTTCCCGAGTACGAAGATCATCCGCACCCAGTTGCGCGAGCATCGAATCGACGGCAGCCGGGTCGCCCGCCACTGCGCGTGTCAGCAATAGAGCCTCGCTGGGATGCTGTTGTGTGACGGCCAATGGCGTGAGCACGAAAACCTCCAGGTACTGTCTCGCTGTCGGATCGATCATACTGCCGGCGGCTGGGCTGCACATCAGTTGGAGAGCTTAGACGGGATCGAGTGGGGAGTGTATTTTGGGGCGGCGCGCCCAACCGAGTCGTCGCCTGGGCACGGAGACAGGGCCGGCCTGTCACGCATCGGGCAGGCGCAAAAAAGCCCGCGTTGGCGCGGGCGGCGTGCGGTGAAGGCCGGTTTACACTTCGATAATCTTCTTATGAATCGCGTACTTGATCAAATCGCCTCGATCGTGCAGGTCCAGCTTCTGCATCAGGCTGGCGCGATGAGCCTGGACAGTCTTGATCGACACGCACAAGAGTTCCGCGATTGCTTTGCTGGTGTGGCCCTCGGCGATCAACTGCAGCACCTCGCGTTCGCGGGGCGTCAGGTCACCCGCCGCGGGCGCGGGTTGCGGTCGGTGGCTGCCCAGATAGTCTTCGATCACGAGGCGGGTAACGGCCGGGGAAAGCACCGCTTCGCCGCGATGCACCGCATGAATGGCAGTGACCAGTTCGTTGGCTGCGGCGCGTTTGAGGACGTAGCCCGATGCGCCGGCGGCCAGCACCTGCCGCAGGTACTCCTCATTATCGTGCATGGTGAGCACGAGCACGGCGATCTCCGGATGACTGCGCTTGATCTGCCGCGTCGCTTCCAGGCCGTTGAGCTTGGGCATGCCGATATCCATGAGCACGACATCCGGGCGCAGTTCGTGGGCCAGGTGCACGGCCCAGCGCCCATCTTCGGCCTCACCGACCAGGACCATGTCCGGGTGGTCTTCCAGCAAGGCGCGAATGCCGTCACGCAGAATCGTATGATCGTCGGCCAGCAGGATACGGATTTTTTCCATCGCGGCTGCCTCCCGTCTGAGCTACCGGAACACGCACCTCCAGCCGTGTGCCACGACCGGGTGCAGAATCGACTGTTACTTCACCACTGACGAGGTCGGCCCGCTCCTGAATCCCCAGTAGCCCCAGGCGGCGCAGTGGCAGCGCCTGCCCGGAGACTTGTGCCGGGTCGAAGCCGCAGCCGTCGTCTTCCACGCACAGACAAATACTGCCGTTATCCCGCCATAGTGAAATCGCGACCGATTTGGCGTGGGCATGGCGCACCACGTTGTTGATCGCTTCCTGCGCAATGCGGAAGAGGGTCGTCTCCACCTGCGGGGGCAGCCGGGTTGTCTCGTCGAGCGAATCAAACCTCACCTGCACACCGGCCTCATCTAAACTCGAGCGGGCGTACCAGTGAATCGCCGACGCCAGCCCCAGGTCGTCTAGCATGGTCGGGCGCAGGCCGTAGACGACGTTGCGCAAATCCTCCAGGGTGCGGGTGGCTAATTTGCGCGCCGAGGCCAGCCGGCGTCGCAGCTCAGGCGCATCGGTTGGGAGGACCTGCTCCAGGCGTTCCAGGTTGATGATTAGCGTCGAGAGGGACTGCGCCGTATCGTCGTGCAGGCGGCGCGCGATCCGTTTGCGCTCGTCCTCCTGCACGTTGATGACGTACTCGGAGATCGCCTGCAGCTGCTGCCGGCGGCCTTCTAGCCGTTCGAGCATCGAGTTGATGGCGGTGGCGAGCTGGTCAACATCGGGGTCGCCGTGGTCCACCTTTAAGCGTACGTGTGCCTCGACTCGCCCCGTCTGTACCCGATCGACTATCTCGCGGAGTTCGTGCAGTGGCCGTAGGGATGACCGGATCACCCCATGGTTCACGATCACGCTGAGCAAAATGCCGAAGGCTAGCGACAGGAGTATCGGCCAGATGCCCACTTCCTCCAGGATATGGCCGAAGTGACCCGACAGCACCGTTCCCACCACTGCGCTGGCGACAATCACAAGGGTGTTACCGAACAGGAGTCGGTTGAAGATCGACCTGCCCGTCAGATATTGTTGCAAGCGGTGAGGTACAGGCCAGTGGGTCGGCATCGGCTAACCTGACATCTCACGTACCAGCCCCTACGCCTGGGCTGCTTGAGTACTTACGCGCGATCACTGTTCAGTATGCTGAAAAGTCAAGGCGGGTTGCGAGTGTCAGGATTCCCCATCTGGGTGGATATTCATCACTCTTACATTTTTGAGAACCTACTTAGATAAGTTCCTTTTTTCACTAAAATAGGGCGTCCGACAATTAGGTTATGGGGCAGACAGCCGGTTATGTTTGGCAGCCTGGCGTTGTACTGTATAGGTGCAGGTGGGGTTGTCTCACATCTGCATTGAAGCCATCAGGGATTCAGGAGGGCAAAGCAATGGTGACGCAGGTTTCCGAGCGTCGTATCACGCCCCTCTATCGGTATCTCCTCGCCAGCGCGGATATGTACTATTGCGAGGTGAATCAGCGGGATGTATGCGTGGGTGATGCCCCACGCACCGGCTTGCATATCTGGGGCGAGATCCCCGGTGGCGGGCCTGTCACGGCAGTGAATCTCTGCCAGGTGTTTCTGGAGTACGCCATGTACTGCCAGACATGGCGCGACTCCTCCAAAGCCTACCAGAACATGCAGGCTTTCGGAGAGCGTCTCGGTAAGGCTCTGGCGCGGTACATCCAGGATAGCGTCCCGGCGGAGATGGCCGTCAACCCGAGCGCCTACGCCTTGCAGTATGTACTCGAATCGATGAATGCGCACTTTACCATCGGGCAGGTCGGCCCAGAGTTGCGCTTTAGCCTTGCCGACTGTCCCTTGCTTGAGACCGCCAGATGCACGGGCCTTATGGAGGTTGAACTGGCGCATCATGGAATCCGTTCGCTATGCCAGAGTCTCATCCACTTCATCGATCCTGATCTAGTCGTGTGCGCGCCGCCTGAGGCCCGCGTCGCCCACATCTTCTCTGTGATCAAACCGCCCGTTTGCGCTTAACCCGGCGACCTGCACAATTGAGCACTGCGTCAGCTTCCAGATACGGGCCGCACGTTCAGGCTGGACGTTCGATAGCCGCTGCACCCCCAGACCCTACTCGGATAGGGTCTCTTATTTGCCAAAATAGGGTGTTCGACGGGTAGGTTATGGAGCAGGGACGGATTATGATGACCAAGAGCCTACTGTACTGTATGAGTACCTACGCCTTGGCGGTCCCACATTCAGTTACCCATGCAGGAGGTGTGCTTTGGCCTTGACCCCCATCGAAACGGAGCAGGACGCCATCCCGGCGCTGCCCGAGGCGCCTGTAGCCGATCTGAGCTTTCTGGATGAAGTAGTGACCGCGACGCCTGGCGAGTCGCGTCTGGAGATGTGCATCCAATGCGGGACGTGCGGTGGCTCGTGCCCCTCGGCAGCCGATATGGATCACACCCCTCGGCAAATTTTTGCCATGGTCCGCGCCGGGATGCGTGAGGCGGTGCTCGCCAGCAACACGCCCTGGTTCTGCGTGGCCTGCTATTACTGCATGGTGCGTTGCCCGCAGGAAGTCCATATCCCCGACGTGATGTATACCTTGAAGAGCCTGGCCATCCGCGCCGGGCTGTTTGAGGATGCGGCCGGCCCGCACCTTTCACAGACCTACAGCGACTACGTCGAGCGGTATGGGCGGAGCTTCGAGTTCGGGTTGGCCACCCGCCATTATCTGCGCCACCGGCCGATCAGCATGCGCGGCATGGCCCCGCTGGGCCTGGGCATGCTGACGAAGGACCGCTTGACCGTCACACCGCGCCGCATCAAGGGTCTCAAACAACTCAAGGCGATCCTGGCTCGCGCCAGAGAGCTGGAGGCTGCGCGATGAAATATCTCTTCTATCCTGGGTGCGCCATGGAGCGCAGCGCCCGGGCTTACCTGGACTCGCTCATGGCGATTCGCGACACGCTCGGCATCGAACTCGAAGAGATCGAGGACTGGAATTGCTGCGGCGCGACGGAGTTCATGGCCGTCAGCCCGCTGCCGGGTTATGCCTTGATTGGCCGCAACTTGGCGCTGGCCGAGCGGCAGGCGGATGGTTCGCACACCGTCATGGCCGGCTGCAGCGCCTGCTATCTTAACCTGGCGAAGGCCGATCACTATATGCACCAGAGTCCAAATCTGGGCGAGACGATCAACTCGGCGTTGGCTGCCGGCGGACTACATTACACCCCCGGCTCGCTCAAAATCCGCCACTTGCTGGATGTGCTGATGCACGATGTGGGTTTGGAGACGATCCAGCGCAACGTCGTGCGCCCGCTGACGGGCCTGCGCGTCGCACCCTATTACGGCTGCATGATCCTGCGCCCCGATTTTGATCACCGCTTCAACTACCCCGAATACCCGGCGCAGCTGGATCGATTACTCGGCGTGTTGGGGGCCGAGGTGATCGACTTCCCGATGAAGCTGGACTGTTGCGGCGGGCATATGACGCAGATCAGCAAGCCAGTCGCGCTGGAGCTGATTCGCCGGTTGATCCACGCCGCAGCGGAGTACCGGGCGGATATGCTGGTGACGCTCTGCCCGATGTGCCAGCTGAACCTCGACGCCTATCAGAACGAGATGAACCACTACTTCCACACCCACTATCACGTAGCGGTTACCTACTTCACGCAGTTGATCGGCCTGGCCTTCGGCAAAGCCCCCAAGACCCTGGGCTTCGGGAGTGAATTCGTAGATGCCCGCCCGGCGCTGGCGCGGATCGGCATGGAAGTCCCTGCGGCCGAGCCGCCGGTCGCCAAGCCCAAGCGCTCCCGGCAAGCCCTACCCATGCCGCGCCTGCCGGGTGCGGGTGACAAAGGGGAGTTGAGCTCATGAGCGAGGAACGGATCGGCGTATACGTGTGTCACTGCGGCACGAACATCGCCGGCGTCGTCGACGTGGAAGAGGTGGCCCAGTGGGCGGTCGGGCGGCTGGCGCATCGCGGCGTGGTGGTGGCGCGCGATTACAAGTTCATGTGCTCCAGCCTCGGCCAGGAAATGATCCAGAAGGACATCCGCGAGCTGAGTCTGACGCGCGTCGTGGTCGCCGCCTGCTCGCCGCATCTGCATGAACAGACTTTTCGCACCGCCTGCAAACGCGCGGGACTGAACCCCTATCTGTGCGAGCTGGTCTCGATCCGTGAACAGGTTTCATGGGTGCACACTGACAAGATCGCGGCCACCGATAAGGCCAAGGCGGTGCTGTCCGGCGGCGTGGAGCGGGTGCGCCATCACCAACCGCTGGAGCCGCTGCACGTGCCGATCCACCCGGCGACGCTGGTCGTCGGCGGCGGCATCGCCGGCATTCAGGCGGCGCTCGAAATCGCCGACGCCGGCCACCCGGTCTACGTCGTCGAGCGCGAGCCGTCGATCGGCGGGCACATGGCGCAGTTCGATAAGACCTTCCCTACGCTCGATTGCGCCGCTTGCATCCTCACGCCCAAGATGGTCTCGGTCGGCGCACATCCCAATATCACGCTGCTCACCTGGAGCGCGGTGGAGCAGGTGGATGGTTACGTGGGCAACTTCACCGTGCGCGTGCGCAAGCGCGCCCGCTACGTCAATACCGAGCTGTGCACCGGTTGCGGCATCTGCCAGGAGAAGTGCCCCAAGAAAGTCGTCGATGAGGTGTTCGAGAGCGGCCTCGGTTATCGGAAAGCGGTCTATGCTCCCTTCCCGCAAGCCGTGCCCAAGTACCCGGTGGTCGATAAGGACAACTGCATCTTCTTCCAGAAGGGCACTTGCCGGGCCTGCGAGAAACTCTGCCCGACCGGCGCGATCGACTTCAGCCAGCAGGATGAAGTCCTCACGTTGCCGGTGGGCAATATCATCCTGGCAACCGGCTACGACCTGTTCGATCCCCGGCGCAATCCGCACTATGGTTATGGCCGGCTGGCGAACGTCTTCACCAGCCTGGAGTTCGAGCGGCTCAGCAACGCGGCCGGGCCGACCAGCGGCAAGCTCGTCCTGCGCGATGGCGTCACCGAGCCAAGAGCAGTCGGCATTATTCACTGCGTCGGCAGCCGCGACCGTTACTACAACAACTACTGTTCGGTGATCTGCTGTATGCAGAGCGTGAAATTCGCGCATCTGGTCAAAGAGCGCACCGGCGCGACCGTCTACAACTTCTACATCGACATGCGCACGGCGGCGAAAGCCTACGATGAGTTCTACCAGCGCGTGCTGTCGGAAGGCGTGTTGTTCGTGCGTGGGCGGGTAGCCGAAGTGACCGATGCCGCTCGGTTGCGCGGTGAGGAGGGCAAGCTCATCATCCAGGTGGAGGATACGCTGGTCGGCAAGCAGCGCCGCGTCCCGGTCGATATGGTGATCCTGGCGGCGGGCTTGCAACCGCGCCACGATGCTAAAGCGGTGGCCAAGCGCTTCGGCATCTCGTGCAGCGCCGACGGTTGGTTCATCGAGAAGCACCCGAAACTCGACCCGGTCGCGACGATGACCGAAGGCATCTTCATCGCGGGCTGCGTGCAGGGGCCGAAGGACATCCCGACGAGCGTGGCCCAGGGCGCGGCGGCGGCGGCGCGCGTCTTGGGCCGGATCCAGCAACGCGAGATCGCGCTCGAGCCGGTGCGGGCCAGCATCAACGCCGACGAGTGTTCGGGCTGCCGCATGTGCAACGACCTGTGCCCGTTCAACGCGATCACGTTCCACGAAGATCGCCTGGTGTCCGAGATCAATCCGGCGCTGTGCCAGGGCTGCGGCACGTGTGTGGCAGCCTGCCCCGCCGGCGCGATCAGCGGAACCGTGTTCAGCAACCAGCAGATCCTCTCGCAGATCGAGGGCCTGTTGCTGCTGAATTTGGAGACGACCCCGGCGACGGCGCCTACATGACGGACGACGGATCACGAACGACGAATGGCTTTCGTCCTTCGTCTATCGTCTCTCGTCTATGGAGGAAACCATGACGCATCAAGATCAGTTCGAGCCGGTGATCATCGGCTTTACCTGCAACTGGTGCAGCTACCGGGCCGCCGACCTGGCCGGCACCGCGCGCGTGAAATATGCGCCCAATATCCGGCTGATCCGGTTGATGTGTTCCGGCCGGCTGGATCCCACCTTTGTGCTCAAAGCGTTTGCGAGTGGGGCCGATGGCGTGCTGCTCACCGGTTGCCACCCCGGCGAGTGCCACTACCTCGAGCAGAACTACAAGGCGCTACGGCGCTTCAAGTTGTTGCAGCGCATCCTGGTTCAGCTGGGCATCGAGCCGCAGCGCCTCAGACTGGTGTGGGCCAGCGCCGCCGAAGGTGTCCAGCTCGCGCAGGAAATCACCCACATGGTCGAAGAAGTTCGCGCACTCGGCCCGTTGAACTGGGGAAAGGATGAGGGCGGAAGGACGAACCCTCTTCGCTTCGCTTCGGGGGCAGGGGATGAAGATTCAGCCCTCAGCCCTCAGCCTTCATCCTTCGCGCAGGAGGTGGCCGCATGACGACGAACGGCAAACCTAAATTCGCCATGTACTGGGCGGCCGCGTGCGGCGGCTGCGAGATCGCCGTCCTGAACATCCATGAGAAGATCCTCGACGTGGACGCGAATTTCGACATCGCCTTCTGGCCGGTGGCGATGGACGCCAAGTATAAAGACCTGGAGGCAATGCCCGACGGTTCGATCACGCTCACCCTGTTCGACGGCGGGATTCGCAACAGCGAAAACGAGCACCTGGCGCGCCTGCTGCGGCGCAAATCGAAAATCCTGGTCGCGTTCGGATCGTGCGCCTGCGAGGGCTGCATCCCCGGCCTGGCGAATCTGAGCACGACGCAGGAGATCTTCGACGCCGCTTATGCCAGCCCTTCCACGTACAACCTGCAAGGCGTTCGACCTCAACCGAGCTGGCAGGCGGCAGAAGGGGTGCTCAACATTCCAGAGTTCTACCCGGTCTTGAAGACGCTCGATCAGGTCGTGCCGGTCGATTACTACATGCCCGGTTGCCCGCCCGAGTCGCACCAAATCGCCGTGGTGGTTGACCTGGTGATTCAGGCGCTGCACGGCAAAGCCAGCCTGCCGCCAGCGGGCAGCATGATCGGCGCGGCGGCCTCGACTGTGTGCGACGAATGCCCGCGGGCGCGCAATGTGAAGAAGATCACCCGGTTCGCGCGCATCCAGGATGTGCACACCGATCCGGCGCTATGCCTATTGGAGCAGGGGATTCTGTGCAACGGTCCGGCCACACGCGCCGGCTGCACCGCGCTGTGCCCGAAGGCGGGCGCGGCCTGCGTCGGCTGTTATGGCCCCGCCAGCGATGCACTGGACTACGGTGCGCGCTTGATGACGGCCGTCGCCTCGGTGATCGACAGCACCGACCCCGCTGAAATCGATCGTATCCTGGACGGCATTCCCGATCCGGTCGGCAGCTTTTACCGTTTTAACCTGGCCGGGTCGCTGCTGCGCGCGGGGAAATCTGCATGGAAAGGATGAAGGCGGAATCTTCATCCCTCATCCCTCATCCTTTTCGAGGAGACCATCATGCAACGCATCACTATCGACCCGGTCACCCGCCTCGAAGGCCACGGCAAGATCGAGATCTTCCTGAACAACGAGGGCGAAGTCGCCAACGCCTACTTTCAGATCCCCGAGCTGCGCGGCTTCGAGCGCTTTTGCGTCGGCCGGCCGGTTGAAGAGATGCCGATCCTCACCAATCGCATCTGTGGCGTGTGTCCGGAGGCGCACCACATGGCTGCGGCCAAAGCGGCCGATGCGGTGTATCACGTCGATCCGCCGCCGGCGGCGAAGAAACTGCGCGAGCTGCTGTACAGCGCCTTCTACGTTACCGACCACACGACGCACTTCTATGCGCTGGCCGGGCCCGACTTCATCGTCGGCCCCGACGCGCCGGTGGCCGAGCGCAACATCCTGGGCGTGATCCATAAGGTCGGGTTGGAGATTGGCAGCCAGGTGATCCAGGCGCGCAAGTATGGGCATACCGTCATCGAAATGATCGGCGGCCGCAAGGTGCATCCCTGCACTTCGATCCCCGGCGGGCTGACCAAGGGCATCACCGAGGAGCAGCGGCAAGCGATCGAGCAGATGGGTCGTTGGGCGGTGAACTTCGCGCAGTTCAGCCTGAAAATCTTCGACGACATCGTCCTGAAGAATTCAAGCTACGTCGACCTGATCCTGGATGACACGTTTACGCATCGCACCTACTACATCGGCATGGTGGATGCGAACAACAAGGTAAACTTCTACGACGGCAAGATCAGCGTCGTCGATCCGGACGGCGAGCGCATCGGCACGTATGCCCCGCACGAATACCCCGACTGGATCGCCGAGCACGTCGAGCCGTGGACTTACCTCAAGTTCCCGTACCTCAAGAAGATCGGCTGGAAAGGGCTGGTGGACGGCAAGGACTCCGGCGTGTATTGCGCGACGCCGCTCTCGCGGCTGAATGCGGCCGACGGCATGGCCACGCCGCTGGCGCAAGAGGAATACGAACGCTTCTACGTCACGTTCCTCAAGGGTGAGGCCGAGCGCTACAGCACGACCTGGCATGGCAAGGTCGTCCATCAACATCTCGCCACGCACTGGGCGCGCCTGATCGAGTTGCTGTACGCCGCCGAGCGCTGGGTCGAACTGGCGACCGACCCGGAGATCACGTCCGACAATTTCCGTGTTCTTCCCACTGCGAGGCCGACCGAAGGTGTGGGTAGCGTCGAAGCGCCGCGCGGCACGCTGACGCATCATTACTGGACCGACGAGCGCGGTATCCTCACGCGCGTCAACCTGATTGTGGGCACCACCAACAACTACGCCCGGATGAACATGTCGATTGCGAAGGTTGCCCGGAAGCTGATTCACAAGGGCACGGTGGTTACCGACGGCCTGCTGAACCAGGTCGAGATGGCTTTCCGGGCCTACGATCCGTGCTTCGGCTGCGCCACGCATTCACTGCCCGGTCGGATGCCGCTGGAAGTGACGATCCACGACGCGCAGGGCCAGCCGGTCGAAGTGCTGCGGCAGTACTGCTGATGGACGAACGACGAACGACCGACCCCCGCTGCTACGCAGCGAGGGCAGGTGACGAAGGATGCAGGGCGATCGACGAAGAGATTTCGTCATTGGTCGTTCGTCCTTCGTCAGTGCTCGTCATCGGGCTGGGCAATCCCAGCCTCGGCGACGATGGCGTCGGGTGGCGCGTTGCGGAGGAGGTCAAAAAAAGATTGCGGATTGCGGATTGCGGATTGCGGATTGTCCCTACCGATCCGCAATCCGCGATTGAGGTGGATTGCCTCGCCCTCGGCGGTCTCAGCCTGATGGAACGGCTGGTCGGCTACGAGCAGGTGGTTCTGATCGATGCGTTTTCGACCGGCCAGAAGCCGGCCGGCGCCGTCTACACGGTTGATCTAGCGGAGCTGCCTAACCAGACCGCCGGCCACACGGCCTCGGCGCACGATACGTCACTGCTGACCGCGTTGAAGATGGGACGGGCTTTGGGGGCGCGGCTGCCAGAGCGGGTGACCGTCGTCGCGGTGGAAGCCCAGCGTGTTTACGATTTCTCCGAGGAACTTACACCGCCCGTCGCCGCGGCGGTGCCGTTCGCGGTCGAATCGGTGTTAGACCTTCTGCGAGCTTCTCGCCAAGGAGCAAGCGCATGATTTCCCCTGAACTCCTGCGTCGTTACCCCGTGTTCGGGCCGTTAAGCGATGAACAACTGAAAGCGATTGCGATGGTGTCTGAAGAAAAATCGTATCCGCAGACGGGGATCGTTTTTCGGGAAGATACTCCGGCCAATAAACTGTATGTGGTGATCGAGGGGGACGTCGATCTACTGTACAGCGGCGGCGGCGAGGGTGCGCTTGTCAACGCTCCGGTTGGGTCGATCGCTTCGGGCGAGGTGTTCGGCGTGTCGTCGTTGCTCGAGGCTTACCGCTATATCGATACCGCGCAATGCGCCAAAATGACCAGGTTGATCGAGATCGACGCCGATGCGCTGCGCGCGCTGTGTGAAGCAGATCGTGAACTGGCCTATTCCCTGACGCAGCGCATCTTCCAGGCGGCTCTGGAACGATTGAAATACACTCAGATCGAATTGGCTGCGACGCGAGCGTAGGGCCGCGCGCCCGTTAACGCCTACGCGGGGGCCATGCTGCCAGCTACTCACTCATTCTGAAACATGAGCCGTGTCCGTTTAGCGCGGCATCCGCTGCTTACATCTCCTTGAGACCGTACGGGAAATCGTACTTCGGCATCAGCGCCATGAACGGGTCGGGGTCGAAGGCTTCCGGCCCCAGCACGCCGTGACCCTGCCACGCGCCAGTCTGCAGCAACTCCATGGCAATCACCGGCCCGACGGCCGTCTGCCAGACCACTGCCTGCACGCCATATTTCTGCATGCACGCAGCGTTGTCGGTAACCTGGTAGAGATACACCTGGCGCGGCTTGCCATCCTTGACGCCCTTGACCCACGTCCCGGCGCAAGTCTTGCCGTACATGCGATCGCCCAGGTGCGCCGGGTCGGGCAGGCAGGCGGCTACCACATCGCGCGGCGCGACTTTCACACCCTTCACCTTGATCGGGTCTTTGTTATCGAGGCCGAGCAGCTTCAGCGTCTTGAGCACGCCGATGAACTGATCGCCCAACCCGTACTTGAAGGTGACCCGCCGGCACTTCACCCAGCGTGGAATCAGCAGCACCTCTTCGTGCTCGACGTTGACGCACTCGACCGGGCCGATGCCTGCGGGGAACTCGAACACTTCCGGCTCGGAGAAAGGCTCGGTCGTGTACCAACCCTGATCCCTGTTCCAGATCACCGGCGGGTTCAAGCATTCCTCGATCGTCGTCCAGATCGAGAAATTGGGAGCGAATGCGTAACCGCGCACTTCCAGGTTCGCGCCGTCGCGGATGCCGATCTCCTCGATCTCGTCGAACAGGTGCTTCTCGGCATACCGGGCGAACACGTCGGCCAGGCCCGGCTCGACGCCCATCCCGACCAGCGCCAGCCGGCCTTTCTTCGCCCACTTCGCCGCGCGTCCGAACTGGTAATCGCCCAGCTTCACGCCGCACGCGTGGAACGGATCCGTGGCGTGGGGCGCGGAGAGCGTCATCGCCATATCCATGTAGTTGCAGCCAGCCTGATACGCCGCGTCGAAAATCTTTGCGTTGTATACCGGATCGACGGCGTTCATGATCAGATCGACGCCGTGCTGCTCCGCCAGCTGGACGATCTGCTGCTTGTCGTTCGCGTCCACCCACGCGCCGGAGAACTTCTTGGGACAGTTCAGCTTGTGGCGCACCTCTTTGACGCGCTTGAAGTTGTAATCGGCCAGCACCATCTTCTCCAGCCACGGCTTATCTTTGGCGATGACGGCAATCGCCTCGCCAACGCCGCCGACGCCGATCAGTAGGACTTTCACGTTTAATCTCCTTCCGCTACGAACGGATCGACGTCCGGCGCGCCGGGCTTGACGATCTTCCGCATCAGGAACTCACCTTACGCAGTCAGGCGGGATTTTACCGCAGAGGGCGCGGAGGACGCAGAGATGTGCTAGGAAATCCGCTCCGCGCTCTCCCCGCACTTGCCGCTACGCGGCAGCGTGGGGCAAGTGTGCGTTCTCAGCGGTGAAATGGCCTTTTGCGTAAGGTGAG